>NZ_LOFG01000021.1:0-220996 GCF_001469205.1 Pseudoalteromonas sp. H103 | reverse complement strand
CCTTCTTCACACACGCGGCATGGCTGCATCAGGCTTGCGCCCATTGTGCAATATTCCCCACTGCTGCCTCCCGTAGGAGTCTGGACCGTGTCTCAGTTCCAGTGTGGCTGATCATCCTCTCAAACCAGCTAGGGATCGTTGCCTTGGTGAGCCATTACCTCACCAACTAGCTAATCCCACTTGGGCCAATCTAAAGGCGAGAGCCGAAGCCCCCTTTGGTCCGTAGACATTATGCGGTATTAGCAGTCGTTTCCAACTGTTGTCCCCCACCTCAAGGCATGTTCCCAAGCATTACTCACCCGTCCGCCGCTCGTCAGCAAAGTAGCAAGCTACTTTCTGTTACCGCTCGACTTGCATGTGTTAGGCCTGCCGCCAGCGTTCAATCTGAGCCATGATCAAACTCTTCAATTAAAAAGTTTTATGTCTTTCGACAGCTCAATGAATTCTGAATTTATTTAATATCTTTCGATATTGAATTGACTGTGCTGCAATTCCTACCGAAGTAGTTATTGCTGTTGGTCACTCAGTTTCAATTGAGACTCTAATTTGCTTGCCTCGCTACCGAAGTAGGTTGGCTGTTAGAACTCAATCTGTACGAGTGCCCACACAGATGATTGCTTTATATTGTTAAAGAACGTTTTGAGTCGCTTTAGCGTCTCAAGGGATGCGAATAATACACCCTTTATTTTTCGAGTCAACACTTTGTTTTAAACTTTCTTTTTAGAAGATTCAAAACCGAAGTTTTATTTAACTCTCTGAGCCGCTGCTGCCTTGCTATGCATCGGCGTTTCCCGTCTCAGTGGGGTCGCATTATAGGGAGATTCGATTCTTACGCAAGCGTTTTATTGATAAAACTTTAAATAAAACACTATTCGCTGAGTATTTGAGCTAAACACTTTAAAAAAACAACATAACTAGCACTTTATTAACATTTAATGCCTTTTAAAGTGTTTGTTACAGCCTGCGCTATCAAATAGTAATGTCTATTGATCTGCTATTAAGCCATATATCTAAAAGCTATAGTTAAAACCAGCGTAATAACGACGACCTGAGTAGCTCGTATTGAGTAATCGTGCATCGGTGTCATTTCCTAAACGCGTTACTGATTCAGATTTAGTTAAATTAATAACCGCTGCGGTAAGGCTAAGCCCATCGTATAAATTTACGGATGCATTTACATCGAGCTGTTCGTAAGGATCTTGGTATACATTTAATCCGCTATTTAAACCGAGTACTGTTTCGCCTCGCTTATTATAAGAAGCACGTACATTAAAATAATCAGCTTCGTAATAAACAGAAGTATTGTACTGATATTTGGCGCTGCCAATTAGTGGCGATTGACCGAACGCTTCGCCATTTATAGAAACGTCTGCTTTATTAGTTTTGTTGTAAGTATAGTTTGCGTAAAACCCGAAGTCATTATCAAATGCATGCTGAATAAATACTTCCGCGCCTTTAGATACTGCATCGGTGCCATTACCTACAGTGCTATAGGGTGCAATAGTAATAGTACCACTATCTACTATGTTGGTTTTTCCTGCAAAGCTTTGCTGTGCATCTATTACAAGCGGTACGACAAAGTTATCGACCTTTTTGTAAAATAGTGCTAAACCTGCTGCTGAGCCTTCGCTGTAATAATACTCAATAGATAAATCGCTCTGTACTGACTCAAACGGTTTTAAGTTTTTATTACCACCGCTGCCACTAAAACCAGGAAGCTCGTTAAATGCAGCTCTATCATCTGCCCATTCATCCGATACAAATGTAATACGCTGCTGCGCACCTAAATCGCTGTAATCAGGACGAGACATCACTTTAGCAATTGCTCCACGAACAACCAAATCATCGGTAGCATCCCACGCAATATTAAAGCTTGGCAAAATTTGAGTGTCTTTATTTTGCTGAGTGACTAATTGATAGTCCTCAACAAAGCGAGCGTCACCTGTTACTGGCTCACCTGTTTCATCATTAGTGTGATCTAACTGGTAGGTATATAAGTCGGTAGATGACGTAAATGTTTTTGTTTGCACAACACGCACACCCAAATTACCTCTTACCTCACTAAATTCGAAATCACCTTGAATATAAAAAGCTGATATTTTTTCTTCTATATCGTAAACAAAATTATCTTCAATGCGCGTATAAGGTACATAATTAGCAGTGACCATATCGCGGTATTTATTCCAGTCGATACTCGGCATTTGGTTTATATCAAAACCACCAGCAATATTATTCTCACTTGTAAATACATTTTGAGCTAATGGCATTCCACCATTCCACTGGTAGCTATCAAAACGCGTAATACCTTGCTCACTTGCTTCCCCTGCAGCTATATCAAAATTAGGATCTAAAAAGAAAGTATTACCTGTTTCTCGATGAAGTGTCGCATGGCGATATTTAGCGCCTGTTCTAATTGTTTTTAAAAATCCCCAATCAATATAAAAATCCACATCTGCTTGGTAGTAGTTTTCTTCAAGCTCGCTGCGTACAAAGCTTGAATTTGAAGAGCCCGCATCACGACCGCCTCCAATTCCATTTTGTAAATTAACTAATGTATTAGGGTCAATATTAAGTGATACGTTATCTTGCTCTAGTGACCAACCAGCCATTTGAGCTGCGTTTTGTATAGTCGCTGCGTTTTCGCCCGCGTTAGAACTTTTATAGGCCGCTTCCCAGCTTTCCTCTGGGCCACCCTCTGATTGTGTATTACCAATTACAAAGCGTGCTTTGAAGTTATCACCCTCGTAAGTTAAGTTAAAATCAAACGTGTCTGAAGTTGACTCTTCTCGCACATAGCTTCCGCGCATCCACGGAAACTGCATATCACTTTCAATACCGCTTGCCATAGCATCGTACTGCATACCTGTTGCAATAGTGCCTGTTTCGTCGAGATTAACCGCCGTTAAAAAGTCTGGATTGAGTGACCATTCAGGTATATCAATTACAGACTCAGTTCTGTCTTGTCCAAGTGTAAAGCCAAAGTAATTAAAACCTAGCTCTAAACGATTTGTTGGTCGCCACTGCGTACTAAATCGAACTCCTTCGCGCTCACGTTTTTCGTTCAGTACTGAGCCACGCACTACTTGCGGAAACCACACTCCATCGTAACTATTACCGTTTGAATCATTTATCGTATCCCAGCCATTATTGTTATCAACTGAGTTGCCAGTAACATCAGTAGGTTGGCCGTCACCGGTGTAGCGCCATACATTTGCATCGGTACCACCTGAGATCGTTCTATTTGTTCGCTCTTGATAGGTATAACCCACTAAAATGCCAAAATTTTCATCATCGTTTTTCCACGAATACAACCCAGTAAATTGAGGTTCATACTCTTTGGTAACATCGGCGTAAGTGCTTTCTACATTAAATACACCTGAGTTCGCCTCCATACTTAATGGCTTTCGGCTATGCATTAATACAGTACCACCAACACCACCTTCATCTAAACGCGCTTCTGGCGATTTAAATACTTCTACACTTTCAATCATGGAAGAGGGTAATAATGTGTAATCAAAAGAACGTGAAGGCTCGCCCGGCGAAGACGCAATAAAATTACCATTGAGCTGAGTAAACGTAAGCTCTGACGATAAACCACGAATACTCACCGACGCACCTTCGCCACCATCGCGTTCAATAACTACACCTGGAACACGTTGCAATGAGTCAGCCACATTTTTATCAGGGAACTTACCAATATCCTCAGCAGTAATTGCGTCTACCACTGATCCCGACATACGCTTAACATCTAAATTTTCGGCCATGCTGGAACGTATTCCGCGTACTTCTATTACTTCCATCTCTTTTTTATTTATTGCATTTAAAGCTTCCTGCTCTGCATAGGCGTAACCTGAACCAAGCGCTGAAAGTACAGATAAATAAAGTGATGATTTACAAAGTTTTGAAAAAGGGAGAGAAAAATGGCGTGTTGATAACATGAGAGAGGCTGTTCCATTTAAACTTGCTTTACACAAGCTAAAGCAAATAGTTAATCCTTTTACGTAATTATGTTACGTAATGGCAAATTTGCGCCAATTTTACATAGCCAAACTTAATCGTTTGTTAACGCAAATAAAAAATAGATTATTAAACAGCCATTACTGTTAATTATTTTAAAGATATACTTTTAATAACTTCACTAAGCTCTAAAAGGGTTGGTTTTCCTCCTAAGTAATTTGTATCAATATGATAACTATTGCCAACCCAAAAAGGCGTCTTTGTTGAATTATGCCCATGAATAGAAAAATCAACGCCATCACTGCTTATTATTTTATCGTGCTTAACTACATCACGATCCCACAGTAACGAATCTACAACCGTTGACTTATCATCGGGGTAATTATTCCAATCCCATATTTGAGGAAATGTGTGAGATAAACCAATTTTGTAACCACGATATTCAAGTACTATAGAAAGCGGCTTACTTAAAAGCGCTTTACACATAACTTTAAGCTTTTCACTTGAAATTGACTTATGCCAATTACCACCATTTTCTGTCCATAATTTATATGCAGCTTTATCGTTACTCAATAACGACTCAAGCATTAAATGCTCATGATTACCTAAAACCATAAATGCATTAATGGCCTGTAGGTAAGTGAATAAATCAGGGGTTTGCTCACCTCGATCAACGAAATCGCCTAAGCAAAATAAAAAATCTTTCTGTGGGTCAAAATTTACCTTGTTAAGTTCATGCTTTAAGGCGGGTAAGTCACCATCAAGATCGCCAATAACAAATACTCGACAATCATTATCAAGCGATATTACGCATTTAGAAGGTGCATTTTGGATAGCGTTAGTACCTATTTTCAAAATAGACTCCTATAAATCTAACCCTATTTCTAGATTAAACATTGAGTTTATAAAGTACTAAAGTAACACACTATAGTTAACATTTAATGAAGCCAAAGTAATATTGGCCTCTCGGGATTGAAGTATGTTCAAATTATAACCCCCCTTAAGCAACCTTAAAGGATGTGGCATTTGTACCGTATTGTGAGCACTAAAAAGGTTTATTAATGCGAACTAGTTAACCTGACATACTTTTGAGCTAATTCATCGAGGTTTTCACGATTATTAGGATCGGGTTTTATACAATTAATTGGACATACAATAACGCACGTAGGGTTGTCATAATGCCCAACACATTCTGTGCATTTTGCTGGATCTATTTGATAAGTTTTTGACCCCATATAAATGGCTGTATTGGGACACTCGGCAACACAAATATCACAGTTAATGCACTTGTTATTTATAAGTAGAGCCACTTTTTAGTCTCGCTAGTTAATAATTTATTTTATCCCAAAATTATGCACTTTATTAATATAGAACAATTGATCTTAATCAATTACTTTCTTTAAATTTACGCACCAACTTGCTTGTAATAAGCTGGTCATATTATTCGCTTATTATTTATTTAAAATAAAATTCTAGAGCGAGTAATGAAGACTTTTAAAAGCCCCCTGCCATCGAATTTAAATGCTTCTTCTGAACAGACCGATGTAAAAAATATTATTAGCCATATTCGTAAGTTCATTAGTCGCCGATCTAGCAATGCAGATGACATAGACGACTTAGTACAAGAGGCTCTATTAAGAACATTAAATAGAAATAATACATCGGAGATAGAAAACCTTCAGGCATATATAAATCAGGTAGCAAAGTCTGTTATGTATAGCGATTGGCAAAAAAACAAAAGCCAACAAAATAATACTGACGATATTGAGCTGTTTACAGATGAGAATAGCGATCCTGAGGCGCAGTCTATTACAGAGCAAAAGCTCGATCTTGTTAAAAATGCACTTCAAGATTTACCACCACTAAGGCGAAATGTATTTAAGCTTCGTCGTATTGATGGATTAAGTCGCGAAGAAATTGCTAAGCAGTTAAATATGAGCCAAGAATCTGTAAAAAAACATATTACGCGTGCAATGATACAGATAACGCTTCACATAGAAAAAAATCAATAACAATGTCCCCTTTTTTAAATTTTTACGCTCTTTATATTTAATCAACGCAGATTAGGTTTTTTAATGAACGAACAACGCTTAGAACAGGCAGCAGATTGGCTAGACCGGATTAATGATTTAAATGATCATGACCGTGAAGAACTATCGCTTTGGTTAAAATGCGCAGAAAATAAGAATGCATTTGAAAAAATAGCCAATGTATTTGGCGATCCTGCTGTTAAACAAGCTCTATACATTTACACTAAACAAAATAATTTAGCGACTCCAGAAATTGCACCTAACACTAAACGCTCTAGAAATTTCCCTGTGCTCGCGTTAGCGGCAAGCTTTAGCGCTATTGCCTTTGCAGTGTACTGGCTTGCTATATCTCAACAAGCGTTTACACCAACACCTATTGCAAAAACAGCAGTTGAAACTAACCTACCTCAGCTTTTAGAAGCACGTTTAGGCAAACGTGTATCTAAGTTATTAGATGACGGTTCATATTTACACTTAAATGCAGATAGTGAGTTGACTGCACACTTACTACCACACTCTAGGCAAATCGAATTAAAAAAAGGACAGGTTTTTTTTGATGTAGCCAAAGATAAAACACGGCCATTTATAATAAATTCCGGACAAGCAAGCATTAAAGTACTAGGTACTTCTTTTGATGTAGAGCGCAATAAGGATGAAGTAGTGGTAACAGTGTACGAAGGCCGGGTAGAAGTCTCGGCCTTAGATAAAGTGATATTAACTCCCTCTCAACAAGCTGTTATAAAAAATGGACATATAGCTGTAGATTATAGCCAGCAGTTGGCACAACTCCCTGCTTGGCGAATGGGTTGGATTGATGCAAAAAAAGAACCTCTAACCACTGTTATTAAGCAATTGCAGCGTTATAGCCCTATGGTAATTAAAGTAGATAACGCACTCAATAATACTTTAATTAGCGGACGATTTAATCTCGAAACGCCGCAACAAAGCCTTATGCTAATAGCATCTACTTACAACTGGAATGTAGAAAAAAAGAGCAACGAACTTCATTTAACGCGACCTTAAATGAAGTATGTTGATTAAACTCTTATGCTAAAACATGTGTGTACATTAAATAAACGTATTTTAGTGTACTTTTTTATTGCTGTTAGTTGCTTAACAGCAATGCCAAGTGCCGCAAAAAACATACATACGTTTGTTTATATACCTGCCGGTTCTCTCAGTGACAGCTTAAGAGAAGTAGCAAATGCGTATGCAGTCTCTTTTAGTAGTAACCCTTCACTTATCGACGACAAAACTACATCCACCTTAATTGGCGATCATACACTTGCTCAAGCATTGGATTATTTGTTAGAAGACAGTGAATTAACATATAAAATTCAAAACGATGGTTTTGTTATTTTTCCAAAAAAAGTAGTAAACGATAACGAAACACTTGAAGAAATAACAGTAAAGGGTATCCGCTATTCGTTGGCTCGCTCACGAAACTTAAAACACACTAATAAAACGATTAGCGAAGCCATTTCTGCACAAGATATTACCGATATACCAAATACTAACTTGGCTGAAGCCTTACAGTATATTCCGGGTGTAGCCATTACTCGCGAAGCTGGCGAAGGACGCCAAGTATCAATACGTGGCAGTTATCCTGATTTTAGTTTGGTAACACTTAACGGCATGCCTGTCTTAGCAAATAACGATTCACCGATGGATAGCCGAGTGCAAAAACAGCGCGATCGTTCTTTCGATTTTAATATATTACCTGCCGAACTATTTAAACAAATTCATGTAATTAAAGCCTATTCTGCCGACAAAATAGCAGGTGGAATATCTGGTACTATGGCACTGAAAACTATAAACCCCTTAGATAATGAGGGGTTTAAATTTGTTATTACCCCTGAGCTTGGCTACAACGACTATACAGGTACTGGCGCAACGCGTTATTCAAGCTTAATTTCTAACACCTGGAATAATTGGGGGGTACTTGCAAGCGTTGCGTACACAAACAGAGAATCGTTAGAGCAAGGCGCTAATACATTTCGCTGGCGAAATATTGCCATAGAAGGCGCTGATCTCTCGGCGTTAACTCAATCACAAGCTCAGCATTTAACTCAAGGCGATTATATAATCCCTCGCGGTAATCGCTACTCGGTATGGCAAGCAACCCAGCAGCGATTTGGGGCAAACCTATCTGTAGAGTACAAAAATGAAACCACCCATTTTGATTTTGATATGCTCTCAGGGTTTTTAAAAGGTGATAGGCATGAATATCATTTATACCCAAGGGGGGATCAGTCAACGCCTATAATTATAGGGCTAACAACAATTAAAGACATTCAAGCTAATAAAAATAATGAGCTTGTGTATGCACGTTATGAAAATGCAAGAGTCGCTACTGAAAGTAGAGCCCAAAAAATAAAAACGGCATATCAGCAAGGCGTGCTCTCGCTTACACAACAAGTAGATCAAAATTGGAAAATAAACGCCATATTAGGAAACGAGCGCTCAAAGTATGACATTCCTTTCAGCAATAAGATTTATACCCAAGGTGTAAGTGACGTTACAATTGATTATCGTAAAACGCCATTTTATGCAGATATTAAGTACAGCGAAAACTTGAAAAATCCGACGATGTGGCAAATGCATCATGGTGATATAGAGCAATACAATTCAAATAGTGAGTACACCTTCGCAAAATTAGATTTTCAATATGACGTTAATAGTTTAATAACCCTTAAATTCGGGGCTGACTGGACTCTGTTTGAAAATAAAATGAATAACGCACAGCAAAACGATATTTTTTTTAATGAAATACCCGATACACCACAACAATTAATTGACCTTCCTGCATCGTATGTTTCATCGCAAAATGCACATAAAAAACAGCAGTGGTTAAAAATAAACACGAATGAGGCACTTAAGCTTTATGGCATTGACCCATTTAATGTACAAGCCAATAATTTTTTAATCACGACTAAAGCTGAACATATAAAGGAATATAGCAGAGGTGCTTATACTCTATTAAGTACAGAGCAAGAAAAATGGGAGGCTCATATAGGTGTACGTTACCAATCAGAATCTATAACATCTTACACTCAAGCGCCTTACTCTCCGATTTTGTATAGTCTATGGCTTCCAACTTTTAATGGGTCATATTTTATTAACGATAATTGGCGATTTCGTGCAGGACTTTCCAAAAACTATTCAAAACCATTACTAAATTCACTCAATTTTGATGGCTCAAACGATACCCCCAATAGTACAAAATACATATTTAACTCAAATCTAAAACCTTACTTATCTTATAATAGCGATATTTCTTTAGAGGCTGATTTTAGTAGTCACAGTTCGTTTAACATATCACTTTTTTATAAAGATCTAGAGGATTACATAGTCACAACACAAGCGCCTTTATTTGAAGGTTCGCCGCCTCCAAACTCCGATAGTCAATTACTTTGGCTAAGTAATGCAGAAACGGCCTACCAGTGGGGAGCCGAGGTAAGTTTAAACTACTTAATACATAATTCTGATTGGGGCATTAATATACAAGCTGCTTATAATAAAGGTAAAGTCACCTATTACGACTCAAATAATGGCACTGCTTTATTTAAAAAAAACCTGCCTTTTTTATCTAAAATTACCGCATCAAGTATGATTTTTTACGACCACCCCAAATTCAATTTTAAACTCGGCGCTATTTTTAGAGATAAATATTTAGTGCGTGCTGGCAGCCTTTTACTCGATGAAAACGAAACCGGATTTATGCCGACCACCTATTGGGATGCAAGTGTAAATTATTATTTTTCTAATTATTGGAAACTTAAATTTAGCGCATTTAATCTCAGTAATGAACAAGAGCGACAATACAGTAATTCAACCCTCAGAGCTTACAACTCAACCACAAGTGGACGTACCTTTTACTTAGGGTTGAGTTATCAGTATTAAATGATTTTTCCTGTTTTTAAATCAACGCGGAAATTCTCCCCCTGGGTATGCTGACTAAATTTTGCCATTACTTTTATTAACAGGGCTAAGTATTGCTGTATTTGCGTATCTGTTTTACATGTCGATTGTGCTAAAAAAGTATTTAGTTGTTGATAAGTAATACGCTTTTTAGCTGTTATATCTGCTGTTACATCACCATTTCGTAATAAATAAAAATCTTGAAGCCATTCTTTTGTCGATACAGCTTCAAGCTGAGAGAGCAAATTAGGCGGTGCTTCATTTAAACATTGCATATTTATAAACCAATCGGCTAAATGATGATTGTCATTTAACCATGCCACTAAATTTTTAGGCCAATCGCGTTTTAAAAAACGCTGTTTAATCAGCCCAAATAAATGTTGCTTGGTAAAATCACCATAACTCTTTGAGTTCAAAATAGTGCGGTCAAAATTACTAAGATTATGCAAGTTACGATACTGCCATTCCTTTTCATATAAACTAAATAAGTTATTAAAACCCGGCACATCGTCTAATGTATGAGTACTAATAAGCGCGGTTTGCTTAGCTAAATTTAGCTCTACAACTTTATAGGCCGCTTTGTAAGCCGCTAAACTTGGCACTTGCACATTAACTAACTGGGAGTGCTGATTACTGGTTATCAGCGCCGTATCATTTAAATGCATATGCCCTGCAAAATGGAGCGTTAACCCTGTATCTGCCAGTATTTTTGCTGTACGTGGTGTTGGCACTCTTGGTAGAGAAAAATGACCACGGCTAAACACTTTATGTAATTCGTCATTTGCATTGTCGTAAAACTCCCCCATTGGAAAGTGACTAAATGCAACCAGTGTTTTATTTTGAGTTTTGGCTCTTTTTACAACCGTTTTTATCCACTTTAACAATAGAGGCTTTGCATCAATTAAAGCATTATAGCCGGCACCAGACGACCCTTTAAAAGTGAGCGGTGAGTTTTGCCATTGCGGTGCATACACATTGGCATCAATTGCCATTAACCAAACCCCTTTTATAGGCTCAACTAAATAGCTCGCATCGGGCATGGTGATACAGTGTTTTTTGTTATTGGGGTTACACCATATAAACTCTCGGTTTTTATAAGGCGTTTCATATAGCACATCACCTTTATGTTTACTAAACCCAAAGTCATCGAGTGTGCTTAGTATTTCAGCGTATCCCCAGTTTTTTAAACCATCATCACATACTGCCAGCTTAGCCATACACTTTTCATGTTGATAACTATAAACACCAAACTCTTTACCTTGCGCCATTAAAAAGTCCGCTTTACCTGCCGGTGTTGTATATGGTTTTACGGGATCGTGATTACCCGGTATGGCAAAAAAACGCATTCCATATTTCTTTTCATAATGACCTAAAATACGCGCCAGAGCCCGCACATTAATAGGTTGGCCATCATCAGTAAAATCGCCAGGTAAGGCGACTAGTTTTATTTTTTTTTCGGCTAGTTCATCTAATACATGTAAAAAAACAAAATAATTTTCATTAAAAAGACGTGTTGAATGAAGCTGGGCAAGCATACTACGCATTAGTAATGGTTGCTTTGAGGTAACGTCCTTTGGGAGTTCTATATTATCTACGTCATGTAAATTAGCAAAAATATCATGTAGATGAATATCGGCTAAAAAGGCCACTTTAACCGTCTCCATCTGCGGCGCACTTTTAACCTCAAAGTATTCAATAGCACTTACTTTGCATGTAATACATAACCCAATCCATAGTGCTAACCATAGTACTTTGACTCTAATCATGATGGCTTTATCCCGTTTTTATTTCACTTATTATTTAGAGCGCGGTAATGGATAAAAGGGGACATAAAATTTTATAAACATGCTTTTCTATTATGAAACTTTTATTAAATGCATATTTTTGTGTCCCCTAATTTATAAATGCTCGCTCTTAGATAGCAAACTCAACAATTGAGACGTGCTATGCCATTTTTTATTTTTATTATTTTTGCAGGTTATGTAACTAGCATTAACGCTATGCCATTAAATACCCTGCAAATGATTGGCTCACATAACAGCTATAAAAAAACATTAAACGTAGGCGTTAAACATAAATTAAATGATTTAAGCCCCAAGCTAATGGCCCGTATTGATTACGGTCATTCATCTATTATTAAACAGTTAAATAGCGGTGTTCGCCATTTAGAAATTGACGTTTTAAAAGACCCTAATGGTGATTTATACATAAAACCTTGGGCTAATACTTTTGCAACAACGCCTTTGTTTAATGAGTTAGAAAAAAAGCAATTAGCAACGCCAGGATTTAAAGTAATGCACATTCCCGACATTGATGTGCAAAGCCATTGTGTGTTGTTTAGTGGCTGTTTAAATACACTCAAAGCATGGTCAGAGGCAAATCCGCAGCACTTTCCAATTGTTGTAATGCTTAATGTAAAAGAAACACGATCTGATTTAATTTTAGGAACCCAGCCACTTAAATTTACATCGAAAGATTATTATTTACTCGATGAGTTAATTCAAAAATCGTTACCTAACTTATTATTCACGCCAGATGATTTACGCAAAACGCCATTATCTTTAAACCAAACCGTCGTTAAGTTTGGGTGGCCAAGTACACGTGCTTTAGCAGGTAAATTCATATTCTTATTTGATGGCAATACACAGCAATCCGCACTTTATAAACAAAATAGACCTTCGTTAAAGGGGGCTAGCATGTTTGCCCATTATGATGAAAACCACCCCGAAGCTGCTTTTATGATTGTGAACAACCCTATACGCGACTTTTATAAAATTCAGCAACTTGTATTAAAAGGCTACATGGTGCGTACCCGCGCAGATGCAAATTTAAGTGCCACTAATTCGCAACGAACAATGCAGTTTAATGCTGCAAAAAATAGCGGCGCACAAGTAATTTCAACCGATTTTATACCCGGCTCGCCACAGCAGGCGCGCTTTAACTATGTGGTGCAATTTGACGAAGGTCATTTAGTGCGCACAAACCCTTTTATTAATAATCAACTTTAAATTAAAAACCAAGGAAGCATTATGTTGAACAAACCATCTCGTACGCTTTTAGCAACGGCTATAATGAGCTCATTAGGCGTGTCTAATTATGTGTATGCAGAACAATCTGCGCAAACAGAAGTGGAAGAAATTGTTGTACAGGGTTATCGCAACAGTTTGTTAAAAGCAAAAGATTTAAAACGAAATGCTGTGGGCGCACAAGATTCTATTGTGGCTGAAGATATTGCAGATTTTCCCGATCTAAATCTAGCAGACTCACTACAACGTGTACCTGGCATTGCCATAACTCGAGAAGGCGGCGAAGGCCGACAAATTTCGTTACGAGGCTTGGGTCCAAACTTTACACAAGTACAACTCAACGGTATGGAAGCTTTAGGTACATCGTCTTCAGCAATGGATAGCCGAGGTTCAGTAAGTCGCTCTCGCGCTTTTGATTTTAATATATTTGCTTCTGAGTTATTTCAACGCGTTGATGTGAAAAAATCATTTTCAGCCGAAATGGATGAAGGCGGCATAGGCGGCACTGTTGGGCTTCATACAGCTAAACCATTTGATTTTGATGGTTTTAATACTGCTCTATCAGGTCAACTTGGCGACAACTCACAAACCGATGATGTTAGCCCACGAGTTGCAGCGCTTATCTCAAATACATGGGATGATAAATTTGGTGCATTATTTTCAATTGCATACAGCAAACGTGATGTAAATGAGCAAGGCTACAATACTTATCGCTGGCGCAAAAAAAATGCATCAGGCTCCGATATATCTGAACTATCAGATGAATTACAAGATAAAATTAACAACGAAGAAGTGAGCTTTTCTCGTGGTAGCCGCTACTCATTATTTGAAAACGAACAGGAACGTTTAGGGACGACCCTTGCTCTGCAATATCGCCCAAATAATAACCTTGAATTTAGTTTTGATGCTTTATATGGTGAACTGAATAATGATCGTAGTGAATTCCACTTACAAAACCGAGGCTCAAGCTCAACAGCTCTTGGCTGTACAGGCCCTGCTTATAACAACGAGCAAGTATGTTCAAAGCTCACAGCACTTGAAATAAATGAAAATAACGACGCTATTTACTCAGTATACGAAGATGCCGCAATACACTCAGAAAGCCGCAGCCAATATGCAGACACTAAAATAAGCCAATTTGTATTAAAAAGTGACTGGCAAATTACAAACGATTTAAATATGACCGCTCTCGTGGGGCGCTCAGAAACCAAATTTAATACCGGGAGTGTTAAAGTTTATCTAGAAACATTTGGCGATGAAACAATTGATTACCGCCAAGATGCTTATTATGGTGAAAACACATACGGATTTGAGCCTACAGACAGTAGTTTATTTCGTTATCACGAAATTGATATATCTGAAGAAGAAATAACTAATACATTCGACTCTGTAAAATTAGATTTTAATTACACACTAAACAATGCTTCAAATATAAAGTTTGGTGTATCTAATAAAAAGTTTGAAAGTGAAAACGGTGAAAGTAAATCTGACAACATTAACCGTAGTGACTGGGAAGATGGCGTACTGGATGACACGGTAGATTCAAGCCTCACATTTACCAATACCGCACACAATAAGCAACAATGGGTAAGTGTTGATGTACTAGGCACTCTAGCGAGTATGAATATCGACCCTAATTTAGATAACCCTGATTTTACCGATAACGTACAAGAAAAAACCTTTGGCGCTTATTTGCAGTACGAAGCTGAATGGGAGCTAGGCTCAGGTTACTTACTGGGTAATGCGGGTGTACGCCATTACGATACAACTACCAATGCTATAGGGTTAATAAATGGAGAAGTAGTTGACGTTGAAAATACCTATTCAGGGTTACTACCCGCTATAAATTTAGTGTGGGATAGTAATAACAGTTTAGTGCTACGTGCAAGTTATGGCGAAAATCTCACCCGCCCTTCACTCGCTGCATTAGTGCCAACAGGTGTGGTACAAAATGATGCCACATCAACCAATGGCCTAAGTATCAGTTCAGGAAACCCAAACCTTAAACCTTATGAATCAGTTAATTTCGACTTTTCAGTTGAATATTACTTTGAAAATATAGGGTATGCAGCCGTAAGTTACTTCCATAAATCTATTGATAACTTCATTATCACCGAAACATATGACATTCCATACAGCCAGACTGGCTACCCTGTTAGTTTATTAGGCGACGTAGACGAAAACGGCAACCCGCAAACTGCAAGTACTGTTTTTACCGTTATTCAGCCACAAAACTTAGATGAAAGTGATATTAGTGGCTGGGAACTGGCTTTTCAACGAGATCTCGACTTTTTACCTGCTCCTTTTAATAACTTAGGTGTTATTGCGAATTATACATTTGCTGATGGTGAAGCGCTGTACCGTAATGTGGGTAACTCAGGTGTTGATCAATATAAATCGTTCCCAGGGCTTTCAGAACACTCTGGTAACTTTACAGTATATTACGATTCTGACTCATGGGGCGCTCGCGTTGCAGCCGCTTATAGAAGTGACTATATTGCAGCGGTACAAGCGGGTAACGGCGATGAAGACGAAAACGGTTTTCATGCCAGCACATACATAGATGCATCTGCTTTTTATCAGGTAAATGAAAAGCTAAAACTCACTATAGAAGCCAGTAACTTAACTAATGAACGAGAAGAGCAATATTCAGACTCTAATAATCGTTTATACAACACAACGGTTAATGGCCGTACTGTTTATTTAGGTGCAAGTTATCGTTTCTAAATTATAAAAATGAGGCTCTATTTTGTGTAGAGCCTCTAATTATTCTTTAGCTATTCACCTAAAAAGACGACTTATAAATACACTTAATTAAATAAAGTACTCAATGTAAATCTATTTTCAATGGCTTTAGCAAATATGACTTAAAACTACTTTTAATTAATTTAGCTGATCAGATTGAGTTACGTTATTTACCAGTGCTTTTATTTAAAGGTCATGAAATCAAAGTTATATAAAATTTTATTGCCTAACTTCAGTTCTTTCCCCCCTTAATCTCTAATGAAATTTTAAAGTGCCGCTGTTACTATTGCCTACCTCCTAAATATTAAAGTAGTTCTGATGGCAGCTAGTTATTCTCTCGATGATTTACGTTACTTTTGCACCATAGTAAAACTGGGTAGCTTTAAAAAAGCATCAGCAAATCTTGATATATCACTATCAACCTTAAGCCGTAGAATACGTCTATTAGAGCAAGCTCTTCAATTAACGCTACTCAATCGAGATGCTCATCGAGTAACGCTAACGCATACTGGCGAGTTATATTACGATCGCTATCGTAAGTTATTTGACGAGGTGGAGTGTATAGAGCAAGCACTTTGTGATGAGAAAGACCAACCTAAAGGGAAAATCAGGATCTCTGCCCCCATTTACATGGGTAAACACTTTTTAAGTGCCATTTTTTGTGATTTTTTACTGCAGTATCCCAATATTCAACTAGATTTACGCTTTTCAAATAACCTTATTGATATTGAAAAAGAAGGGATTGATATAGCGTTTAGAGTGAGAAACCCAGCCATTGATAATTGGGTTATTAGAGAGCTTAAGCTTACTCATAATCTGCTGTGTGTTCACCCAAATTATGATCATCAATCCATCACTCATCCTGAGCAATTAAAAGATCACCCAAAAATTACGTGCGTTGGGTTAGCTCCGTGGCAGTTAAAAAACCTGCAAACGAACGAGGAATATAGCTTCAACCCAAACACACATGTTCGATTGGAAGTTGATGAAATACAAATGATGAAACAAGCGGTCGAATCAGGCTTAGGTATTAGCTACATTCCCGATTACATAGCATTACCTCTTATAGATGCAGGAAGACTTAAACGTATTCTTCCTGACTGGAAAAGTAACGGGCAGCCATTTTCTATACTTTATCGCGACAGAAAACAAATCCCTTATCGAGTGCGACTGTTAATAGAGCATACATTGCAACACTTTAACGAAAGTTAGCAATGTATGCTTTTAAAAAGAAAGTATTAAAGCTTTAAACGTTTAAAAACTGAGCCTAAGTACAATTACACCTAAAAATGCTGTTGCTAATCCTATCACTTCTTGGCGGGTAAACGACTCTTTTAAAACGATGCGTGAATAGAGCAAAATAATTAAAATGTTCATTCCGGAAATAGCTGAAACAAGTCCTGTATTACCAAGCGAAAACGCCGATATTATTGCCACCATACCCGCCACGTTTGTTAGCCCTATAAGTAACCCGCACGAAAATGTTTTACTCGCAGACCAATACGTATGAGATCGGTCTTGCGCTGCAAGTGCATTTTTACGTTTTACTAACCAACTGACAGCAAAAAGAAAACTCCCAAACCCAAACATAGACGTTAAAGTTGCAAACGTATCTGCCTCGAGGAGTGTTGATTGCTTACCCATTAAATCATTAAATGCGAAGGCAAGTGCAGCGAGTAATCCCCATTGCGCACCTTGTAGATTATTCAACGAAATATCGCTTGAGTAGCGAATGATATAAAGGCCACCAAAAATAATGAAAAAACCAATTAATTGAATTGTTGTTAAGGTCTCCTGCCACAATAAAAAAGCAAATAAAAGGACAAACAGAGGTGTTAATCCAGATAAAATACTAATTAAAGACGCTTTACCAACCGAAAACCCTTTATGCAACAAACCATTAGCAGCAAAAGAGCCAAACCCTAAAGCCAACCCAACCGTAATGTCTGCCCAGCCATACCACGTGTGCTCAAACACCACAGTACCTAGCGCACTAATAATAAACCCTACAAAAAATACACCGAATAATAATAAGTTACGGTTAATCTTTTTCTGCGACGTCCATTGATACAACACTCCTCGAGCACCAAAAAAAACGGTCGCGAGTAATGCAAAAATTATCCACATACAAAAATGATTCCTTTAAAAAATAATGGGGTAACAGTGAGGAGCGATTTAACAACACGTATTAAGTACGAATATCCATTATATTCGCTTTTAAAATTTTATAAATAAGCATTAATGATAAAGTAAATTCCATAAATGGTATTTAAAAATAGCAGGTGAAGATATAACTGCTCAGCGTCACTCTATGTATCATATTTAATAATAAAATAGCTTTGAGCAGTTATTAAAGTGGACTCTAACTGACCTCTTTGAATGGATTTCGGGTATCTTGGTGTGCATCTAGATTACGCATTAAAATAGCGTGATCTAAGTTAACGCTCTCATTTAGCGGAATTTTTACAATATGCCCAGAGCCTTTGGCATCGGTAATACTTTCGCCCTTTTTGTTTTGCATGTATTCAAGTTCAAAAATAATGTTCCCTTGTGGTGTCATCAGTTCAAGTGAGTGGCCTGTGCAAAATTTATTTTTTACGTCTATGTTTACTAATCCATTTTCGTCACGCCCTAGCACTTCACCTACAAATTGCTGCTTAGTAGATACCGAGTGACCGTATTCATAGTTTTGATATTCTTGATGGGCATGGCGTTTTAAAAAACCTTCGGTATAACCACGATGTGCTAAGTTTTCGAGTGTTTTAAATAAGTTAGTATCGAATGGTTTACCCAAAGCCGCATCGTCTATTGCTTGTCGATACACTTGTGCAGTGCGCGCCACATAATAAAATGACTTAGTGCGCCCTTCTATTTTTAAACTATGTACACCCATTTTTGTTAACTGTTCAACATATTGCACGGCGCGTAAATCTTTTGAGTTCATAATATACGTGCCGTGTTCATCCTCAAATGCAGGCATATATTCACCAGGGCGGCCTTGCTCCTCTAACATAAATACTTCGCTACTTGGCGCGCCTTCACCAAGGGTAGGAATAACCTGTTTCGGATCAATTTTATGCACCATCTCACCCGTTTCGTTTTCAACGCCTGGTTTTACATCGTAATCCCAACGACATGCATTTGTACATGTACCTTGGTTTGGGTCGCGCTTGTTTATATAACCCGATAATAAGCAGCGACCAGAGTACGCCATACATAATGCACCATGTACAAACACCTCAAGCTCAGTATTTGGGCAGAGCGTGCGTATTTCCTTAATTTCTTCAAGCGACAGTTCTCTTGATAAAATAACCCGCTCAATGCCCTGCTTCGCCCAAAACTGCACGCTAGCAAAGTTAACGGCGTTTGCTTGCACCGATAAGTGAATAGGCATGGCTGGCCATTTTTCACGAACAAGCATAATAAGCCCAGGGTCTGACATAATTAGCGCATCGGGTGCCATTGCTATTACCGGCTCAATATCACGTAAATACGATTTAACCTTAGCGTTATGCGGGGCAATATTTGATACCACATAAAACTTTTTATTTAGTGCATGTGCTTCATTAATGCCTATTTGTAAAGTGTCTAGGTCAAACTCATTATTTCGTACACGCAAACTGTAACGGGGCTGACCTGCATACACGGCATCTGCGCCATAAGCAAACGCATAGCGCATATTTTTTAAGCTCCCTGCAGGGCATAACAGTTCAGGTACAAAAGAAGTTAAAGAAGAAACAGTTGGCATGTGCGCTCCATACATCGAACCGAGTATAAGTCGGTTGCATGATTAATTAATTTACAAGCGCGGCATTATAAATCCGACAAGCATTGTGCTTTTGATCAAGATCACAAAACTGCAATCAAACTGGTTTTTAATAAAATTAGGATTTTTCAGCTAAAGCGCGTATAATTCGCGCCCGTTAATATTCACACTTTTACTTATAAATTATTGGAGCATAAAGATGGCTTTAGAGCGTACTTTCTCAATCGTAAAACCAGACGCAGTAGCTAAAAACCACATTGGCGCTATCTACAACCGTTTCGAAACTTCTGGCCTTAAAATCGTTGCAGCTAAAATGGTTCACCTTTCACAAGAGAAAGCTGAAGGTTTCTACGCAGAGCACAGCGAGCGTCCTTTCTTTGGCGCTTTAGTATCTTTCATGACATCTGGTCCAGTAATGGTTACAGTTCTTGAAGGCGAAAACGCTGTTCTTAAAAACCGTGAAATCATGGGTGCTACTAACCCTGCTGAAGCACTAGCTGGTACTTTACGTGCAGACTACGCTGATAGCATCGACGAAAACGCTGTTCACGGTTCTGACGCTGTTGAATCTGCTGCTCGCGAAATCGCGTACTTCTTCTCTGATGAAGAGCTTTGTTCACGTACTCGTTAATTCGAACTCGTTAACAAAATGAAAAGGGCTTTCGGGCCCTTTTTTAGTCATTACGTAAAGTATTCATAAGTACATTTTTGATATTTTACTTAATGATTAAACTGAGTGAATTGTGTACAATTCGTCCTTGTAAATTTTTATCTCCACCGTCACCGATTGAGGTTGTTTCATGACCGAGCAAAAAAAGATTAACTTATTAGATTTAAACCGAGATGCAATGCGCGAGCTATTTGTATCGTTCGGTGAAAAGCCATTTCGTGGCGACCAGGTGATGAAATGGATTTATCATTTTGGCGTAGATAACTTCGACGAAATGAGCAACGTAAATAAAAAGCTTAAAGAAAAGCTTAAAAACGAATGCGAAATTGTTGCACCAGAAATATCTGTACGCCAACAAGCGAGCGACGGCACAATCAAATACGCATTAGTACTTGAAGGCGGCCAAGAAGTAGAAGCTGTGTGGATACCAGAAAAAGAACGTGCAACGTTATGTGTATCTTCACAAGTTGGCTGTGCTTTAGAATGTACGTTTTGTTCTACCGCGCAACAAGGCTTTAACCGCAACTTAAAAGTATCAGAAATAATTGGCCAAGTATGGCGCGTAGCTAAAGATATTGGCCTTGATGGTAACAGCGAAAAACGCCCTGTTACTAACGTAGTAATGATGGGTATGGGCGAGCCATTACTTAATGTTAAAAACGTAGTACCAGCAATGGAATTAATGATGGACGATTGGGGCTTTGGCTTATCTAAGCGCCGCGTAACATTAAGTACGTCGGGTGTAGTACCTGCACTTGATTTATTAAAAGAGAAGATTGACGTAGCGCTTGCTATTTCACTTCACGCACCAGATAACGCACTGCGTGATATTTTAGTGCCTATTAATAAAAAGTACCCTATTGAAGAGTTTTTAGCAGCATGTCGTCGTTACATTGATGGCTCTAAAGCAAATAAAGACGTAACGATTGAATACGTAATGCTTAACGGCGTTAACGACAGCACTGATCAAGCTCACGAATTAGTTAAAACGTTAAAAGGTACACCTTGTAAAGTAAACCTTATTCCATTTAACCCGTTCCCTGGTAACGAATACACGCGCTCTAGCAATAGCCGAATTGACCGTTTTTCTAAGGTTTTACAGGCTGCTGGTATTACCTGTATTGTGCGCCGTACTCGAGGCGATGATATTGACGCAGCGTGTGGGCAATTAGCAGGTGATGTAGTTGACCGTACTAAACGTATGGCGAAAAAGAAAATGCGTGATGATAACGCTATTAGCGTTAATATTCAGCAAGCATAAGCCTATAACCACCCCGCGTATATTAGCTGTGCAGGGTGGTTAAGTTGTTTATTTTTAAATAAATGATGCAACACGAAAGGTTTTAGGTAAGATAGGCGCTATGGACAAAAATAAAGAGACAAGGTAATGCGATCTATACTTGCTTTAACACTATCAGCACTTGCCCTAAGTGGCTGTGTTAGCGAAAGTAGTTATAACGGAAGTAACAAACCCGTCGTCAAAAATAAAATTAATAATGCTGGCGCAGCACGCACACGTATAGCTTTAGCCCTTCAGTACTTAAAAGCGGGTAACAACTCTCAAGCAAAATATAATTTAGAACGCGCATCTGAATTTGCCCCTAACTTACCTGAAGTTCACTACTCGCTTGCTTATTATTACCAACAAGTTGGCGAAAACGCTCGTGCAGATAAAGCCTACCAAAAAGCACTTGATATAAAACCAGACGATCCTAATACGCTAAATAACTACGGCGTATTTTTGTGTGGTATTGACGAGTACGACCGCGCAACAGACCAATTTTTAAAAGCCATTGACATACCTAGCTATATTCGAGTTGCCGAAAGCTACGAAAACTTAGCCTTATGTGCCATTGAGTTTGACGACTTTGAAAATGCCGAAAGCTACTTTAAGCAAGCGCTCAATCATAGCTCGCAACGTACATCTACTTTAATTAGTTTAGCGGCACTGTATTACGCTAAAAGCGATTTACATAAAGCCGGCGAACTTGTAAAGCGATACGATGATACAGGACGTGTATCTTCTCGAGCCCTAATGCTTAGCTACTTAGTTAAAAATAAAATGGGCAGAATAGAAGAGTCGGAAAAAATAGCAGCCACTATTTTACAAACTTACCCAAGCAGTAACGAAGCTTACGCAATAAGAGAAAAACGCACACGCTTTAACGAGTTTGAAATGCTACGCGAAAAATACCGCAAAGCTAAATTAAATGAGTTAAAAGAAGACGACAATGGCGCTCTAGTGGGTGCTAAACCAAAAATAAAAATTGTCAGAAAAAAAAGCGCATCGCCAGATGGCTCAACCAGTTTAGTTACAAAAAACAATCAGCCAACGGCAACACTACCGATAGTAGCCCCTGCAGAAGACGCAAACCCTGTTATTGCCCGAACAATGCAAACGCAGCCAGCTCAAGCTGCAATAACTAACCAAGCCGATAAAAGCACAAAACAACTAGCAAATGCAGCGCCTACAGTTACAAGCATGGCACCCGCTGCAAAGCCGGCACCAAGTAAAAAAGTATTAACACCAAGTACACCTAACGATACATCAGCAGTTATGCTAGCACTTACTACAGAGCATGACTCGGCGAGTAGCATTGCTGCTCAGCCTGCAAAAATGCAAAAAAGCACACCTAAACCGAATGTTTCTAAGCCAACGACTGCTAACGCTATGCAGGCTCCTGCAACAACAGATGATGAGGTTAAAATAATTTCATTTGGTGCGCCTAAAGCAGCCAACTTTAACTCACCGAAAACAACGAGTAACGCAACAACTGCACCTGCAAGCTCTGTAAAAAATGAAGGCGCTGATGTGGTATTTTACGAAACCACTAAAGATGCCGGTGTATTTAAAAATAACGATTATCAAAATAGCTCAGACATTGAGTTTAAACCTTACGATGCAGTGAAAAAAACAGAGCCACCAATGCTCAATCCTAAAGTACCCGCTTTGCGAGTACCGTTTCATGTAATTGCTGCTGGTGAAAACCTATTTAGCATTTCGGTGCGATACAATGTTAAACTACAAAAGCTCCTGCAATGGAATGGTTTAAAAGAGTCGGATCGGGTGATGAACGGAAGTAAAATTTACCTAAACGATCCTAATATTTATTACGAAATTAAAGCTGGCGATTCCCTTTACGATATAGCTACCCAGCGGCATGTATTAATTGATGAATTAATGCGATGGAATAAATTAAGTCCTGACATTGCATTAACACCAGGGCATAGACTTTTACTAGTGGATCCAGACTCATACAAATTATGAATGAAGAAAATACGCAAGCTCAAAGCGAGCAGCCTACGGTAGGCCAAATATTAAAAAAACACCGTGAGCAAGCAAACGTTAGCATAGAAACTATCGCAGCCCCTTTAAAGCTGTCTGAATTACAAGTACAGCGCCTTGAAAACGACGAATTTGCATTACTAGGCCCTATTACGTTTGTAAAAGGGTATATAAAAAACTATTGCCGCGAATTAAAAGTTGATAGCGCACCAATAATAGCGATGATGCCTGCGCCGCCTGAGCCTACAAAGCCAGCTAACATGCAAAGTTTTTCGCGTCGCACAGAAAAAGAAGCAAACGATAGCCGCTTAATGCTATTTAGTTACTTAATTTTGGCGATTGTTATTGGCTCATCTGCTTTATGGTTTTGGCAAAACGCGACCCCAATAGAAGAGCAAACCAGCAATATAAATGTCGAGAACTCAAAAATGAGTGAACGCCAAGCTGCGCAGCCCACAGTTTTACAACAAGAGCAGCAAGCCCAAATAGATGACGAATCGTTATTAACGCCGCAAAGCACACTTGCAACTAGCGAAACACTCACGCCACAAACGCCTGTTGAAGCAGCACCCGCTGCACAGCAAGAACAAAGTACAGATAACCTAAGTACAATTGTAATGAACTTTAACGATGAAAGTTGGGTTGAAATTTACGATGGCGAAGGCGAAAAAGTAGCATTTGGTGTTAAAAAAGCAGGCTACAAAATGACTGTAAGCGGCACCCCTCCTTTTTCTGTTGTGCTTGGTAAGCATGACGTTGTAAGCATTACCCTAAACGGCGAACCTATTGATATTTCAGCGTTCCCTAAAAATCGTTTAGCTAAATTTAAATTACCATTAGCAGAGTAGTCGCTATGTTTTCAGAATCTCCAATTAAACGCAGAAAATCAACCCGCATTAATGTAGGCAACGTACCTATTGGTGATGGTGCCCCTATTGCAGTGCAATCGATGACCAACACCGACACCATGGACGTTGATGCAACCGTTGCACAAATTCAAGCTATACAAGATGCCGGTGCCGACATAGTTCGAGTATCAGTGCCAACTATGGATGCAGCTGAAGCGTTCAAAAGTATAAAAGAGCAAGTAAGTATTCCGCTTGTTGCCGATATTCACTTTGATTACCGCATAGCCTTAAAAGTGGCAAAATATGGCGTAGATTGTTTGCGCATAAACCCAGGTAACATTGGTAGCGAAGAGCGTATTAGAGCCGTAGTTGACTCAGCACGCGAACATAACATTCCTATTCGTATTGGTGTAAACGGTGGCTCACTTGAGCGCGACTTACAAGAAAAATATGGCGAGCCAACACCAGAGGCATTACTCGAATCAGCAATGCGCCATGTAGACATATTACGTCGCCTTGATTTTGATCAATTTAAAATATCTGTAAAAGCGTCAGATGTATTTTTAGCGGTAGGCGCGTATCGTTTACTTGCTAAAGAAATAGATCAGCCACTGCACTTAGGGATCACTGAAGCTGGCGGCATGCGCTCAGGCTCGGTTAAATCGGCTGTTGGCTTGGGTATGTTACTTGCTGAAGGCATTGGTGATACGCTACGTGTATCGCTTGCTGCCGACCCAGTGCAAGAAATAAAAGTAGGTTTTGATATTTTAAAATCGCTGCGTATACGCTCACGCGGTATTAACTTTATTGCTTGCCCTAGCTGCTCACGCCAAGAATTTGATGTAGTAAGCACCATGAACCAACTTGAAGAACGCCTAGAGGATATTATTGAACCGGTATCGGTTTCGGTAATTGGCTGTGTTGTAAACGGCCCAGGCGAAGCCCTTGTTAGTGATATTGGCCTTGCAGGTGCAAACCGTCGCTCAGGTTTATACATTAATGGCGAACGCCAAAAAGCACGTATAGATAACAATAACATTGTTGACCAACTTGAAGGCTACGTGCGCGACTTTATTGCTCAAAAAGAGCAGCAAACACCTATCGACGTTAAAATCGTCGAATAAATACCGCATAAAGCGCCAAACAGCGGTGTTTGGCGTTTACCTTTATAGCCAGAACGCTATAATAGCGGGTCAATTTTTAGCATTCTTGTTGTGTAAGCATTTTTTTATTACACATAAACAGTAATTAGGATTTATCAGTGGCAAAACAAATTCAGGCAGTTCGCGGTATGAACGATTGTCTGCCGGGCGACACGCAAGTTTGGCAGAAAGTAGAAAACATTTTACGCGAGACAGTAGCTTCGTTCGGTTATCAAGAAATTCGTTTTCCTATTGTAGAATCAACCGATCTATTTAAACGCTCTATTGGTGAAGTTACCGATATAGTAGAAAAAGAAATGTACACCTTTGCCGATCGCAATGGCGATTTGCTAACACTTCGCCCAGAAGGCACTGCAGTGTGTGTACGTGCAGGTAACCAAAATGGCTTACTGTACAACCAAGAGCAGCGCCTATGGTACATGGGTCCAATGTTTCGTCATGAACGCCCGCAAAAAGGTCGTTACCGCCAGTTTCACCAATTTGGTTTAGAAACATTTGGTATTTCCACAGCCGACATAGATGCAGAAGTTATTTTATTAACGGCGCAATTATGGAAAGCGTTTGGTATTAGTGAACACGTTCGTTTAGAACTTAACTCTTTAGGTTCTAACGAAGCGCGCGCCGATTACCGCGATGCATTAGTGGCCTACCTTGAACAACATACTGACGTGCTTGATGAAGATTCAAAACGCCGTATGTATTCAAACCCGTTACGTGTACTTGATAGCAAAAACCCAGACGTTCAAGCAATCTTAGTTGATGCGCCTAAATTGTCTGAGCATTTAGATGCTGAATCAAAAGAACATTTTGAAAATTTATGTGAACGTTTAGACGCAGCTGGCGTCATATACACGGTTAATGAAAAGTTAGTACGTGGTTTAGACTACTACAACCGTACAGTTTTTGAATGGGTGACAGATAGCCTAGGTGCACAAGGTACAGTGTGTGCTGGCGGACGCTACGATGGCTTAGTTGAGCAACTTGGCGGTAAAGCAACGCCCGCAGTTGGTTTTGCTATGGGTCTAGAGCGCTTAGTATTGTTACTACAAGCACTTGAGTGCGTAGGTGACATTCGTCGTAATGCTGATGTATATTTAGCTGCAATGGGCGACAAAGCCAGCATTCAAGCACCTGCTATAGCAGCGCAACTGCGTAGCGACGTACCAGGTTTACGCGTTATGGTTCATGCTGGCGGCGGCAACTTTAAAAAACAATTAAAACGTGCTGATAAAAGCGATGCACTTGTTGCAGTGATTATTGGTGAAGATGAATTAGAAAAAGGCGTTGTGACCATAAAATATTTACGCGAGCGTAAAGAACAAGTCACATTAGAATTAGAACAAGCTAAAGCGCTACTAGCTGAGCTTATAAACGGCTAAGCGAACATTAGAGGTAAGAATGGATATTTATTCAACAGAAGAACAACAAGCAGAAGCCATTAAGCGCTTTTTCCGTGAAAACGGCCTTTCACTTGCGCTAGGTGTAATTGTTGGTTTAGGCGGTTTATATGGCTGGAAAGCATATAACCAAAACCAAATTACTACCGCTGAGCAAGCGTCTGATTCATACACTAAGCTTGTTGAAAGTGATGATGTTTTATCATCTGCAGATACATTTATTAGCGAAAACAAAGATACAAACTACGCAACTTTAGCTGCATTTGTAGCAGCTAAAGATGCTGTAGAAGCGCAAAAGTTAGATGTTGCTAGCGAAAAATTAAGCTGGATAGTATCAAACGTTGAAAACACAGAGTTAAAAGCAATTGCTATTACTCGTTTAGCGCGTATTCAAATTGCTCAAACTAAATATGACGATGCATTATCTACACTAAATGCACCATTACCCGAAGCATTTGATGCAAACGTTGCCGAGCTTAAAGGCGATATTTACACAGAGCAAGGTAATGAAGAACAAGCTCGTACTGCGTATCAAGCTGCAGTAGATGCAGGTGGATTAACAGGTAACCCACTTTTACAAATTAAGTTAGATGACCTAGCAGTAACTAGCCCAGCGGCATAAGGTTTTAGGTATGAGAAAAATAACTACAGCAACGCTTGCCTTATGTATGGCAACATTAATGGGTTGCTCATCAAGCGATGATGAAGACGAACTAGTACTACCTGAAATTGTAAATCAATTTGAAACAGACGTAGTTTGGCAAGAATCAGTGGGTGATGGCGTTGAGCATTATTTCTCTCGTTTATCGCCAGCGGTATATAAAGATACTATTTTTGTTGCCAGCCGCGAAGGCCAAGTAGAAGCGTTATCACTAGCTAATGGCGATGTTAAATGGGAAACCGATGTACGCCAAGATTTATCTATCTGGCCTTGGAGCGACAACGGAACTGCAAAATTATCAGGGGGTATTTTGCAAGCCTATGGTAAAATATACATAGGTTCTGAACATGGCTTTATTATTGCCCTTGACCGCGAAACCGGTAAAGAAGTTTGGCGTAAACAAGTACCAGGCGAATCCCTGTCTAAACCAATAGCAGGTGATGGCCTAATTTTTGTAAATTTAGGCTCTGGTAAATTGTTAGCCCTTCACCCAGATACTGGCGAAGAGCGTTGGAGCTTTGAACAAGAAGTTCCACCACTTACTTTACGCGGCCAAAGCTCACCAACTGTTGCAAACGGTGGTGTATTAGTAGGCCTTGAAACAGGCAAGCTAAGCGTATTAATTTCAGACAGTGGTTACTCAGCATGGAGCGCAGAAATTGCGGTTGCTAAAGGTGCATCAGAATTTGAACGCCTTGTTGACGTAGATACTCAGCCACTTATTAGCGGCCCATACGCCTACGCAATTGCCTACAACGGTAACCTAGCTGCAGTTGATATTCGCTCTGGTAATGTTGTATGGAAACGTGAATACAGCAGCTACCGCGAAATTGCGATGGATTCACAAACTATCTATTTAGTCGATAGCGATGGTGTAATTTACGCATTAGATAAAAATTCAGGTATTGAACGTTGGAGCCAACCCGCTCTACGTGGTTGGTACCTAACAGGTCCTGCAGTTGCAGGTAACCACTTAGCTTTAGGTGACCAAGAAGGTAACCTACATTGGCTTAACAAAGAAACTGGCGAGTTAGTATCTCGCGAAGACTTTGACAGCTCAGGCTTTTTTGTTGAGCCAGTTGTTGCCGACGACAAGCTAATTTTATACACCCGTGATGGTGAAGTTAGTGTGGTAAACATACCTAACTAACTAGCTAACACTTAAAGGTTTTTTGTAAGGCTTCGCACTGCGAAGCCTTTTGTTGTTTTTTAAAGAGGTAGTTTATGCTTCCCGTGATCGCTCTAGTTGGGCGACCCAATGTGGGCAAATCCACATTATTTAACCGTTTAACACGTACTCGTGATGCGCTCGTAGCCGATTTTCCAGGTTTAACACGAGATAGAAAATATGGCCAAGCTAATTACGATGGCTTTGAATTTATCGTGGTAGACACGGGTGGTATTGATGGCTCTGAGGAAGGCATTGAAACAGAAATGGCTGATCAGTCATTACTCGCCATTGAAGAAGCCGATATAGTGTTGTTTTTGGTTGATGCCCGCGTGGGCATGACCGTAGCTGACCAAGCCATTGCTAATCACTTGCGCAAGCAAGAGAAAAAGAGCTTTGTTGTTGCTAACAAAACCGATGGTATTGATGCAGACTCAAACTGTGCTGAGTTTTACCAGTTATCATTAGGTGAAATACACCATATTGCTGCTGCACATGGCCGTGGTATTACATTACTACTTGAGCAAACTCTTCAGCCAGTAATTGCTGAACTAGCTGCACAAGACGAAGATGTAACAGACGATGACGAAAGCCTAATTGACCTTTATCAAGAAGGTGAAGGCGACGATACAGACCATCAAGCATTTGCAGATAAACCTGTAAAACTGGCTATTATCGGCCGCCCTAACGTAGGTAAGTCAACACTTACAAACCGTATACTCGGTGAAGAACGTGTAATTGTATACGATATGCCAGGCACAACCCGCGACTCTATTTATATTCCGATGACTCGTAACGACAAAGAATATATTTTAATAGATACCGCAGGTGTTCGTAAGCGTAAAAAAGTAAGCGACGTAGTTGAAAAGTTTTCAGTAATTAAAACACTTCAAGCGATTGAAGACGCAAACGTTGTACTACTTGTTGTTGATGCTCGCGATGGTATTTCTGATCAAGATTTAAGTTTATTAGGTTTTGCGCTTAACTCAGGTCGTTCATTGGTTATTGCCGTGAACAAATGGGATGGGCTTGATGATTACGTTAAAGACCGTATTAAAACAGAGCTTGATCGCCGTTTAGGCTTTATTGACTTTGCACGCTTGCACTTTATATCTGCACTTCATGGTACAGGTGTTGGCCACTTATTTGAGTCGGTTGATGAAGCGTACGAGTCAGCAACTAAGCGTATTAGTACCGCAATGCTTCGCCGTATTATGGACATGGCACAGGCCGATCACCAGCCGCCACTTGTTCGTGGTCGTCGTGTTAAGCTTAAATATGCGCATGCCGGTGGTTATAACCCGCCACGTATCGTAATTCATGGTAACCAAGTTCACGATTTACCAGATAGCTACAAACGCTACCTTATGAACTACTACCGTAAAGCACTTAAAATTATGGGCACCCCAATCAAAATTGAATTTAGAGAAGGTGATAACCCATTTGCAGGGCGTACTAATAAAGTAACCCTTTCGCAAAAACGTAAAATACGTGCCTTTGCAAAAGAAAATCGTAATAAATAAACCGCATAAGCGTTAATTTATTACAAAAAAACGGCGTACTTGTTAGTACGCCGTTTTTTATTACTCAAAATTAAGTAATGCCAATTGCACCAGCCGTTCAACTGTGGTGCCTTGAACATTTGTAGGCGCTTTAGGATAATACTTTGATTTTGGTGGCTTAATAGATACAAACCCATGGTTGGTGGCCATTTCATGGGCTAACAACTTTCTCTCTTTGGGTGTTAAATGGTTTTCGTGTATTTTTGCCAGCTCACCACTATCAAGCCATATTCCTGCACAACCCGGGCACTCGTCTATCTCAACTACTTTGAGCGGTGAAAAATACCGGCGCATCATCACTATGCTTGCGCACTTTGGGCAATTTACTCGCGATGATACATCGCCCTCACCTTCAATGTAATTACTCAAATACTTAAGTAATACCTGACCATGCTTTAACTCTGGAGAGCTAAACTTAAAAATTTGGCTGTTATCAAAAAATACGCCGCCTTGCGCTGACGTAAAAACAGTAATGCCGCCAACAAGTAAAGGTTCAAGTGGCGTATTACTACGAGGACAATACATTTAAAATTCCTTTTTATTTATGTTCTTTTACTCAAGCGCTTTATGAATAAGCCCAACAAGCGGCGCTGGCAATGTAATATTACCTGCAAGTACAAACTCATGCGCGTCATGTGACATTTTTTGCCATGTACGGCGAATAATCCCTATCCATTTCTCTTCATTGTAATCTGGTTTTGCATTGGCAAACCCAAGCATGTAATGCTCAATAAATACTAGGCTTGCTACATCTTCTACTAATTGGCTATCTGGGTTACGTTTAATATTTTTTTTAGCGACTGCATCGTACACTCTGTTTTGCTCAGCCTCGCTGTACCCTGCTTGCTGCATAAGCGCTACAACACTACTTGCATGAAATATATAAAGAGCACTACGCCATTGATGATAACCCTGTTTGTTCATTTCAAAGTCGCTACGTGGCGACTTCCAACGCTGAATATGTTGCGCACGCACTGCAATTTGCATGAGTTCATCGGTATCAGGCTTAAAGCGAGTTAGCATTTCGCTCATACGCTGTGAGTATAAATACTCTTTTGGAAAACTTTCTCCATTGTGCTGCTCAGTATTCGGGTCTTGGTTATTAGCTTCATCAATCAGCGTTATTACTTTATTAAACATGACGGTCATTTATTGTAATTAGTTTTAATCATTCTAAACGCTGGTAAAACAATAAACTAGTGCCCCACTCACTTCAGCGGTGAAATTTGTTCAATCAAAAAGTAAAGCCAATTAATACAGGTTATAAAATTAAGCGCATTAATAAAGTTAACTTGGTACTATATTGAGCACAAATTAAAATAAAAAAGCGCGACTAACTCGCCAATAATGGATGACTATGTTTAAAAAACGTATTTTAGCTATTTGCTTAGCAGCCACCTCGCTATCATGCCTTGCCGACGGCAACAGCGATTTAAAAACAATTATTGATAACCACTGGCAAAACGCCAAAGCTGAAAAAATATTTTTTCGTACCGATCCAGACGGTTGGAAACCAAACGGCACATTACCAAATTGGAGCGAGCAAGCCATTGCTAAGCGCCAAGCTTATAACAACAGCGTACTAAAAAGCTTAGCCAATATTGACCCAAAAACGCTCAACAACGAGCAGCTAATGAACTACCGCTTATTTAAATATGAGCGAGAAACCGAGCAGCAAAGCTATCTTTATCAAGATAAGTATTTTCCGGTAAATTTTTTAAGTGGCTGGCATACTTACTTTGCCGAAGCGCCGGCTAACATGGCTTTTTTAACAGTTGATGATTACAACGCATTTTTAATCAGCCTTGCCGACTACCCGCACTTTAATCAGCAAAATATTGATTTAATGAAAGAAGGTATAAAAACAGGCTTTACTCATTATTGTAAAACCTTTGAAAATTACAGCCAAAGCATTAGCGCGCACATAGTTAACAACCCCGAAAATAGCGCCCTTTACGAACCCTTTACCCGTATACCTAATACCTTTAGTGCATCGCAAAAAGCAAATTTAAAACAAAAAGCAAAAGCCGTAATTGAAAAAAAAGTAATTCCTGCCTATCAGCATTTTTACGACTTTTTTAAAAATGACTATATGCCCCATTGTAGAGCGCAGCCGGGTATTGCAAGCGTTAAAGGCGGGCTTGATTACTACAAGTATACGGTTAATTACTACACCACAACAAACGCCACACCTAAAAAAATTCACGAACTAGGCCTTAAAGAAGTCGCGCGTATTAAAGCGCAAATGCAAAGCATTATTGATGAAGTAGAATTTGATGGCACCTATAGTGAGTTTTTAGAATTTTTAGCAACCGATGAGCAATTTTACGCAAAAGACGCGCAAGACCTGCTTGAAAAAACAGCCTTTATTACGCAAAAAATGTATGGCAAGTTACCAACCTACTTTGGCCATTTACCGCGTAATACCTTTACTATAAAAGGCTCAGCGAGTCGCGGCGCATTTTATATGCCACCGGCCGATAACCGTTCCCCTGGTACTTACTTTTTAGCCTCAACACCTAAACTGCAGCCTTTATATAATTTAGAAGCACTTAGCTTGCATGAAGCAATCCCTGGGCATCACTTACAAAACGCCATTGCTATGGAGTTAGATGTACCCGAATTTAGACGCACACTTAGCCACTCTGCATTTGGCGAAGGTTGGGCACTATACACAGAACGCTTAGGCAAAGAAGCTGGTTTTTATCAAAGCCCGTACAGTGATTTTGGCCGTTTAGGTTACGAAATGTGGCGTGCAGTACGCTTAGTGGTTGATACCGGTATTCATGCATTTGGCTGGAGCCGCCAAAAAGCAATTGATTACCTAGCCAGTCACACTGCCTTACCACAAAGCGCAGTGGAAGATCAGATAGATCGTTATATTTCATGGCCAGGCCAAGCGCTTTCGTACAAAATGGGCGAGCTAAAAATACGCGAACTGCGTGCAAAAGCCGAAAAAGAACTCGGCCCACAATTTGACATACGCAGCTTTCACGACACCGTTATTGGCCAAGGCTCATTGCCTATGGCAGTGCTTGAAGACGTTATAAACGATTGGATAGCACAACAAAAATCGGCTATTTAACATTAATGAAGGCGGTATTATTTTCCGCCTCTTTCTAAACGGACTTTTTAATGAAACACCTACTTATTTTTATATCACTCATTTTATTTAGCAGCCAAGCTACTGCGTTTTGTTTAGACGCATCAAACTACATAGAGGGAGTAAAATATGGCGTTTGTGGGGAGCAAACTGATTCAATTTCCCTTACGCCTTATTTTGTTATATGGATGCTTTTAAATGTGTTATTTGGGCAAATGCTTAATAAGCCAAATATACACGTGGGGTTTAAATATTTACTTTTCCTATGTGCGTTCCCACTGAGCCCGTTAGTACTATTAATGAATTTAACTGGGATGGTGGTATTTCGGGTTTATCAAAAATCTGCAACTACTTCTTCAGCCAAAACAGCTCAGCCTAACCCTGATGACTCAAAAGCTGTTATTGAAAAACCGAGTATTAATCAGCTAATAATTGGTGAGTACACTTTTGACAGCATGCAGCAGTCTTTAATTAAAGAAGATAACCCCTACACATTAGAGCCCAAATGCATGCAGGTACTTAGCTATTTAATAGAACAACAACCAAGAATAGTTAGCCTTGAAGAGTTACACAATAATGTATGGGAGAATCAAATTGTAACCGACACCGCAGTTAGGCGAGTTATTAGCGAACTACGTGTGACCCTTAACGATAACGACACAAAAAACCCCACATATATAAAATCTGTAATGAAACGAGGTTATCAGCTTATAGCTGAAGTAAAAACACAACCTATTGAATAGTAATGACTTATAAAAGTTATAACCAAGGTAATACCATGGTTATAACTTTATAATAACTAGTTAATGGCTTTGTTATCGTTATTTTTTGCCAATCGTTTTAATTTGTTTAGGCGCTATAGAGCGACCCATAAAATTAAATAATTAAGGAAGAAAATATGAAACACTTATTACCTCTATTACTAGTATTAATCATAACAGTAATTACATTAAGCCTTATTAACAGCAACGAGTGTATAGAAATAGGTAACGCATCTATTGCCAGTATTTCATTTGGCACTTGTGATTTATCTAACCCTCAATCAAACATATCACCACTTTTAGCTTTATTTTGGTTAGCCATGAGCGTTTGCTTTGCAATTACATTACCTAAATCAACTGTTGCTAATAAGTACAAAATTGCCTTATTTATATTTGGTTTACCACTCACTGTTTTTGTTTATTTAATTGCCTATATATCTGAAAATATACGCCAAGCCACTCAATCTCTTAAGTAAACCTAGATGAGCAAGTCACACTTGCTCATCCTTTCTTAATTAAATACAAGTGAAAATCAATCCCTACCCGCTTTTGCTTCGTAAACTTAATGATTACAAAGACCAGAGCATAAGTATGAGCAAACGCATTTTATATTGGCTACAAAACGATTTACGCCTAACCGATAACCCAGTTTTTAGTGACCTTGCTACTAGGCAGTGCGCGCTTGATGTTGTATTTGTTATAAACCCGCACTGGTTTAAAAATAATAATTACCAACAAAAACCCTACGGTAAACATAAGCAGCAGTTTTTAATGCAAAGCTTGTACGAGCTACAACAAGCACTTATTGAGCGTGGGCAAACGCTACATGTGCTTGAAGGCGAACCCGTATCGCTTTTAAAAGCGCGTATAAATGAGCAAAATATTGATGAAGTGGTATACAGTGAGCAATTTGGCCTGTACGAACAACGCCAAATAAACTTACTCAAAGCACATTGCCCCAATACACAATTTACAGGGTCGCAGCAAGACACGCTCTTTAAGCAAAGTGACCTCCCCTTTGATTTAAGCGAATTACCCAAACACTTTACCCCTTTTCGTAAAAAGGTAGAGGCCGCTAATAGCCCTATTACACCAACAACTTTGCCAAACGGCTTGCTGCCTAAGCCAATAACTTTATGCGCAAAAAAACCTATAGAACGTATAACAAATAAAGGCGTAATGCATGGCGGGCTTAACAACGCGCAAGCTCATTTAAAACAGTATTTTGCAGGCGCTATGCCAAGTACTTATAAAACGACTCGCAACGAGCTTGATGGCTTTAACAACACCACCAAATTTAGTACTTGGCTTGCCTTTGGTTGTTTAAGTGCAAAACAAGTATATAAAGCCGTAGAAGATTACGAACAAAGCAACACGGCAAACGAGTCTACTTACTGGATTAAATTTGAATTGCTATGGCGAGAGTATTTTAAATGGCACGCACTTAAAGCAGGTAACAGCCTGTTTAGCTTTAAAGGGCAAAAACAAACTAAACCGCTTACTACTTTTACACCTACACGCTTTGCTGCTTGGTGTAACGGCACAACGCCTTACCCGCTTGTAAATGCCATTATGGAAGAACTAAACACTACGGGTTACATTTCAAACCGAGCAAGGCAAATTACAGCAAGCTGTTTAGTAAACGAGCTTGGCCTTGATTGGCGATACGGCGCAGCCTATTTTGAGCAGCAATTGATTGATTACGATGTAACGGCTAACTGGGGCAACTGGCAGTACATAGCCGGTGTAGGGGTTGACCCGCGTGGCGGACGCCACTTTAATATACAAAAGCAAACACAGCAGTTTGACCCAAATGGTATTTATACCAATAAATGGCACGGGCACAGTAATAAAACACAGCAGCTCGATCACTTAAACGAAGTAGACTGGCCTATTTAAGCCAATCTACCTCCACCAGGTTATATTTAAAACAGCTGAGCAATGCCTATATTAATGGCAAAGCCACCTAAGGTTAAAAACAAAAATAAACAACCTGCTAATAACAGTGGCTTTATACCCGCTTGGCGAATAGCGCCAACATGTGTACGCAGCCCAAGTGCGACCATGGCAATGGTGAGCAATATATTATCAAACCATACAATGGCGTTTGTAGCACCTTGCGGAATAACCGATAACGAATGCACGCCACTTGCCACTATAAATAACACCGCAAACCAAGGGATTGTAATACCCGCTTTTTGCTCGCCGCCATGTGCGTTTATGTTTGCATGCTTTTTACTTTGCCAAAACGATAAGCCTACTAAAAATGGCGCAAGCATCATTACGCGTAGCATTTTTTCTATCACGGCGGTGTCGGCTGCATTGGCACTTACCGCAGTACCTGCTGCTACCACTTGCGCAACTTCATGAATGGTTGAACCAACAAAAATACCGTACGCATGCTCACTCACACCCATATATTCAAACATAATTGGGTAGGCAAACATACTTAACGTGCCAAACACCACAACCGTTGCCACCGCTACCGATACTTTATGCGCTTGTGCTTTTATTACTGGCTCGGTTGCCATTACCGCTGCGGCGCCACAAATAGAGCTACCCGCACCTATTAGTATGGTTGTTTGTTCATCAAGCTTAAAAACGCGCTTACCTAGCTGTACTGCTAATATAAACGTACCAAGCAGCATTACCACATCGGTTAATAGGCCATGCCAGCCTACACCCGCTACTTGCGCAAAAGTAATTCTAAACCCAAATAAAATAACGCCCGCTTTAAGTAATATACTTTTAGCGTAATCAACGCCTACATCTGTACGCGTAGCAATACGCGCAAACACGCTGTTACCCACAATAATGCCAAGCACAATACCAATTGTTAAGGAGCTAAATTGCGCACTTTGCATTATAGGTAACTTACTTAATGCAACAGATACCCCCGCTAACACAACCACCAGCAGCATACCTAACCACCAGCGCGTATCGCCGTATTGCTTAGTATTAATACCCAAAGGCTGAAAACTACTTTTAATAGCGCTAAGCATAATATTCCCTCACTTAAACCATATTGATGTGTTGACTTAATTGTAAGAAAGCTCAAAATATAACTCCAATATATTAAAATCATGATTTGATAACTTAAGGTTATACAATTTAGAGTTATACAATTTAAGGGTGTTCAATGAACTTACATGCACTTAGGGTGTTTTATACAGTGGCTAAATTGGGTAGCTTTTCAGGCGCAGCTGAAGCGCTTTTTATAAGCCAGCCCGCTGTTTCTAAAGCGCTAAAAGAGCTAGAGCATCAGTTAAATATGCAACTTATTGAGCGCGCATCTAAGGGTAAAAAGCTCACCTTAAGCGAAGGCGGTCAAGCTTTGTATGATCACGCCCGCAGTATTTTTGCTATCGAAAAAGCCGCTATTGACGATATAAAATCGCGCACAGGGCTTAAGCGCGGTACATTAGTTATAGGCACCAGCACCACCATTGCCAGTTATTGGCTACCGCCTTATTTAGCCAAATTTTGTGCGCAGTACCCGCATATAAAAGTAGAAGTACAAGTGGCTAATACCGCGCAAATTGAGCACGCATTGCTAGAATGCACTATAGATTTAGCCCTTGTTGAAGGCACACCTACCGAGCAGCATATAATAAGTAAGCACTGGCAAAACGATTTAATGAGTGTCGTTATACCCAGCAACTTTAAGCCTACTAAAGACTTAAAAGCATGGTTAAACGAGCAGTTTTGGCTACTGCGCGAGCCAGGCTCGGGCACTTTAGAAATGTCGGTTAAGTTATTAGCACAACATGGCGTACAAGCTGAGCAAAGTATGCAATTAGGCAGCAACGAAGCCATAGCTAGGGCCGTTGCTCAAGGTATGGGGGTCGCTTTATTGCCAAATGTAGTCACAGAAGATTTAGTGCAGCTGGGCAAATTAACACGCCTGAGCCAAAAAAATAACGAGCAACTCTCTCGGCCACTGTATCAACTACATTATAAAGACAGACCGTCTTCACATGCTGCGCAAGCATTCGAAAAAAGCCTGTTTAGTGGATAGTGATTATGTGAGTAAAATTAGAATTGAGCTGAAAGTAGCCTATGTACAAATAGTAAGCGTTGATAAATCGTGGTGAATTAATTTAATATTTACACTCTATTATTTTGTTGTTTGTTTTGCCCCATTAAGCTTTATCTCCATAGGTTGATAGACTAAACCCGCTGATTCTTTCGCCTCGCCCTTGCACTCAAACCCATACTTCTCGTAAGCAGGTATTGAAGACAGAGACGCACTCACAGTGACAGTGTCAACCTTTGCATGCTTTAGGGCTGATGAAAGCAGATTTTTGCCAATGCCTTTTTTCTGACGATCAGGGCTAATAAAAAGCATGGCAATATGACGACCTTCCTTTAGCTCAATTATGCCCTCAATTTTCTTATCGTTTTCGGAAACTAACATTAAGTTGTCGCCTTTCATTCTACCAAGAAAAGCATTGTTCGCAGCAATATTCGCAAAGGTTTCCTTCCCCTCCTCTGACAAAGTGTCTGCAATAGAGTGAGAAAACGAAGCACAACAAATTGCACTTACAGCTTCAATATCCTTCACATCCATTTTCCTAACAATCACCGAAACCTCCCAAAAAACTTAACAGCCGCATTTTCGGCTGGTTTGGAGCATAGCGGAAAAGCAGTTTTTCAACATGCGATTGTAAAATCAATATGGCCTCTCTACTTTGTCAAATGCTTTTAATAGTTCTGTCTCAAATTCATTATTAACATAGTCTATCTGAAAACCCGCCTCGCATAGAACCTTATTTAGATTCGATACATTGATATCTTTTTCCGAGATGTTCAAATTAATCTTCTTAGATTGCTGCTTGGCGACATTAAACTCTTCTTTATAAGAAGAGTAAAAGAATGTATTTTTAGGAAAATAAAGAGCGGGATCACCTTGATATGGCTTAGTCATCATCAATGCGTTATCGGAAATATCATACCTGGATATTGAAACCCTATCTGTTACATATAGACCGATTTCGATAAATGGTGATTTATTGATTTCTAGGCAACACAAAAAAGTTGTAAGCAGTTCAATTCTTACATCTGTTGCTGTCTGTATTTTTCTACCTTTGCTTCTTTCGCCATGCCCGAATGAAGCGTAGAGATCACAAGCACTTGCATCATCAGGGTCGATTATTATCAAATCAATATACTTAGTAACTCTTAAATCTTTGGCCTGCTCTAGAATTTTGGGGAATGTAACAGCTCTGTTCCACCTAGCCGTATGACCATAGTACGAAAAGCGTTCTGTTCTATTGAGCATGGAATTAAGAGAATCTTTAATATCATGCGAGGAAATTACATTCACATCACTACTATCTAGTCCACTGGGTGTCAAAAACCATATAAATCCTGAAGCAATCAAGCTTGAACCAAGTAACGCTATTAAATTATTTATAAATGAAGGAATCGCACCATCATATTGTCCTCCAAAGTAAATAAATGCCTCCGGTAACAAGTAATAATTAGCAACAATCATGAATACTAAAAACACTGCTAGACCAATAAAGTAAGCTCTTAATTTTGCGGGACTTTTTATTATATCTTTAACGATCAAAACAGCCTCCGATCTAGAAATGAGGATAATTTATCTTGTAAGAAAGCACTCTCGACAGGGGAGTTTTTAAATATAGAGCTACACATCATATTCCTATTTGTAATCACATTTGCACTTAACCCGACAGACTCACCAGTTATGACTATTGATTCTGCAGGTTGGGAGTTTTCTTTTCTTACACTATGGTATTGTGTCTGAGGAAATTGAAAAATATCACCTTCTTGAAAGCTTATTTTATCTACCTGATTCAAAATAACCTTATCAAGATTGTGGAACGAATGTCCTGAGTAATCTTCCAAATACCGGCACTCAAATAAATTAAGACTTTCACAGCTTCCCAAAGCTTGATTGAAGGTATAAATTGGCCACTCATATGAACCATTCAAAAGTAACCCCGTCATATCCCAAGGATGATTATGAACGTCAGGTGCTTGAAAAGACTCTTCTGGCCAAATGTGAAATCTAACTGAGTATTGAGGTCGCTTTTCTATTAAAACAACCTTTAAAAAGCCGTTGTTGTGATAATAGGATCTGCTTGCTACTTCGTTAAGCTCTCTTTCATTACCTAATAAGCTTTCAATAACTTTTGACAATAATCCAGCATTTAACAATCGAAGAAAGTCTGTTCTGCTTTCTTCGTTATTTATCGAGAGCTTTTCAGATGCTAGAGCTTCAAACTCAATCAGCGTCATAGAATTCCTTTAAAATTTAACGCCGCATAAGGGGCTAAAATGTTGAATGAAGTCACAACAGCATAGTTCGTTCTAGTGCGTTTGTTATGTGTAAGTTACCAAAAAAATTAAGAAAAATACCTTGATGCTACACCAATGCCGATAAGTAAAATAATTAATAAAGCCCAATATCTTTTTGAACCATCTAAATTTTCACCGCACACTGGGCAAGATGATGACGCGATTGGAGTCCCGTTAAGATTTGCCGTTTTAACTATTGGGGAGGTAATTCCTGATTTACACTTTTTGCACTTCATAAATATCCATATTAATTATAAATAAAATCGCGGGATGATGCTCACATAACGCTTACCTAATTGACGTTAAATGACAGGCTATAATTAGCAACAAATCAAAGAATGCCAAACTTTATACATCCTTTTAATTGAATTGCCATAACATAAGAATAGGCCTTACAAACCCTTAGTTAAATCTTGTGCCAATGACCCCGTTGGCTTTTCAATTACGCGTACTAACTCTTTACCATTTTGCTTAACAATAAACGTTGGGGTGTATTGCAAGTCGTGAGCCTTTGCAATGCCTGCATCGTCTTGCTTGTTGTAACCCACGGCCACATAGTCAATGCTTGCAAGTTGTACTTTCGATGCATCAAGTAACTTAATGAGTTTTGGCACTTCGCGCTCACTGTCGTGGCACCAGGTGCCAAATAATACAATAAGCTCTTTGCCTTCTAGTTTTTGCATTAGGGCTATATCTTGTGCTGTTGGGGTATATGCCTTGTATTGTTCGTTAAATTTGTCGTAGTCGCTTAACAGTGATTGCGTACTTATCTCGCCCGAAAATGGCGCTGTAGCAGCGCAGCTTACAAGCGGCATGCTTAAAGCACACAATAAAATTAATTGTTTAAACATGAGGTTACTCTTAATTTAGGTATTAAACGACTATACCCAATATTGAGCGTGGAGTGAATAACTCTCAGGCGTTACTTTTTATCCATAAAAAAATTAACTTGCGATAAGTTAGTTAAATATTCTCGCCTTACTGCTTTATTCTCGGCTAACTTATCTAAGTCACCAATTAAGGTAACAAGCTTGGTGTGTGAGTGACGGTTTGTTTCTATAAAATCATCTTGCTTGTCATCACTCTCATCGCGCTCTTTTTTATGCATAGAGTAGCTGTTTTCGTTTTCTTCGAGCCAAATATCGTCAATTAAGCGAATGTCGCTTTTACTAACTGTTTGCTCTTGCATCGCCATTTGCAGTTCATATTGGTTAGTTTGCGGGTTAAACGCATACATTTTTGTATCAACATCCACTTCGTGAGACTGATCAAGCCCCACTAGCTCTTTATTTTTAACCGCAGTCCCTACGTTATAACTCTCTTCTTTGTTGTAGTAATCAGGGCGACTGTATTGATAATCAAAATGGCTACTTACATTTTTACTCTGCGTTACACCGCTGAGTTCCCCTAACTGGCTTTGCTCAGTTGCTTGGCTTAATTCAATGCTGCTTTTTGGTTGATAGTCGCCGTTATCCAGCGCATAAGAAAATGTAGCATCAAAATCAGCGAGCTTAGAAATCCCCGCCCCTAATGTATTCGGCGCTTTATTACCTAGCCCTTGGTAACGGCTATCGTTTGTAATCATGTTATCAACTAAATCGGCTACCATAGCGCGCCCGTCATTAAATTGCTGATCTGCAAGCGACTCTAAATTGCTATAACGCTCAGCCGCTGACGACATACTCGCAAAAGCGCCTTTAAACAATGCAAAACCTTGCTGCATTACTTCGTCGCCTTTGCGCCCAAATGCCGACTCTTTATCGTCTTTGGTACTGTTTACTCGGCTATCTTCTAAGCTTTGATCGAGCGACGCTAAATACTGCTGCATTTGCTGCGTGTCTTTAGCGCCAATGGTTGACATATCAAGTGCAAAATCAATGTCGTTTTGCCCACCTGCGGCTTTAAACACAAGTGCTTGCTGGTTTGATGCTTCATCAATGGAGTAACTTAAATCAAGCGTGTTCTCTTTCGAATCAAGATCTTTATTTTGCGTTGTTGAAAACGACACATCAAAGCCTGTTAGCTGCTCACTATTAAACCCTGCTAAAAAATCTAAACTCATGTCTGTTTGGTTTGGCACTATAAGAGGATTAAATGAGTTTTCACTCACTTTAAAAAATTCATCGGCCATTTCGCCAACACCACTGAGCACCTGCGTAAGTGCTTTATGCTCAGCCTCAGATAAATCGCCATTTACTTCGTAACTTAAGCTAAAGCCATCAACGGCTTCGCCTGTTTCTTCGTCATAACCTTGCGATGAGTTAAAGATAATGTTTATAACATCACCCTCTTTAGTTTTTACCGAGAGCTCAAACAGGTAGTTATCGTCATCCTCGTATTTTGCGCGATTGAGGCTTTCCATGTAGGGATTAAGTGAGCGCTCAACACGTTGCTGACTTGAGGCTAAAAACGTTTTTTGCTCATGTCCAAGCTGCCCTAAACTCGATAAAATATCGCTGGTATTAGCATAAGCACCCTGAATATTTTTAACCGACGTATTTAATCGCTCAATTAATTGGGTACTGTTTTCGTTTTTTAATAACCCCTCATGCTGAGAGCTTATTACGGTGCGCAGGGCGAGTTCTTCATCGGAGAGTTTATAGTTAAGCGTGCTAGGCGTACTTGAAATAGTAAATAGCGAGGTAAGTTGCTGTTGTAAAATATCCCCTACTTTTTGATTGCTAGCTAGTGCTTCATCAATAGTGTGGTTATTTAGCTGGCTTAATAATTCATCGGATATTTTGGGGGCGTTAGTTTGTAAATCATTAATAGCTTGAAGGTCGCTACCGGTTAGCAGCGAAGGACTCACAGAGGTTTGGTTAGCGTTATTAACTGATTGGGCAAGTAAAATGCTTAAATTAGACTGGCTGCCAAGTGCATTATTAACCATGATTATCCTTAATCGCTAAACCCTATTAAGTAATGTATCGGGCGCTTAGTTAAAAGCTTTAGCTTAAGGAGATATTTTTTACCTATTATTTATACAAACAATAGGCCTAACTCTTAAGGCCTATTTTATTCGCTTACTATCTTCATCTGTTTCTTTTATTCTTTGTACTAAAAAGTCGACCGCCGCTTTCACCTTTGGTACTAAATAGCGCTGTTTTTGATATAACAAATAAACCGCCATAGTCGCATTTTGGCTTATCGCTAATTCATGCTCAAACTTAAGCTCTTGCAACTGGCCAGACTCAAGGTATGAGTCGAGCGCCCACCGAGTAGACATTAAAATACCCTCACCATTACATGCTTTTTTAGCCAGCCACGATCCGTTATTTGAAATAGCGACCGCAGGCCCAGAAACGTCGTGCCATTGATCATCCACTTTACATAACCAAGGCGTTGGCCCCGCTGGCGTTTTAAAATAAAGGCCACTGTGATCCTTTAATTCCATAACATTATTAGGCACGCCGTATTTTTGTAAATAGCCAGGCGACGCAACAGGTATAAAGCCATTATCCATTAGTTTTATTGCTAGCACGCGTTCATTTGGCGCATAACCACCACGAATAGCAATATCTACATCGTCACGCCCAAGTGTAGACAGCTCATCACTTAAGCTAACATCTAATATAATTTCGGGGTATAGCGCGCTAAATTCATCAAGCAGAGGCAGTAATATTTTATCACCAAAACTCACCATTGAGCTTATACATAATCGCCCCATTGGTGTTGTTTGATAACTACGCACTGTTTCGTGGCTTTGCTCTAGCTGATTTAATATTTGCTGAACATCGTTATAGTAAATTTGTCCAACTTCGGTCAATTTAACTATACGGGTCGAACGCTTTAAAAGCGTCGCCCCTAGGCTTTTTTCTAAATCAGCAACCCGCCGTGACAACGACGAGGGCGGCACATCAAATGCTTTTGCGGCTTTGGTAAAACTGCCTGTTTCAACCACCTTAATAAAATACCGTATTGCTTTTAGTTGATCCAAGTTGCCTCTCCATTAAATAAAATGCTTTATTGTCTTAAAGACAAAAGTGATTCGCATTTTCCCTTATATATAAGCAAATTAAAACAAGTAATAATAACCTTAACTTATCTACACGCTTTAATTTATTTAACGCCAATAGTTAAAGCTTAAAACCAAAGGCTACATTATGATTACTTTGCACGGCTTCGCAGCTAGTAACTATTACAACTTGGTTAAGCATGTACTTTTACACAAAGAGCTGCCATTTAATGAGCACCTTATATACAACAACGACGAGCAGTTTTTAGCTATAAACCCTATGGGAAAAGTACCGGCTATTACCACCGCTGATGGGCTAAATATTGCAGAGTCGAGCGTTATTTGCGACTACCTTGAAGAAACCTACCCAAGCAACACGCTATACCCTGAAGATTCAGCCGAGCGTGCTTTTGTTCGCCAAATTATGAAAATAAGTGAGCTTTACTTTGAATTGCCAAGCAGGCGCTTAATCCCGTATGTATTTACAGGCTCCCCTGCACCTGAACACGTAAAAGACGACATTCGCAGGCTATTAACGCGCGGTGTAAATGCCCTTTGTGAATTAACGCATTTTTCGCCGTGGATAGCAGGCGAACAATTTAGCATGGCAGATATTTACGTTTACTACGTAAATACAGTGGTTAACGCATTTACGCCAAAAGAGCTTAACTGGGATGTACTAGCCGAAATACCTGGTATGAAAGAGTGGCAAACAAAAATGAGTCAATCGACCATTGCTCAGCAAATAGAGGCAGATCGCCAAGCAAATATGCCTGAGTTTATGCAAAAGGTAACAGCACAAATACAGGCAGCTCAAAGCAAGTAATTACGCTATACGCTACCCATTCTCAATTTATAGGAACAGTCTTATGACAGATACAAATACACAACTTACTTCAACAATTAACAACGACAACACCCTAACGCTTGCTTTAAAAAATATAGATATACCAACACCAGAGGCCGATGAAGTGGTAGTACGTATAGAAGCCGCACCGCTGAACCCATCTGATTTAGGTGTGCTATTTAGCGCAGCCGATATGAGCACAGCAAAGCAATCGGGTACTGCTCAAGACCCAGTAATTACTGCCGATGTTCCAGTTCAATTTATGCCATCACTTAAAACCCGTGTAGGTAAAGCAACACCCGTAGGTAATGAAGGCGCGGGCACCGTAGTGGCAGCAGGCTCATCGCCAGCCGCACAAGCATTAATGGGCAAAACAGTGGCTGTTATTGGTGGCGGTACGTACCGTCAATTTATATGTGCCAATGTACAAAGTTGCCTAGAGTTAAAAGAAGGGACTACCGCTAAAGAAGGTGCATCATCTTTTGTTAACCCACTTACCGCACTCGCCATGGTAGAAACCATGCGCGCTGAAGGCCATAAAGCCATTATTCACGCCGCAGCGGCTTCTAACCTTGGGCAAATGCTAAACCGTATTTGTATTGCCGATGGCGTTGATTTAATTAACATTGTACGCAAACCACAACAAGAAAAGTTACTGCGCGATATGGGTGCTAAATACGTTGTAAACTCAAGCAGTGATACGTTTATTGACGATTTAACTGCGGCCATTATTGAAACTGGCGCGACTATTTCGTTTGACCCAATTGGTGGCGGCCAACTAACAAGTGACATACTGAACTGTATGGAAGCGGCAGCTGCGCGTGATATGAAAGAGCACAGCCTATATGGCTCAGACACGTTTAAACAAGCATATATTTATGGTGCGTTAGATCGCGGGCCTATTACACTTAATCGTAACTTTGGCTTTGCTTGGGCTGTAAACGGGTTCTTGTTATTTAATGCTTTAGGTAAATTAGGCACAGATACAGTAATGAAAATGCGCAAACGCGTTGCTAATGAAATCACCACTACATTTGCGAGCAACTACACGCACGAAGTGTCATTAGCTGAGGTATTACATTTACAATCAATCGCGGCTTACTCTAAACAAGCTACCGGCGAGAAGTACTTAATTAAACCTCAAGCTTAATTAAATATTCTTCGTTAAAATTAAAAAGCAGATGCTAATTAAGTATCTGCTTTTTTACGTTTAAATACACGCACCCTATTATTGTGAGCCTTGCAGTTAACGCGTCCCTAAAGCTCGTCACAAAACCATCATAAAAATGTAATTTACTGAATTTTTACACATTGTTTGCACCTTTTATTCTTATAGTTTATCCACTTTAATAAAATAATAAGCGTGCATACATGAATATAAAACCTTTTATATTTTATTCAGTTATTGCCTCTACTACATTATTGTATGGCTGTGGCGGTACTGAGCAAACAGCCGATAGCAGCACAGAGCAAAGTACTGACTCATCATCAACAATCACGTCAACTGGTTTAGTTATTAACGAAATTGTCGCAAGCCCAAGCGATACCACCTACGATTGGATTGAGCTATACGCCACTGAAGATATAGCCGACTTATCGATATTTTCACTTGTTGATGATAACGCCGACAGAGAGCCTCAAGCTCTGCCCGCAGTATCGCTTTCCCAAGGTGAGTTTATTGTTATTCAAGCCATTGATGAAACCGATACACCGCCCGATAACGGTTATTACGTCACCTTTAAACTAGGTAGCGACGATGCGGTTACGTTATACGAGGACGGCACTGCTATCTCTGTACTTGATTGGGAAGAAGGCGAAGCCGCTGAAGGTTTTAGTTACGGCTTATACACCGATGGCACCGGCACCGCGCAAATACTAACGCCCACAGAGGGCGCAGCTAACCAAACAGCAGATACCTCAACACTTGTTACAACGCTAATTGCTGAAGATGCACCACTTCGTATAAACGAAGTAGTAGCAAAAGATAGTAGTGGCGGCGAGGACTGGATAGAGCTTTATGTAACAAGCAGTAGCGATGTTTATTTAGCAGACTACACCCTAAGTGATGACAATAACGAACAATTTGCTCTACCTGATATTACGTTATCGCCGGGTGAGTTTTACCGTATTTACGCAAGCACCGATGATTTAGGCGATCTGCCAAGCGTTGCGTTTAAATTAGGCTCAAGCGATACCGTAAGCCTTTACAGTAACAATGTAATTATAGAGCAGTTATCGTGGAATAAAGGCCAAGCGCTGAGTGGTTACAGCTATGGTCGCTACCCTGATGGCAGCGATGCAACTGCGGTACTCACTCCAACAGAGCTTAGCTCAAACAGCCAAGCAACCCACGGGCCACTCGTTATTAACGAAATAGTGGCAAGCGCCGCAGACGATGGCAACGACTGGTTTGAGCTATACAACAACAGCGCAAATACAATTAACTTAGCCAACTACCAAGTTATTGATGAAAGCGACGACATAGACCCCGTTACCCTGCCCGACATAGATTTATACGCGGGTGAATACATAACTATTTATGCCACCGACGAAGACCCAGGCACTTACTACGTCCCGTTTAAACTAGGCAAAGAAGACGAGCTAAGCTTAATACTCAACGATGAAGTAATTGACTACATTGACTGGGATGAAAGTGATGTAGCCACAGGCTTTAGTTACGGCCTAAGTAGCAATACAGGCTTTACTCATGCGTTTTTAACACCTACCCCAAGTAGTGAAAATACAGTTGCAACCGCCTTTACACCCACAGCGGTTAATACGCTTTCTATTACAATTACTGACGAAAACTGGCAAGACATTCTAGATAACCCACTTGATGAGGAATATCACGAAACCGCTATTACCTTTAATGGTGTAACACTTGATAGCGTTGCTATTCGCACTAAAGGCGGCTCAAGCTTAAGCAGTGTTGCCAACTCTAGCAGCGACCGTTACAGCTTTAAGGTTGATATTAACGAATATGTGTCGGGGCAAAAGTTTTTTGGACTAAAAAAATTCACACTACAAAACTCGTTTAACGACCCGTCGTACATGCGTGAAGTAATCGCCTACGAGCTAATGGATGAAATGGGCGTACCAACGCCTGAGCATGCTTACGTTAACTTTTATGTAAACGGCGAACTATTTGGTTTGTATTTAATGGTAGAAGCCGTAGATGGCGAATTTGTTGAAAAACACTTTACCAACAGTAATGGCGATTTATACAAGCCAGATGGCACAGGCAGCGATTTATTATGGCTAGGTGACGACATACAAAGCTACACCGATATAAACCTGCAAACCAACGAAGACACCACAGATAACGGCGCCTTTATTAACTTTGTTGAATCGCTCGATAAAGGCGAAACCAGCGCCATAGAAGTAGACACACTTTTACGTTATATGTCGGTTAGTACTTCACTGTCCAATTTAGATAGCTACCACGGCCCGCTTGCACATAACTATTATATTTACGATGACGATGGCGTATTTAGCATTTTGCCGTGGGATTTTAACGAGTCATTCGGCACCTTTGCCATGGATTGTAATAACGTAGATGTAAGAGAGCTCTACATTGATGAGCCAGTAAGCGGCGCATTAAGCGAGCGCCCGTTAATTGCTAATGTCTTTGCCGAGCAAAGCAACCTAGACACGTACCACAGTTACTTAACACAGCTTATTAATGGCTCACTTTCAAGTGACACATTTAACGCACGCGTAAATGAAATAGCCGATTTAATTCGTGAGCACGTACAAAACGACCCAACTAGCTTTTATGGCTCAACCTACTTTGAGCAAAACCTTACCTCTACAACGGGGCAGTTTTACGGCTTAACGTCTTTTATGCAGTACCGCGTAGCAAATATGGTCGCGCAGCTTGATGGCACATTACCCTCAGCGGGTGATGGCAGCGGATTTTGCGCTAGATAAACAGCCCATCCTTTGCGCAGTGCCAGCACGCTGGCACTGCACTCTGTAACTTTGCAATTTAATAATCTGAGAAAATTATGACTATTCAAGCACGTTTTAAGGATGAACTTTTTGAAAAGGATACTTCAATCTCACCAGTAGCAATTACTGCTATAAACACTAAAAATAAGCAGGCTCAACCTGAAAAGCCAAATGCTGATGGCTCATTATCAACATTGATTAACGAGTTACTCACCCCATTTGAAGGTTACGGATTAAACGATCTTAATAACGCTAATTTAATGAACCGTGTAGACAGTAAGTTTATGCTGCCACTGTCTTTTTTACCTGAGTTACTAACTCACTTACAAGGGCAGTACCGCGTACTTGATATACAAGGTAAGCGTTTATTTTCTTATTATAATCAGTACTTTGATACGCCCGAGCTTGATTTATATAAAGCCCACCATAACGGTAAGCTTAATCGCTACAAAGTGCGCCAAAGACGCTACGTTGATACCGCCACCGAATACCTAGAAGTAAAACTAAAAAACAACCAAAGCCGTACGGTTAAAACACGCATCAAGCTCGAAAAAAACAACGAGCAAGCCCATTGTACTGCGTTTATGAAAGAGCAAATGAAAAACAGCTTTGCACATCTAAACGTAACCCAGCAAAGCGGCTATAACCGCATAGCACTAGCTAACGAAGAAAAAGCCGAGCGCTTAACGCTTGATTTTAACCTGTGGTACAACACCCCAAAAGGCGATAACAAAATAACACTACCGGGCTTTTTTATTGCCGAACTTAAGCAACGTAAAAAAACAAAACACTCGCCATTTTATAAGCTTATGAGCAAACACCACATATTCCCTGCCTCGTTTAGTAAATACTGCATTGGCTGTGCTTTGCTTTACCCCGAGCGCTTAAAAGTAAACCGCTTTAAACCTGTTTTAGCCCGCTTAAAACACCTTAACCGCACTAACCCACTATTACCTTTAGAGAATAATTAAAATGACCAAATTAGATCTTATTTTTCTTTCCCGCTTTTTAGTTAACATCCTATCGCTGGCTGTACTTTGCTATGGCTGTTACTTTCGCATAAGTAAAAATGCAGTGGTGGCAGGCTCGTTTATTTTATTTGGCGTAGGCGTTTTTATTATTACCTTTTTGCTGCACGGCGTTGATATGTCGATGGAATTTGCATTTGGCCTATTTGCCGTATTTACCATGCTAAGGTACCGCACTGAGTCTATTTCGATTAAAGAAATGACTTACTTATTTCTCGTTACTGCCATTGCTTTACTGACCTCTGTAGGGCAAATGAGCTTAATTGAGCTAAGCATTCTTAACGGCATAATTTGCTTAATTGCCTTTTTGATTGACTCTAGCGTATTTGTAAAACGCTACGAAGTACAAAGCGTTTGCTACGAGCGTATTGAAAACATAACCCCGCAAAACCAAGCCACACTCATCCATGATTTAAAACAGCGCACAGGGCTAAACGTAGTTGCTGTAGATATAGAACACATCGACTTTTTAAGAGACGTAGCGCAACTGAAAGTAAGTTACTTAGCCGAAAAACAAACAAAGGCAGCCTAACATGACCTCTAAACAAACGATTACTTATGCGGCACTTTCAGCACTTTGCTTTGTAAGTAACGCAAGCTTTGCCAAAATTAACGACGATATAGACCTAAGCGGCTATATTATGCTCGACTACAACAAGTTTGATACTTCATTATTAGAGGGGCAATACGAAAGCAACGACTCAGAAAGTACCTCTGAAATACGCCGCGCACGCCTAAGTTTTAAATCAGACATCAGCAAAGACTGGAAAAGTAAATTTCAACTTGGCTTTGCCGATGGCGAAACCGAAATAAAAGACGCCTACTTAGAATACTCTGGCTGGAAATATGCCGATTTAACCATAGGCCAACAAAAAGAAGGCTTTGGCCTAGAAAAACTAACCAGCTCTCGTAATTTATTAATGCTCGAACGAAGCATGATAAGCGAAGCGTTTTCGCCAGGCCGTAGCTTAGGTATTAGCCTATCGGGAGACATAGCCTCAGTAAATTGGCAACTAGGTTATTACGAGCCCGATGAAGACGAAGCAACGTCTGCTATTACAGGGCGCGTAGCTTGGGTGCCATGGCAGCAAAACACCAACCTTTTACACCTAGGCGTCGCATTTAGTGAGAGGCAGTACGACGGTAACGAATTTAGAGTGAATGAACCTCTTGAAGTTTATACCGCCGACTCATTAATAGAAGGCGATAAAATTAATGCCGATAGCCTCTCGCAACAAGGCGTAGAGCTACTATGGCTTAAAGATAGATTTACCATGATGGCCGAGTGGCAACAAGCACAAGTAACCAGTATTGAAAATACAACCAATGATTACGAAGGCGGCTATTTGCAATTTGGTTATCAGCTATCGGGCGGATACCGTAAGTATAAAAACGCAAAACTAGGCGCAAGCTCAGAGCCCGGCTGGGAAATTACAGGCCGCTACAGCCTACTTAAGCTCAAGCAAGAAAACCAAGACGCAAAAACCTACGCCCTCGGCGTTAACTACACCGTAAACAAGAATATAAAGTTTATGGCCGACTACATTAAAGCCGATTACTACGAGGCAGGCGGTACTATCACATCCGGCAATGCAATCTCATTAAGGCTGCAGTATTCGTTTTAATGCGCTTTGTAGTTTTAAGCCGGTTAATCTAAAACTAAAAAGCCCTGTGTTAAACGTAACGTTTAGCACAGGGCTTTTTAATTGAGCTGTTATAAACTCTCTAAAGGTAACTTATCAGGCTTGTACTTATTCCACTAATTACAGTAAGGGATTTAAGTTTACCTGTTCACTAATTAATATCGTTCAATAAAAATGAACACCAGCATTTAGTGAACAAAAGATGGACAAGGGCTAATACAGGCAGCTATCGAAAAACTAAACTTGCAAACGAGTTTAGGCACAAAGTATGAAACTTTTAAAAAAGAGTGTACTGAGGGCGAACTCGCTTTGCCTAATGTTAAAAGCAATGCATAGTAAAAACGCTACCCATGCCGAATCACTCTTAATTGCTTTGTTAGCTGCGTTTCAAAATTGGCAATACTTCAGGTATTTCAGTATCTAACATTTCCAAAACGCTTTTAAAACCATGTATAGGTGACCACCCTAATTTGTCACATGCAGATGATGAATCATATACGCGATCTAAGCTTTGAGGTAGTTGCCAATCTCTTTGTTTAAATGCTAGCGCGATGTCAGGACATTGACGCTCGATGACAGATGCAGCATCAGTATATAGAGCTTCACAATCAGAAAGTTGAAAACGTGTAGCGCCTGAGATTATAAAACGATTAAAACCACTTAAGCGTTTTTCCACAGAACATAAATGAGCGTTTGCTACATCACGAGCATCTATGCCACGAGTAAGGCGAAATACTGCCATTAAATCCGCAGGTTCAGGAAAACATCTCGACATTTGCAGCACAGTAACTGGAAGCTGAAACAACTTTGAAATTTCTTCTAGCTTAGCTTCAGCCGCAATTTTACTTTTATGATAAATCGACTTGGGTTGAGGTGTGACGTCTTCATTTATCCAACCTGCAATACCTTTAGGTGTTGAAGCATAGCCGTACAATGCAGTAGTGCTGGTAAAAATAAAGTGCTTAATACCTGCTTTTAATCCAGCCAGAGCGAGTTTCTCGGTCGCGTCTACGTTGATAGACTGAAACTCTGAATCAGGTACTAAACCAACATGTGGAGCGTGAAGAGCCGCTGTATGAATGATGACATCAACATTTTTAAGAGCCCGCTCAATCAGATTACTATCAAGCATATCACCAATGTAATCGGCTGTTGAGCAAGGCGTTTTATCAATGCCGACCACGTCATGGGTGCGCATTAATTTAATATAGATTGCACGCCCGACTCTACCGGCAGAGCCCGTTACTAAAATTCCCACTATGACACCTTACTAATGATTGACCTCAAAGCAGCTAACTTTTAAATAAGGGGCGCAGGCACGTAGGGCATAATGGCGAAGCCGGCCTGCGTGTATGCGTCCCAGCCCGCGAAGCGGGCGAACTTAATTTTTTTGTTAGGTGCGTGCTTACCATGAAATATCATATTTTGTACCGTAGGAATTGATGTGGTCCCTTGCGGCGAAATAAGTACTAAATGTAGGTGATTTACTTTTGCGCCCCTGTCCTTCAAATTGCCAGAAATATACAGAGCCCTCGTCACTTATGGAGTAATCGATATAATCCAAATTATAAGGGTGAACAGTCACTTCTATTTTTGGTAAATCAAAGGATGTGTAATCATATTTTTGTCTAAGCAACTTTGCATTGAATGGTATTTTATTATCATAAAACCATACGCCAGAGGCCAAAACTTCCTCTGAAAGAAGCGTTGGTTCCCATCCCGAAGTAAACATTTTTTTCACCAAAGCACCTAACAATTTAATAGTGCGCTCATCGCGCATATTTCTGCCGACTTAACGCTCACTTATCTACTTTATATAGTTTTAACAAATTACCTAAGCTATTACTATCACTAAGTTTTCTAAAGTTTTTAGGTAAAGTTAAATAATCCAATTTGCGCGCAGCGCTCATTTTCATGAATATATGCGCAAAGCGCAGTTTAACCAATCAATTAACGGCGATATTTAGCCAATCTCAATGAGCGGTTATCGCTCATAAACGCCTTACTACATTTTTAATATAAGATAGCTTAGCTTGTGAGGGCACTCTTCTAATACGGGCTACAACAATAAACCGCAACCTATACCGTATTTAATCAAGAAAAATAAAGTATGGAATATTAATTTAGGATCTTTATTTAGTGTTTCAATTAGTTTAATCCCAACAACCAAATTCCAAAGTTGAATGAGAAAGAACATATAGCGATCTTTTTTGATCAAAATACAGCGATTATACGATTAAGTGCAATTTGTCATAAAACTGCAATCAAAATAGGTGATAATTTAAACTCGAACTGTATTTTTTATAATCTAGAAGTTGAAGTAAATGAGCACACCAATGACGCAACTCACATTTGCGTTACAATCGTTTGAAGATCCTCTCTCTGCGGCGATGGGTCACACAATGGAATACGAGCAGTTAACCTTGCAAGCCAGTGCTATGCATGAAATTACGCTGCAATGCGTATTGCCCGACGACGCCCACGAAAACGATATTATTTCGCTGAGCGCAACGTATCCCAATGCGCGTGATGCGCAATACTTTATTGAAAAAGCACTCACTAACGCCGACTTAGAGCGTGGTTATGTGTATTTAACATTAAGTAAAATTACCCAAAGCCACTGCTTAGTAATGCAATTGATGCTGCATGGCTTAAATGCCACTTTAAAAAATAGTTTACAGTTTGATATGCAAGTAAATGCGTTTGAGGCTGGTTATAAAAATCAGCAAGCCCTTAAAAGCCAAGCTAAGCCCCATGGCGTTAAAAAATACTTTCGTAATATGAGCTCAAGTTTATTTTCGTTTTTTTAATGTGTTGGTATACAAACTCATAAAACCTTAATCAGCAAAGCTCACTTTACCCATAGTGACCCCAGCAATACCCTGCGCAGTATTATTTAGGTGCTGCTGCTCACCTGCTAGGCATTCGTTGGCTAAAATGGCAAATAGTACGGCTTCTTTGGCATCGGGGTTTATGCCTAAATCATCAGTATTTTTAAACGCTTTAATTGTCGGGCACAGCGCATTAAGGTGCGCCATTAATAATGGGTTATGAATACCGCCACCACTTGCGTACACCACACACTCTTTAGCACTTTGCGCGCATTCGTTTAACGCATTTGCAATTACCCTTGCGCTAAACATATTTAAAGTTGCCATTACATCTTCATGGCTTAAGTGCTGTGTATTTGTTTGCAGCTGAGCAGCATGCAAATACGCTAAATTAAATACTTCAGGCCCCGTTGTTTTAGGCAGCGCAAGCTCAAAAAAAGTGTTGCTACACATTGCATTTAATAAGGCTGTATTTACCTTGCCCGCTTTTGCTATTTTAGCGCCATCATCAAAGTGCATGCCTTCAAAATGCTGCTGTATGTACGCATCCATAATGGTGTTACCTGGGCCTACGTCGCTACTAAATACGCTATTTGCATCACCACTTTTAGGTAAAAACGTTAAATTAGCAATACCACCCATGTTTAATAAAATGCGGTTCTCATTGGGGTTTGCAAAAAATAAGTAATCGCCATATACCGCAAGCGGTGCACCTTCCCCTCCTGCGGCTATGTGTTTTTGCCTAAAGTCGCCAATAGTTGTAATACCGGTAGTAACGGCTATTTGGTCGCTATCGCCAATTTGTAATGTGCCATTAGTAAAGCTTTTATGATTATGCTGCGACTGTGGGCAGTGGTAAATTGTTTGCCCGTGACTGGCTATTACATCAATACTTGCTGGATTTACCTGCCAAGTATGTAAGCACTGATTAACCATATCGCCATGGATTTTACCCACCCATGGATGCAGTAAGGTAACTAGTTCTAAATCACACTCTCGTTTGGCAAATACCTGCTTTATTTTACTTTTATACTCGTTGTTATAGTCAACGGTGGTAAAGTTCAGCACTTCAATTTGCGTATTTATACCTGCGCCCGTTACCTTACACAGTGCTACATCGAGCCCATCTAACGAGGTACCACTCATTAAACCTATAATTAAACGGCTTGGTTTTTGGGCACTATTATAAAGGGCGGCTATGTGTGGGTGCATAAAGGTATCTTAAACAGGTATCATATTTTGCTTATATTAGAGTACTTTAAAACAAAGTTATAGGCGTAAGCGGTTAATCTTTGTGATTGTGCAATCTATAATTGCTTGCTAAGTTGACCCGTATGCAACATACACTTAATTAAAACAATGATCACCCTAAGAGACTTTAAACCAACAGACGCGCCACACATTATTAATACCTTAAACGATGAACAGGTTACGCGCTTTTTATCGTCTAAAATTCCATTTCCGTATACTCAAGCCGATGCCGATTGGTGGATAAACCAAGGCTCTAAAAATGGGATTATTAAAGCAATTATAGTAAATGAGCAATTTGCAGGGTGTATAGGTATAACGCCCGGAGAGTTTGAATATAGCCGCAGTGGCGAAATAGGCTATTGGCTTAATAGCCACTTTTGGGGGCAAGGAATAATAACTCACGCTATTACAAAAATTTGCGATAACGCGTTTAAAAACTCAAATCTAAATAGGATTTTTGGCGCTGTATTTACTGGTAATAGCGGCTCTATAAAGGCGCTGACTAAATGCGGCTTTGAAGCTGAAGCTGTTCTCAAACAGGCCATTTATAAAAATGGTGTATTTTACGATAGCCATATTTTTAGCAAGCTAAAATAAACCATTTAGAATAAATACTCTGTAAAGCTTGAATTACCATCACCTCGCCCAAAGCTCATGTATTAAGGTAAAAATATATATTCACACTACTTAGCGCGCATTATTGTTTAGGTTAAATAGAGATTTAACGCATAAACATTCGCTAAGTAAATTCACTCTTAAGAGGAGATTTTTATGTCTGCAACTAGTCGTCAACTTACTTTAGCATCACGCCCGCACGGAGCCCCTACCGATGAAAACTTTGACCTTAAAACAGTAGATTTACCAGCGCTTAAAGATGGCGAGGTGCTGCTGCGCACCATATACCTATCACTAGACCCATACATGCGTGGCCGCATGAGCGACGCAAAGTCGTACGCCGATCCGGTTAATGTGGGCGATGTAATGGTAGGCGCTACCGTATGCCAAGTAGAAGAGTCTAAAAACGATAAATTCAGCGAAGGCGAATGGGTACTTGCCTACACCGGTTGGCAAAGTTACGCCATTAGTAATGGCGAAGGCTTAATGCAATTAGGTAAAGAGCCAGAAAACCCATCGTACGCACTGGGTATTTTAGGTATGCCTGGCTTTACAGCCTACATGGGCTTACTAGATATTGGCGCACCTAAAGAAGGCGAAACCGTTGTAGTAGCTGCAGCAACAGGGCCGGTTGGCGCAACCGTTGGCCAAATAGCTAAACTTAAAGGCTGTAAAGTAGTGGGGGTTGCTGGTGGCAGCGAAAAATGTACACATGCTGTTGAAAAACTGGGCTTTGATGCCTGTATTAATCACAAAGCTGATGACTTTGCAGACCAGCTAGAAAAAGTCTGTGATAACGGCATAGATGTATATTACGAAAATGTGGGCGGTAAAGTGTTTGATGCCGTATTGCCTCTACTTAATACCGCTGCCCGTGTGCCACTGTGTGGTTTAGTATCGCAATACAATTCTACAAGCTTACCTGAAGGCCCTGATCGTATGGGTATGCTAATGGGGCAGTTGCTTACTAAACGTATTAAAATGCAAGGCTTTATAATTTTTGACGACTACGGCCACCGCTATGACGAATTTGCACAAGACATGAAAAAATGGCTTAAAGAAGGCAAAGTTCAATACCGCGAGCACATGGTTGAAGGTATTGAAAACACTGTAAGCGCATTTAACGATATGATTTGCGGCAAAAACTTTGGTAAAACTGTGGTTAAAATTAACGAACCACTTTAATAAATATTAAGGCGTTACAGCAAATGCTGTAACGCCAACAAGGACTGACATGATTAAACTACACCATTTAAATAAATCGCGCTCAAAACGTATTATTTGGCTTTTAGAAGAGCTAGATGTTGATTACGAAATTGTGGCTTACCAGCGCAATACCGAGACTTTTTTAGCGCCTGACGAACTTAAAAAAGTACACCAATTAGGTAAGTCGCCAGTGATTGAAGACGATGGCTTAATTGTTACCGAATCTGGCGCTATTACCGACTACCTAATTACTAAATACGGTAACGGAAAATTTGCGCCAGAAGCAGGCACCGCTGAATATGTTGAATATCAACAATGGCTACACTTTGCTGAAAGCTCAGCTATTTTACCACTATTACTTAAAATGTTTGTTTTAAAAGATGGCGCTAAAACAGAGTTTTTAGAAAATTATGCCGACGCAGAAACCGTTAAAGTAATTAGCTATTTTAATGACCGACTACAAGGTAAGCGCTATTTAGTAGGCGACACCCTTACTGGTGCCGACATTATGATGTCGTTTATTGTAGAAATAGTTAAAAACTCAGGCCAACTTGCGCACTTTAAACACCTTGTAAAGTACGATGAGCAATTACAAAGCCATGAGAAGTTTCATACAGCTAATGAGCTAGAAGCTAAATACGATTAATCAGGGCGTGTTGATCTTTGTGGATTGAAATTTGTTCAATCTATGGGCGATTAAATCGCGGCGCGAGGTTTGTAACCTAGTGGGCTAAGTAAAAACCGAGCAACAAAGAGTTAATCGTCCCTAGAAAGAACCCTTTGGGCAGCGCATGTTTGGTATTTATGCTACGTTATCGCCTATTCATGGGGAATAACCACACTACATAGGCTCTGCCTTGCCTAGAAACCAAACATACTGCTGCAAATTCACCCACCAAAGATCGACACGCCCTAGCTTAAGTACAAAACACAGATAAACCAAAGGGGCTTTAAGCCCCTTTTTTAATACTCAAAATAATTTATTTCTGCTATTGGCATTACATATTAATAAAGTTTGTAAAGTAAATTAACGATTATCGGTCTATTATTGCTTCAATGCGCTTTTTTTGGTGCATAATAAAACATTATTTTAGATATCTCATTAATCCGCATATGGTTTAGTGTTTTAAATTGGAAATGACTATGACCATTAACATGCGTTTAGTAACAGGCTTTGGCATTATTTTAGCGATGATGCTTATTTTAACTATTATAGGTATATCGCGTGTAAGCCTCATTAATAGCAACATAACTCATATGACCGACGTAAACTCGGTCAAACAGCGTTATGCAATTAACTATAGAGGTAGCGTACACGACCGTGCTATAGCACTTAGAGATGTAGTATTAATAACCGAGAAAAGCACTTTAAATGCGGTGTTAAATGATATAAAAGAGTTAGATGCGTTTTACCAAACATCAAGCCGCGCTATGCGTGCTTTAATGAGTGAAATGAATAGCGAAGAACGCGCTTTAATTAATAAAATAAACCAAATTGAGCAACAAACCCAGCCGTATATTGAAGATGTTATTAATGCTAAAGGTGTAGGGAATTTAAACGAGGCATCACGTATATTGCTAACCGACGCTCGCCCTGCATTCACGCTTTGGTTAAACACTATAAACGAGTTTATAAATTTGCAAGAACAAGCAAATCAAAGCACAACTATCGATACACTCGATGTAGCTAGCTCCTTTAAAATATGGATGATTACGCTTACCGCGCTCGCTATTTTAATTGGTGCAAGCGTAGCTTACGTGATTAGTTTGCGTATAAGAGATTCAGTAGGTGGTGAGCCACAAGAAGCCGCTAAAGTAATAGCGTTAATCTCACAAGGCGATTTAACTGCAAATGTCGATTCGTGCTGCCCGAATAGCATGATGGCCTCTGTAGCCGTTATGCAAAGTAAATTAAAAACCATTGTAGATAGCATTATTAATTCATCAGATGAGCTGTCTACCCATTCTGCAAGTGTTGCATCAGGCTCACAGCAAGCACTTAGCGCAGCCGATGCACAAGTTACTTATACTAATTCAGCGGTAAGCAGCTTAGAAGAAATGAGCCGCAGTATAAATGCAGTTGCAGGCTCTGTTAAACAAACAGAAGATAACTCAAAAGTAACCGCACAGTTATCGCAGCAGGGCAGTATTGCAGTGCAAAAGGTAGCGGCCGAAATTGAGCAAATTTCAATAACGGTTAAAGCCACTGTAAATCAAGTAAATGTGCTGCAAGAACATGTAAAACACATAGGTGATATATTAAGTGTGATCCGCAGTATTTCTGATCAAACTAATTTATTAGCACTTAATGCAGCAATAGAAGCAGCAAGAGCGGGTGAATCTGGCCGAGGATTTGCTGTTGTAGCCGACGAAGTAAGGCAGCTTGCACAACGCACCGGCGATGCAACCGGCGATATTGAAAAAATGATTTTACAAGTGCAAGAAAACACTCAAGCGTCGGTAACAGCAATGGAAACCACCGTACCACAGGTAGAAAACGGTTTAACCCTAACCCATGAAGCCAACCAGTTACTTAACCAAATACAACAACAAGCCAACGACTCATTAAGTAACGTACTTGAAATTGTAGAAGCCACATCAAGCCAAGTAGCAACCGTTGCACAAATTAGCTCAGGCGTTGAAGAAATTGCCAGTATGTCACAAGAAACCAGTCAATCGCTTAATAACAACGCGCAAAAAGCCGTTGCATTAGCCGACCTTTCAACAACACTAAAACAGTACATCAGTTACTTTAAAGTGAAATAATTTTTTAACGCAAATAACAAAGGGGCTTTTTAAGCCCCTTTTTTAGTGCATATGTTTTTATTAAATACCCGCTATTTCGCGCTCTGTAATACACTCGTTTGAGGCCATTTCAAACTCGCGGCACGTAAGTGGGCGGTTTTCGTAAATGGTACACATTAGCGTGTTGCGGTCGAGTGCTTGGCACCAGCCGTCGTCTGCGCGTTTCATTACTTCGCTGCCCCATTTGTCGTAATCAATGTACTGAAAAGGCACGCCGGTGTCGGTCACTATGCGCACTTCTAATTGGCAGCAACATGCCTGGCAATTAGCGCAGGTTACGGGCTCAGGTGTAGAGGAAATAGTTTTACTTGGAATAACAGTATTAGGCATAGTGACTTACTTTTTTGAATAAGCCACTAGGATACAGTAACTAATTTAACGCGCTAGTAATTTTGCTTTTATATCGCTGTAACGCATCTGCTCGCAAAGCGCAAAACCACTCAGTTGGCGCACTTTATTACGTGCAAATAATGGCACGCTCATGCCCGCTAAAAAGCGGCACTGGGTTTCAATACCTACACTGTGAATACCTTTTGTTGCCATGTGCGCTAAAAACTCATCCACTTTTTGATAAACAACGTCATCGGCAATGTGAGCAGGCTCTATTGAATATTCAAGCTTAACAGCATTACCACGGCATACACTACAATGCCCGCATTGCGCTGGCGCGTTTTGGTCGTCAAAGTAGCGCGCTAAGTTATAGCTTAAGCAGCTTTGTAATTCAAAAAAGCGCACCAGTGCAGCAATACGTTTAATTTCGGCTTGTTCTTTATCGCAAAAGTAGCTGTGTAATTGCGTTGCAAGCTCAGGGTTATTTATAACCTCACTATGCACTTTGTATACTTGGGTAATACGTTTGGTTTCAAGGGTTATTAGGTTTTTTTCGGCTAGGTAGTCAAGCGCTGCTACTACGCGTTTACGGTCAACCTGCGCGGCTTGTGTGAGGGTGTCAAAATTAAGCGTGCCCCATATTTTTTTAAAATCGGTGTGGCTAAATATTTGCGTTAAAAAGGCTTGGCGCTGCTCGTCAAACTGGCTAAGTAGCTCGTTTTTATCTACCAAAAACTTGTATTTAAAATCGGCGTAATAGGCGTACTGCGGCGTTATTGCGCCTTGCATTTCGAGTTGTACCAGCAAGGTTTTAAGCGCTAATTGGCGAATATTACTTTCGCTTGAAAGGCTGTACTCTTGCATTTCCCATTGCTGCGGCTGGGCTTTAATATCGTTAATTACGTATTCAATGCCGCTAAGCTCGGGAGTATCGCCGTACACAAAGTTTTCTACTGTGTTTAGGCCATCTAAATTAGCCAAGGTGTAGCAGTTTGATGGGTTGCCATCGCGCCCTGCGCGGCCAATTTCTTGGCTGTAGTTTTCAATTGATTTTGGTAAATCGTAATGAATAACAAAGCGAATATCTGATTTATCAACGCCCATACCAAAGGCTATAGTTGCCACAACAACGTTAATTTTACCCGCCATAAAATCATCCTGAATTTGCCACCTAAGTGTATCTTCAAGCCCCGCATGATACGCAACCGCCTGAATACCTTGCGCACTTAGCGTATTAGCCACTTGCTCAGCACTTTGCTGAAGGGTTACATACACAATACCTGGGCCATTTTGCGCACGCACTATGTTTGTAAGCTCAGTGTTTTTATCAGCCGTTTTGACACTTAGCACGCTTAAATCGAGGTTAGCGCGGTAAAAGCCGGTTTGTACAATACACTCTGGGGCAATATTAAAACGCTCGCTCATGTCGCGTTTTACTTTTTTAGTGGCTGTGGCGGTGAGTAATAGTACCAGTGGAATATTTAGCTCTTCGCGGTATCGCGGTAATTTAAGGTAATCGGGTCTAAAGTTATGACCCCATTCAGATATACAATGCGCTTCGTCTACCACCAGCATAGACAGCGCAACTTGGCTTATAAACTCTCTAAAACGCTCGTTTTTAAAACGCTCAACCGACACCATTAACACTTTAATTTTACCATTTCGCACATCGTTCATTACGGTGCTGCTTTGCATTTGGTCTTGGCTCGAATCAAGGCTTGCCGCGTAAATACCTTTGCTATTTAAAAAGCTAATTTGATCTTTCATCAATGCAAGTAAAGGCGATACCACCAAGGTTAAGTTTGGTAAATGCATAGCCGTTAGCTGATAACACAACGACTTACCCGATCCTGTAGGAAATATAGCCAGTGACGATTGCCCATTTAAAAGCTGCTCAATGGTTTGCTGTTGCCCTGTTCTAAATTGGCTAAAACCAAAATGTTGCTCAAGCGACTGTATTAATGGCGAGGTCATAAATATTCCTTTTCGGTGTTTTTAACAGCAATTTAACTGCACAGCTAAACGATAAGAAAGTGAGTATAACTTATATGTCTTTATTCAGCATTTTTTGCTGACATATCCTTTATTTAGGCGCAAACTAATAGCGCAAAAATAAATAGTCGCGTTTGCCAAAAATAACTTTTTCTATACCCAAGTGACCTCAAAATACTAAAAATAATACAGATTATTTGGGTATATTATTTTTTGAGGGCAACGTTATGAGTATTACTAAACCTAAAATCGTCGTTATTGGCGGTGGCGCTGGTGGATTAGAGCTAGCAACACAATTAGGGCATAAACTAGGAAAGAAAAAACAAGCAGAAATTCTACTAATAGACAAAAACCGTACTCACATATGGAAGCCGTTACTTCACGAAGTAGCGACAGGCTCTATTGACCCCGATTTAGATGGTGTTGTGTATTCAGCCCACGCTGCAAAACACCATTATAATTTTCAGCTTGGTACGTTTTGTAATATTGATCAAAGCAATAAAACTATCACCCTTGCGCCGCACCTTGATGAGCTAGGCCACACCATTTTACCAAAGCGCACCGTACGCTACGATCATCTTGTTATTGCCATAGGCAGTGTAAGTAATGACTTTAATACGCCAGGTATAAAAGATCATTGCTACTTTTTAGACTCAAACCAGCAAGCAGAGCGTTTTCAGCATTCACTGCTCGACAGTTTTACCCGCCTGCACCAAGACGATAACCAACAGCAATCGTTAAATATTGCCATTGTAGGCGGCGGCGCAACCGGCGTTGAGCTTTCAGCTGAGCTGTACCATGTATCTGAATTACTTAAGCTTTACGGCCTTACAAACATGTCGTCTAAGCGTTTACATATACACCTAATTGAAGCGGGCCCTCGTATTTTACCCGCCCTGCCCGAGCGAATTGCCGTAAGCGCTAAACGTGAGCTACTCAAATTGGGCGTAAACGTGCGAGAGCAAACACAGGTAAAAGAAGCCACCGAGCAAGGTTTTATCACAAAAGATGAAGAACACATAGATGCCGATATAATGGTATGGGCCGCAGGCGTAAAAGCGCCAGATTTTATTAAAGACTTAGGTGTTTTTGATCTTACCCGTAGCAACCAAATTAAGGTTAACGAGTTTTTACAAAGCACCGTGGATGAGAGCATCTTTGTACTTGGCGATTGTTGCGCCTTTACCCAAGAAGACGGAAAACTTGTACCGCCACGCGCACAATCGGCTCATCAAATGGCACTATGCGTTGAAAAAAACCTCATTGCCACTTTAAAACAACAACCACTATGCGGCTTTAAATATAGCGACCATGGCTCACTTGTTAACTTATCGCGCTACAGTACTGTAGGTAACTTAATGGGCAACTTAACCAGCAATACCTTTTTTATAGAAGGTAAAATTGCCCGCTTTATGTATATATCGCTTTATCGCATGCACCAGCGCGCCATACACGGCAGCGCAAAAACCTTTGCATTATGGATAAGCGAAAAAGTACTACGCGTAGTACGCCCTAAAATGAAATTGCATTAAAAATAGAGTAAGCAGCGATAATAATTATTTATCGCTGCTGTCTTTAATATTTAACATTGGATGTGTATTTTTACCAAAATCTACTGAAGGAATGACGCTATGACGGGTAAAACGCTGATTTTTAATTTTGATGGTACAGGGGGCGAGCCCCGCGACGCAGAGCAATTTAGCTCAGACCATTTTAAAGAAGACAGTAGTATTTCTAATATTCTTAAGCTGCACTTGTTATTAGGCGGCAAGCTTGATGACTCCCCCACTACTCCATTTACAAATCAGCTTAGTTTTTATTACCAAGGTATTGGCACTAAAGGCAGCCGCTTAAAACGTATTTTAAACCAAACCTTAGCACCGCGCGGTGACGATGTTGCCAGTATTTTAAATCAGGCTATGAGTGATTTTAAAACACATTACCAAATGGGCGATACCCTACTCCTTAGTGGTTTTAGCCGAGGCGGCGCACTTGCCAGGCGTTTTGCAAAAATTCTAGAGCCTTTAATTAGTAATAATGTTTATATATGTGTGTTTGATACCGTGGCCTCTATTGGTTTATCAAAAGTAAGTAAAGCAACTCGCGGCGCTGAACACGTTATTTTTGAAAACCACACCATTGCTAATAATATTTCGCAGGCGCTGCACTGCGTTGCCCTTGATGAAAAACGCCGTGCGTTTGAACCCACCCTAATGAACCATCAAAATAACATTACAGAACTTTGGTTTGCAGGTGCGCATTCAGATATTGGTGGTGGCTATTATCGCGATGGTCTTGCTGATATTTGCTTGCGTTACGCACTAGAGTGGTTAATTGAGCAGCCACTTAATATATCGCTATTAACGAGTCACGACATTGACTACAACGCCTTACTGCCAGAGAGCAATTTAGTAGATCAAGATGATGTAACAGTCATACCCGACCCACTTGCTTTAAGCCATCAACAAAATTACTTTTGGTTTAACCCCTTTTTTAAATTGGTTGATAGGGAGTGTTATGTACTTATTGATAATGAAGCAAGCAAACTTGAGCCATTAGTTCACCAAAGTGTGGCTGCGCGTATAAATAAACTCACCAGTTATCGCCCTGAGTCTCTTAAAAAACGTCATTACAAAATTAGTTATAACGATGGCACAACATTAAGCTTTGTAGGGCTAAGCCCACATATTGCACTCGCAAACCAAAATATGAGCGTGCTTAGTATTAACCAAAGCCAAGATGTAATGGTATTTGCCTCAGAGCAATACAACACCACAGGCTTAATGCTCGAACAAGGAGCTACGTATCGATTTACACCCTACCCAGACCAGTTTTGGTACGATGATGGCATAAAGTGCACTTCTTTAGGTTGGCATCGCGATAATGTGCAGTTAGGTGTAAAAGAAATACCCATGGCATTACTTGAGCCATTTAGGCGACTTCCTCACGCACAATGGTTTTCTTTAGTGGGTGCAATAAATCAAGACGATGAACACCTGTTTGAAATTGCTGGTGGCGGTGATATAAAAATAGCTAAGTCGGGCGAGTTTTGCCCATTTGCCAACGACTTAAGCCGCTTTTATGGCGCTAATGCAGGTAAAATAAAAGTAAAAGTAACACGTTTAGGGTAAGTGATAGTCCTACTTTTAAGTTATATAATTAAGTACTTAAATGCTTTGTATCTCACACCAGCAAGCTCTGCGCCTATCGCCAAAATTAACACAACGGTTAAATTACCTGTAGACGCGCAGCTTGCTGGCGTGACGAGCAATAGCTCGTATTGCCTATAAATATCGTCGTTAACCCACTTAGTTTGAGGCTGCTAAATCCGCTTCAGCGTCGGCAAGCATTGCAAACTCTTCATCTGCACTTTTAGCAACTAAGTGCTTTGCGCTATAGCCAAAGTAATAAGCTGCGCCAATAACAAATAGCACTACGGTGTATAAAAATGCACGAGGGTCGAACGCATATACACCCGTTAATGCTATTAGCGATAACACCAATGCAACGCCAGATGTAACCATACCGCCCGGTGTTTTATAAGGGCGTACTAAATCGGGTTGCTTTATACGTAACATAATATGGCTAAGCGCCATTAGTGCATACGATACAGTTGCACCTACTACCGCCATGGCCAGTATTAAATCACCCTCACCGCTAAGTGATACAACAAAACCAAATATGGCAGGTACAATGAGCGCACGCGCTGGTACTTTACGCTCTGTGGTAATTGATAACGAACGCGGTAAATAGCCTGCACGCGAAAGTGCAAATACTAAGCGACTATAGCCATAAATAATTGAGAAAAACGATGCAACCAAACCTGCTAATCCTAAAATATTTACGGCTGTTGCTAAACTTGTATTACCCGTTACATTAAGCGCATCTACTAGCGGCACAGCGCTTGAACCCATAGCTTGTGCACCACCAGCACCTGGCACCAACACAACAACCAGTAATGCCGTAAACAGTAAAAATAACATAGCGCCAATAATGCCTTTAGGTACATCTTTGGCAGGGTCTTTAGCTTCTTCGGCTGCCAACGGCACACCTTCAACAGCTAAAAATAGCCACATAGCAAATGGTAATGCAGCCCACACGCCATACCAACCAAGCGGTAAAAAGTCGCTTGCACCTGCGGCGTCGGTTACTGCTACATCAAATAAGTTTGAGGCGTCAAAGTTAGCAACAAGCACAACAGCCGTTGCAATAATAGCCAATACAGCTAAGCCACTGATCACCATCATCACTTTTAAGGCTTCGCCAACACCCGCTAAGTGAATACCCACAAACGCTAAATAAAACAGTGCATATACCCACGGGCCATTAAAACCCGTTAAAGCTTCAACTGCTGAGCCAATAAATATAACAATAGCGGCGGGTGCTAGTGCGTATTCAATTAATACCGCAAGACCCGTTAAATATCCCCCAGCAGGCCCCATTGCTTGACGCGCAAAACTATAACCACCACCGGCTGCAGGAATAGCAGCCGACATTTCAGCAAGCGATAACACAAGCGTTAAATACATTATTGCCATTAACACGGCAGCAATTGCAAAGCCGCCCCATCCGGCTTCTGCTATACCAAAGTTCCAACCAGCAAAATCTCCCGATATTACATACGACACACCTAAACCAGCAAGTAATAGCCAGCCAGCGGTGCCGCCTTTTAACTGCCTTTGTGCAAGATACTCTTTATTGTTATTAGACATTTTGACCTCTTTTTATAGTTTTATTGTGCAATTAAAAAATTAGTTGTTTGAACCTGGTGCTCAATTACATCGTCTTGTGTTCTGTCTTTTAAATTAACCCCTGTAAGCCCGAGCTTTTTAGCCTCTTGCAGCAAATATACAGCTCTTCGAGCGGCTTCAGAGTAACTAAGCCCTGCAGGGCGAATATTAGAAATACAATTACGACACGCATCGTTAAGCCCCGTTTTTGGCTCCCACGTTAAATAAAGGCCTAGGCTGTCGGGCGAACTTAGCCCGGGGCGCTCACCAATGAGTACCATTGCAACTTGTGCGTTTAATAGCTCGCCAATATCATCACCAATCGCTACGCGACCTTGCTCTACAAGCGTTATAGGCGCTAATTTATAAGGCATTGAATTGCTATGTAATTGGCTAAGCAGCTCGCTAATAAACGGCGCAGCATTTTTTTGTACCGCTAAAGACGAAAGCCCATCGACCACTACAATGGCTAAATCGTACTGCGCCTGAGTACTGCTTTGCCTACTTTGCATGGTGTTTAAAAGCGTTGTACGCCCTGCTTGGTTTAGCTTTCGGCCTAAATCGGGGCGTTGTAAATAAGTAACACGGTCCACAGCTTCGCTTTGCACTCTCAAAGGTTTATCTGCACCGCTAAGCGCATCAATAGCACTGAGTGTTTTTGTCATTTCGTTAATATCTAACGGAAAGTTAACCGCATCGCGCGCCTGAGCATGCGATAACTGAAACGCTAGCATTTCAGCTGTAGGTAAACTTATACCCGCTCGGCCAAGGCCTATTCGGGCATCGGTAAAGCGGCGTAAATCGCTCCATGGGTTTTCAACCACTTTACCGTTATTTATATGATGACTTGTTTTTATAGGCTCAACAGCTTTCATCACATCCCCCCTTGCACCGCTTTTAAAGGCTTAGCAAATGCGCTTGGTAAGGTACTTGATAAAATAGACTCGGCGGTATTTTCCATAATTTTCATCTTGCTTAGCCATGCTTCAAACTCGGGGGCTGGGCGAGAGCCTAAAACCCGGCGCACATAGAGCGCATCATGAAATGAGGTCGTTTGGTAGTTAAGCATTATGTCGTCCGAACCTGGAATTCCCATAACAAACGAGCAACCCGCCACACCTAGTAACGTAAGTAAGTTATCCATATCGTTTTGGTCGGCTTCGGCGTGGTTGGTGTAACACACATCACACCCCATAGGTATGCCCAAAAGCTTGGCGCAAAAGTGATCTTCAAGGCCTGCGCGGGTAATTTCTTTGCCATCAAATAAGTACTCAGGACCAATAAACCCCACAACGGTATTAACTAATAAAGGATTAAACTTACGCGCCACAGCATAAGCACGCGCCTCACAAGTTTGTTGATCGAGCCCATGGTGTGCATTTGCCGAAAGCGAGCTGCCTTGCCCGGTTTCAAAATACATTACATTATTGCCAACCGTGCCTCGCTTTAAGCTAAGCGCAGCATCTTGCGCCTCTGCTAACGTATTTAAATTAAAACCAAAGCTTGAATTTGTAGCCTCTGTACCGCCTATAGACTGAAAAACTAAATCAACCGGCGCGCCTGCTTCTATGCATTCTATGGTGTTCGTTACATGGGTAAGCACGCAGCTTTGCGTTGGAATTTCGTATTTTTGAATAACATCATCCATCAGCATCATAAGCTTAATGGCTTGCGCTACGTTATCGGTTGCGGGATTAATGCCAATTACCGCATCGCCATTGCCGTATAAAAGCCCATCGAGCATACATGCGGCTATACCATTTATGTCATCAGTTGGGTGGTTTGGTTGCAAACGCGTAGATAAATGCCCTGGCAAACCTATGGTATTTCTAAATGCGCTTTTTACGTGGCATTTTTTAGCAACTAAAATAAGATCCTGATTACGCATTATTTTACTTACCGCAGCGGCCATTTCTGGTGTAATAGCTTGCCTTACACTTGCAAGAACCGCAGGGGTGGCATAATCACTTAATAGCCAGTTTCTAAAATCTCCCACGGTTAAGTGCGATATAAGCGAAAATGCGTTTGCATCGTGCTCATCAATTATTAAGCGTGTAATTTCGTCTTGTTCGTAGGGAATAAGTACATCGTTTAAAAATGTTTTAAGCGGTACTTCGGCCAATGTCATTTGTGCTACGGCACGTTCTTGCGCCGATTGTGCAATCACTCCCGCTAACCTATCACCCGAGCGCTGAGGCGTAGCTTTAGCCATTAACTGCGCTAAACTCTTGAATTGATAAGTATGTGTTCCTAACGTATAACTGTACGCATGCCCCATGATTTACTCCACATAACTAATATTACAAACCTTGGTATAGGTCTTGCCTTATATAAGCTATAAATCAATTTTTAATTGTCACAAGGGAGCTTAATTTGTACCAAGTGACTATCGAATTTTGGCAAATCACGTTTTATTATTTTATTTCAGTAAGTTGCTGCCTTTATTAGGCACTAACTTAAAATAAAAATATGTTTACTTTAAAAGAGCATCACCTATATGGCGCAGCAAGGCAGCAACAACGCACCACAAAAGAGCAAGGTATATACGCACGATATTGACGAGCAAGCGCATAACCTCACTCAGTGGCAACAAAAGTACGACCAAGTAAGCGATGGCAGCTTTTTTGGCTGTATAGAAGGTGTTAACTACAGCGATATTCATGCTTTTAAAGAATATACCGAGCGCTCACTTCGCCAACAATGCAGCATAGCGCCTAACTCTATTTGGCTTGGAATACCGAGCCAGTCACAACAAAGTAAAATTAATGGCCTTGATGTAGCGAGCAATCAGTTTATGTGCCGTACAAGTAACAGCGACTTTGAGCTAATTACGCCTGAACAATTTGATATTTACGGTTTGGTTATTGATTGGCATTCAATTGAGTACATGGCACAGTTACAAGGCGTAACAATAAAAAACCTATCATCTGCACAATTTGCTCGTTTGTCGGTAAGTGACTCATCGCTGCAAACTGCAAAGCAAATTATTAACAGTATGGTTGTAAGTAAAGGCTTTGGGCTTAAACCAGAGTCTCAGCAAGATATGCTAAGTATGCTAGCACTACACTTATTGCAAGCCGATAACCCGCAGCAAAACATAGCCCCAAGTTACAAACACCGTAAAGCAGTGGTCGATAAAGTAAAAGAGTACGTAGCAGCCAACCCACAAAAAACAATTACTATAACAGAGCTTTGCGAGCTTACTTTTGTTAGTAGACGTACTTTGCAGTACAGTTTCGAAAGTATATTAGGAATTAATCCGCTTAGGTTTTTGCGTTTAACCCGCCTTAATAATGTAAGGCGCGAGCTTAAATTGGTTGGTCAATCCAAGCCTATTTCAGTCATAGCAGCCAATTGGGGGTTTTGGCATGCCGGGCAATTTACTAAAGACTACACTCAGTTATTTGGCGAAAACCCATCACAAACCATAGCAAATAATTTAAAAGAAAGCGGCCTAGATTTTTAGATGCTGCGCATCTTGCGCGAGCAAGCTTCGCGCCTACAACTTTCACTTCTCATTTTCTCACTATTCCCTTCTTTTCGTGCATTTTTGTATTAAAGATCAATAAACCACAAAGAGGCTCAGAGGCGCTTCGTTTTTAGAGAAGTAACTAACATCTTGCGAGGGCAAGTTTCGCGCCTACCGACAAAATTAACTCCGAGGTAAATTACCTTGTAGAGGCGCACCTTGCTGGCCTTTAAAAGCAACGCTTTAACCGAGGTATAAAGTAATTGTTTTACCACCGAGAAACGAAGGAGAATACCGAGAGAAGTGACTAAACGTTACGCGTGTTTTCTCTGTGTTGCGCGAAGCGCCTCGGTGTACTCGGTGGTGATATACAGATAACTTATACCAATTTACTTTGGCTGCTCATTTACTTCTCTATCCTTTCTCTTTGTGCATTTTTGTATTAAAGATCAATAAACCACAAAGAGGCTCAGAGGCGCGTCGCTTTTAGAGAAGCAACTATCATCTTGCGCGAGCAAGCTTCGCGCCTACAACTTTCATTTCACGTTGCGGGTTTATCCTTTTAAATTTAAAAAATAATTTTCGTTAACCCTACTTTAACCCTCTATAAATTAAGCTAACTGCATTGATGTAGTTTGTTCAATTGTATAACTACATATTGAAAACTTTTTAAGTATTAAAGTTAGGAATAGACTGTATGAAACTTATAAAAGATACACCTCTCACGCTGAGCAAAACCACAATCAGCCTACATTGGATTGTAGCGGTACTTATTATTGGGTTATTAGGCTCTGGGCTGTACATGGAAAACTTTGAAGCGTTTTTTCTTATGAGCTGGCATAAATCATTTGGAGTATTACTCTTTGCTTTTGCTTTATTAAGGGTAACATGGCGCATTATAAATGGCTGGCCAAAACACACTAATACTCATCCAGAGTATGAAATGATACTCGCTAAAGTTATTCACTACGTATTGATAATTAGCATGTTATTAATGCCAATTTCAGGATTAATAACCTCAGGTATGGGTGGGCATGGCGTAGACTTGTTTGGGCTAGAAATTATTCCGCATAATCCTAACCTAGAAAACCCACAAAGAAGCATGCCATTTAGCGAAAGCTGGTCAAATTTAGGTAAAACCGTTCACGGCTTAACAGCTAATGCGCTATTAGTTGCGCTAGGCTTACATACAGTGGGCGCTATAAAACATCACGTTATAGATAAAGACAACACGCTTACCCGCATGCTTGGCAAAAAGTAGGCAGTAAAAGTCTTATTTGATCGGTGCTATTTAAGCCGCGATTAAATAAGACTCTCGTCCTACATGCTTACTGCTGCGTTTAAACGAACCTTTACCTTTTTTAGCTTTTACCACTTGTGGTTTAAACACTTTAGAGGTTACTAAAGCCGCAAGCGCATTATGATTAATAACACCTCGGCCGGTGTCTACCGCACTATTATTTGCGGCTTTGGTTTTCGATTTTTTAGCCATTTTATTTCCTATTTTGACTATGAGTTTCTATTTTAAGAAGTGGCGATTGTATGCCTAATTTTCAACCTTGCAAGTATTTTTATCATTGCATAACGCTATTTTGTCATAATAAATATGCATAAAAAAAGCGCAGTAAATAACTGCGCTTAATAAGCAACCTAAACCCTGGATAATAAATCTATCTCTAGCCAGAGTTCAGGTTAAATAGTTTTTAGCTTTAATTAAAATTCAAAGCTTACTTTTGCATAGTAAGTACGCCCGTCAAAGCCATAAGGCAATGCACGTACAGGGTATTTAAACGCACCATTGGTGATAAAATTAAGTACTTCGTCGTCACCTAATTCATCTGGTGTTTCATCAAATACGTTGTCGGCGCCCACTGATAAATTAAATATTTCGTTAATTTGGTAGCTAACGTTTAAATCCACTAATACTGCTGATTCAACCGTGCTTGTTGGTTTAAACGAACCAGTCGGCGAAAGCTCTCCTGGTAAAGAGATATGGTCGTTACCAAAGTACTTAACGTCTGTTTCGCCAAAGTAGTTAAAACGAAGTGTTGATGTGTAAACATCACGCTCGTAATCAAACGTTAGTGTGGCACGTTCACTTGGCTGCCCATCAGTAAAAAAGCTACGTTGTAAATCATCAAACGCAACCGACTCAGGAATGCCTTCCTCTGCATTTACGTTATCAATTTTAGTGTCGTTTAAGTTGCCAGCAAAGGTTACACCAAAGTTTCCGCCTTCAACCTCTGTACGGTAAGATGCAATAATATCAACACCTTGCGTAGTTGAGTCTACAGAGTTTGAAAAGTAGTTAGCTTGCACGGCGCCTGTTGCTTGTAAAGCAGCTACGGCTTCATCACTAAAGGCAACATCATCCGCAGACAGTAAACTACCAAGGGTAATACGGTCTTTAATTTCTACCCGGTAAAAATCAACCGTTAACGAAAGCTCGCTTGTTACATCGTAAACAAAACCTGCGCTGTAGTTAGTTGATGTTTCAAGCTCTAGGTTATCTACCCCTAATGCACTTGGAAAAGCAGTACCCGTATTTGCAGTGAACGACTGGGTAAGTGTTCCATCAGAACCTAGGTTAGTTGTAAACGCTGTATAACCACTTTGTTGAAGCGAAGGTGCTCTAAAGCCAGTAGATACCGCCCCGCGCACTGCAAAGTCATCGTTAAATTCGTAACGTGTGGCTAACTTACCAATTAAATCATCACCCGCATCCGAAAAGTCCTCGTAGCGCAGCGCACCACTTACGTTCCATGCGTCAGTGATCATAGTTTCTACGTCTACATAAAACGCGTAACTGTTGCGATCGCTTTCATTAGTTGCCTCTGGGCGCAGGCCGTTATACGCCTGAAAACCACACTCTGCAAACTGATCAGGATCGTTTACTGATGGATACGAAGCATCCGTATTTGCCAAGCCACATGCGTAAGATGCTTCATCGCCAGGTACTATTTCGTAGTTTTCTTTACGGTATTCTGCACCAATAGTTACATATAAAGGTTCATTGCGGCCAATATCTACAATACCGTTTACATCTAAATTAACCGTAGTTTGATCAAACCTAAAACCACCAGAGTAACCGCCGCTTGGGCCTGCATTTGCTGCTATATCGGCATCGCTTGCATCTGGGTTGTTAAATACGTACTCCGCCGCATAAGAGGCATTTATAGTATTACGTGAGGTAAAGTCGTATTGGTTTTCACCATACACTGCCGATACATCGTAATTCCAATCTGGGTTTATATCGCCTCTAAAACCAACCGCTACTGAAATATCTTCAGCTTCGTTATAAATACGAGGTAAAAAACCATCACTGTACACTTGAGTTACGTTTTTAGAGGCTTCGTTAAAGTTGCGGTAAAAGCCATTACCTAGTGCAGTTCGCTCAGAGTAACCACCAAACGAGTAAAGCTCGCCGTCGCCCATAGGCAATGCCATATTGTAAAACAACGAGGTAAATTCACTTTCAGAATTACCTTGGCTCCAACGTACATCTTCACTAAGCGTACCGGGTTCAACATTTAACGAGCCGCCCGTATCGCGCTCAGCTCTGTTTGTACCATCGGCATCGCGGTATTCAAGCGATAAGTTAATAAAGCCGCCTTCGTTACCTAAGTCAAAACCACGATTTAAACCTGCAGAAAGCGTATCGCCGTCACCTTCACTGGTGCCACCGTACTGAACGTAACCAGTGGTTACACCCGTTGAATTATTAAGTGATAAGTTAATTACGCCCGCAATTGCATCTGAACCGTACTGCGCTGCTGCGCCATCACGTAATACCTCTACACCTTTAAGTGCAGTAAGCGGAATAGCGTTCATATCGGTGCCGGCAGCGCCCGCACCTACAGTACCGTTAAGGCCAAAAATTGATTGATTATGGCGGCGCTTACCGTTAACCAAAACTAACGTTTGATCAGGCTGTAAACCACGAAGCGTTGCAGGTCTAAATAAATCAGAGCCATCAGATACCTGTGTACGCGAAAAGTTAAACGAAGGCGCAGTTGCTTGCAGGCTTTGCCCTAACTCTGTGAATCCGCCTTTATTTAAATCATCTGCGTCTATTAAATCTATAGGTGACGAAGACTCAGTTGAGGTACGGTTAGAAACGCGCGATCCTAATACAGATATTTGTTCTATGTTTTGCTGTGCCTGAACAGGCGCTTCTTGTGCGTTTACAATGCTCGGTGCGCTAAAAGCAAACGCAACGGCTGCAGCTAATGTGTTTAAACGGTATGTTGACATGGTGACGACCCTGTTTTTTGTGTGTTCTGTTTAATTTGTTAAAGCGGTGTTATGTGCCGCTTGTTGCAAACATCCTAGCAACATATGCAAACAAAAAGAAATGAAAAAATCTAATTTTTTGGTGTAAGTATGCAAATAACCTTAAAGATGGGATAAAACCACGTTTAATTGATTAATTTACACCCTAATAAGGCATTATATTTCAATAAATAGAATTGTTAATGAATTATTTACAATGTAGTTTTATTAGTTGATTGGTGTTTTTAAAGGGAATAGACAATGAATGGTCGAACCTGTCTCTAATATGCTGTTAATTTCTATTTTTCCACCATGATCGCGCACCATAGCATATACAAGTGTCATTCCCATGCCAGTCCCTCTACCCACCTCTTTGGTTGTGTAAAAAGGGTCAAAAATATGCTCTATTGTGTGCTCAGTCATGCCGCAACCGTTATCTTTTATTTCAATACAAATATTTTCCTCTATTTCAAAAAGATTAACTTCAATTATGCAGCCTTTTTCTAAATCGTATTCGCAAGCATGCCACGCGTTCATTAGTAAATTGACAAAAATTTGATTAATTGACGATAAATTACACCAAATAAGTGGTAAAGGCTCGAAACGTGTTTTTATTTCACATAGCTTAAGTTTACTGCTGAGCAATTTTAAAGCATTTTTTGCAGCCACAGTTATATCTGTTAACTGTTTGTCTTGTTGTGTGCTTGGGTGAGCAAAGTCTAATAAATTATGTACTATTTGTTTAATGCGCTTCAGGCCCTCAACGCTGTCGTTTACTTGCCCAGGTAAATTGTTATACAGCCATGCATAAGGATATTGTAAATTGAGTATATCGAGCTCGTGCTTAAAGTGAGTTTCTTTAATTTCGTTATTAAGATATTGCTCATTAAGCTTCAAAAGAGTGACGAGTAAAGGGGTTGCATGCTGAATACTTTCTATATTGCTCATAACATATGCTAGCGGATTATTTATTTCATGAGCAATGCCAGCACTAAGGGTGCCAAGCGTAGCCATTTTTTCTGTTTGTACAAACAATGCTTGCTGGTGCTCTAAATCGGCCACCTTTTTTTGCAACTCATTATTTATTGCAACTAAAACATCGCTTTTATCTTTAAGTAGTTGCTCTGCCGCTAAGCGAAGTTTTTGCTCGTTTAAAAAAGCCTGCTCAAAATCGCGACCTGATCCTTTCATTCCTTCAGTCCATATATATAGCGTTAATACCTAACGTTTAGTCGTCAACATACAAATTTGCAACTAGCCTCAATTATTTATAGGTAATAGCCGATTACTTTAGTGTATATTTTGAACAAAATAGTAAATTGCTTTAACGATAAATACGCCGTAGCAGTTTTAAGCTATTATTTAAGCAGTAGTAATTTCAAGGTGAACCATGACACAAACAACATCCAGCACACCTATTAATCAAGTTGATGTACTTTGCATAGACGATGACGAAATTGTACTGCGTTCGTTAACACGTTTACTTAAAGTGAATGAGCTTTCGGTAATAGTGTGTGACAACCCACAAAGCGCACTAACGCTTTTTAAAAATCACGAGTTTGGCTTAATTATTAGTGATATGCGAATGCCTGGAATGAACGGCGCTGAGTTTTTAGAAAAAGCACGCGCTATTGCCCCCGACACCCAGCGTATACTTTTAACTGGCTATGCCGACATTGAAACCACGCTTGCAGCAGTAAACCAAGGGCAAATAAATGGGTATATTCAAAAGCCATGGCAAAACGACTTACTGCTTCGTAGTATTAAAGACAGCCTTGAAAAGTTTGCATTAAAAAAACAAAATAAAAAGCTAGAGCAGCAAGTTAAAGCACAAAACCAAGAGTTACTAGAGCTAAATAACACATTAGAGCAAAGCGTAGAAAAGCGAACGCTACAAATTAAAAAAGTGCTAAAACAACTAGAGGCGGCTAACGAGCGAGAAAAACACGAGCACAAAGCAACCGTAGAGCTACTTTATAATTTTATTAATGCAAACCCATACTTAGATGGCAATAAAGCACAAAATATTGCCAATACCTGCACGCAAATAGCGCTTTATTTAAACCTATCGCAAAAAAGTATCGACCTTGCCCCTATGGCAGGTTACTTAGCGCAAATAGGCTTACTCGCAATGGACCCCGAGCTCTATAAAAAACCAGTAAACTCTTTAACTGAGCAACAACGTAAAACATTTTACACTCACCCAAGTACAGCACAGCTAATGCTTATGCCTGCCATACATTTACACGATGTATCGGATGCCATTTACCATCAGTTTGAGCGTTATAATGGAAATGGGTTACCTAAAGGCCTGGCCGGAAACGATATTCCAATAGGTGCTATGGTATTAGGTGTGGCGCGCGATTATTGGGATGCGTTCGAGCAATGCAATATAACTGACGATAAACAGCGCCACGAACACGCTCTTGAAAGCGTAAAACTTTACAGTGGCTCATTTTATCACCCAAAAATTGTACGCGCGCTTGAAGCTAGCCACGCAAAATTAAACGAAAAATTAAGTAGCGCTGGTACTATACAAATTTGTAAAGCAAGTGAGCTTAAAGAGAACATGGTGCTAAGCCATGCACTGCATAACCACACTGGTATAATGTTACTACCTAAAGGACATGTATTTAGCCCAAAATCAATCGAAAAATTACAACAGCTTGAAGCTAAAAAACCAGCACCATTTAGAATAATGGTTAAAAGCGCTAAATGATTGATCTAAACCGCAGTTTTTTTCGTTACAATGTGGCTAAATCTACCTTGCATAACCTAAAATTTTGCTTATTTAACTAACTTTGCTTGAAGGAGCACACCGTGTCGCGATTTTCTGCTGTTACTGACAATCCCCACGACGGGCGTTTTAATCAAAAAACGGGGATATTACTTACTAACTTAGGCAGCCCCGATGCGCCAACGCCTGCAGCACTACGTACATATTTACGTGAGTTTTTATCTGACCCTCGTATTGTAGAAATTCCTCGCCTAGTATGGATGGTAATTTTACATGGCATAATTTTGCGCGTACGCCCTAAACGTTCTGCAAAATTATACGAAAGCATATGGACCGAAAACGGCTCGCCGCTTACTCACATAACTCGCCAGCAAAGCCTTAAATTAAACACCTTATTAAAAGAGCAAGGTTATGCAAACACCGAAGTTGTTATGGCTATGCGCTACGGTAATCCTTCTATAGAGGCAGGTCTTGAAGCGCTACGCGATAAAGGCTTAACGCGTATTATTATTTTGCCAATGTATCCTCAGTATTCAAGCCCAACGACGGGTTCAACATTTGACGCGGTCTCTAATGTACTGCGCAAATGGCGCTGGGTGCCAGAGCTGCACTTTGTAAATGGTTATCACAAAAATACCCGTTATATAGAGTCGCTTGCTAATAGTATAAGTGAAGATTTAGAAAAAAACGGTATGCCACAAAAACTGGTTTTTTCGTATCACGGCATGCCTAAACTGTTTTTAGACAGAGGTGACCCTTATCACTGCCTATGTCTGCAAACCACACGTTTAGTTGTTGAAAAGCTAGGCCTAGATAAAGACAAAGTTATAAGTACTTTTCAAAGTCGCTTTGGTAAAGCTGAATGGTTAAAACCCTACACAGATGCAACTCTTGCAGCCTTACCAGATGAAAACATCACCGATGTAGCTATTATAAGCCCAGCTTTTAGTGCCGACTGCCTAGAAACGCTTGAAGAGCTAGAAGAAGAAAACCGTGAAATATTCGAAAATGCCGGCGGCGAAAAATACCGCTACATAGCCGCTTTAAACGACAGAGACGATCATATTGATGCCATATTTGATGTGATCAAACCTATGCTCTAAAGCATGAATAATACATAGTTCGCAAAAAAAGCGGTGTTACATTTAACACCGCTTTTTAATTTTAAAGATAAACATTTATTAAATATCATAGCTAATATTTTGCGCGATCAAACTCCACGTGTACAGGACAAATGAACCACAGAGAAGTGAAGGAGAAGAACAGGAGAAGCCATGAACCTATACCTGTATTTTCTCTGTGTAGCGCGAAGCGCCTCTGTGTCCTCTGTGGTGTAATTCATGAGTAGCAGAGTATTTATGCCGCGATAGAATGTAATACAAGCACGAGTTAAACTCGCTGCTACACGATTAGCTCATGCTTTTGGGCACGTAGCTTGCTGGCGTGACGAGCGCAGCTCGTAATTTTTCATAACATGAATACAAGCTACTCAAACTATTTCAAAGAATAAATACGCCCAAGAAATACATAGCACAAAAACTAAATCATCTAATCTTTTCGGGTGATCATTACCGTGCAAACACCTGCAATTATTCCCCAAAAGGCGGAGCCAACCGACAGCATAGTTAAATCAGATGTAGTAACTAAAAACGTAACTATGGCGGCTTCTGTATATTCACTGCCATTAAGTGCTTGTTGTAAACTATTGGCAATGGTGCCAAATAATGCAATACCCGCTAAAGCTAAAATTAGAGCTTGAGGTAAGCTAGCTACCAGCCCAACAAGCGTAGCGGCACTCAGCGCCATTAAAATATAAAATACACCGGCTGCAATACTTGCCCAATAACGTTTATCGTGGTTTTTATCGGCTTCATCACTCATGCAAATTGCAGCGGTTATCGCGGCTAAATTAATTGAATAAGCACCAAATGGGGCGGTTAGTAAATTTACAAAACCTGTAACGTTTAAAGATGCCGAAATTGGCGCTTTATATTTATGTGCTTTTAATACCGCTATACCAGGTAAATTTTGCGACGTCATGGTTACTATATAAAGCGGTAAGCCAATACTAATACAAGCTTGAAGATCAAAAACGGGTTCAATATAAGCAAACTCGCTTATTTTCCATTGCAGTGCGCTGGTATCTATATGCCCCATTTGCCAAGCAAGCATCACACCTACAATAAGTACGCTTAACATAGCAAAACGTGCAAAAAAACGTTTGCCAATAAAGTACGTGAGCACCATTAAACCAATTACTAGCGGCATATCGTTCATAAAATTAAACACATCAATACCAAAAGTAACCAGTACGCCTGCCAGCATCGCACAGGCCAGTTCGCTAGGTATGCGGTTCATTATTTTTTCAAACCAACCAGTAATACCCGACAAAAAAACCAGCAATGCACTGAGCATAAACGCGCCAATTGCCTCACCTAAATTATATCCCTGCGCACTAGATATAAGCAGTGCAGCCCCTGTAGTAGACCACGCAATTAAAACCGGCACTTTGTAATAATACGATAACCCAATTGAGGTTATACCCATTACTAAACCCAGCATTAAAACCCAACTGGCAACTAACTCCGGCGTGCCCCCTAAAGTAATTACTACCTGATAAATCAGTGCAATTGAACTCGAAAAACCAATAATTACAGCTACAAGCCCTGCTGTAATTCGGTTAAGCAACTGATCAGATACCTTCATAAATCCCTCATACTTCATTTTTACAGCAAACAACATACTTTGCATGTTAGTGCTTTGCAATTGGCTATTACGCTATGGTCAATGAAAAATTTTCACGCATAGTTAAACTTTTTTTAACGCTTAAAAAGCATACTTATAATTGTAATTATAAAAACAAATCAAGTACCTAAAAACAGCCCTGCAGGGCGCATGAACATTGTAAAAAACCAATACATAAATTTACATTTAGCAGTCCTAAAATAGGTAAAGATCCTTTTTACAATGAGTTACAAAAACACCTCTTACCACTTTATGATTACATTTATAAACTTGATCTAAACTATTTTATACTATAAAACATAACACCTAGTTAACTTTAAACCCCATAAGAGAAACAAATGAAACGTTATGTTGCCTTAATTATTGCCATTCCTTTATCGGCATATGCTATTTATTCATTTTTAAATACTCCCAAAAAAGCAGCAAAACCTATCGCCCCAATTGCTATTGACGTAGTGCCTGTGAACTCTAAATTTGCGACGAATCAAAAAGCACCTCAACCAATTGATATGAGCAAAGATCCAATAACAGTTAAAAATATTGAGCCTGCAAAAACCTCAATACCCGAGCACTTTGATGCCATAAATAAGCTTTCGGATGATGCAAAAGCAATACTTAAAAATGCCAAAGTTCTACCAACCGATTTAAACAACGAAGCCTATATAGAGTTTGATTTACCAACACTAAAAGCACTAAATATGGGTGATAACTTCGATTTAGCGATTCCGCAATCTGCAGAAACCTACACAGCAGAAATTACAAGCGTGAGTGAGGCTAGCAATGGCGATAAAAGTATTTTTGGCCAAGTAACAGGTATAGATGGGAACATGCACAATACCGTTTTAACCGTAGGTAAAGACGCTGTATACGGGCAATTTACGACCCCTAATGGTAATTACGTTTTTGAAAGTAAAGGTAAATATGGCTGGATAGCCGCTAAGCGTGATTTATACAAAAGCCATATTGAACACGACACAAGTTCGCTTTCGCCAAATACACAAAAAGGAGTTGATGTATTTGCACCTAAAAAAGATGAAAACTTAACAAATTAAAACCACTACAAAAGTAAGGAAATACAACAATGAAAAAAGTAATCTCAACAAGCGTAATAGCAGCATCGTTATGTGCAGCAAGTGTTGCTCAAGCAGAAACGATTAATATTGGTATTTTATATACTGATCAATCGGCGGCTGCTACAAGTAACATTACAACAAAAATTAACCAGCTAATTGCTTTTAGCAACCAAGTTTATAGCCAAAATGGTGTAGACATTACACTTAACTTAGCAGGCACACAAAACCTAGGCGATTACGCAGTAACACCGTCTGAGGAGTGGCTCGACGCTGTTACCGACAGCAGTTACGTTGATGGTTTACGCACAGATTGGAAAGCCGACATGATTGCTGTACTAGGTACAGGCCAAAGTGCTGGTAACGGTTTAATTTCGTGCGGCTTAGCCTGGGTTGGCCAAGGCACTAACGGTAATTTATACAGCTCAATGAGCGATCGTATGTACTCTATTACTGCTATTGATTGTGGCGCAACTACGTTTGTACATGAACTTGGTCATAACCAAGGTTTAGCGCATTCTCGTAAGCAAGGCGATACATCGGGTGGCGTGTATGTTGATGGTATGGGCCACGGCGTTCAAAACGAATTTGCAAGTATAATGGCTTACCCGCACGTTTACGGTAGCGCAACACAATACGATTACTTCTCTAACCCTAATTGGACAGTAAACGGTTTAGCGTTTGGTGTAACTAACCAAGCATATGCAATTCGTACTGTTACCGACACAAAAACAAGTATTGCTAACTTTAAGTAAGTGATTTAAAGCAGGCTGTATATAGCCTGCTTAGTTTGTTATTCCCTTTAGGGCGCATTTGCGCTCTTTTTTATTTTAAATCATTAACAAAATTTAATGTTGCGTCCACCTTTATAATATTTGGTAATAGGTACACTTACACCATAGTAATAACTAAAAAGTAGTAACTAAAAGCCTAAAAGTGTGCTGCTAATTAATGCACTACTATTTTTTGTTTTACAGCAGGCATTAACGTTTTACCGTCACCATCTACTTTATTTAAAAGCTTAAGCCCCATTACTTTTGCAAGTACTGGGTAAATATCAAGGTTACTTACTTTTTCTAGTTTTACACCTTGTTTAAAGGCTGGGCCAACCGCTACAAGTGATGCCGCCATGTCATCAGTATAGGCATAGCCATGAGTACCTAAATACATTGCTTTATCTGAATTGGTAAATACCGCCGGCGCTGTAGTTTGCACTACAATATCGCCCACCCGAGTGCCCTTATTATAATGATACCCAGCTAACTGCTCGTCATTTAACACTGTATAACGCCCATTAGCAGCCTTTTTTAAACGTGCTTTGTAGCCTTCAATATCTGCACTTTTAGCATCTGGCTGCGTATAAATTAATAAACGAGGGCCTGTGTTTTTAACTAAAAAGTTATCGTCTTGTGGCAGTGTTGAAATATCAATACTTTGCTCAGGGTCTACGTGCGCCATACCGTGATCGGATACAATAACTAAATTAACGTCTTGCTCTAACTTGCTTAATCGGGTTTGTAATTGGCCCATTAAATCGTCTAATTGCTTTACCGCATCGCGAGTTTGCGGCGCGTCTGGCCCAAACTCATGCCCCATGCTATCTACTAACGAAAAATAACTCGCTACAAAGCGTGGACGCTGTGCTTTAGGTAAGCTTAACCATTGTATTATTTGATCAACACGGCCTTGGTACTCACTGTATTTAGAGTAGTGAAAGTAATAGTCGGGCGTCATGCCATTAAAGCGCGCATCCGACTCTGGCCAAAAATAAGTAGCCGATTTTAGCCCCTGCATTTTTGCTAAATTCCAAAGTGGAATACCGCTTACCCACGTGCTATCGCCCATGCCTTTACCCATACTGTAACACTCGTTTTTACGGGCTTTATCACAAAAGTTATTATCTACAATGCCATGGTTTACAGGCAGTAAACCCGTAATTATAGAAATATGATTAGGAAACGTTTTAGTTGGGTAAACCGGAATAAGCTTTTGAGCCCTTACACCGCGCTCCCCCATTGCTTTTAAATTAGGCGCGCCGTGTTTTTCTATGTAATCCCAACGCAGGCCATCTATTGATACCAGCACCACTGTTTGCTCTTTTGCCGCATATGCCGCTTGGCTGGTTAACACTAAAAGAGCCAACATCATTGCCTTTAAAAATACATACTTCATTACAAATACTCGCCTACATTAAAATGCGTTAAATACTGAAAAATATAGCTTTATAATACAATTGCCGGGCCTTAAATGATACAAGCACCTGTACCTAACTCGTCTAGATGTATATATTAACAAGTAAGTATTAAAAACGAATGACAACGCGCATTTACTTTGCCAGTCGTCACCACTAAGCAAGGACTCCGATGACTATCGACTTTAGTAAAAAAATAACCCCCGCGCGCATGTATCGCACGACTGCAAATTTACAAATGGCGATGGAAAGCGATCGCGGTCGCATAATTAACAGTGCAGCTATTCGTCGGTTGCAGCAAAAAACCCAGGTTTTTCCGCTAGAGCGAAACGCAGCAGTGCGCTCGCGGTTAACTCACTCACTCGAAGTTCAACAAGTGGGCCGTTTTATAGTGCAGCGCATTTTTGCTAATTTAAGCTTTGAGCAACAAACCGAGTTTGGCTTAAAAGGGCTAGAACGCCCGCTCGAAAGCTTAGTAGAAATGGCCTGCCTAATGCACGATATAGGCAACCCACCGTTTGGACATTTTGGCGAAGCTGCAATAAATCACTGGTTTAATAATAATTTAGCAAGTGTTACACCAAAGCGCTGTAAAGAGCCAAACACCGGCATAGGCGTTATTTTTAAACACCTTGCACTCGATATATGTAATTTTGAAGGTAACGCACAAGGCATACGCATTATTCATTCGCTGCAAACCCTTAATTTAACCTACAGCCAAAGCGCGGGGATTTTAAAATACACTCGCCCAGCAGGGCTTGATGTAAAAGACATACCGCAAAACAAAAACTACTTAATGAAAAAAGTAGGTTACTACTACAGCGAAAAAGCGTTTGTAGAAGCGCTTCAAAACGAGCTAACCATTGAGCCGTATTGCCGCCACCCCGCAAGTTACATAATGGAAGCCGCCGACGATATTTCGTATTGCCTAGCCGACATAGAAGACGCTGTAGAAAAAGACATAATAAGCACCGAGCTGTTGTGCCAAGCACTTAAAAGCCAATATAAAAAAGCGCTTATAAACCTAACCATAGCCGATGCTGAGCATCTGTCTTTTGTAGATAAAGCGGTAGATTACGCTCTCGATCGTGCACAGGCTCAGCCATATAACTTTAATAGCGAATTTTTTATATACCTGCGCGTAGCACTGCTCCACCCGCTGGTGAATCATGCGGCAAAACGCTTTATTAAGCACATAGAGCCTATTTACCATGGCGACTTTAACCAAGCCCTTTTAGAAGACAGAAGCCATTTACACGCCGTAACTAAAACGCTTAAACAAGTAGCGCTTGAGCATGTTTTTTCTAATAAAGAGGTAGAAAAACTAGAGCTACAAGGCTATAGAATAATTAACGGCCTGCTTGATTGTTATAAACCTTTGCTGCAATTAACCAGCGACGATTTTAGGCGAGCACTTAATGGCGACTCACGCTTATTAATAGAGTCGCGTTTAGTTAAAAAGCTCTCTAAAAAACACCTAAACAGTTACCAACATGCAATAGATGCCATGCAAGAAGAGCCTGACCACTTTGCAGCGTACGAGTTTTATTATCGCTGTAGGTTAATTCAAGATTACATAAGCGGCATGACCGATCAATTTGCATATGATGAATACCGCAGCCTGATGGTGATCGACTAAGTCGCGCGCCCCCTAGATAATTTTTAATTTTGCGCTTAAAATCAAACTATTAATATTTAAGCGCTGTTACTTTATGATCATAAAATTAGTTAGACTTACTCTGTGTTTTGCCCTTTTTTATAGCGCACAAAGCGCTGCTTACAACGAAGCCATGTGCATTTTAATAAAACAAGAAATGCAGCAAAACAGCAATAATAAAGCCAGCCGACAATACCGAAAAGCCGCGCGCGACTACAAAAACAATTGTAATAAGCCAAAACAAGTTCAAACCCAGCCTAAGCCGCAAATAAGTGAGCCAGAGCCAACGCCTATAGTTACTCAGCCTCAGCCTGTAATTGTAGAGCCCGCACCTGTTGTTGAGCCCATTGTCGCACCTGCTAATAACATAAACGAAGAAACACTTAATTTAACAGACGAGCAAAAGCAGCAAATAAGTGAGCAGCTAAACACAAACGATGTAATAACCATTGATGTAAATACAGCTAATGATCAGCCACAAACACAAACCGAAAATGAGCAAAGCGCAGCGCAAAACACAATTAATAACAATACAGATGAAAGCCAAACCCCAGCCGTACCGCCAGTTAAACAACCAAAAGTAGAGCCGGTAAACACAGCACCTGAAAACACGGCGCCTAAAAAAGTACCAAGCAAACCAGCACCAATAGTTACACCACCACCGGCAAACCAAAATTCAAGCTCGCTGTTATTACCGACCTTAATTATTGTTATTGTGGTGCTAATTGGCGCAATGGTATTAGTGCGTATACGCCGCGCTAAGCAACAAAAAACCGAGCCAGTTATGGCCGCAGCCGCTTTAATTAAAAATGCTAAAAGTGAGCAAAGCGCAGCTAAAAAGACTAAACAACCAGAGCCTGCCGCTGAGCAAGTAAATACCGAAAGTACGACTGCAGCTGCGCCTATTAAAAAACAACATAAAGCACCTTCAACTCAAAGCACAGAGCTAAATAAACCAATACCTGTAGAAGTAAAAGCTGAGCAGGCTAATTTACCAAATACAAAAAGCGAAACTCAGGAAGTGGCTCAGCAGCCAAATGAGCAACTAATCAGCAATGAAGCAATTAATACCACTGAACAACCCGTTGCTATCGAGCCTCAAAGCGCTCAGCCAACTGATGAACCTAGCGCTACTTTTAGCGATGCTAAACAAAAAACCGAGCCTAATACCGCCGAGTTTGAAGCCGCAGCCAAAACCACGTTAGAGCGCATAAAAAGCGCCGATGAATTTAGCGAACCACAAATACGTGAATTTGATCCTGACGCAAAACCAGTAAAAAGAAAGCGTAATCACGGCGCTCAAATTACAGAGCCTACCCACACAGAAACTGAGCGCAATACAGTAGAGCAAACACAAAACACGCCTGAGCCAATAACGCCCAGCGAGCCTGTTGCTGACTTACATACACCCAATGAAACAGCAAACAATGAGGCTACATCATTCGCCACCGAGCACGACTTTAAAGAGCCAGAAGTACGTACATTTGACCCAAGCGCACCACTTCCAGGTAAAAAGCCAGCACCTAAAAAAGCAGAAGTTAAAGTTGAACCTGTACCTGAAAATAAACCTGAAAACATTACGCCACTAATTGAAGAGCCAGAGCAAGCTCCTTCAAAACCAGAGCCGGCACCAGAGCCTAAAAAGGCAGATAGCAGCAATCCATTTGCAAACCTATCACTTGATGAAAGCTGGGATCCAAACTCTGCAGAAAAGCCAAAAATAGAAGAGAAAAAACGTGCCCCTAAATCACAAGCACTTATAGACGCAGAAGAACGCGCTAAAAATATGAAAACCAAAGAGTAGCACTTACTCTTTGGTTTGCTGCGCTTACAAATATTCTCGGGGTTTTAACGAGAGCAAGCTCGAGGTCTGTAATTAAATACCAGAGCTTGCTACAACCATCTTAGGCGTAAAACCTACTCGCGCGAAAAGCGAAGCTTTTAAATTGCCATTCACGCTAAAAGTTATGTGTTTTAAAAGAGGTTTTTAACCACTTTGAATATTGACTATCAATATCAGGATACTGCTCATTCAGCAAAGTATTCAATTGTTTTTTAGATAGCTTATTACAAGGTAACTCTTGCTCAGCAAGCATTATGTTTTTAAGTAAAACTTTGCCTGAATGCGAGTCCATCAAAAAATAAATAGCAGCCCAACTGCTTGCATATAACTTGCTAGTATCACTTTTACTCCAAGATTTATCCAAAGTAATTAGCGAGTTAAATGTGAATACACTTTTTGTAATTTTGCTATTTTTTACCCATGAACTATTAGGTTCAACAATACCTGTTTGCATATGGTTTTTTGTTAGTTCAAAGTATTCAGCTAATCCTTCATTAAGCCACCTAGGCGTATAACCTAATACCGCTTTATTAATAGCATGCACAGCCTCATGTATTGCAGTTCGCATTGCAGCATGTTCATTATCATAATTAATAAAGGCAGAATTACTTGCATGAAAGTACATACCTGCCGTATTGGTAGGGTTAGCGCCTCGTTGCTTTATTGCCGCTTCGTAAGCACGGCGCGTAGGTAATACAGTTAAATTGAGTTTTACATTTTTAAGCGCGTGCACACCAATAATCTGGCCATATACTTTAAACACCGTATTAAGTTTGATGTGTAATGCCTGGTTAAACGACGAGGGTAAATTAGGCGTATTTAATGTGAGATCAAAATAATCTAATGGCTCAATAAAACCAGTGTTATAAGTGGCTACTGCAAAGTCAGGTTTTTTATCACTAAAGTGCTGTACGCCGTCAGTGTCGGTCCAGGTAAATATATCGCCATTTTGTTTGTATTTAACTTTACCTAACGATACATCCACGCAGCGCGTAATATCGCCTTGTGGCGAATGATTATCCATAGCTACTGGCGTATTTTGTAAAGTTACAGTGCTTTGATTATCTAAACGTTTTATAAATTGTGGTTTAGTAACAATCGTTTGCGTTAAACCATTATAAATTCGTTTAACCTCACCCACAGGGTCGTGATAATTAAACACCCGCCCCGTAAAATGATTAGCAATAAGTGCCGATGCTATAAGCAACACAATAAACATAAATATTATGCGTAACTTTGTGTTAAACATCGTTATGGGCGCCCTTGCCACTGCGCTTCAAATAAATCTTTTTGTTTACCTCTGTATTCGCTACACCACACAAAATCGGCCGACTCCATCCCTTTTTTACGACAACGTTTAGGCAGTTTATAAAATTTAGACCAAGCATCTAGTTTAGCTGCATCTTTATAGCTATCGCTGTGTAAAGACATATTAGATACATTTTAGTTAAGTAACCAATTGCTGTTAGACGTTCGAGTTGAAGCAATAGAAGAAACGCTACTACTCTTTTTAGGCTTACTACAGTGATTAGCAAGTAAGGTAAATAACGCTTTATCGCGCGCAGTTAAGTGTTCGCCTTCTTTTGTGCTGCAACTACTTCTAAATTGCGAGCGGATAGCTTCGCGTTGCTTTTTAATACTGTCGCATTGAGATTGTGAGTAAGCTGTACCTGCTTGGGTTAATGTTGCAAACACGCTAAGCACTAATATTAAAATCCATTTAAGCATTTGGTAAGCCTGTATAAATTAGCAGAAATTAAAAAGGGGATTAATTGGAGGGTAAATATTAAATTTAAAAGATATAATTTATTATAAATAAAAGCCTATTTACCGCCTTTATTTATAGTTAAATACTTTTGTTTATAAACAAGAATATTTAATATAAACAAATTAAAGTTAGCTTAATTACGTTTATAATTTATTTATAAACTAAAACATATATTAAAATTTAAATAGTTAAATATTATTAACTTTAACATTTAAAATAAACTGCAACCAAATGAGGAACACTTAGTTTAATTATAAATTTTAGCCTCAACACATTCGTGCTTATTTAAACTAGAAAGGTCTTTAGTTAGTAAGTATTTCACTATCAGCATGGTGTTTTTGAAATCTATTTCACGAAATTTAAAAGCATGCTTTATCATCAGTTTAAAATAAACATAACAATGAGAGTTAAACGTTTTCTTTAAAATTTTTCGTTGTTTAGAATTTAACTCTATGTTTTCTAAAATCATCGCGGTTGCTAATGCTTTACTTCCCATAATATTGCAAGAGCCGACCAGTTCCCAACTAATATTAGAAAAGAACATATTAACCCCTTTACCGCATTTGGTAACATCACAAGGGTAATAAGCTACTTTGTCTGCGCCTGCGCATAGTAACAACCACATTAACTCATCTTCCCCTGCAAACCTTAATTGGTCACAAAATAAAATATCAGGGAACTTGTTTAACCTATACATAACAGTGGAGGTTTGCGATAAGTACTTATTGTACATAGACTCAATAACAACTGACGAATCAATAATAAACTGAGAGTCACCTATTGAAAAACGACTAAGGTCTTGTTCCATTTCAGGGATATCTGTATTCCAATTTGAATCATAAAAACCATCACGGTCCGTATTTCCAAAATAAAAATTAGCACCTAAATCAAATGCTTCTAAGGCTAAAGAAGAGTGCTTCTCGCCCCATTGATCATCAGAGTCCAAAAACGCAACGTAATCTACAACACTACTGAGCTTTTCTTGAATATGCCTTAAAGCTGTATTCCTAGCGATCGCTGGGCCAGAATTATTTTTATGATAAAGGCTAATAAGGTGTACATTTTTAGGTAAGGTAGGTAGTTGAGATAATTCTTCAGACAATGCAAGTGGGGAGCAGTCGTCAACAATAACAACATAATAATTTATTTCACTTGAGCATTTTTGTTCAAGTATAGACTTTAGAGACTTTAATAGTATCCCTTTATCTCTTTGATAAAATGGTATCACTACCCCAATATTGTGCATAAAAATTTCCTATTAATCATCTTAAAAACATCCGTGTACAGCAATTAAAAAATTGCGTGATTATTTGAACAAGGCCAAATAAAAATTATTAACAATAACTTTTAAAATTATAATTTTAAAAAACAATATAAACTGTTTTATATTTATAATATTTATTGACTAAAAATAATACTAACATTTAACTACCAAATCAATAAATATTGCCTAAATAGCCGCTATTTTAAAGGCCGGGCAGTGTTAAATACTAAAAATACAAACTGCTATTATTAAATTACAAATTATTTCATACACATAAGGTTTACTTGCATTTAAAAAATAGCCAACTATTATTACTGATAGTTAAATAGTACAAAATTTTAAAAACCAACCCTTTATCATTAATAGTTTTAATTACTAACCTAAATTAGAGCTTGTACCTATTTAACAATGTGAAACTAATGCCCAAGTATTTCCAGGCTATTAACTCATACTATTGATAAAAAATTTAGCTTAAAGTAAATCAATTCTAAAAATGACGAGCTGACTACTTATTGAACACCGTGTTTTTCATTATCTACGATTGCTTGCGTAAATTACCCATTATTTGTAAATCTACAAAACGCCTTACACAGTAATTTTTTTATATAGACCCACAATAATACCAAGATCGAATAGTCTATCAAGTAACTTATTAAGCAATTTCAATTTCACATAAGTAAAAGCTGCATATTTATTAAACCACACGCTAATAAATTACTTTATAGGTACAAATTGGTTACTATAAATATCGGTATGCTTTATTTGTTTGCTTTTATATACCAGCAAAAAATTTTAGGTAGGAATGATTCACATTAAGATACTGTTTTAAACCTACGAGGGAGGTAACAGCGCGGCTTATCACACTCATAGCAACCTACTACATATAAAATACCATTTACACATTAGCCGCAAAGCCTGCTCGCGTGAAAAGCGAAGCTTTAAATTTTGGACAAAAGTTTACCTTGCGCTCTCATTAAAGCATTTAACATTACTTGTTCAACTTAAACATCTATTCGCCTCATATGGTGAGTCAAATATTAATTTAATTGCCTCATTGGGCAACTTTGTAACGTGTACTGCGCCCACCGGCAGCCGTTTTTGTTATGAAACCAAGCGTTTGTAAATCAGCTAAATGGCGCGTTGCAGTCGCACGGCTAACTTTAGCCACCTTTTGATACTGACTGGCACTAATGCCGTGCTCAAATTGGCCATCGAGTAATTTATTAATTACTTTTACCTGTTGCTCACTTAGTTTTGCTTGTTCTTTACTTGCCCAGTAATTGGTTTTAAAAACTGTTTGCTCAATGTTTTTAAGCGTATGGTGTATCGCATTATTAAGCGTACATAAAAACCATTTAATCCACTGTGTTGTACAAAGCCCACCACGCTGCGTGGCTTCTAGCACCTCGTAGTAGCTTTTTCTATCGTCTAAAATAGCCACCGACATAGCATAAAACCGAATAGACTCTGCATACATTTGTGCTAAAGCCAAATCGGTTATAAGCCGTGTTATACGCCCGTTACCATCTTCAAGCGGATGTATTGTTACAAACCATAAGTGTGCGATAGCAGCACGAATAAAAGGGTCTATTTGTCGATCGTTTTGCGTGTTGTTAAACCAATTAAAAAATAGTAACAGCTCTTTGTTTACTAACTTTTTAGGGGGGGCTGTAAAATGTAATACTGGTTTGTCTAAACGCCCCGACACCACCTGCATTGGCTCGCCGCCACGCAACTGCCCGCCCTCAATGTTAGTAAGCAAGCTTTGCTCATCGGCAAATAATAACCGATGCCAGTTAAGCACCCGTTCTAAATCAAGCGGCGAATCTGTGTTCGTTATTGCATCAAGCATAATTTCTGCAAGATTGTCGCTTTGCACTGTTGTGGGGTAAGGCTGCTCATTAATGTTGAGCTTTTTAGCAAGCGAAGAGCGAACCGAAAATGCATTAAGCTTTTCGCCCTCAATCGCACTGGAGTGAATAATATTTGCAAGTAAGGTATCAAGAGCCTGCTGCTTTTGATGAGCACTTTGCACGCCCATACGGCCCACTAACAAACCTTGGTTATATGAAAGCTCCCTTAGTAAAGGAGCAAGCGCCGCATCGTCCCACGTAAAGTTTGGCCAGTTTTGTTGTTGCCATATCCACATAGTCTTTAGCCCTTAAGTTAGTTAGCCTCAGTCTATATGATTTAATTGCCTCATTCAATGAGGCGAATAGTAAAGTTAATTGCCTCATTGTTTTTAAGCACCACCGCCTTTTAAATTATAGACAACAGTAATTTAAACTTTGTAGATGCAATTTTACTACGCGCTTTGATTTTTAACCGTAGGCGCGTAGCTTGCTCGCGCAAAAAGCGCAGGTTTTAGAATGTATTTACTTTTATCGCGTTGGCGACGGCAATCAAAAAGAGGCCGCCTTAGCAGCAGCCTTAAAATTGGCTGGAGGCGCCCAGCTTGCTCGCGCGAAAAGTGAAGCTTTTAAAATAATTTACTAATATCGCGTTGACGACAGCCAACAATATGGAGCGCCTTTAACAGCAGCCTTTAAATATACCGTAGGCGCAGAGCTTGCTCGCGCGAAAAGCGTAGCTTTTAAAATAATTTACAAATATCGCGTTGGCGATGGCAACCAAAGAGAAGTAACCGCCGACTTCTCTTTGGAATCTTTCGGCGCCCCGAGTATTTTGCAATTTCCTCAAAGTCTAAATCGACATGAACGTAACCGCCGTGTATTCGCCGTCCATGGCGAAGTCACGGCTTTAATTGCATTGCCTAAAGGGATTTAGGTACTTGGAATTTATCGGGAACAAAATTCCGCCATGCAATCAATTACTCACAATTAAGTCCTTTCGGGCAAAAATGACGGGGAAATTGTCTTGGCATTAGCCTTTAAGTTTGTTGTTGTTATTACCGTTATGTATATTAAAGTTAACTTTACCTTTTTGCCTTGGCCAGTAAGTTACCTAACTTATCTAGCTCGATTAACCATCATCTCAAAGCTTTATGATGCTCGCCAAAAATAACGAACACAGTAAGCAGCGGCTTGAAATTTTTTAATCAGCAATTACTTAAATTTGAGCAAACCGTCCGCTATCAAGCTTACTTTTATGCGTTAGATAATGGCGTTTATCAGCCCACAAATAAAGCTCAGGCCGACTAACCTGGCGCTGGTTTAGAGCTACAAGCTAGGTTTTACCAAAAGCCCGCTGCCTTCTCATTTCTTCTTTATGGTTCATAAAAGCGCCAACCAATAAATGACCACTTAATCAGTCATTAACTATCTAATGAATGCTTAAATAATCTTTAACTTATATGAGGGATCACGCTTTCTAAGCGCTTTATGTCAATATCACTGATATTAGCAAAACGTTTAAAGTGCGTTGGCCACTGGCGAGTATAGCTTTCAACCTCTGCAATTATTTTTGTTGCTTGAGCCTTGTTGAGGCCAAAGCGTTTGGCTTGCGACAATAAATTATCGATACTAGCATATCGGCCATCATCACCAAGCCCTATGCCATGCTGCTTTGAGTTATTAATAGGGGTGATATCATAAGCGGGGCTCATACGCCACGTTTGCCCAGCAAAGTGATACAAAAATGCATGATTTCGGCTGTGATCATCGGTATTACCAATAAACACGTTAAATACCATTCGCTTGTAGAGCTCTGTAGCATCAGCAGCGAACTCACTTGTGTGGTGGCGAATAAATTCTGCCAGTTCACCGTAGCTATAGTATGTTGCTAAGTCGCTTATCGCGACTTTTGGTTTTTGTAATAAGCTATTGGCGCTTAAAAAGTGATGAGTTGGTAAGTCATCGCTTACATCAAAACGTTCAACTAACAGAACATCGCCATTTTCTGTTTCATGAATACGGGTATTTGCAGTGCGAATCCCCAATTCATTAGCCATACACATAGCACCATGCTCAGCCCTAGCTAAATTAAACAAATCGTCTTGACGATTAAACTTTGCTAAATAAAGCTTATCATCAATTTTCACAGAGGTTTTAGGTCTTGCTCCCCCCATGCTTTGGCCAAATTCAAAGGCTTTTTTTGCTTCCTGTGAAATCGCTTTATTGGCGAGCAAATCGTCCTTTGCTTGATCTAACAAGGCTAAATCGGCTAATGTATTTTTATTCGCTTTATGTTTTGATGCGCTGCGCGACAAACTAAATACCAAGGCGCCAACACCATACCCAGACCCTGCGAGTAAAAATTCTAGCTCATTCTTTGGCTTGGTATTATGTAACGACAGTATAAGCTTACGCCCCCACGAATCAGCTCCCGCATCACTTAACACCCCAAACACACCTTTATTGGCAGAATAACTAACTATGCCAGGCTGTAATGGTAAATGCAGCGGATCGAGCGCAAACGCATCAGAGCGCGCAAGGTAACTTTTACCATAATTAAACTCACCTCGGCCAGTTTGTGGATTTAACTTAAAAAAACCACAAATTATGGGGCTGTCTTCTAAACCGTCAATAAATACATAAGCTTCAGAAGTCATCGTTAATCACCTGAGTTTTATTGCTTTTACGCTGTCTTGCATTATAACCGCCCACATCTGCGGCTAGCTCGTTAATTTCATCCAGCAATGAGCCCTGCAATTGAAGAACAACAAGGGCTTCAAACAATATATCGCTTTTTACTACCTCTCCTTGTTCAAGCTTTTGTACCGTGGAACGAGATACACCAATCATCTTAGCGAACGTGCTCTGGGTATAAAGTAAAGTACGATGCTGACGAATTAAATCACCCAAGCGACGCGCCAGCTTTAATGCTTGTTCTGATCTCATAAATGACTACCAAATCGGTCATTAATACATTAATGATTAGTTTAGCGGTATTTATTATGATTGCAATATTATTTAAATAGAGACGTAATGAGCTTCGAGCAGCGGCATTCAAGTTTACCGTAGGCGCCAAGCTTGCTCACGTTAGAAGCGCAGCTTCTCATTACTCAATAAATTAACAACGTAAAAGCCCTGCTTTTAAAACGCCAACAAGTTGCGCGTCTACAAGGTTATATCAAAATGTTCTGTTAGAACTCGACGTAGGCGCGAAGTTTGCTCGCGCTCTGTGTTTTTAGTTCCTTATATCGCGTTGGCGATGGCAACCAAGGGGCGATCTTCTTCAAACAAGCTCTGCTGCTAATAATTCATCCCTGAAGCCGGGTTCCTGTCAGCATCCATGCTTCCACTTCCTCAAGCTGCAAAGCTACGCTTTGGTCATTCGTCACCCACGGCGCCCCGCAACTTCACTTATCTTTAAACACCAAATTAATATGAACGTAAACGCGATGAACGCATAACTTTCACATCCCTGTACGCTGCCCAGTTCGGATATCCCTACCCTCTCGTTCAAAACTACGTTTTTCACCCATTTGCAAGCATCGCTTTTCTCACATCCATGCGAGGCAATTATTCATTAATTATATGTTTTCAGGTGAAGTTGAAGGGGGAAATATTTGAGCTACAGCCTTTAAATTTAATGTAGGCGCTCAGCTTGCTCGCGCGAAAAGCGAAGCTTTAAAATAATTTACAAATATCGCGTTGGCGATGGCAACCAAAGAGAAGTAACCGCCGACTTCTCTTTGGAATCTTTCGGCGCCCCGAGCATTTTGCAATTTCCTCAAAGCCTAAATCAATATGAACGTAACCGCCGTGTATTCGCCGTCCATGGCGAAGTCACGGCTTCACTTGCTTCCATGCAATCAATTACTCATCAATTGAGTCCTTTCAGGCAAAATGACGGGGGGATTGTCTTAACAGCGGCCTTTAAATTTGTTGTTGGTATTACCGTTATGTATATTTAACTATCTTAACTGTTTGAGTAATTTTAATGGCTGCTAACTTATCTTCAACGCTAAACTTCCCTCAATACCGTGATTTAGTAAAAAACCTCAAACATGGTAAATCACTACCAACAGCTATTTATTTACACAAAAGCTCACTAGAGGAAGCGCTACCGCTTGAGTTACTAAGTTTTATTCAAAGCACCGTAAGCAAACTAAACACAAATGAGCCTTGGAACCTAATTAAACTCTATAAACGCGATCTAAAATTTACGTTACTTAACTACCCTCACTTTGATGAATACGCATACCCCGAACTCCACACCAGCTATACAATTGATGGTGACGAGCAAACAATAAAAACAACCAACTACAGTAACTCAAATAATCCGCCTATTTTGCACCGTAAAGAAACCTTTGTACTGCCTAATTACCCTCATTACGCATTATTTAAAGCTATAACTAAAGAAGGCGAGCAAATAGGTCTGTATCAAAACACCAAAAGTATCGGCTATAAACAGCAATGGCAAAACTTAATTAAACGTAAAGGCTTTGAACTAGATGAACAAGGCAGACTAAACAAAATAGCTGAGTTGCCAGAGCCGATAGTTAAAAATGAGCCACAAACAATACAGCGCCATTTAACAGCAATAAACCGCGATAGACTTTCAGCGCCTTTTCAAAAGCTGGCAAAGTACGGTTATTTAAATGGTGATTACTCAATACTTGATTACGGCTGCGGCCTAGCAGACGACGCAACAGAGCTAGAAGCTCATGGGCTCAACATTAACGCGTGGGATCCAGTACACAGGCCAAACGGAAATAAGCAAGCAAGTGATATTGTTAATTTGGGCTTTGTACTTAATGTTATTGAAGATCAACAAGAGCGAAAAGAGACTTTAAAAGCGGCTTACCAACATACTAAAAAAATGCTTTTAGTATCGGTAATGCTCGCCAATGAGGCCAAACAAGAACACTTTAAACAATACAAAGATGGCGTAATAACAAAATGGAATACCTTTCAAAAGTACTATAGCCAAGCTCAAATAAGAGCTTACATAGAGCAAACCCTAAACGTTAAAACAATGGCGTTTGGGCAAGGTATAATTGCTATTTTTAAATGCCCACAATTAGAAGAGGCTCATCACCTAGAGCTACAATTTCAAAATTATAATTGGCAACATATAACCCAAAGGCCACAGCCAAAAGCACTACCCAAAGCCCAGCAAAAAACCTTGTTTGAAAAACACCAAACACTGCTTGATGATTTTTGGAAGCACTGCCTGCACTACGGCCGTTTACCTGCAAACGACGAGTTTGAGCAAAGTACAACACTGCGCAAATATTTTGCCAGCCATAACAAAGCATTTAACTTGCTACAAAATTACTATGAACAAAATGAATTTGAGCAAGCACAGCAAAAACGAAAAGACGATTTACTCGTTTACTTTGCACTTAGCTTATTTGGTAAACGCCAAGCTAAAAGTCATATGCCTGCAAGGTTAACGCGGGATTTAAAAGTACATTTTAGCGATTACAACCAAGCATTAGAGCAAGCAAAGCAACTGCTTTTCTCGATTGCAGAGCCCGCTAATATTGGTAATGCTTGTTACCAAGCCTTTGATCAAATTCAGCTCGGTGAGTTACACGAAAACCACTCATACATTTTACCCACTCGTTACTTAAACCAACTCCCCGCAATACTGCGTGTTTACATAGGCTGTGCCGTGCAATTGTATGGCGATATTGACGACGTAGATTTAGTAAAAATACATATGCGTTCAGGCAAAGTAACATTTTTAAAATACGATGACTTTAATAAAAAGCTGCCGCTTCTCACTGAGCGAATAAAAGTAAAAATGCTAGAGCAAGATATAGACTATTTTTACTACGGCGAGGCTTACCCCTACCAGCCCTTTTATAACAAAGTAGATTATTTACAAAAAGACAGTAGCGAATACAAAAGCCAACAACGGTTTGATAAAAAATTAGCCGATATGCTCAAAGGAGTGACCAAAGCAGAATGGCCCAACTGGCCCATATTACAAAAGGTGTTTGAATATTGGGCTGTTGAGTTGAAGGGAGATAAATTTTTTAAGAAATAAATCCTATTCATAACAAGGAACTATATTTCTACGTATCGAAATTGCGATAAATAAAACAATAAAAACTGTATTTATCACGTAAGGTACGTAATAATATTACGTACCTTACGTGATGAGATTAAACTATGAGCAACCTTGAAAGCAATTATTGCTACAGCTTCCCCGCAGTTCGTGGCCAACAGGCTGGCAAACCATTTTATATAGCAACCTGCCCTTTAAGGCTCATACCTAAAATCTTCATGTATGACGAAGAAGAAGTCCCCGTAGAGCTCAGAGCACAACGTACTCTCAATAAAGGCCGCATACCAGAAATGGCTCGTTACTTAGTTGAGTCACCGCACGATTATGTATTTTCAGCTATAACCGCCTCAATTGGGGCTGAAATTGACTTTATCGAAGTAGATAAAAACAGCAACATTGGGAGCTTAAAAGTACCAATGGATGCGCAAATTTTAATAAACGATGGGCAACACCGTCGCGCAGCTATTGAAGAGGCTATAAAAGAGCGCCCAGAGCTCAGCCAAGACAACATAGCCGTATTATTTTTTGTAGACGAAGGCTTACAACGTAGCCAACAAATGTTTGCCGATTTAAATAAATACGCAGTACGCCCTAGCCCATCGCTCGGCACCATGTACGATCACCGCGATCAAGCATCTGAACTTGCTCGTTATTTAGCTTTAAATACAAAACCTTTTGCAGGATTTACTGAGTTTGAACGCTCTACAATTGCCGTTAAAAGTAGTAAACTGTTTACCCTTAGTGGCATTAAACAAGCAAACCGCGTTTTACTTGGTAAAGGGACTAAGGAAGGCTTTAACGAAGACGAAAGGCAAATTGCCGCAAAGTACTGGGAAGCACTAAATATTTATATGCCAGAATGGATACAAGTACAAAACAAACAGCTTTCGGCTGCTGAGTTTCGACAAGAGTATATTTCGGCACATGGTATTGGTCTTCAGGCACTTGCACTAGTTGGTAAAAGCTTATTAACTCTGAGCGAATCAGAAAAACAAAAAAAGCTTAAGTTAATTGCCAACATCAACTGGCTTAAAAGTAATCCTGCTTGGGCTCATAGAGCAATGCAACATGGCAGACTTTCAAAAGCTATGAGCAATATTTTCCTTACCAGCATGCAAATAAAACGTGAAATTGGCCTCCCTCTTTCGAAAGAAGATGTACAAAAAGAGAATGAATACTTAAACGCATGAAATTATTAAACCAGTACGATCTAGAAGACTACATCGAATTTATCGAAAACGAATCGTTTGCAGGTAGCCAACTACATAACTTTGTAGCCGACACCCAACGAGTATACATGGCTGACAAACGCCCATGGGTGTTAGGTTACAGTGGCGGTAAAGATTCATCTGCCGTGATGACTCTAATTTACTTTGCATTACTTGGTTTAAAACCAGAAGACCGTCATAAGCCTGTTTTTGTAGTCGCGTCCGATACCTTGGTAGAAACACCTATGGTGGTTGATCACGTCGATAAATCACTAAAGCTGATTGAAGAAGGTGCAAAGCGCGAAGGCTTACCAATTACCTCACATAAAGTAGTGCCAAAATCTAATAATACGTTTTGGGCTAACTTACTTGGTAAAGGCTACCCAGCACCAACGCGTAACTTTCGTTGGTGTACAGAGCGAATGAAAATCGACCCTGTAAGCACCTTTATAAAAGAGCGCGTAAGTGAATACGACGAAGTAATTGTTGTATTAGGCTCTCGCTCGCAAGAAAGCGCATCCCGTGCGCAAGTAATTAAAAAGCACAAAATCGATGGTTCCGATCTCGCCGTACACACCACTTTAAGCAACGCCTTTATTTACACACCAATTGATACATGGAGTGTTGACGATGTGTGGAAAATTCTACGCCTGTGTCACTTAAAAACCGAAGAAACGCCATACGGCACTAAAAACAAATGGTTTGATAAGTACGACCTAGAGTGGGAAAACCCATGGGGCGGTAAGAACCTTGTGTTATGGAACCTATACAAAGATTCATCAGGCCAAGGCGAGTGCCCAATGGTTATTGATGAAACCACGCCATCGTGTGGTAACTCACGTTTTGGTTGTTGGACATGTACCGTAGTCACGCGCGACCGCGCAATGGAAAGCCTAATTCAAAACGGCGAGCAGTGGATGACACCACTACTTAAATACCGCAATATTTTATCGCGTAGTACATCGCCTAAGCTTAAAAAGAAATACCGCAACCATATTCGTCGCGATGGCCGTTTAGCGTTTAAAACCCTAAAAGAAGACAAAGAGCGCGTATTAACAGACGACTACACAACAGGCCCTTACAAATTAAAATATCGCCAGCATGCCATGCGCTTACTGCTTAATATACAAAAGCAATTTAACGACCAAGGCCGTGATGTAGAGTTAATTACCGTTGATGAATTACACGCAGTAAGGCACGAATGGTTAAACGATCCCAACGAGCCTGATTGGGACGATACCCTACCCGGTATTGTATTTGATGCGCTAGGCATAAAGCTCGACTGGACAATAGACGACTCTAACCAATTTAGCCTAACCGAAGGTCAATTACTTAACGACATTGCACCTAAGCATGGCGTATCGCCGCAAATGGTTAAAAAGCTAATAGATGTTGAAACCCAAATGAGTGGCCTTGCTCGTCGTACAGGTATTTTTAATCGCATTGGCCGCTTAATTCAGCAAGACTGGGAAAGTGCCGAAGTTATTATTGCCTCTAATTTAGATATTCGTCAGAACCAAATGCGCCAAAGTAACGAAGTAAAAGCGCTAGAAGACGACCTAAAACAAATTACTGCATTGCTCAAAGCTGAGGGCATAGAATGATTTTTAAAACACTGACCCTAAATAACTTTCGAGTTTTTAACGGCCAAACCACTATAGACTTAGACCCGCGTAAAGAAGGCATGTTTGAGCGCCCTATTATTTTATTTGGTGGTTTAAATGGCGCGGGTAAAACATCTATTCTTACCGCCATTCGCTTAGCCTTATTAGGTAAACGCGCTTTGGGTGCTGTAATCACTAAAAAAGATTACCTAAGCTACTTAAACGAGCAGACTAATAAAACAGCTACCAAAGCCCAGCAAGATGCCGAAGGAAGTATAACGCTAAGCTTTTCGCATACTCATCAAGGCAAACATAACCTTTACGAAGTAACCCGTAAATGGCAACTTGAGGGCGATGAAAAGTTAACGCTTACTATTAATGGCGAGCAAGATACTTCATTAAACTCAGAGCAGGTACAAGCATTTTTACATGAAATAGTACCGCCGGGTATTGGTGATTTATTCTTTTTTGATGGCGAAAAAATAGCAGAGCTAGCAGAGGACGATACCGGCTCTTACTTAAAAGAGGCCGTACAAAAACTGCTAGGTATCGATATTATAAACCGCCTAAGCAACGACCTTGATATTTACTTAAAAGGCCTAGGCGCAGAAACTGCCGATAAAGACACGCTTAAAAAAATTAAAGCCGCTGAAGATCAAAAAAAGCAAATCACTCAACAAGTCAATGCTACAAGAGATAAAGCCGATAGCATTGGTGCACAACTAACAGAGCTTAAAAATAAAATAGCCACTAAAGAGCACGAAATACAAGCACAAGGTGGCGCATGGGCTAAAACCAAAGATCAAGAGCAAGCACAAGCCTCTGAGCTTATTGAGCTTGAAAAAGAGCTAACCGCTAAAATACGCCAAGAACTAAGCGGCAGCCTACCAATGGCACTTGCGCCAACAGCTATGCAAAACTTAATTGAGCAGCTAAATAGCGATCAACAAATTAAACAGGCTAAAGCTTTTGGCAACGAGCTAGTACAAGCGTTACCAAACCTTGAAAGCGCGCTTAATCAAAAGTTTGATGCCCAAAGCAGCGATATAATGGCAACGGTAAATAGTTACTTTGGTCAGCTTGTAAATCAAACGGCGCTTGCCGAACCCAAACTAGATATTTCAGACTCTGAATTTGCGCTTATAAACGCACAAGTAACTGAGGCTTCGCAGTCGCAAGCGTTAATAAAAGAGCTATCAACAACGCTTTCTCAAACGCAAAATAAATTAAGCTCACTTTCAATTAATATCGAGCGTGCCCCTGATGCTGCCGACTTACATGAGCTATATACATCGCTGCGCGAACTTGAAAAACAACGTGATACAACAAGCAAAGAGTACATAAGCGAACTCCTTAAAGCTAAAGAATTAAAAGCTAAAGAGTTAGAGCTAGCTAAACGCTTAGAGAAAGACTACGCCAAGCTTAAAAACAACCACTCAGCCGATAAAGCCGTTGAGCGTGTAGAGCTTAGCCAATATGTATTGCACGACTTTAAACACGCCCTTACAGAGCTGCGTGTAACGCAATTAGAAGAGCTATTTGTAAAAGCATACCGTAAGCTCGCCCGTAAAGAAGATTTAAAGCTCTCGGCTAAAATAGACCCAACCAGCTTTGACGTAAACCTAGTCGATGCCGAAGGCGTTATTATTAACCGTAAATCTATGTCTGCAGGCGAAAAGCAAATATTTGCCTTCGCTATTTTAGAAGCACTCGGCAAACTATCGGGTAAAGTATTGCCAGTGGTAGTTGATACGCCACTTGGTCGTTTAGATTCAAAACACCGCGATAAACTTATTAAGCATTACTTCCCCGAGGCCAGCGAGCAAGTAATACTGCTTTCAACCGATACCGAAGTAGACGAAGACTTTTACCAAGCCATTGAGCATAAAGTGTCTCACGCGTTCGAAATTGAATTTAACCAACATACTAATTGTTCAACCCTGCGAGAAGGTTACTTTTGGGCAGAGCTTGCACAGGAGGCCATATAACATGCTCCCACAAACTATGTGGCTTAATAAAGCCGTTGAAGAACAACTTCAAACCCTTAAAGGCAAAACAGGCGTTACACCCAACGTAGCAGCCCGTATCGCATTTTTTCGCTCTATCGAGAAGGGTTATTTCTTTAATAAAGAAAAAGACTACAAACTTTCTGGTAGCCTTAAACTCGATAAATTTACCTGGTTAGGTAAAACCCAGATGGTGACTGAGCTATTACTCAAACAACGCTACCCTGAGTATTCTGATAAAGAATTACAAACAGCGTGGGCAGCGCATGTTGAGGATGGAGTTTCTGCGATAAGAAATCATAAATCGCTATTACCTTTGGTAGGTGATTTATGAAACAAGAAGTAGATCCAATAAGTGATAAAAGCAATCCTATCCAGAAGCCAACTGAAGGGTTATTAGGGTGTAATACAGTAACTCTTATAATTCAACCATCTAAAAATAAAGCGATAGACTCTTTTAAATTATCTGACGCAATTACACCTACAGCGTCGATATTAACCGCTCTAATCTCATTAGTATTAGCATTTAAAACTATAAAAAAATACTCAAACGATCACAAATTACAAATAGAGCAAGTAAAGTCGGAAAAAAGGAAAGATGAGGTATTAAAAGCAAAAGATAAAATTGAAAAGTTTTATGGTCCTATAAACGCTTTACTAGAAGAATCCAGCACTATATATGCACATTTTGCACTCCAAGAAAAAGAAGCACTTAAAAAACAAAATGGATATTTCAGAACTTTAAGGTTCTTAACCGAAGATGCAAACGAGGACTATAATGGAGTAGAAAGACTATCAAAACATGATAAAGAGCTATTTAGACACATTATAGATATATCAGATAAAGTGACTGTTTTAATCGAAACAGAAAGTGGCCATATTGACAATCCAGCTCTACATATTCTTCTAGGTAAATTAGCTGCCCACTATCGCATAATCAAATCTGCGTATGAGGGCAAGTTGACTGGTCAGAGTGAGTACCTAGAAAGCATCGTTTTTCCTCTTGAGATAAATGGGGCAATAAATAGTGAGATTTGTAAATTACTAGAAATTATCAAATCTGATGATCAAGAAACACTTTCACGTCCAGTAAAGTCAAAAACAATTAATTATTACGATCAGAACTATATAAGTTATTACAACAAAACAAATGATTTAGATATGTTAGATATTTATAAAAAAGTCAGAATGTATGTCCAAAATGGCTCTAATATTTTAGATGCAGGCTGCGGTGTAGGAAGGGACACTCAGTACTTTATCAAACATGGTTTTAAAGTTACATCCTTTGATGCGTCACCGAGGATGGTCGAGTTATGTAATGAATACCCATTCGCTTTTTGCGAAGAAAAATCATTTTTAACTATCAATTATCCACCTATCTTTGACTTAGTTTGGGCATGTGCTTCTTTGCTACATCTCGATGCGCTTAATTTTAAAGAAGCCATACTAAGGCTTCACAGATCATTAAAGCCTGGAGCTTATCTTTATTTTTCATTAAAAAAACATATTGATCCCTCAAAGGTAGATGCAAGGGATTTTTACTCTTATAGTACGGATGAAGTTGATAAAATACTTATAGACCTTTATAAAATGGAAAAAGTTGAAACGTGGGAGTCGAACAGTAATCTAACTCAAAGTGAAATATTCGTAAATTATATCTATAGAAAACTATAAAAGAGCATACGATATGAACTATTCAGCTTTATTTTCACGTTTATTAAAAGGCACTACAAATTCTTATAAATACCTATTTTTAAAAGCTATAACGGTAAGAGTCATTAATAATGAAAAACTCATTCTTATCGATGACTTAATTCTTGATATGTTAGTTTTAGCTTGGTACCCAAGTCAGTACTTTAAACTATCTCTAGGCCTTCAAGATCAAATTGGCAATATTTTCTTTAAACAAGGTTTTAACTATAACTCTTCGGTATCAATAACTTCCTCCTCTTTTAAAAAACAGCTAAAGAAAGACATCGCTAATAATATCGATATAAGTGGAATTAGAAATAAATTAGCTGAATATGTTCAATATCGTTTATTAACTCCATTTTTTAATGAGGAGCTTAGGGGTAAAGAAGACCAAGAAAAAAATCGGCTAATTTTTTCTCTATCTAACAAGTACTTTGAAAGTAAATGCCCTCTGTACAAAATAAATTCTGATAAAAGATCAATAGAGTTAAATTCATTGTGGTTCGATTTTATTAGAACAAATATTTCTGTTCTTGACAGTTATCAACAGCTTGAATGGGTTCATTATTTACAAAAAAACAACCCAAACATACCTGCAATTATCTATAAAACAGAGCCACCAACTCAAAGAAGCAGCTTAAAAAAACAACAAAATTTTTGGATGGAATTTATTTCTAAAAACCCAGAAGAAAAATGTATCTTTACTGGTAAGAAGTTAATAACATTAAACGTGACCATAGATCATTTCTTACCATGGTCTTTCATATGCCATGATAAACTTTGGAATTTAATACCTACAGATCGCAGTACTAATAGCAGTAAAAGTAACAATTTACCTGATCTAAGTACTTATCTACAACCATTCATTGAGCAACAGGTGAGAGCAATAAAGTTTCATGCAAAGGAAACAAAAGATTGGGAAAAATATGCTGTCACATATGTTCTTGACTTAGGTTTTAAAGATCACTTGGAACTTTTAAACGAACTGAGCTTTTCAAAAAACCTTGGTCAAATAATTGAGAGCCAATATAATTTAGCAAAGAAATCAGGGTTTAATTCTGAATGGGCAGCGCAAGCATAGATAAAAATTCTACTAAGTAAAATGAAGGCAGAATTAAAAGTTTAATTTTATCTTAAAATAAGGCTTGTACCGCCGCACGAACAATATCGCTTGATAAAGCCTTAAAATACTAAAAGCGTTACACCAAACGTAGCAGCCCGTATCGCGTTTTTTCGCTCTATCGAAAAGGGGGTTATTTTCAATAAAGAAAAAGACTACAAGCTCTCTGGTAGCCTTAAACTCGATAAATTTACTTGGTTAGGTAAAACACAAATAGTCACTGAGTTGCTACTTAAACAGCGCTACCCTGAGTATTCTGATAAAGAATTACAAACAGCATGGGCAGCGCATGTTGAGGATGGGGTTTCTTCATTGAGAAACCAAAAGAACCTTATAGGGCTTTTAACAACACTACCATAATCTAGTACTTTAACCTATGTGACTTATAAACAAGGTCTATCGTAGCGTCCTTGTTTATAAGTAATTAGTTATATTCCAAAAAAGAAAATTTTATTCAACTGAGATATCAGATCTTCAGCTCTTTGGCTATATTCAGGCATTTCAAATTTGGGTGAAGTGGCTAGTAGCAATGTTGAATTAAGGCGTGATTTGGAGTAAAAATCTTTTTTATCTTTAAACTGATCATTTTTTAATAAACTATTATCCTGACCGTATAAAAGGCAAAGGTTCCCTAAATTGTTTTTAATACCTTCTAAGTCATCGACTATTTCGCCTTTTTTCGCTGATTTTGGATAGATATGCTCAATACTAAAAATGAAATTGCTTTCGGCTAGCCCACTAAATGCATTTTTATACATCATAATAGGGTTATTATTATCACCTAAAACCCATTTCCAATTCTCTTCTATATTAGAAAGTAAGTATTTAATAGATCTGTTATCACCGTCAATTTCATATTCAAGCCCATTAAGATAATTTTCAAATTCTTCTTTTTTAACTTTTTCCTGAATAATGTTTTTAAGACCATTTAAAAAATTCTGGACTTGATATTTTTCTGGATCTTTATTTATTTGTTGTATAGTTGAATGGTACAACTTTGTTACAGGGCTCATACGCTTATCTAATGAAACTTTAAACAAAAAGAAAAACTTCTCTAAATAGAAAATAATCTGATAAAACTTTTTCTCTTTTAATTTACTAGCCGCTAAAATTAAGGGAAGTGAAAGCGTATGCTTAAATGAAACAGTTAAGTTTTCTAGTTTTTTCTTCTGAAACCCTGTCAGTTTTGATTCAGTATATGGCCATATACCTTTATGTAATTTGTCATACATAGCTAAATCTTTATCTATGTCCTCTATCGTCTCCCTTATAAAGCTAGGGTTTTGAAAAAATGCTTTATTAAACTCCTCAAATAAAGCAGTTTTGCGACACGCTTTTCCCTTCTTAGCTGTGTAATATGCTATTAACTTATTATTTGTTGCTGCTGAATCCATATTTGTTATGCGATCCCAACAATTCTCTAAGTGAATTAACTCTTGCTCACAACGTCCCTTCACACCGTCAAAAGCACCTAGTGAAGCAGCCCTTAATAAGTCTCCAGCTGTTAACGATCGGCCCCGATCATTGATTACTTGAAATAACCTGTAAGCATCATTTACATCTGACATTTTGATCATCAGTATTCGACATGCCGTAGATAAAACCCTGAACAAAACATCGCTTTTCTTCAAAACCTCGTCCACTGTCAATTCTTTGAAAAAGTCAGATAACCATTTATCAACTTTTTGTGCTGCAGATTTGATTAACTTATGAGACTCCAAGCTTGGTTCTATAGCTTCACTTCTGATGATAAACCTTTCATAGAACTCTTTGTCTCTTCTTGATAACTCAATTCGAGAAAAAACAACATCTTTACCATTTTCTTCAGTCTTGAACTCAAGATATTTATTTTTATATTTTTGAATTCTTTTTTCTCTTATTGATGATTGCTCATCATCGAGTTTTAAACTTTTAAGATAATTTATCAATCTAGACACTAATAAAACGGTTGTAGATAACCTTTGCTGTCCATCAACTAATTGATAAATTGTTTTATCGTCTAATACATTTTCATTTTTTTGCTTAACACAGACAATCCCACCAAAAAAATGGCTATCCTCCCCATTACCTGAAGCAATGTTTTGATATAAACTTTCAATATCAGATGTAAATTGAACTACATTCTCAGGTTTCCAAGAATAAGCTCTTTGGAACTTTGGAACTATATATAATGTATTTTCAGAAAAAACTGTCTCTAAAGAACAGTAGTTAGGTTTAACGTCCACTTTGAATACCTTTTAATAATGTGTTTTTAAATTAATTCCCAAAACGCTTTATCTTTAATGCGTTTAATTTGTTTTTCGCCATCAATATAAAGGCTTGTATGTTTTTCAAGCTCGCGGATGTTTTTCATCAGAAGCTCTTGCTCTGTCTTATCATCTTTGTTGAATATACCTTTAATATCTTGGGTTTTTATTTGCGCTACGCGATGCACAATCCAGCTTAATATATACGCTGAATAGTCATTTTCGCTGGTTTTGAAATGGGTAATATCTTGGGTTGATAAAATAACGCCTACGCCGTATTCACGGCCTTCTTTTAATATTTTGCGAAGGCTTGGGAAGTTTTGCGACATGAAGTTGTCGGCTTCATCAACCAGTACTAGCTTAGTAACTTGTCTAAAGTCACCTTGTACTTCTGGTTTGCCTTGTTTTTGCATTTGCGAGTAAAACAAATCGAGCGTAAGCGCTACAACAAGGTTTTGTATTTCACCGGGGTAACCCGCAAGTTCAACGACGGTAATGCCATCTACGAGATCATAAAGCGACATACACTTGCTAGTATCATCTTCAAATATTTCAAGCTCACAGATGCTCTCAAGCGCTGCGTAGAGTGAATCTTCCGCTGGTTCGCTGTCTAAAAACAATGACCATAAATCAGCCATAGTCGGTGCAGCTTTACTCCATGTAGACTTATTCGCTTTATGAATACCTGCCAAGTCGTAAGCATCGCCAATTAATTTACGTAACTTAAGCTGCTGCTTAGTCCCTAAGTTAAACGCTTTGCCCATAGTCTCTGAAAAACCACGTGCTGTGTGCACTGGCAGCATGGGTGTATCACCAAATAAACTAAGCGGGTTATATGGCAATTTATGTAAGTTAAACTTTTTACCATTGGTGGCATCAATAAACTTATCGTCTACGTAATCCGACTTGTAATCAAAAATGAGTATACCAATTGGTTTGCTATCAACATTATTGTGCTGATTACGATAAAGCTGAGTCACTACCGATTTAGTACACTGGGTTTTACCCGTGCCCATAGTGCCGATAATACCCGAGTTGGTATTCATAAATTTAGCAGTGTTGGTCGGCTCCCAGTAAACAGGCTCATTATTTTGCATAACATGTCCAACTAGTACTTTTAATGAGTCTGTTGACGTTGGCTTTGCCACAATGTTTGGCGCTGCTTCTTCGGCAACTTTAGGTAGAGGCTCATCTATGGTTTTTGCTGCATCGGGATCCACTTTTTCGATAGGCTTTATTGGCGTCACGCTACTTTTATTTACTGCTTCACCTTCAAAAATATATTGCTCGGGTATATAACAAAGCTCACTGCTTTGAATATTGCTAAGCAATGTTTGCAAAGGCGTGCTTATAAAGCGATTTAAGTTAGCGCTTGGTAGAATGATTTGTAGAATATCGTCTTCAACGGTGTATTCTTCTTTAGCAAAATCGGCATTTTCAAAAAATGCCATCATAAAGCCTTGCGGGTAGTCAGCTAAATCAGCGACTTGGTAATCACCTTGCAGCCACCACTCACGATTGTTTTGTAGCTCGTTAAAGTAGTTATTCTCGTAAACTTTGTATAATTCAAACTTATCAACTTGCATTAATACTTGGCGAATAAACAAGCCTCGGTATAAATGCCCAGCTAAGTCGTCACGACCAAATAAGTTCTCAACTAAGTAACGCTTAAGCTCTTTAGCTTGTTGAATACCTTTACCATGTGTGCGCTTTTTACCAATTTTAACTTCAAGTGGTAGCAAGTACATGTTGCTGCCTTTAAAGCCAACAAATAAAACGTCGTCAGAAATTGCGCCGCTTTTTATGTTTTGTGAATAGCGCGAGAAGTCACTATCACTCATTTTTAAGCCTATATTACCCGCTACACGGAGCATTTCGGCCACACTCATTGGCACCCATGTTATATCGCTTTGATGCAGCAAACAGTTTACGTATTTATAGGCACCTATTATGCTTTTTTTCTCTTTACGGTCGTTGTCGTTACTGGTGATCATTTTAAGTAACCACTCACCATTAAACGCATTAAACTCGTCTATTAGGCCTTTAATTCCTTGAGAAAGTACTTGGTCGTATAAGTCTCGACGCTTGGTAACGGTTATAGCATCGTAATTTGCTGAATTAGTAAAGTTGTCTGAATAGTGGATCAGTACGGCATCTTTTTGGCCTTTAAAAAACTCAAGTGTTACTTTAGGGTCAATAATCACTGTCCATACTGAGTTTTCGTATACCCCATCAAGTAGCTCTGACAACTGCCCCGCCACTTTTAAACCTAAGCCATTACTAGTTTCGTACTTTTGGCCGCACCACGCAGCTTTAGCTAAACTGTTAAACTGACTACTCAGTTTTAAAGTTGCAGTACTGTCAACATCGAGCTTATTAAGGCCAAAGGTTGTAAAGTACGTGTTTTGCTCTTGATATGCGGTTTCGCCAGCTAATAAGCCATGGCATGCGACGCCGGTTTTTTCGGTGAGTACATCAACAGGTACTGGCTCTACTGTTGTATCGTTACGTACAAAGCTAATGTGTGCATAGTTAAATGTTGGCTCTTGTGCATTTAACTTAAACTTACTGTACGTTATGCGATTTTTAAGCATATCGACAATAGCATCGGCTTTATCTTTTTCGCTACCGAGCTCAGCTAACTCTTTTAATTCGTCGTAACTTGGCGCATCTGCAAAATCATCAAAGTAAGTACGTTGTAGTGTTTTGTCGTAAATATTTACGTGAATGCGGTTTGCTTCGTCAGGAGATTTCTTTTTTAGGTAATCAACTAAGCCTAAAAATAGCGCGGTGTTGTTCCCATTATTGATAGAGTTAATATAAACAGTTTCTTTACTGCCTTTATCAAAAAGGACATCAAACGCTTTTGTAAACTCACTTGTTTTTTGCCTTACTAATGGGCGTACATATTCAAGTGCTGCTTTTTTGTTAGAAACGAGTTTGCACCACATACGGTTCTCGGGCACAGCTTGGTTGTATGCAAAGCCATCTGTTGCATGCCATACAAAAGGTAATAAGCCTTCTGCATTTAAACGCTTAATTGTGGCTTTAGGTAACGTATTAAAGCTATTGTCGTTTTCATCACTCGCACTAGTAACTAGTTGGGAAAAGTATGCGAGAGTTAACGGGTGCAGCGGCGTAATGTATTCTTGCTCATCAAACTCAGCAATCCCTATATTCACTAGCATGTTTGCTTGCGGTGATAGCAGCGATTTGGTTTCTAATTTATCAACTTGCGCTAAGTAGCACTCAACAACTTTATTTGCTAAACCTAAAAACTCGGTCCCCCACGAGCAAGAACTTATGAGTGCCTTTCGCTCGTCTAGGTAATCAAATAGTGATAGATAAGCTACAAATAAATCTGGGAATGCGCTTTCAATATTGTCTAATGTAACTTCTGGCCTACCAGCAGTTTGTGTTGCAAGTATGCGCTCATCTTGTAGTTTTGCTTCCCAATTTAATAGGTTTTTACGCATACCAGTTGGGTTTAAGTCTTTCCCGTCAATAACGACCTTTTCTTTCGCGCGATTGTATAAACCATTGAAACTATCATTGTATAGACGGTTGAACAGGTTGGTATCAAGCACTAGTGGTAGGCTTAATGTATCTGACGAAACAGCGCCATCTACTTCAAAATTAAGTACATGCGATCCACTTTGAACTGCAAAAGTTAAGCTGTCTGTTTCATTGGCAAACTGTGCAAAATCGACAACCTGTGTTTGGTCAACTAGGAAAGTTTGGTTTGATTGCGTAACTTTTGCAGGAGTTCCTTGTTCAGCAATCTGTAAAATCCCGGCATTTGTTTGCAAAGTTATAAGCTGCTTACGTGGTACGAGCAAAAAGCTATCAGCTAAATCATCAAGATAAAAAGCGCCCTGTGGAATAACTAAAACTCTGTATTTAAAACGCTCTTGCGGTTTTTCGCGTTTAAAATCAACACTAAAATAAAGCGGTTGATTATTAAACGTTCCCGAAATTTCAGCAATGCTACGTTTGTGAGAACGGTTATTTACATCAAGAGTAATTTGTTCTTTAGTGTGCTGTAGTTTTAATTCATTTTTTTGAATTTTACCGCCCACAAAGCTCGCTTCAATTTTAAAGTCAGTTTTATCTGCGGGCATTTGAATGATTAAATGGCGCTCTTTTTTATTCTCGCGTGCTAAAAAGTTTATATCTGTGACTATTTCACTTTCAAACGACAGTAGGTTTTCTTTATTGTCTCGGCGCTCTTTTATAATTGCGCCAAAATCGAGCTCTTCCCAATTTTGACCATCTGAAAAATGAGTATTTACAAACTTTTCGCTAAGTTCTAAATCGCCCAGCTTTTCTACAAGCTCTTGCGGGTACTTTTCAACTATCTCGCTAATATTACCGTATAACTGGTGGTTTTGTGATAAACGTTTATCTATTTGGTCTGTATCGTCCCAGCTTACAATGGTGTTGTCGTTAAAAAGCCCTAATTCACTAAATTGAATAACGCCATCTTCTAACGCATCATAAAGTTCGGTAAAACCAAACATGGTTGCACCGTCTTCGATAATGAGCTTAAAGCGATGATCGAGCAGGCACTGCGATACTTTGTCAGTACCGCTTATTGACGAAATAAGCTCACTGAGTGATTTTTTTATTGTTGACGGATGCCAAACTTCACCAGCTTTACCTAAGTCACGTGCTGAATTAATGAGTGTATCTAAATAAGAGTTGTGGATAACGAGTAATGCGCAGTCTTTCAAAGGGCCGTCTTGCGCTGATACTAAATCGCGTAAATGTGAGATAAAGTTTTCACTCAGCCCTAGTGCGCTTTCGCTATGTACAACAGGTATTAACGTAGTTTTACCAAAAGTAATAGCGGGCAGCGTTTGGTTTATGTCATTAGTTTTCAATTCAACGCGTGTATCTGCCTTATTAAGCATTGCCTGATAAAGCTTTAAACTATTATCACTATCTGGCGAGCGAAACTGAAAGCGGCTTTCACCTTCAAAACCTTTAGTTGCCCACTGGCAAAAGTGTTCAACTAAAAAGTCTTCATATAGTTTTTTTGACATAAACTGCATCTCCGCTATCACTCATTCTTTCTACATTACCCATTCTTTCAAACAAATCGATTAAGCATTCTTCACTGCTTTTATCAAAAAACACACCGCGTTTTTGAAACTCAATTAACAGCTCATGGAGCCTTAACTTTTCACGTTCACCTATACATAAATTTGTGAGCAACAGTAGGTAGTCTTGGTTTAATACTAAAAAAGATCCTGCTCGGCGGCGGTTTTGTTCAAACGGCTTAATTAAGGTTTCTCTTGTGGCTTTTACAAAATTATTAAACGCTGTCTCGCGTGTTGTGCCCTTTTTAAACTGTTCAACAAAAAGCTGGGTTAAATGATTAATAGATTCGTCAATAGTGGTTGGCTGTTTCTGCTGACTCGTTAAGTTTCTATCAATATAAAATTTATTAGCATAAGAATTTAATGCCTCAATGTCGGTATCCTTAATCTCATCCATTAACTGCCACAGAGGGCTAATAGCTGTTTTTGTATCTTGTAAGCTTTCATTTAATGCTAAATAAGGAAACAACGCATAACTAGACTCAAGAACCTGTTTATGCCCGTGTAACTGCAATTTAGTACGCTCTTTACTGGCTTTTTCACTGTCTAAAATAAAGTAGCAAGGCTTTACTTCAGGCTTTTGCGCCCAACCTTTTATATTTAGCGACAATTGCGCCGTATACAAAAAGCCGTACAACTTTAAAAAGGCCTTAATATTTTGTAAAAAATGCTCTGGATAGCTAACTAAGAATTTAAGATCTTGCTGAAATTGTGCTGACAAAAAAGGCAGGTAAGCACTATGTTGCTTGCGTATTTTTTGATTTTTATTAGTAACAAGTGGCGAGTCAAAAACCTTTTTTACTTCTTGTTCTAAAAAGTTAAGCTGCGCTTTTGGAGCATTAGCGACTTCAACATCACCCATTAAGCTATTAAATAATGATGTAAGCCGCTCATCACCTGAGTTACTTTTATCTGGGTTTAATACTTTCAACACTTGCATCTCAGGCGCTATATTTAGCACCTGCTCATTATCAAAATACATTTTTTCGATAACATGCCAAAACGATTCGCCATCTAACTTATCAGTAAAATGCGTTTTACATAGCTTTTTAAAGTCGTCGAGTGACTCAATGTTTTTTTCAAGTTTAAGACTATGTAGAGACTTAATGAAAAAACCAACTACCGTTTCCCAATCATACTTATTGTTAGTACTATTAGCTGATATAGGGAAATAACTAGCTGCACTATTATTTTTTGGTTTTAACTCTTTTAATAATGGCATTTATTAACCCTCACTAACCATAATGTCTTCATCATCAAGCTCTAGATGATATTTACCATCTACACCTGTAATGATTATTTCTTTAGCGGCCTTTGCTTGCTGTACAATCTCTGCGGCTAACTCATCTAGTAGTATTACCGAATTTTTGTCATGTTTATTAGGCCGATAACCATTGTTGATATTAATAAGTAACGACAAAAGGTTAATATTTATTGGCAGCTTAAACTTTTTATCCTGCAGCTTTAAATGTGCATTAAATGTTGCACTGCTAGCGGGGGTAGATGCTGCAATAGATTTAGAATCCATTGATAAATCTGCTGGGGCAGCAATTTGGTAATCTCCGAAATCAGATAATAAAAAGAATTTTTTACCTAACTTTGGAGCATTACGATTTATGTAGGTACGAATAGCTGAAATTAAAGTATCTCTATAAAACTCTTTTAAGCTGTTTTTTTGTTTGCTATCGCCACTGTAAGCTTTATGTAGCTGGTAAATAGAAATGTAACTTTCGATTAGTCCTTCGTTGAAGTCATCTGTAAAATTATAATGATAGTTATTAGCGAAATCGTCGTACTTAAGTAGGTAAAATAAACGTAAGTACTGCTCACCGGTATCAATATTAGTAATACCTAACTGGTTTAATGCATTCTTGAATACATCAAACTTCCCATCTGGCAAACCAAGATCGTAAGCAAGAATAAAACGATCAACTTCTTTGGTGCGAAAGTGTGCTGGGTCAAAATTTTCAATTTTATTTGCAAGTTCGTTATCTCCACCGGCAAATAAGTTGTCGAATAAACATCCTTCACCGAGTAAAAGCTCGTGAATAAAATCGAGTAATGCACGCGCAGTTAAAAACTGATCTCGCATTAAACGCGCTTTAAGAAGCAAATCAATAATCACTTTTTGAACAGAAGATAGACTAAGTAATTCAAAGTTTGCTATTAACCGCGAGGTTGATGGATCAAGTAATTGAGCTTTTTCTTTTTCAAGAAGTTGTCTAATAATATTATCTTTGGGTTGAGTGATTCTTTGTAATAGCTTTTCTGCAAAATCACATTTATAACCATCTTCGCCTATTTCAAATTTTGGATAGTCTTCAAAGTTAATAAAAATAGCAGTGTCATCTTGGGTATTTTTATTTTTAAGATATTCACTAATTTTGCTACGTATTAATTGATTTTGACCTTCTTCAGCATAATTACCTAGCATACCAGCGTTTATGCCAACAACTAGGGGTGAGTTTGAAGCTTCAAACTCATTAAATACTTTATCTAATGTTTGAATTGCTGTGCCATGGGGATCAAAACTGTGAGTAGCATCTAAATGAAATTTTACTCTAGAGCCAAAATTAACTTTAGCTTTAGTTAATAGTTCTGATTTACCGTCGCCACTACTACCGCATAAAAACAATATTTTTTTATCGTTTGCACCAAAAGACGAGATAGCTTTGTTTACAGCAGTTTCGATTGGCATTTGAATATACAAGTATGACTTTACATCATCCAAAATATTTTTATTTGTAGAGCTGCGCTCTGTAGACACAGCATAAGGGGATGACTTTGATAAGACGCTTAGCGCTTCTTTCAACCGCATAATAATATTCCCAATACAGAGCGGCTTTATTAAACCGCTCCTTGGTTTGTCTGTTTAAAACTAACTTACCGTTAAGTTAGTATTCATTTAGAAACAATTTACATGATCACATAAAAAAAATATAGGCTTATTAGTTATATAACCAATAAAGACTACGCCATTAGCATTAATACGTACCTACTTTAATAAAATATATAACTTTAAAATTAGCTGCCCAACATTATCCTCAAAAGTAATATTTTCTAACGAACTATTTACACATTTACACAAACCCACGCCGCTAAAGTATTAAAGCTAGGTTATACTGTTTTAATAACGTACAAAAAAGCTTACCTCAGAGTCTTAATGAATAAATTAATAACCTTACTATTGTGTGTGTTGTTTAGTACCTCTTGGGGTGTGTTTGCCTGCGAAAGAACGCTTAGCGTTGCCTCGCATGATGCTTTTTGGCCACCTTATGTAATGGGTATGAACGGCCAGTTGCAGGGTAAAGAGGTGGATGCATTAAACATTATTTTTAAAGACTCGCCTTTTTGTTTTGAAATAAAAATGCTGCCTAATTCTAAACGGGCTTTTACCGAGCTGCGCCATGGCCGAATAGATTTAGGCTGGGCGGCTAGCTTTACTCATGATCGCGCAAAGTATGTGCACTTTACTGAAGCCTACCGCACCGAGGTAATGCGCTTATACGAAAACAAAAACAATACACATAAAGTTAAAAATTTGGCTGATATTTTTAACCAAGGTTTAACCATTGGCGCTAATTTTGGTAGTTACTACGGCGCTGAGTTTGAGCAATATAAAACAACGCATAAAGGCCAAATAGAATACACCAGTGCAACCAGTAAACGTTTTGAAATGCTTAATAAGCAACGCATTGATTTTGCCATTGAAGACGAGCTAGTAGGCACTTATTTTAGTAAGCGCGCTAAAAACATTGTGGCTATGCCAAATTTTAAAGCAATAAACAAAGACGACATTCACTTAATGCTTAGCAAAAAAAAGGTGTCGGTTGACGAGGTTAAAGTAATTAACCAGCTTATTTTACAAAATAAAGCCGCACTTAAAGCGCTATTTGAGTAACACGTTTGTAAGGACCTTATATGAAAACTTTACTAATGGCGTTTATTTTTTTATTTACTCAATGTAATGCACTCGCGTGTACTAAAACATTAATAATGGGCACCAACGAAACTAATTGGGCGCCTTATTTAATTAAGCAAGGTGATGAGTTTGTAGGCACAGAGGTTGATACAGTTAATGCTATTTTTAAAGATTCGCCTTTTTGTATTGAATGGGTTTATTTTCCGAGCTTTTCGCGGGTGCAGCAAGAGCTTAAAACTGGCCATATAGATATTACTTATGCAGCAAGCTTTACTAAAAAACGCGCTGAATATGCTCACTTTACTACTGCGTACCGCGAAGAAATTATGCTGCTTTATAAGCATGAAGGCGCAAAGGATGTAACCAGCTTAGAGTCTCTTTTTGATAGTGATTATAGCCTTGCAGTAAATAGAGGAAGCTTTTTTGGCGCTGAATTTGAAAAAGTAAAAAAACAATACGCTACCCAAGTAGTGCTAACGGCTGATGCTAATAAACGCTTTGGTTTACTTAATAAAAAACGGGTTGATTATGTAATTGACGACTCTATTGTTGCGCAATATTTTGCTAAGCACTACAACACGGTTATGCCCGTAAAAAGTACGCCCCCTATTAATATAAATGGAGTACATTTTATGATGAGTAAACAATCGACCACACTTGCCGAGGTTGCTGTAATTAATTCGTTTATTAAAAAAAACAAAGCCGCTATTGAGCAAATTTATAGTATTTATTAATTTTATAAAACGCTGCACTAAATACCTACATTGAGTACATTTGTAATTATTAAACCGCTACTTACGTTAAGCTGCGTTTTATACCTTCCTCTTTTAAATTTAAGTTATAAAAATTAGCCGCCTTTTACCTTTCATTCGAGCGGGCTGATCTGTATAATTCGCCAGCTAATTTACCCTATTGCTTGGTCTTGTTTGTGGCGTTTTTGCTACAGTTGGCCCCTGTCAGTACTCATTCTAGGACTAACTTTTTGATCTCCACCGCAAATATTACGATGCAGTTTGGCGCAGAGCCGTTGTTTGAAAACATTTCAGCTAAATTTGGTAACGGTAACCGTTACGGTTTAATTGGCGCTAACGGCTGCGGCAAGTCGACTTTCATGAAAATTTTAAGCGGTGCGCTTGTTCCAAGTGCGGGTAATGTGTCGATTACTCCGGGGCTAAAAGTAGGTAACCTAAGCCAAGACCAGTTTGCGTTTGAACAATACAGCGTTGTAGACGCGGTAATTATGGGCGACGTTGAGCTTTGGAAAGTAAAACAAGAACGTGACCGTATTTACTCATTGCCAGAAATGAGCGAAGAAGACGGCATGAAAGTAGCCGACCTTGAAAGCGTATTTGCCGAAATGGACGGTTACACAGCCGAAAGCCGCGCAGAAGAAATTTTGCTAGAAGCTGGCATAGAAAAAGAATTTCATTACGGTTTAATGGCAAACGTGGCGCCGGGTTGGAAACTGCGTGTGCTTTTAGCACAGGCTTTGTTTGCAAACCCAGACATACTGCTACTCGATGAGCCTACCAATAACTTGGATATTCATACTATTACGTGGCTAGCTAATGAGCTAAACAAACGTAAATGTACCATGATTATTATTTCTCATGACCGTCACTTTTTAAACTCGGTATGTACACACATGGCCGACATTGATTACGGCGAGCTGCGTATTTACCCAGGTAACTACGAGAAGTTTTTAGAAGCGGCAGGCCTGCAACGTGAGCAGCTTTTAGCTGAAAACGCTAAAAAGAGCGCCGAGATAGACGAGCTTCAAGACTTTGTTAACCGTTTTGGTGCTAACGCCTCAAAAGCTAAACAAGCAAGTTCGCGCGCTAAAAAAATGGATAAAATTAAGCTTGATGAAGTTAAAGCATCGAGCCGTATGAGCCCATCGTTAAGTTTTGACGAAGGCAAAAAAATGTACCGTCAAGCGCTTGAAGTTAATAAGCTTGGCCACGGTTTTGATGGCGAAATATTATTTAGCGGCGGCGACTTTTTACTAGAAGCAGGCGCTAAGCTTGCGGTAATTGGCGAAAACGGTGTGGGTAAAACAACCTTTTTACGCTGTTTAGTAGACGAGCTTAAAAGTAATGAAGGCGAAATTAAATGGTCTGAAAATGCAACCTTTGGTTACTGCCCGCAAGACAGCACAAAAGATTTTGATAACGATTTAACGTTGTTTGATTGGATGTCGCAATGGCGTACAGCTAAGCATAACGATTTAATGGTTCGTGGCATGTTAGGCCGTTTGTTGTTTACTGCCGACGATTCAAACAAAAAAGCGCGTAACTGTTCAGGTGGTGAAAAAAACCGTTTGTTATTTGGTAAGTTAATGATGCAAGACGTAAACGTTCTTGTAATGGACGAGCCAACAAACCACATGGATATGGAAGCCATTGAAGCATTAAACAATGCCCTCAAAGACTTTGAAGGTACGCTTATTTTTGTAAGCCACGACCGTGAGTTTGTATCGTCACTTGCTACACGCATTATTGATATTAAAGATAAGCAAGTAATTGACTTTCAAGGTACGTTTGACGAGTACCTATCAAGCATTGAAATGAAAAAAGCGTAAGCTTTTACCTTTAATAGCTTACAAAAAACGGCGCCAAATTTAGCGCCGTTTTTTTATGCGGTTAAAACTTAATATTACCGCGCAGGGCTTTGGTTTGCCCGTGTTTGGTTTTTTTATCCATGCGTTTGCGCTGCGAGTTGCGGCTTGGCTTAGTTGCGCGGCGAGCTTTATTTACTTTTGTAGCACTAAGAATTAGATCTTTTAGGCGGTTTAGTGCGTCTTCGCGGTTTAGTTCTTGTGTGCGGTGGCTTTGCGCTTTTATTATTAAAACGCCTTCTTTAGTAATGCGCGAGTCGTTTAGCTTTAGTAATCGCTCTTTGTAAAAGTCAGGTAACTTTGAGCGATTTATATCAAAGCGTAAATGAATAGCACTGGCTACTTTGTTAACGTTTTGGCCACCGGCACCTTGCGAACGAATAGCAGTTAGCTCAAGTTCCCATTCATCTATAGTGACAGTATTTGAAATAGTTAACATTACGTTCAGCTCTTATCGACAAAAATGCATTATAACATTTGTAACTATATTTGTGCTGAATCAGCTTAATTTATAGGACTTTAAAGTATTTATACTACTTTATAGCCTAAATACACCTAATACTTTAGTTATGTATTGGCAAGCGCTTACATTTAGTTTTAAATAGCGTTAATTAAACAATAGGAAATGCCCAATGAAAAAAATACTTTTATCACTTAGCTTATTAGCAATGAGTTTTTCAAGCCTTGCAGAAGACATTAGCGAAGGCCAATTACAAAGCTATATGAAAGCACTGCCTGCAGTGTCTAACTGGGCAAGCAGCCAAGAGTCGTTAAAAAACCTAGATTTAGCAAGCATGCTTGGTGGCTCTGCCGATCAAAGTGTTGATGAGCAAAGCTCAATGGCTAACACTGCGCTTAACATGATCAAAGAACAAGACCTATACAAAAGCTTTGCAAGCGTGACAAATCGTTATGGTTTTTCTCCTGAAGAATTAGTATCTGTGGGTTCTGAAGTATCTATGGCTTACATCGAAAACTTAAAGTCGGGCCTTTCTGCTGAAAACCAAGAAACAGCAACTAAAGTAATGGGCGGCCTACAGAGCCTTAAAAGTGCAAAAAGTAGTGATGCTAGCTCGTTAATGGGCTCGTTTGGTAAAGCATCAAGCGCTGCTGAAGAGTCTACTGATTCGCTAGTTAGCGAAAGTAACTTAGAGCTTGTGAGCGAGTACATGCCACAGCTGCAAAAGATTTTTGCACTACTATAATTAAGTAAATTTTTACTAAAAAGGTGGCATTTGCCACCTTTTTTAATGCCTGATTTTTGATAGTTTGAATAGACGTAGCTAAAAATTTAAGCGTAGGTTGGCTTTGTTAAGTGCAAGTAATTAGAAGCTTTGCTTCTCGCGTGAGCAAGCTCAACGCCTACGCGTGGATGATTTAACGCTTATATAAAGAAGTGGCTTTGGTTACCTTTTTTATAGCTGTTGAAAAAGTTTGAATGAATGCAGATAGGCTTTACTAAGTGCAAGTGATTAGAAGCTTTGCTTCTCACGTGAGCAAGCTGACTCCTACGGTGGATGATTTAACGTTTTATGTAAAAAGGTGGGTTTTGTTGAGCGTAAATGATAGAAACTTTGCCTCTCACGTGGTCACGTTTAACGCCTGCGGTGGGTGATTTAACGCTTATATAAAAAGGTGGCATTTGCCACCTTTTTTAGTTTTAACACGTAGATTATTTAAGATCGAATCTATCTGCGTTCATTACTTTTACCCAAGCATTTACAAAGTCATGTACAAAACGCTCTTTATTATCGTCTTGTGCATAAAACTCACTTAGGGCACGTAAAATAGAGTTTGAACCAAACACTAAATCTACGCGTGTGGCTGTCCATTTAATGGTGCCTGTTTTGCGTTCAACAATATTATAAATACCTGGCTCTAATGGCTTCCAGTTATTGGCCATGTCGGTTAGGTTTACAAAAAAGTCGGTAGATAGCGTGCCTACATTATCGGTAAATACACCATGTTTAGTGCCTGCGTAGTTTGTGCCTAGTACACGCATGCCGCCCATAAGTGCAGTCATCTCTGGTGCTGTTAAGCCCATTAATTGGCTGCGCTCTAACAATAGCTCTTCTGGGGATACGCTAAAGTCATTTTTAAGGTAGTTTCTAAATCCATCATGAACAGGCTCAAGTACATCAAACGATTCTGCATCAGTCATTTCGTCTGTTGCGTCTCCTCGTCCTGGTGCAAATGGTACTGCTACATTAACACCGGCTTGTTTTGCAGCTTGTTCTACAGCCGCTGTGCCACCTAATACGATTAAATCAGCCATGCTTACTGGCTTAGATAAACCTGCTTGTACTTTTTCAAGGGCACTAAGTACACTTGCTAAACGCGCAGGTTCGTTACCTTGCCAATCTTTTTGTGGTGCTAAACGAATACGTGCGCCATTTGCGCCACCGCGACGATCAGAACCACGATACGTACGTGCACTATCCCACGCTGTATTTATTAAATCACTCGCGCTTACGCCACAATCAAGTAGCTGTGCTTTTAAGCTTGTAATTTCATCGTCTGATAATGTGTAATCAACTGCTGGAATAGGATCTTGCCAAATTAAGTCTTCGCTTGGTACGTCTTTACCTAAGTAACATGCTTTAGGTCCTAAATCACGGTGAGTAAGCTTAAACCATGCACGTGCAAACACATCAGAGAAGTATTCAAAGTCGTTGTTAAAACGCTCAATAATTTTACGGTACGCTGGGTCCACTTTCATGGCCATATCTGCATCGGTCATCATTGGGTTTAAACGAATTGATGGATCTTCTACGTCTACCGGTTTGTCTTCTTCTTTAATATTTACAGGCTCCCACTGATGAGCGCCAGCTGGGCTTTTTGTTAATTCCCATTCGTAATTTAATAGTAAGTAACAGTAACCGTTATCCCATGTTGTTGGGTGTGTGGTCCATGCACCTTCAAGGCCTGAAGTTACAGTATGACGACCAAAGCCGCCTTCTTTGGTGCTATTCCAACCTAAACCTTGCTCGTGTACGTCTGCTGCTTCTGGCTCTGGGCCTAAGTGCTCTGCTTTACCATTACCGTGAGTTTTACCTACTGTATGGCCGCCCACTGTTAGCGCTGCGGTTTCTTCGTCATCCATCGCCATGCGAGCAAATGTTTCACGTACGTGATCTGCCGTTTTTTGTGGATCGGGTATACCATTAACACCTTCAGGGTTAACGTAAATTAGGCCCATTTGTACTGCGGCTAATGGGTTTTCCATGGTGTCTGGTTTTTCAACATTGTCGTAGCGTTCATCACTTGGTGCTAACCATTCTTTTTCTGCACCCCAGTAAATATCTTTTTCTGGGTGCCAAATGTCTTCACGGCCGCCTGCAAAACCATAAATTTTAAGACCCATTGATTCGTATGCCATATTACCAGCAAGAATAAATAAATCGGCCCATGAAAGTTTGTTACCGTATTTTTTCTTAAGTGGCCATAAAAGTCTGCGTGCTTTATCTAAGCTTGCGTTATCTGGCCATGAATTTAAAGGCGAGAAACGTTGGTTACCGGTACTTGCGCCACCACGACCATCAGATAAACGGTACGTACCCGCTGAGTGCCATGCCATACGAATCATTAAACCACCGTAATGGCCCCAATCGGCAGGCCACCAATCTTGGCTGTCGGTCATAAAGGTTTTTAAGTCGGCTTTTACTTCGTCTAAATCTAGAGATTTAAATTCTTCTGCGTAGTTAAAATTAGTGCCGTATGGATTTGATTTAGTATCGTGTTGATGAAGAATGTCTAAGTTGAGTGTGTTTGGCCACCAATCGGTGTTTACTTTAGAAACAACTGAATTACTACCGTGCATAACAGGGCATTTACCCGCTGTTGGCTTGCTCATTGTGGATCCTTATTTATTTAAATTATTTATTTAAAATCGATATTTAACGGTTATTGCACTTTTTATAATCTGTATTAGTAATATAGGCATCCCCCCCGTTATTAGCTACCTATAAACATTTAATTAAATCGATTGATACTATTGATAATTCAGATGTTCGTACGAATTTATCTCGGTTTGCGTAAAACCATTTAGGAATAAACTTAAAATAGTGCACTATTTTACAAAGTGCTAAATTTTCTAAAGGCAGTTTATTTGTGAATAGGGTAACAATCAGCGCTTAAAACGTAGTTTGCGGCGCATGTAAAACTTGTAAATTAATTTTAAACACTCACTGATCTAATTTACAAAAGCAGGCGTAATGGTAATTGAAGGGTTTGAAAGTGGCCTTGGTTTATCAAAGCGCACATTGGAATACCCCCTTCACCATGAAATTGTTGTTATAACGACAAAGGTGTATTACTAAGCCCAATGCACCTTTCTTTATTTTTAACTAATTGAATTAAGTTAAGTAATTGTTCAGATAAATTCAGTTAGTATGAAGTTGTTCTCCTGTGAACCCTTACGACATATTGTTGTTTTAAGCAGTTTTTGCCAGCTCTCCTTGAGCTGGCTTTTTTTTTGCCCGTTTTAATTGGGTAACATTGTGCGCGCGTGTTAAAGTATTTGTAAGATTTAATTAATTTAACTAGGCGTACCAATGCGTTATTACCTCTATTTTGTTTGTGTGTGTTTTACACTCTTTACTTCCTCGGCTTATACTGCAGAGCAAAGGCCTCAGGCACCTACAGCACAAGAAGAACAACAAGCCCTTGATCAACTTAAAGAGTCTATGTACAAACCACTAATGGAGCGTTACATTCTTGACGAATTAAAAGCTGTTCGACAAGATCAGCAAAAGCTTCGAGAAGATGTAACTAAACAAGTAACACATGCCCAATTAGATACCGCCGACCGCGCTTTAACGTACACCACCGACACCATTAATAATGTATTTTTTATAATTACTGCTACCGCTTCTATTTTAGTATTAGTAGGCTGGAACTCTTTGCGCGATGTTAAAAATAAAGTAGAAGATATAGTAAATACGCGTGTAAGTGTTATTACAGACGAGTACGAAGATCGCTTAAAAATTCTTGAAGAAAAACTACGCGTTCGCTCAGAAGAAATACTCAGTAACCAAGAGCGTATATCGGTAACTAACGAAGTTCATTCATTATGGATGCGTGCCAATTTAGAAAGCGACTTTGCGAACAAAATTGAAATTTTTGACGAAATACTTAATCGCAAACCTGAAGATGTTGAAGCCATTGCTTATAAAGCCGATGCCCTGCTTGAAATAAACGAAACAGCGCAGGCTATTGAGCTTTGTAACCAAGCCATTGATATAGATAGTGACTATGGTTATGCATATTGGCAACGAGCCTGTGCTTATGCACTTACGCACAAACATGCCGATGCGTTAGCCGATATTAAAATGGCTTTAGAGTATTCACCTAATTTACGTAACGAGTTATTGCATGAGAGTGCATTTGCAAGTCTGCACGATAACGATAGCTTTAATACTATTGTAGCGGGTGAGCAAGTGTAATTGTTATTAGCTAGGACGTGCTGATATTTAAAAAGGGCTTAGGCCCTTTTTTTGTTTTTAAAGCTTTAAATAGAATGGTATTTCTGGGTAAGGGTTTTACGAGATTATAGCTGCAAGTAAAAGCTCAATAAAACAAACTGTAATAGCTTTAAGCGATTTAAGATTATCGCTTAAAGTATAAATCAATGGCTTTAGTAAGGAGTTCGTCGAGCTGCTCTTCAAATTCTTCTATATCTATATCAAAGTGCTTTAAATAGGCACGTGCCTGCACAAGTGATAAATTGCGGCTATTTACGCTGTATTGACGCTCATCAATTTTTTTATCGTAGCGTGGTAAAAATACAAACTGAGCATAAAATGGCGACTTAATATGTTTGTTGGCATAACGACAAAAATCTTCAATATGCTCAGCACCCTGAGGCCCTAAACAACCCGGCTCAATGCGATACATTAAGCGAATTTTTTTGTCGTCATTTATTTGCATACTTACCCTTTATCTAAAAAACAGTACACGTACTATTTTTCCATCTTTTATTTGGTAGCTCGAAATAAGCTCTGAGCGTTTATCAACCACGTTTTCGTCGGTTGAGCAGGTTTCTGATAGCTCGTGATCTATTACAATATCGCCATGCACAATGCGTTTAATTGGCGATGAATGAATACACTTTAACTTTTTAAACATTAGCCCGTAGCGTGCTATTAGTTTTTCTTTTCCTTTAAATAGTAGCTCATTAGGGAAAATATAAAACTCTACATCTTCGTCATATACACGCAAAAATTCTTCAATATTTCGTGCGTTATACGCTTTTACTAATTGTTCAACTACAGCTAGAGATTCACGTGACTGCTTAGCTTTAGTTTGCTGTTTAATAGTTAGGGCTTCTTTAGCTTGAGTTACTGCTTTTTCAGCTTCTGCTACGGCTACCGCTTTTTCTACTTTGTTTTTAGGTTGTTCAGCTGGTTTACTTTGCTCGTTACCTAATACTTTTGAATCATCTGGTTTGGTGTTATCAATAACTGGCTTTTTAATCTCTGGCGCTTTGTACTCAAGCGTATTTACTTTATCGTCAGTTGTTGCTTGTGTAGCGGCTTTTTCCTCTTCGGTGCTTTGCTTTTGTGCACTCACCGGTACTTGCTCGCTCGACTGTGCTTCTTTTTGCTCAGGCTCGGTTTGATCTGCTGCATAAGTAATAAGCGCAACGGTAGTAATTAAAGAGGCCAAAATAATAGATAACGGTTTCATAACTTTCCTAAAATGAACACTAAACACGTGTAATACCAATTGCATTAAATAAGTGTTCTATTATAGCGTCAAGAAAATAGCACAATAACAAGGCGAAAAATTGTGACATATAGCTGTTCTATATGAATAATTTTTAACGCAGTTAGTGAGTTATTTAATGCGATAGAATGCTCATATTTTTGATAAAATTGGTATAAGGTTGCAACATAGCAAATTTTAACGTTATCGGGTAGTTAATACCACTAATGTAGCTTACCAATACTGCTCTACGGTGATGTTGCCGGGGTTTTTGCGGCGGTTACGGGTAAAGTTTTTATCAAGTAGTAAATTTGTGGTGTCTTTTACCATTTGCGGATTTCCACAAATCATAAACTGTGCGTTATTTGGAGTCGGCTCTAAGTTAGCGTGCTCAAACAAACTGTTGTTTTCAATTGCACTAGTAATACGGCCACTCAAGCCTTGTAAAGGCTCTTCTCGGCTTACTACCGGAATATAATTAAGTTGTTCAGGGTGCACTCTTAAAAGTTCGTTAATAAGAGCCTGATAGCTTAAATCGTTATTAAACCTTACGCCATGGACTATATTAATGCTTTTGTATTTTTGCCATACATCGGGTTGCTGCAATATTGATAAAAATGGCCCTATTGCAGTGCCCGTACCAAGCATCCAAAGCTGATCGCTTTGCGGGATTTCGTCAAGTGTAAAAAAGCCTGTAGCACGCTGCTCTATAAGTACAGTTTCGCCGGGTTGTAATTTAGCTAAGTAAGGTGAAAGTAATCCATCTATAACGTTAATTAAATAAAATTCTAAATCAGGGTTTTCGGGAGCATTTACATATGAGTAAGCACGAGCAATTCGCTTATCGCCATCCATTATTGAAAGCTTAGTAAACTGCCCTGCCTTAAATGGCTCTACGTCTGCATTAAACGTTAAGCTAAAAAGTGTTTCACTCCACCATGTAACGTTTTTTACTGTTGCTTCTACCCAATTAGACATACGTCCCCCGCAGAATATTTAAATAACCGACTTCAATATAAACATTAGCATTAAGTCACAAAGACTTACAGCACAATATAGAACGATGATGAGGCATTATTTGATAGCGAGTAAATTAAAATAGTGCTTACAAGTTGTGCACATAAAAAGCTTTATTGTAATACCAATCCGCATAATTAAGTGATCTATTTTGAGGATAGATAAACGTGTTGATAGCAAGGCAAAAAAATCGCTATTTAGTTGTTCTAAATGAGAATCTTTTAACGCAGATAGCGACACATTTAGCCCCTGAAAATAATTAAGTATTATTGCGGATTGGTATAAGTCACTTATATAATTTTTTAAGGCATAAAAAAAGCCGCATAAAATGCGGCTTTGGAGGTTTAGTCTCACTTCACTTTGGGCGTGTCTCCAAAACTTAGTGAATACGTTACCAAGGAACTGTTATATTTAACCTAAACTCTGGATAATAAATCTCTTAACCAAAGTTCAGGTTATTTGGTTAATTAGATAGACTCTAATGCAATTTTAACCATTTCGTTAAACGTGCTTTGACGTTCATCGGCTGGTGTTGCTTCGCCAGTGATTACGTGGTCACTTACGGTAAATAGCGCCATTGCGTTTGCGCCGTATTCAGCTGCAACGCCGTATAAACCCGCTGTTTCCATATCTACTGCAAGTACACCTAACTTATCTAAATCTTTATAAAAGGTGTCGTCTGCTTGATAGAAAGTGTCGGTAGTAAATACGTTACCTACTTTTGCTTTAATACCTAACTCTTTCGCAGCGTTTACGCCGTTTAAAAGTAGATCAAAGTTTGCAATAGCAGAAAAATCGTAACCACGTACACGTGCACGGTTTACGTTTGAATCTGTACTTGCACCTTGTGCAAAGATTACGTCGCGGATTTTAATGTCGGTACCAATACCGCCACATGTACCAATACGTATAATGTTTTTAACGCCAAAGCTTACAATTAGTTCGCGTGCATAAATAGACATTGATGGAATGCCCATGCCAGAACCCATAATGCTTACTGGTTTACCTTTATAAGTGCCAGTAAAACCGTACATGTTACGAACACCTGTAACTTGTACTGCATCATCTAAAAAGTTTTCAGCAATATATTGCGCACGTAGCGGATCGCCAGGCATTAATACTGTTTCGGCGAAGTCACCAACGTTTGCACTGATATGCGGAGTACTCATTAATTGTTTTCCTTTTTATTTGGTGTAGTTAGCTTATCTAAAAAGCTGTCACCGTATTCAAGCTCAGAAAGGTTAAACCACTGTGCTAGGGTTTGGCCTATATCTGCAAAGCTGTTGCGTTCACCTAATGGTGTGTTATTCATACCTGGCTTGTAAGCTATTACAGGTACGTATTCACGAGTGTGCTCTGAACCTGGAAAGGTTGGGTCACATCCGTGATCGGCAGTGATCATTAATACATCATCTGCATTTAACTGTTTAAGTATAGTTGGTAAATAGTCATCAAATTCTTTTAATGCTTTTGCGTAACCTACTGGATTACGGCGATGACCAAATTTTTCGTCAAAATCTACAAGGTTAGTAAATATTAGGCTGCGATCTGGCGCGCTTGAAATAACTTCACTGGTTTTTTCAAGTAAGTTCATAAGCCCTGGAGCTTTATGCTTTTGGGTTATGCCCTGATGCGCGTAAATATCTGAAATTTTACCAATACTAATTACTTCGCCACCGTCTTTTGCTAATACATCTAACAAGGTAGGTGCTGGCGGAAGTACTGAATAGTCACGACGATTACCTGTACGGGCAAAGTCTTGACTATTTGAACCCAAAAATGGCCGCGCAATCACTCGTCCTATATTCATTTCATCAAGTAGCGCCCGTGCGATTTCGCAAACTTGATAAAGCTTCTCTAGGCCGAATGACTCTTCATGCGCGGCTATTTGAAACACGCTATCAGCTGAGGTGTAACAGATTGGTTTACCTGTTTTTACGTGCTCTTCACCTAGCTGCTCTAATATGGTGGTTCCTGATGCATGGCAATTGCCTAAAATGCCAGGAATACCTGTTCGAGCAATAAACTCGTCTATAAATTCTTGTGGGAAGCTCGGCTGTGTTTTAGGAAAGTAACCCCAATCAAATAACACAGGTACACCCGCCATTTCCCAGTGACCCGATGGTGTATCTTTACCGCTCGAAAGTTCTTTAGCACAACCCCAAGCACCTTGTGGTGTTTGACGGTCTGACACTAAACACGTTTCCCCACCGGCAGCTTCACATGCATCTACTAAACCTAATTTAGATAAATTAGGTAGCGATAGTGCACTGCCCGTTTCGTCATAATATGCTTTAAGTAAGTGAGCGAATGTATTGGCGCCAAGATCACCAAATTTGTCTGCATCTGGTGCTGCACCGATTCCTAGGCTATCCGCCATTAAGATAATTGCTCTTGCCATTTTGACCTCACTTTGCTTCTAGGTGGTTACTTTATCTGCTGATCGAATTTTTCGTACAGGACAAAAGTCCTGTTTCATAAAACCTAAACATTATAAATTTGCGTTCTTAAGCGAAGCAAAAGAGATTAATCGTGTCTTTTTTGCTATTGTGATCTACCAACAATATATCTTTCTGTGTGGGTGAGAACTTTAGTGACACGAACTACTATTATAGCCATTGCTGGCGCATCAGCGTCGGGCAAATCTCTATTTAGCCAAACTATATACAACGAACTGGTTAACGAGCTTGAACCTGGTGCTATCGCCATTATCGAAGAAGATGCTTATTACAAGGATCAGTCGCATTTGCCTATGGCTCATCGTACTCAAACCAACTATGATCATCCTGATGCATTTGAACATGAACTAATGCTTGAGCATTTAACACAACTTCGTAGTGGAAACTCTGTAGAAGTACCAACTTATGATTATGCACAACATACCCGTAGCGATAAAACGCGACGTGTACCTGCTGCAAAAATCTTAATAGTAGAAGGTATTTTATTACTGAGCGATAAAGCGCTTAATAAAGAATTTGATATTAAGGTGTTTATAGATACACCTTTAGATATTTGCTTAATGCGCCGTATGCAACGAGATATGGAGCAAAGAGGCAGAACATTACAATCTGTTGTTGAGCAATATCAAGCAACTGTTAGACCGATGTTTTATCAATTTATTGAGCCTTCTAAGCATAATGCTGATTTAGTTGTGACTCGAGGCGGTATGAACCGTGTTGCGATTGATATTATTAAAAGTAAAATCAAATATTTACTACAAGAATAATAACGGGAAACATGGGTATGACAACATTTATGAGCTTAGTTGGCATGGTTGTGCTGCTAAGTATTGCTTTTGCGGCTTCAACAAACCGTAAAGCAATTAGTTTAAGAACCGTTGGTATAGCGTTTGCCATGCAAGTTGTTATCGGCGGTTTTGTTCTGTTTTTTGAAGCAGGAAAAAATGTATTAACTAGCATGTCGGCAGCCGTTTCATCGGTAATTGGCTATGCAAACGACGGTATTGGGTTTTTATTTGGCCCGCTGGCGTCACAAGATACACTGGGTTTTATATTCGCAATTCAAGTATTGCCGGTTATTGTGTTTTTCTCAGCGCTTGTTGCTGTTTTATATCACCTTGGCATTATGGATTGGATAATTAGAATTTTAGGCGGTGGTTTACAAAAATTATTGAAAACCTCGCGTACAGAATCGCTTTCAGCAACGGCCAATATTTTTGTAGGCCAAACTGAAGCACCGCTAATAGTTAAGCCATTTATAGCAACAATGACTAAGTCTGAATTGTTTGCAGTAATGGTGGGTGGCTTAGCCACTGTAGCAGGCTCAGTAATGGCCGGTTATGTAATTATTGGTGTAGACCTTAAGTATCTTATTGCGGCAAGCTTTATGGCCGCACCAGGTGGTTTTTTAATGGCAAAAATGATTGTGCCAGAAACAGAAACTCCTAAAGATAACTTAGCAGATTTAGATTTAAATGATGACGATAAACCCGTTAATGTCATTGATGCAGCTGCATCAGGCGCCGCTAACGGCATGCATTTAGCACTTAACGTTGGTGCAATGCTACTTGCCTTCGTAGCGTTAATTGCTCTATTAAACGGTTTATTAGGCGGTATTGGCGGGTGGTTTGATTACCCAACATTGACGCTACAAGAAATATTAGGTTATTTATTTGCTCCTGTTGCATGGCTACTCGGTGTACCGTGGGATGAAGCAATTATAGCCGGCAGCTTTATTGGTCAAAAGATAGTAGTAAACGAGTTTGTTGCTTACTTAGACTTTATAAATTATCGCGATACGTTAAGCGCACACACACAGGCAATTGTTACTTTTGCATTGTGTGGATTTGCTAACTTATCATCGATAGCCATTTTACTAGGTGGGTTAGGCGGTATGGCGCCTAGCAGGCGGAAGGATATCGCACGCTTAGGGCTCAGAGCAGTGTTAGCAGGATCTATGGCTAACCTTATGAGCGCAGCAATTGCTGGGTTTTTCCTCTCGCTAGCTTAGAAACTTATTGAGATGAACTCAGGTGTTGCAAAACAAGAAGATAGTCCTTTAAGGGGTTAAAGCACTATCTGACTTGAACGATACTTCACCAAGGGCCGCAAGGCCCTTTTATCGTTTTAGGACTTTAAAAAATTGATCTGATCGTTGATAAAGCTAAATCTCGCCCTCTATGCTTAACAGCCCCCCTTTACAAACAACCCTTTCTCTTATCAGATTTACTCTTTAGTACTTATTTAGTGACCCTTCATTAAATGAGACACCAATATCAATACCATATTATTTGACTAGGGCGCTTTAAATTACTATTTAATCTCATTTATTTTTTTATTTAAGCCAGCTAATGGTTATTTAATTTTGGTGTTTTTAACATTTTAAGCCACACTTATTATTCGATTAATAAACGACTAATGACTCGCAACTGTGAAATATACTCTTTATTTTTTATGTTTAGCATCCTCTTTTTTTGCTAATGCTAAAGACACTTACTTAGTAGTAACAGAGCTTGCTCCACCAAACCAAGTATTAATGGATGGAGAGGTGATGGGCCACTCTACAGACCTGATTAGGGATATATTTAAAAATGCTCAACTAACCCCTGATATTCATATGTATCCTTGGGCAAGGGCTTACAAAGTAGCTCGGGAGTTAAAGAATACTTTTATTTACAGCCTTGCCCGCACACCTGAACGAGAGGATAAATTTTATTGGATTGCCCCTATTGGGCACTTTAAGCTTGGTTTTATAGCCCTTTCAGAGCGAGATGACATTCATATTAAAAATACACAGCAAGCTAAAAGTTATAAAATTGCTATGCAAAGGAACGACTTTTCTACACAAACGCTTATGGAGTTAGGTTTTAATGTTGTACTTACAAGTGACATTCAAAAATCATACAACCTATTGCTGGCAAAAAAAGTAGATTTAATTGTCGATGATCCTTTATTTATGAGGCAAATGAGTGATTACTTAAAGCTTGATCCAGAGTATTTAAAATTTGTATACAAAGTTGATGAACTCACTGTGGATGCGTATTTAGCCGCTAATAAAAAGACAGATATAAACTTAGTTAACGCCCTTCAAAAGTCTTTTTTACAAATAAAACAGCGTAAAGGATTAGCTGAAAATCACTAAATTTAGAGCTTATAGCGGCTTTTATAGGCCGCAAAATTATCTTTTATTTTAAGCTTTACATATTCTTTGTTAAATCGTTCTACAATGTATTTGGGTACAGATTTATTAAAAGCAATGTAGTTACCTGCTATTTCAGGTATTGGTAGTTCCTGCAATTTAACTATATCGTCTTCACTATACCCAAATGGAGATAGCTGGTAGCCAATGGTGTACTCAGATCCTAAAATCAAATCTATCTTACTATTTAAAAATAAGTGCATGTACTGCATTTCATCGCCTATAGCTAAAAGGTTTTTACCTGATTCAAACCCTACTTTTTTTACTATAGATTCGTAAATATCCCCTCTTACAATAGCAAGTGAAAACTGCTTTGCATCATTTAGGTTATTCATTTTAAGATTGGTATTCTTTTTAAGCTTATAAAAAAATGTTTGACTAGATGCCAAAGGCCCAACCCAGTTAAATATAGGAGCTCTCTCAGCCGTTTTAGCAATAGAGATAATGCCAGAATGCTCTTTTTTTTGAACTAAGCTATAGGCTCTTTTCCACGGCAGCATTTGAAAATCACACTTTATGTCTGAAGCAATACATACATCTTTTACAATATCGAGATTTATGCCAACAAGCTGACCCGCTTTATTTTCAAAGTTGTATGGCGAAAAATGCTCAGTGTAAATTGTGAGCTCAAAAGCTTCAGCTTGTGCATAATAGCTGAAAAAAATAAAAAAGAGTGAAAGGAAGGACTTAATAATAACAATACCTACTTGATAAACTTACATTAATAATAGGTGCAGGTTGGGTTGAGTCAAATTTCAGACACAAAAAAAGCGCCTTAAGCGCTTTTTTTCATTTTACTTAAAAAGTAAAATTATACAGCTGTGATGTTATCAGCTTGAGGACCTTTTTGACCTTGTGAAAGAGTGAACTCTACACGTTGGCCTTCAGCTAAAGTTTTGAAACCTTCGCTTTTGATTGCTGAGAAATGTGCGAAAACGTCTGGGCCATTTTCTTGCTCGATGAAACCAAAACCTTTAGACTCGTTGAACCACTTAACTGTACCTGATACGATGTTAGACATTGTAATATCCTGATATAAAATAAAAAATATGCTCATGTGAGCGGGTGTAGCAAAAAATGAGATGGTACTTAAAAACTTCAGGACGGTACTACAAGTATTACTTATACAACAACGAAATGGAGATTTATAAATTACATGCTTTCTTTCTAGCTGCGGCCCACTATATAGAGTTCGAATATTTTGTCAAGCATTTAAAGCTAATTAAATAACTACAAGTAGCTAATAATATTAATCTCAATACTAATATATAAAAACAAGTAAGTATCTGTAATTACATTAAAAGTGGTAACAGCTACAGTAAATCAGCCACCACACTTTGATTACGACCGTGCTCTTTTGCATGATAAAGGGCTTTATCGGCACACTTATATACTTGGTCAATATCGTTACTATGATCTGGCCAAGTTGCTATACCTATCGAAATAGTAATGTAGCCAATAGTATCTATTTTTGATGATTCAACAGTGGTACGTAAGCGCTCTGCAATTTTAAAAGCGCTTTGGCTGTCTTCGTTAGGCAGTACAAGCACAAATTCTTCGCCGCCAATACGTGCAACAATATCGTCTTTCCTTGATAATTTTTTAATGATGTTTGTTAAATAAACAAGTGCTTCATCACCTTTATCATGGCCAAAGGTGTCGTTAACTCGTTTAAAAAAATCGATATCAATTTCTAAAATAGCAAAGGGGGTTTGTTTAAATATAAGCTGATTTAGCAAGCCATTTAGGCTTCTTCGATTATGTGTTTCTGTAAGAGGATCTGTTTGCGCATCGTGGCGAAGCTGCCCTATTTGCATTTGCAGTATATTAACCCCTTTTAACATTGCTAGTTTCAATCTATGGCTTTCAAAATACCAAGATTTAACTGCTTTTAATTTTTTTAAACTTTGCGGATCGTCAAGGGTATCTGCATTGTCGGCTAAACGTTTTAGTGGCCTTGCAATGAAATGCGCAAATAAACCGATAAATATAAACGTAATCAATGCCATAGGAATTGTTCGTTTAACCACTTCAATCGTTAATATATCCAGTGAAGAAAGTGTTGTTTTTAAAGGTCTCTGCGCTACGATTCCCCAGCCAGACAACGCAACAGGTGCATAGCCTGCTATCATTGGCTTGCCAACACTATTAACAACCAGTGATTTACCTTGCCCACCGCTAACCACGTCATCAATTACGCTATTGCTATTTACTACGTTACCAATTCTTGTAGGCTCTGGATGATAAAGTATTCGCTTACTTGAACTTACAACATATAGGTATGAGCCACCTTTATAGTAGTGTTGCTCTAAAAGCTCATTTAAAATATTCTTTTCTTTTAAATATAAAGAGCCACCAACGTAACCTATGTAATTAGCTTCTTTATCAAATAATGGGTGCGATATAAATACAATTAAATTGCCTGCAGCCGACATATAGGGCTCACTAATTAGAGGCCGCTTTTCTTTTAAAGCCTCTATAGCTCCTGGGGAGTTAATTGCTTTTCCTATAATTTTTTCAAGTAACGGTGAAGTTGCAGCAATAACACCATGTACATTAATAACAACAGAATTAAAGCTGTCTGTTTGGTGATTTAATCTAATTACTTCTTTGCTTAATAGCTTTGAATCACTCGCTGACTGCTCAATAACTTTTGCCGAGTAAGCAAGTTGCTGTAGAGCTGCTTTTAAAAAGTTATCTGTTGCAGATGCCAATTTTTGAGCATAGGCTAAATTACTATTTAATGTATATGTGGTTAACTGCTCTTTTTGAACCTGATAAGTAGAGTAAAAACTTCCCACTAGTGTGCTCATTGCAGCAGAAAATGCGAGCAATAATATAAGAAACCTTAAATTTAAAGCAGGTAATAATTTTTTAATCAAAACGCTTCCACAACTCGTTATTAATAACACATTAAAGTGTAAAAAAGCCGTCAATTATAACTCTTAGCTGAATATTTAGCCATTAATTATACTATCTATACTTTACTAAAAATCGTTAACAATACGCGCTTTGCAGTTGCGCGTAAAAATAGATAAGCTGCGTGTACTTATCTAATTTTATTTAGCTTTGGAGAATATTTTGCTAAATAAGTATGTTGTATCGTCTCTTGTTTTTTTATCTGGGTGCTTAATGCCATTACAATCTTCTTTTGCTAAATCAGCACTTTCTCTTGAACAGCAACTTGGCCAAAAGTTAATACTCGACTTTCGCTACTACTGTGAGCAAGGATCAAGCAAGCAATGCCGTACCCCAATGACCAGTTTGCCAAGCGAACTTGCTAACGTAATAACAAAACACAATATTGGTGGTGTTATTTTATTTTCTGAAAATACACAATCAATCGAGCAAACTATTACGCTTAATACACAGCTACAAACTGCTGCAAGCAAATCAAGCAGTAAATTGCCGCTATTTATATCAATAGATCAGGAGGGCGGACGCGTAGCACGTTTACCTCGCGATGTAGCGACGTCCTTTACGGGTAATATGTCGATTGGCGCAACCTACAAAAAGCACGGTATTGAATACGCAACAAAAACGGCAACAGTAATAGCAAAAGAGCTTGCATCATTAGGGGTTAATGTTAACTACGCGCCTACTGTTGATGTAAATATGAATCCAGACAACCCTGTAATAAATGTTCGCTCCTTTGGTGAAAATCCTACACTGGTTGGCAAACTAGGTGCAGCTCAAGTTGCTGGTTTTGAAAGTAATGGTGTTATTACCTCTTTAAAGCACTTTCCTGGGCATGGTGATACAAGTGTCGATAGCCATACAGGGCTACCTCAAGTAAACCATTCAAAAGAGGTTATTTACGAGCAAGATCTAGCGCCGTTTAAACATATTATTGCTAAGCAAAACCCTGGCATGATAATGACAGCACATATTCAATACCCGCAACTCGATAGCAGCACCTTTGTAAGCGTTGATGGTAAAACCATGATTAAACCCGCCACTATGTCACGAACTATCATTACAGATATTTTGCGAGACGAACTTAACTATCAAGGAGTCGTGGTTACAGATGCGCTTGATATGGCGGGTATTAGCCACTTTTTTACGCCTACACAAGCGGTTATAAATACCTTTGCGGCAGGTGTTGATATAGCACTTATGCCTATAGAGATAAGAACACCCGATGATCTAAACAAATTAGATGAGCTAATTAAAGAGCTTGTAGCGGCTGTAAAGTCAAAACAACTCGATGAGCACGAAATAGCACAATCTGCGAAGCGTATTACCTCTCTTAAAAATAAATTTAGATTAAGCACTAATTTTGATCCTATTCCCGCGCTTATTAATGCAAAGCAGATTATTGGCAGCACAGCTCACCGCGCAATAGAAGCAGATCTTGCCGTAGAGGCAATTACGCAAGTAAAAAATACTGATAACACCTTGCCACTAAAACTAAAAAACGCACAGCGTTTGCATATTATTATGCCCGACACGCGCAAATGTATGGCAATGCAGCAAGCAATTGAAACTATCAGCGAGCAAGTATTTACCTATACTTGTTCTAGCTTACAAGGATTTGATCCCGAACAAGCTGGCAGGCAAATAAAATCTGCTGATGTAGTTATTGCCGCAAATGCTACACCTAATCAAAGTGCAGTAGAAATTGGCGGAATGGACGATTTAAAAGATGACCCTAATTTTGCTCTTAGTACTGCACAGCAACCTCAAGCGCTTGAATCATTATTAAAAATGGCTAAGCAAAGTAATAAAAGCACCGTGTTTATCAGTTTAAGAGCGCCTTACGATATTGCTACGTATGGTGAATATGCTCAGGCAGTACTTGCATCATACGCGTACAATATTGATATAGATGAGGACGAGAGGGTTTCTGGGCCCGCTTTTACAGCGTTAGCAAAAGTATTACTTGGTAAAGAGCAAGCAAATGGCGTTTTACCTGTCACAATTAAACCGCAAAAGGCGCACTAACATGAAACTAAATTGCGATTTAGGCGAAAGTTTTGGCTCATGGAACATGGGCTTAGATGACGATGTAATGCCGCATATTAATATGGCTAACATTGCCTGCGGTTTTCATGCAGGTGACGCTGATGTAATAGCTAAAACTCTTAAACTTGCTAAGCAGCATAAGGTACAAATTGGTGCTCACCCTAGCTACCCTGATTTACAGGGTTTTGGGAGGCGCTCAATGAACCTTAGTGAAGTAGAACTTACTAATTGCCTGCATTATCAAATAGCGGCTCTTGAAGGGATGGCAAAAGTGCAAGGTTTAACGCTTAGCTACGTTAAACCACATGGCGCACTTTATAACGACATGATGGCTGATGAGCAAATGTTACAAACGGTTATAAATGCTATTGCCAACTACCCTAGCAAGTTAAAATTAATGATTTTAGCTACTAAAAATGCCGATAAGCACACTAAAATAGCTAAAAGTTTAGGCGTTGAGTTAATACTAGAGGCCTTTGCAGATAGGCAATACACCGATGACGGACATTTAGTATCACGAACGCTTGAAGGCAGCGTTCACAATAAAACAGCATTACTAGAGCAAGTAACTCAGCTTTTGTTTGATGGTAGCGTAACAACTCGCTCGGATAAAAAACTAACGCTCAACGCGCATAGCTTATGTGTACATGGCGACAATGCAGACGGTATAGCGCTTATTAAAGATATTAAAGCACTGTGCGAATCAGCTGACTAAGTCTTTACATTACCTTTAATTGAAGCTGTAAACCCCCTTTACAGCTTAACTCATAGAGTTTTATAAGAGCTTCACCGCATCTCCCTTTTAATCCCTGAAAAGCTATCATATAAATACATTTAGAATGATAAAAATCACAACAGGGATCACAAATGAAAAAGTTTTTAGCGCTTAGTTTTGGCAGTAGCCTCGTTTTAGGATGCAGTAATTTAGCCTACGCTGAAACAAATACACTGCAATTACAAGACGTATTCAATTTAGAATACGCCAATCAAATAGATATGACCGAAAACGGTAAAACGGTTTATTTTGTTCGTAACCGTATGGATATAAAAACCGACCGTAAAATAGGTAATATTTGGTCTGTTGATTATAAAACTAAGCAATTGCAGCCATTAACTTCTGGCGTGCATATGGATTACTCGCCAGTGCTTTCTCCAGATGGTCAGCGCCTTGCTTTTATATCTACCCGCGATGGCAGTAGCCAAATTTATATGAAGTGGCTAAAAACCGGTGCAATAGCAAAAATTAGTAACTTAACAAGCTCCCCTCGTGCTATTTCGTGGAGCCCAGATTCAAGCCAGCTTGTTTTTAGCATGTTTGTTCCAAGCAACTCTTCGGCGCCAGTAAGCTTACCGGGAAAGCCAAAAGGTGCAACGTGGGCAGAGCCAGCAAAATTTATTGACGATGTTTACTACCGAGCAGATGGTGGCGGTTATACGCAAAAAGGATTTAGCCAGCTTTTTGCCATAGATGCCAACGGTGGGAATGCACAGCAACTCACAAATGATGAATTTGATAACACTGGCGATGTTAGTTTTAGTAAAGATGGGAAATCACTTTATTTTTCAGCAAACAGACACGAGCAAAACTTACTTAAACCAACCAATAGCGAAGTGTATAAACTTAATTTAAATACCTTAGCTATTGAGCCAATAACTGATAGAAATGGCCCTGATCAGCAACCTAAAATCTCTCCCGACGGTCGTTATTTAGCGTACACAGGTTACGATGACAAACGCACTAATTACGAAAATACCCAGCTTTATATTCGTGATTTAAAAACGGGTGATACAAAAAGTTTAACCCCTAATTTTGATAGAAGCGTTGGGAAAATTAAATGGAGTGCTAACTCAAAAGGTGTGTACTTTAGCTATGCCGATCAAGGCCAAACCGCCCTTGCCTATCAACCTCGAAGCGGTAAACGTAAAGTAATCACTGAGCAAATTGGCAGCGTTGCTTTTGGTCGCCCTTATTCGGGTGGCGACTTTGATGTGAGTGAAGATGGTGATGTCGCTTTTACGTTGGGAGATACTCAACGCCCAGCAGATATAGCTAGCGTTAAACGAGGTAAAGCTGAGCGTTTAACAAACCTAAATGCCGATGCACTCGATACCAAGCAATTAGCTAAAGTTGAAGAAATATGGGTTAAATCAAGCCACGATGAGCTGCCTATTCAGGGCTGGATTACGTACCCGCCTGAGTTTGATAGCAGTAAAAAATACCCACTAATACTAGAAATACACGGCGGGCCGGTTGCTAATTATGGTCCTCATTTTAGTGCTGAAGTACAGTTATTCGCCGCCAAAGGTAATGTAGTTTTATATATGAACCCACGTGGGAGTGATTCATACGGTAAAGAATTTGCTCAAACCATACACCATAATTACCCAAGCAACGACTTTGATGATTTAATGACCGGCGTTGATGCAGTAATTGAAAAAGGCTTTATAGATGAGTCTAAGTTATTTGTAACAGGTGGCTCCGGCGGTGGTGTACTAACAGCATGGATTGTAGGCCACACTGACCGCTTTGCAGCAGCGGTGGTTGCTAAACCCGTTATTAATTGGATCAGCTTTGTACTAACTGCTGACTTTTATCCATTTTTTGCCGATTACTGGTTTCCGGGTAAACCGTGGGATCACATTGAGCACTACATGAAGCGCTCACCAATAAGCTATGTAGGTAATGTAACCACACCAACCATGTTGCTTACTGGAGAATCTGACTACCGTACACCAATATCAGAAACGGAGCAGTTTTATCAAGCGTTAAAACTACAGGGTGTTGATACAGCCATGGTGCGTATTCCTAATGCCTCTCACGGTATTACTACACGCCCATCTAACTTAATGACTAAAGTAGCTTACATTCAATGGTGGTTTGATAAGCATACTAAATAACCTAATTTCAAAATAATAAATCTATAGTTCAAATAAAAGCCACTTTAAATAAGTGGCTTTTAAATTTACTGCTGTAGCATTCAAACTGTAAACCCCCTTTACAGTTTTATGGCAGACAAATATCGGACTTAGCTAAAACTTCAGTTAGTAAAATTTCGGTTTATACTATTTTAACTAGTTTGAGTTAGTAAAAAAGCGGTTTGAGCCACTGTTTATAACCTCTCAGTTAGTAAAATTTTGTTTTATAGCAACGAGAAGTTAGTAAAAAATCGGTTTATAAAACACATTTAATCTTTCCATAAACCTAAAATCAGTAACTTATCGGCTTTTTAATGCCCAACAAAGGTCCTTTACGGTAAAAATTAGCGTTAAAAATGTGTTTTACACCGTGTTAGTTAAACTCTGATCTGTAAATTTACTCAGATAGTTAAATCGTGATCCAAAATAATTTGGTTGGTTAAAGTATGATCTGTAGCTGTACGTCAGTGACGTAACTTTATTTAAAATAATAAAAAAGGGCCTACCGGCCCTTGAGTAACACTATCTAGTTAGGAATTTAAAATTGGTTCATGGTGTTATCTTCACCACCTGCTTTAAGTGCATTATCACCCGAAAAGTACTCTTTGTGAGTATCGCCAATGTTAGAACCAGCAAGATCCTGATGCTTAACTGACGCCTGCTCACGGCGAATTTCTTGGCGCTGTACATCACGTACATAAGCCAGCATACCCATGTCACCAAAGTAACCTTCAGATAAAATATCAGTGCTTAGTGCAGCAGTGTGATACGTAGGTAATGTGATTAAGTGATGGAAAATACCGGCTTCACGTGCGCCATCGCGCTGGAAGTTTTGTACTAGCAAGTCAGCTGCTTGAGCAAGCTCAGTGTCATCCATTTCTGGTGCCATTAAACCTTTGTTGTCACCTAAGCTTGGGTAAGCACTTAAGTCACGACCAGCTTCTTGCCATTCTTGGTACACTTGCTCGCGGAACTTAAGCGTCCAGTTAAATGAAGGAGAGTTATTGTATACAAGCTTAGCATCAGGTACTTGCTCTTTAACGCGATTTACCAGTTCTGCAATTTGTTTAACATGTGGTTTTTCTGTTTCAATCCACAGTAAATCAGCGCCCGACTGTAAGCTAGTAATACAATCAAGTACTACGCGGTCTTTTTCAGTGCCTTCGCGGAACTGGTATAAACCATTTTCAAGACGAGTTGGTTTACAAAGCTCACCGTTAATTTTCATTGCGGTATCACCTTCATTTAAGTCATCTACCCCATTAATAGGTGTAGTTTCTAAAAAGGCGTTGTATTGGCTAGCTAAATCACCAGGCGTTTGAGATACCGGCACTTTTTGTGTAAGGCTTGCACCTAACGAGTCGGTACGTGCCACAATAATACCGTTATCAATCCCTAGCTCTAAAAATGCGTAACGAACAGCATTAATTTTTGCTAAAAAGTCTTCATGCGGTACGGTCACTTTACCCGCTTGGTGGCCACATTGTTTAGCGTCAGACACTTGGTTTTCAATCTGAATGGCACACGCGCCGGCTTCAATCATTTTTTTAGCAAGTAAGTAGGTTGCTTCTTCGTTACCAAAGCCAGCGTCAATATCGGCAATAATTGGCACTACATGGGTTTCAAAGTTATCGATTTTATCAAGCACAGCTTGTACATCACCACCATTTGCTTTTGCTTCATCTAAATCGTTAAACAAATGGTCTAGTTCACGTGCATCAGCTTGTTTTAAAAACGTATAAATCTCTTCAATTAATGCAGGTACCGATGTTTTCTCGTGCATGCTTTGATCGGGTAATGGGCCAAATGCAGAGCGAAGCGCTGCAACCATCCAACCACTTAAGTAAACGTAACTGCGTTTAGTTGTTTTTTGATGACGCTTAATAGCCATCATCATCTGCTGCGCAGTAAAACCATGCCAGCACCCTAAAGACTGTGTGTATTGGCTTGTGTCTTTATCGTATGCAGCCATATCTTCACGCATTACGTCGGCTGTGTATTGTGCAATTTCAATCCCAGTACGAAAGCGGTTTTGTAAACGCATGCGGCTTGCATACTCTGGGTTAATTGCTTTCCACGCATTACCTTGTGATTGGCAAAGGGTCGCTAGAGTGTCTGTTTCGTGTGTGTACGTTGTCATAATAAAAATCCTTCGAACGGGTCTATAAATTATTTTAATGTTGTGAGAGTGGCTAGGAGTGTGTGCTCCGTTTGCTTAATTCAACATTAGGCTCATTTTTTAGATTTAGTAAATTTATAGTTGTTATTGCGGCTATATATTTTATGAATGAGCAAAAAGCACTCAACACTGTATTTATGCGGTATTGTTTGTTTAACACACACTTATAAAAACAACACACGGCACCGTTTAAGGAAGGTAATTATGACTCACACTCTCACACACTCAGGGCTAAGCGTAGATACACAGCTAGCTGACTTTGTTAAAACAAAGCTACTTCCAGGTACTCATTTATCAGAGCAGCAATTTTGGAAAAGCTTTGCAAATATAGTGCAAACATTGACGCCAACAAACCGTGCACTACTTGAAAAAAGAGAGCAATTGCAGCAGCAAATAGACGACTACCACTTAAAAAATAAATCGTGGGACAGCGCTGCATATCACTCTTTTTTACAAGAAATAGGTTACTTGGTAAAAGAGCCTGAAAATTTTAGTATTGAGACTCAAAATGTTGAGCCTGAGGTCGCACTTACAGCTGGCCCACAATTAGTTGTGCCTGTTAGTAATGCACGCTTTGCGCTTAACGCAGCGAATGCTCGCTGGGGTTCATTATACGACGCTCTTTACGGCACAGACGTGCTAAGTGAAGAAGACGGCGCCGAAAAAGGCAGCACATATAACCCAGTGCGCGGCTTTAAAGTAATGGCTTATGCACGCCAGTTTTTAGATAAAGCATTACCGCTAAGTAATGGTTCGCACATTGAAAGCACTAATTACTCAGTAGTTAATGGCAGCCTAGTGATAACGCTTCGCGACAGCTCGCAAACAACGCTTGCTAACCCTTCACAACTTGTTGGCTTTAAGGGTGAAGCACAAAACCCAAGCGTTATTTTATTAAAAAATAATGGCCTACATTTAGAACTACAAATAGACCATCACCACCCTATTGGCCAAGCCGATAAAGCTGGCTTAAAAGATGTCGTACTCGAGGCCGCTCTCACTACCATAATGGATTGCGAAGACTCTGTAGCCGCAGTTGATGCCGAGGATAAAGTACAAGTTTATAAAAATTGGTTAGGCCTTATGCAAGGTAATTTAACTGAGTCATTTAAAAAAGGAAATAAAACGGTAGAGCGCACCTTACAAAGCGATAAAACATACACAGCTCTTGATGGTGGCACAGTGACCTTAAAAGGCCGTAGTATGATGTTTGTACGTAATGTAGGCCATTTAATGACTAATCCGGCTATTTCTGATATTTACGGTCAGCCTGTATTTGAAGGCATTATGGATGCAATGTTTACAGCCACAGCAGCCCTGCACGACTTAAACAAAAAAACAGGCATTAAAAACTCAAGCGCGCAAAGTATAAATATTGTAAAGCCAAAAATGCATGGCCCCGACGAAGTCGCCTTTACCAACACATTGTTTAGCCACGTAGAAGAGGCACTAGGTTTACCTAAAAATACACTTAAAATGGGTATTATGGATGAAGAGCGCCGCACCTCTGCAAATTTAAAAGCCTGTATACATAGAGCTAAAGAGCGTGTTGTATTTATTAACACCGGCTTTTTAGATAGAACCGGAGACGAAATTCATACCTCAATGCATGCAGGAGTTGTATTACCAAAAGCTGAGATTAAAAAGCAGCCATGGATCCAAGCATACGAAGACCGTAACGTAGATATTGGCCTTGCTTGTGGCTTAAGTCACAAAGCACAAATAGGTAAGGGCATGTGGCCAATGCCAGATAAAATGGCACTAATGATGGAGCAAAAACTTGCGCACCCGCAATCTGGCGCCAATACCGCATGGGTACCCTCCCCTACAGCGGCGACCTTACATGCAATGCATTATCATGATGTAAATGTATTTAACGAGCAACAAAACATAGCGACACGTGCACAAGCAAGCCTTAGCGACTTACTTACGCCACCATTAATGGACAATGTTACAGCGCTCTCAAAAGAAGATATTCAAAGTGAGCTTGAAAACAATGCACAAGGCATTTTAGGTTATGTTGTACGTTGGATAGACCAAGGGATTGGCTGCTCAAAAGTGCCCGATATAAACCATGTAGGTTTAATGGAAGACAGAGCTACACTGCGTATTTCAAGCCAACATATGGCTAATTGGCTTCACCATAGGGTATGTACCCAGGCTCAAATAGAGTCAACAATGGCTAAAATGGCTAAAGTAGTTGATGGCCAAAACGAGCACGACAGCGCTTATAAACCTATGGCAAGTAACGAGCTATCACTTAAAAATAGCATTGCTTATCAAGCCGCTTTAGCTTTAGTTTTAGAAGGTGCAAAACAACCAAGTGGTTACACCGAGCCATTACTGCATAACTACCGTATCAAATATAAATCACAGAAAAGCTAATACACTTTAACGTTACTAAACCGGCCTTGGAGCTGGTTTTTATAACCTAAAATTAAAATATTTGTACTTTTATGACATTTGTAAAAGATATATCCAAATTAGCATAATACGCATGAATATCTAACATATATTCAAACGTAAAAAAGCGCGTTTTGCTTACACAAAACGCGCTTCTTTAATATTTTTAGGAGTTTACTCTAATTTTTTACAATAGCATTGTGATAAATATTTTGTACATCGTCACAATCTTCAAGCATATTTATAAACTTATCAAAGTTAGCAATCACTTCTTCGTCTTCAATTTCAATATTAACTTGAGGAATAAACGTTATTTCGTCTACTTCAAAGTTAATGCCTTCAAATGCGTCTTCAAGGGCAGTTTTAGCTTTAAAGTATTCTGTTGGCGGAGCAAAAACCGATACTTTACCATTCTCGCACTCAACATCGCTCACATCTACATCGGCCATCATTAATGCTTCTAGTACAACTTCATCGTCATCACCAGCAAAACCAAGTACTGCATAATGATCAAACATATGTGCAACACACCCAGGAGTACCAATTTTTGAGTCTGTTTTAGTAAACGGTAAGCGCACATCTTTTATTGTACGGTTTGGGTTATCTGTTAAGCAATCAACAATAACCATGCAATTTCCAGGGCCATACCCTTCGTAGCGAGCAACAGAGTAATCTTCCCCTGCCCCACCGGCTGCTTTTTCAATTGCTTTTTCAATAACGTGTGCTGGAACTTGGTCTTTTTTAGCTTTTTCGATTAAGCGACGTAGCGTTTGATTAACTTCAGGATCGGGTTCGCCATTTTTTGCTGCAACGTAAATCTCCTTACCGTACTTTGAGTTTATTTTTGTTTTTGCGTTGGCTGTTTTGATCATAGAACTTTGACGAACTACAAATGCTCTGCCCATTTTGTGCCTCTAATGAATACGTTACCTTTTGCCATATTTTATCAATTTCAGTCGTATTGGGCTAGTTATCAAATTTAAATAATGCAGCTCTATTTGTTGAATAAATAAAACTGCACGCTATTTAACATAATTCTATTTTTTTAGAGTAGCTGTCTACCAAAGTCACTAATTCTATAAAATCATGTAAAACATAATCCGCTTGGTCGGCGTATGCTGGAGTGGTATCAGGAGCGTATAAACAAGCGCGCATATTCGCATTATGTGCAGCTTGTATATCGTATAGAAAATCCCCTACGTACAATAAATTGCTAGGGCTTATATTCCATAGTGTAGAAATTGCATTTAACGCACTCGGATCGGGCTTTGCTGGCGCATCACTTCGGGTTAATACTGTTTCAATAGGGAGTGGGTTATTTTGTAGCTTAATCGCAGCTGCTTTATCAAAATTGCGAGTAACAATAGCCATAGGAATCTTTTTTGCTTTTAAAGCATTAACGGCATCAGCCACGCCCGGTAAAATACTGGCATGTTGAGCGTCTATTAACTCGTGTTGATGAACAATATTCATTGCCTCCTCACGCATATAAGGGGATGGCAACTGAGCAATGTAATCAAGTAAATCTTGTTCACAAGGGCAACCAATCTGAGCTTTTATTAACGAAAAATCTAATTCTGACGAAACTAGGGTTCCATCTAAATCAAAAATAACACCATAAATAGCCTCTACCTGAGTAGTCATATCATTCCCTGAATTTAGTTAGTACTAAATGAAATTTAAACATAAAAATCTCTACTGCTTATGCCTTTATATAAAAGGATAAATGAAACCATATTTAAATTATTTATTTTCACCGCTATCAATCTATTGATAACACAGTAAATATAATTGGTAATTGTAGCATGCGCAATAAAAGGTAAATATACAAACTGAACTACCAATCTTTACGCAAATTTACATATAGCAGATCAAAAATGAACACAGTTTAAACGTATAAAGAAAACGCGCACATTAACTGCAGTGCGCGTCGGTTGGGAAAGTATTAAATATTAGTTTTGCTCAAAGCGGGCTTCAAGCCAAGTATCGTCTTGGCTAAAGTTAAGGGTTTTAATTTTTCCTTTACCTTCAACGTTTACCATATTTACCTGAGATGGCCATAAATCACGCAGTGCGCCATTACTCATTTTTATACCCTTAATCCCTTTAGGAATGGCCGCCTCTTGGTATACCCAAAAAAACTTACCATCTACTTGTGCTCCAACAGAGTTAAGCTTCAAAGTTTCACCGCTGAGCGTTTTTAAAGCCACATGCGATTCAACATATTTAGCAAAACGCTGCTGATCAACTTTATTGCTAATAATATCAACCTTGCCTTCAAATAATTTACCTACAGCATGCTCGGTGTCATGTAAGTAAAAGCGATGCATAAGCTCAATATTACTCGTACGTTTATTAAAAAGCACAGTAGTAACTGATGACTTTAGTTGATGCGCCATACTTGGCGCAGCAACTAAAAGGCAAACAATAACAAGCAAAAAGCGCATTACTGTTGCTCCTCACCGTCATCCTTTTCGTCTTTTTTCTCGTCCGTTTTAAGCTCAGTTTTAATATCTTGCATGATATCGCGGCTAACCTTAGCTTTACTCTTTTCCTTTTTGAATACTTCTATACGCGAAGGAATAATACGACGAGGGTAGTTATTGTTCTCAACATCCACATCTGCAGTTTCCCAGCGTGGATCAACAGTTACCGAAACAAGTGGTTTGTTCTTATCAGTAACAATTAGCTTTTGAACGTTTTTGTAATTACGACGCCAAATTTCAGCAGGAATATAACGCTCTTCGGTAGTGCCATCTTCATAAGTTAGCTCTAACAAAATAGGCATTACCAAACCACCTAGGTTTGAAAATTCCATAACATAATAGTTTTTATCTTCTTCAAGCGCGCGGTCTAGCGTTTTACGCTCCCAAGGCTCTAAACCTTTTAAGAACTTGTTATACGAGTTACGCTCTTTATTGGTAACAGTAAAGCGGTCGTTTTCGTCGTAAAAATCTGTGACGTCAGTATTTTTCTCAACCCACGTTTTTTTACCTTCAGCTCGATTGCGCTCAACAAATAAAGACGTTGGCTTATCGGCTTCAATATCGCGTAGGCGGCTGTAGTCAATATCTGGGTTTTTAGTGTCTAAACGCAGTTGATAAACTTTATCCAGCGAAATATCTACATGGTCTGTGGTGTAAAACCAACCACGCCAAAACCAATCTAAATCAACACCAGAGGCTTCTTCCATGGTACGGAAAAAATCTGCTGGAGTAGGACGCTTGTATTTCCAGCGCTGAGCGTACTCTTTAAATGCAAAATCAAATAAATCGCGACCTAAAATAACTTCACGTAAAATATTAAGTGCAGCAGCAGGTTTAGTATAAGCATTTGGACCTAAACGTAATACGCTGTCAGACTGAGTCATTACAGGTACTTGGTTTTCAGACTTCATGTAGCTCACTATATCGCGTGGCTCAACGCCCCAAGGAATCCTAGGATCCCATTCACGACCAGCAACGCCATCTAAAAAGCTATTTAAGCCTTCATCCATCCACGTCCATTGGCGTTCATCTGAGTTAACAATCATAGGGAAGTAAATATGACCAACTTCATGAATAACTACGCCAAGTAAAAAACGCTTTTCAGCTTGCGAATAAGTACGCGTACCATCGTCCTGTAGCTTCGTACGCGGACCGTTAAAGGTAATCATTGGGTATTCCATACCACCCACTGGTCCATTTACCGATTGAGCCACTGGGTATGGGTAATCAAACGAGTACTTAGAGTACACTTCCATCGTATGCACTACAGCTTCGGTTGAGTATTTTTTCCATAAATCGCCACCTTCTTTAGGGAAGAACGACATAGCCATTACGAGCGGTTGAACGTCGCCGCCTTGCTGATACCCTTTTGCATCCCACATAAACTTACGAGAAGACGCCCAAGCAAAGTCACGTACATTTTCTGCTTTAAAGTGCCAGGTTTTAGTTTTGTCGGTGCCTTCTTTTTCGTTTTCTAACGCTTCTTCTTCAGTAACGATAAACACAGGGCGTTTTGACGTTTCTGCTTTTTCTAAGCGATTACGTTGAGTGCGTGTAAGTACTTTACTTGCGTTATCAAGCTTACCTGTTGCCGATACAATGTGATCTGCAGGAACCGTAATTTCTACGTCGTAGTCACCAAATTCAAGCGTAAACTCACCAGAACCTAAAAACGGTTTGTTAGTCCATGCTTCGTAATCTGTGTAAGCAGCTAAACGCGGAAACCACTGAGCAAGTAAAAATATATCGTTGCCATCTTCTTCAAAGTGCTCGTAACCAGAGCGTGCGCCAACGGCATCTTCTTCTACAATGTTAAAAGCAAAGTTCATACTAAACTCAGCTTCTTTGCCTGGCTTTAATGGCTCGTTTAAATCAATGCGCATTAATGTATCAACAACCGTTACACGTAACTCTTTGCCATTGTCATCTTTAACGCCACTAATTGTATAACCCAGTTCGTTATCGCTCATAAACTGCTGACGACGAAGCTCACCTAAACTTAACTTAGCTGGCTTTTGCGCAGGTAAGCTATTAAGTGTGCTTTTAAAAGTTTTAGTTGTTTCAGCAATAGAGTCGCTTTTAAATATATTTTGATCTAGCTGTAACCACAAATATTTTAATGTATGTGGCGAGTTATTTTTATATTCAATACTTTGGCTACCAGTAATACGGCGTTTTTTTTCGTCTAGCTTTACATCAATGTCGTAATTAACACGTTGCTGCCAATAATTTTCACCCGGCTCACCGGCTGCACTGCGGTAAACATTAGGTGTTGGAAGAGCTTCGTCTAATTGACGAAACTTATCAACGTAAGAGCCTTTTGTTTGCTCAACTGAAGACGCCATAGCTGCACTAGATATTGCCAACGGCAATACAAAAGCACTTAGCGTAAGACTTATTTTTTTCATTGTTAGTCCTAAAATAATTTTGTGAGCGTACTTTGACAAATATACCTTCAAGCTTCAATAAATTAGCGACCAAGTACCGTATTTTTAGGGTGATATACGCCTATTTTTAAGTATAAAAAAATACAGTTATTTTGTAACAAAATGCAACAAGCTAAAAAGTGTAAAGGGGGTTTACAAAACTCAGAAGAGTCCACGTATCAAAACAGGTACACACCCTTGAATTTACTTGCTTCAGGCCTAATTCATAGTAATAGCTTAAAGTTAAATTAAGTAACGTGTTAAAGGGGCAACGTATGAAATTTTACATCGTAAAAAAAGATCATCAGCTCGAAGCAATCCCTGCTGAAAAATCATTACTTGAACGCTACGAAGCTAACCAATATTCGTATGTTAATGTGGTGTCGGCATGCGACAAGCAAGATGCGCTCAAACGCTTACCTACTGAACAAAAACACAGTAAAATGTGGCTAATAATTGGCGCAAATATTGCGGTGTTTTCATTAATTTTAACTATTTATACGATAAATTAAAAATAGTGTAATTTTAGGTTGATCTTTGTTGCTGTTTGTATTTAAAATCGCCCACCTTTTTATTTGAGGCAAATAAATTCGTCACATTTATCCTCAAATTTGTATCGATTACTAGTAAGAAATGCGGTGGGCTTATGGATTTTTACATCCTAAAAAAACAACAAGAACTAATTGCAATCCCAGCAAGTGAGAACAACTGCAAGCAGTATCTCGATTCAGGTTATTTTTATATTGATAAAGTAGCGGCCTGTAACGAAACAAACGCACTTAAAGCATTACAAGCAAAGCAAACTAAAACGTTAAAATTACCATTATTAATGGCACTTTTAGCTTTACCGGTTATTTTTGCAGCGTGGTATAACTTAACCTAGCGCTAAAGCACGCCCAAGGCTTGCATCTTTAACTGCCTTGGGTATATTGGCGCTCTTACGGTTTTATTAAGAGCGCGACATGAAAGTCCTCCACACCTCAGATTGGCACCTTGGCCAACAATTTTACGAACACGACCGCCGTGTAGAGCATCAAGCATTTTTTACCTGGTTACTTGCCACACTTGTTGAGCAACAAATAGATTTATTATTAGTTGCAGGCGACATTTATCATACGGCAACACCAAGCGCTAGCGCCGAAAACCAACTTTATCAGTTTATAAAAGACGTTAAAAAGCAGTGCCCACAATTACATGTGGTTCTTATCGCGGGCAACCATGACTCTGCAAATCGTATTTTGGCGGCTCAGCCTTTGCTTGCTCAATTTGATACACACGTAGTAGGGCGTTTTGATGTATCAGCGCCTAGCGATATTATTATAGAAATAAACACTAATAATAAACGCGCTGTAATCGCCGCTATGCCTTTTTTACGCTCAAGCGATATAAGTTCACTAAGCCAAACAAAAAACGGCCCTAGCTACGCACAAGGCGTTGCAAAAGCATATGAGCTTGCCCTTGAGCATGCTTATAAAATTAATGAGCAAAATTCACCGTTAATAGTTATGGGCCATTTACATGCTAAAGGCGGCGACATATCAAGCGATTCAGAGCGTAACTTAGTGATAGGCGGGGAAGAGTCTATTTCAGCCAATGTATTTGGCAATAAAGCCAATTATGTAGCTCTAGGCCATTTACACAAAGCGCAACAAGTTGCTAAAAATGATGCTATTCGCTACAGCGGCACGCCTATTCCTATGTCGTTTTCAGAGCGTAATTACACTCACCAAGTTAATATTATCGAATTTAAAAGCGATGAAAAACAGAGTGTTAGCACAACTGTAAACCCCCTTTACATTCCGCGCTCAGCCGGCGTTATTATTTTACCAAAAGGGGAGTGTGTACCATTAGATGAACTGTGCGAACAAATTAAAACCCTCGATACACCGCAAAGTACATTAGCGCCATATTTACGCGTAAAGCTTAAATCAAGTGATACCGACACCACTTTCAGAGAACAAATAGAACAAGCACTAGAGGGCAAAAATGTAAAATTTTGTGGTATTGAACGAGTACGTGAAAAATCAGCAACAGACGACAACGAATCTGTATTTGAAGATTTAAGTGAAGTTGAAATGCTCAACCCGCTCAATTTATTAGAACAAGCCTTTGCAAATGACAAAGACATGGCCGGGCAAAGTGTACCCGATGAACTAAAAGCACTTTTAAGCGATGTTATAAATGAGCTGACGGAGCAAGAGCAACTATGAAAATAACCGCAGTTCGCATACATAACTTAGCATCTATTGTTGACGCCGAAATCGACTTTACTCAAGCTCCACTAAAAGATGCGGGCTTATTTGCTATAACCGGTGACACAGGCGCGGGTAAAAGTACCTTTTTAGATGCCATTTGTTTAGCACTTTACACAAAAACAGCACGGCTAAAAGGCGATAAAGGTAATCTTATTGATTTTAATGGCGACAGCATAAAATTAAACGATGCGCGTAACTTATTGCGCCGAGGAAAGTGGGAAGGCTTCGCTGAGGTCGATTTTATAGGGCAGGACAAACAACTTTACCGCGCGCGATATTCAATCCAGCGCACCCATAAAAAAGTAACGGGTAAATTAAAAGTAGCCGAACATACGTTAGTTACCTTGCCAGATGAAACCCTAATAGCCGACAAAAGCCAAACCATAAAAGAAATAGAAACCAAAATAGGTTTAAGCTTTGAACAATTCTCCCGCGCGGTATTATTAGCGCAGCACGAATTTGCTGCCTTTTTAAAAGCCACCGGCGATGAGCGCGCGCAATTATTAGAATGCCTAACGGGCACCGACAAATTTAGCCTGATTGGTAAACGTATATTTGAGCGCAACAAAGAATTAAAAGATAAATTTGATTTACTTCAAGCAAGCCTCGCAAGCTATACCTTATTAAGTGAAGATGAATTAGCAGTAAAACACACCACGCTTAATGAGCTAAAACAGCAAATAGAAGATACTAAAAAAGCGCTAATAAGCACAGAGCAAAGTCTAAACTGGTATAAGCAAGCCAGTGCACTTGAGCAAGCACTTGAAGAAGCCACAAAAAATCAGCAACATGCAAACAACGAACTTGCAGCTATTGCACAGCAAAGCGAGCAAGCAAAACAAGCACAAAGTGCGCTAGAAATAAAAGATAACCGTAAGCGACATGAGTATTTAACGGCGCAAAATAACGCCCTTAATACACAAATAACTGACTTAAAAAATATTGACCATGCCGCGCTTATAGAAGGGCAGGCCGCAACACTTAAAACAAAGCAAAGCGAGTTAAAAACAGCGCAAGAGCAAAAGCAATCTGCTGAGCCAATTATTGCAAAAGCCCGCGAGCTAGACAGCCAGCTTGCTATACACGCACAAAGCATTACTAGCCTTACTCAGCAACGCGACAAAGAGCAACAGCAATTAAGTGATTTACACGCGCAACATAAGCAAAGCCAAACCGCGCTTGACGAAGCAACTAAGCTAAACACGCAGCATCAGCAATGGCTTGCTGATCACACGCAGCTTAAACCGTTGGCTAATGATTGGAATTACTACCTACATAGCTTTAATCAGTATCTAAGCGCTAATGAGCAGCTTAAAGCAACAGCTGCTCAAAACCAGGCGTTACTTACTGAGCAAAGCAAACAGGCAGAGCTTTTAACAACGCAAAATAAAAAAGTAGAGCAGCAAGAGCAGCAACTAAGCCATGATCAAAAAAACCTAAACGAGCTGAACGAGCAACAGCGCCAATTTAATATTGAGCAATGCGACAGCGAACTTAAAAATATTGATTATTTAAAAGAGCAGCGAATACGCTACGCACAATTTACCCAAGAGCTTAAGCAAAGCACACAAGCGCAAAATAACATTGCAGCTAAACTTAGCCAAAGTGAACAACAGCAGCACTCGCTTTTACAAAACCTAGCAACGTGCGAGCAAGCACTAAAACATAACGAATACGCGCTAAACCAAGCTCACCTGCGTGCCAGCGAAAACGTAGAGCATTTGCGCGCACAGCTTAACCCTAACGAGCCCTGCGTAGTGTGCGGTGCAACCGAGCACCCCTATGCTACTAACCAAAACTCGCAATTAAACAACTTAATAGCCGATTTTGAAGCCAGCTATACTAATGCTAAAAAGCAGCACGATAGTGCCCAAACTCAGTTACACACGCATCAAACACAGCATGCCGTACTCGTTAACGAACACGCTCAGCACGGACAAACCATTCAAACGCTCAATGCTAAACGAAGCGAAATGAAAACCACCATGGAGGCTGCGCGTACTCATCTAAATGCACTTACAGCAGAGCAGCTAGATGAAACCTATAAACAGCTTAATGAGCAAAAAGCGCAGTATTTTGAATCGCAAAAACAACAAAATGCCCTGCAAGAAAAAGTAAACCAACAACAAAACTCACTAAAAGCAGAGCAACAAACACAGCAACAATTGTATAATTTAAATAGTGATTTAACCAATAAACTAAGCCAAATAAATACAAAACACGCTGAGCTAACGTCGCAAATTAGTGAGCTCACTACAACGCTTAATGCACAATTTGAACACAGCAACTTTTGGCAGCAACTACAAACAGGCTCACTTAACTTAAGCGATTTAAGCCAGCAGGTTGAGCAGTATCAGCAAACACATGCGCAACTTGAGCAAAGCCAAAAACAAATAGATACTGCTAATCAGCAATTGCAGCAACTTACGCCGCTAATTACTAAAAGCGAGAGTGCACTTAAAACACTAAAAGATGATTTAGTCAGCGATCAGCAGCTACAAAATACAACACAAAGTGAGCGCCTTGCATTATTTAATAACGAACAAATAAGCGCAAACGACTATCAAGCAAAAATTAATGCCCAGCTTGAGCAATGCCAAACACAGTTAAACGCAAGCCAGCAAGCTTATGATAGTGCTGTAAAAAAACGAGACGAGCATGCAATTGAGCTTAAAAACGCAGAGCTTCGATTAGCCGAGCAAAGCACAGAGCTTACAACCCTTGATGCGCGTTATAAGCAGTGGTTTAGTGACTTTAAAGCCCAGTATAATGAGGCAACGCATGAGCAGATCACAATTTTACTAACGTTAAGCAGCGAGCAAATTAAAGCCCATTTAACCCAGTTTGAGCAGCTTTCAGCTGCACTTTTAGATGCAAATGCTGCGCTTAAACAGCAACAAAGTGCGCATACAGATCATCAAAATACTAACAAGCCATCACAAAGCCACACAGAACTTAGCGAACAATTAGCGGCATTAAATACAAAGCAAACTGAGCAGCAAAATAGTTTACTTGCCACTAATACCGCCATAGGGCAGCACAATCAAAATGCTAAAGCACTTGAAGGTAAACAAACTGAGCTCGCTACCCTTAAAAAGCAAGTAGAGCAGTGGCACCTACTTAATAAAGTATTAGGCGATGCAACCGGTAAAACCATGCGTAATTTAGCGCAAACACAAACGCTAAAAATATTACTGCATTATGCAAATAGCCATTTAAAAACCCTTAACAAACGCTACGAGCTCACAGCCATTGCGCAATCGCTCGATATTGCCATTATTGACCGCGACATGGCCGACGAACAACGCTCGGTTAATACGCTCTCTGGTGGTGAATCATTTTTAGTATCACTGGCACTGGCATTAGGGCTTGCATCGCTTTCGTCAAATAAAGTTCAAATCAACTCTTTGTTTATTGACGAAGGGTTTGGTACGTTAGATAGCGAAACACTCAGCGTTGCTATGGACGCGCTCGATTCATTACAAGCACAAGGCCGCAAAGTAGGGGTTATATCGCACGTGAGTGAAATGAGCGAACGTGTAGCCACGCAAGTACATGTAAGTAAACAAAGTGGTGGATACTCCACTGTTGAAGTTTTATAAGCTGATTAAAGGAGTTAAAAATGCCAACATTTAAAGACGAGCAAGCAACTCAATACAATAGCCGTATAACACGCTTAGTGCCTGGTTATGAGCTATTACACCAAGTTACCAATGCACAACTTAAAGCAACTCTTAAGGATAATGCGCATATTTTAGTCGTAGGCGCTGGTACAGGAAAAGAAGTACTCGCCCTAGCAGCATTAAACCCTACCTGGCAATTTACTGCGCAAGATATCTCTAGTGATATGCTCGCCATTGCTAAACAAGAGTTTGAAGAGCAAGGCATATCAGAGCGCGTTAACGTTATTGAAGGCGAGCTTGATAAACTTTCAACAAAGGCCGATGCCGCACTATGCCTACTCGTAATGCACTTTTTAGAAGACGACGGCAGTAAAAAGCAGCTACTTAAAAACATTAAAGCTAATTTAAATAAAGGCGCAAACTTATTTATCAGCGATTTAATGAAACCCGAAACCGACTTTGAGCGCGAAGCACAAATTACAGTGTGTGCCGATTTAGGCTTAAGTGATGCAGGGCAAGCCTACACAGCTCAAAACTTAGAAAGTGAATTTTACCCACTTGATAGAATGCGCTTTAGCGAGTTACTTAACGAGTGTAAATACGGCATTCCTAAGCTTTATTTTAAAGCGCTTGGTTTTAGCGGGTACGTTGTTTAAAAACATAAAGTTTACGTAATGTAACCCCATAACACCGAGTATGCATACTCGGTGTTTTATTTTATACACATCCTTACATTTCCTGACAGCTACAAACAAACTCCTCACATATTTTTTATGCTTTCATACTTACAATCTCCCTATTAAATATTTTAAGGGATTCAACATGGAAAAGTATCTTATCGCGGTATTACTACTCTCAGGCTGTGCATCACAAGGGGTAGATCGAAACAATCAAAACCAAATAGTTAAGCGTTACTACGCATCAGTAGAATCAATGCAACCCGTAACACTTTCATCTGAAGTAGGCACAGGAATAGCAGCTGGCGCCGGATTCGGCTTTGTCGATAACTTAGATGGCAACAGCGAAGAAATGCTCGGCGGAGCAATAATTGGTGGGTTAGTGGGAGGGTTATTTACCGCATTATTTGAAGGCGGTAATGATGCCTATCAATATAATTTATACGCTGCCAACGAGGGTGAATTTACTGTAATTCAAAAGCAAAAACTTGATAAAAATACGCAATGTGTAGCCGTAACTGCAGGCGATAAAGTAAAACTAGAGTCTGTAGCGCGTCACTTTTGCAGCGATAAATAAAACAACAACCAAAGCCGATACTGCAATATCGGCTTTGTGTTTTACATAAAAAAGATCGCAAACCACTGATTACAAGTTACTCAGATCAGATTTATATCAACTAAGTCTCTAACCAATCTCTCCAAGTGCTTTCATCGCGGCCTGCGCTTTATCGGTTTGTATAAAAATATGGTCGTGATAGAACGCAGCTACTACGTTAGCGCTAATATTATGCTCGGTTAATTTAGCCGATACCGCAGCGGTTAACCCTACAGCCTCAAGGCTTGAATGCACATTAAGGGTAATTAAATTATATTTACTCTCGTAAGTAATACCGGCTTTCTCGGCTGTGTCTGCGTTTAAAATAAGGGTTAGGCCTTCATCTTCAACATAACTGGCAAGTGGGTTTAAATGAACATAGTCGGCAAGGCTGCCTGCTAAACAACAAAATATGTATTCATCTTGCTTAAGCTCGGGGTTCATTGTTTTAAGCAAGGTGTTTAATTCTAAAATTCCTGCCATGTTGACTCCTTACATTTTCAATTAGATGTTTTAAGCTTGGCAACTAGCTCGCTTAATCTCGCAATTTTTATATTACTTAGCTGCCTGTAATCGAAATACGGGCACACAATAATATTATTCGTTGTATCAATTGCAAACTCATCGTCTAGCCAATTAAATTGCGCATTTAGCTTACCTTGTTGAAGTAAGTTTTTTGCATGTGTACGCCCAGCAATTATATGTAACTGGTTTTTATTAGTGCCGTTAATAATTGGCGCACTAAATAAAAGGGCTGTTTTACTGTTATTTTGCAGTAAAAATGTATCGCGATACGCTTGCCAACTATCGGCTTGTTTAGCAAAGCTGTAATGCTCGCTCGGTAGTGCAAATAGCACTTTAGCGTATACGTTAAACACCTTGCGCCAACCATTTCCACAATGCTGATTTATGGTATTTATTTGCTCGTTTATTACAGGCTCAACACTTTGCAGGGTTTCAAAGTAGGGCATCGGCGGCGCTTTTGCGACATACACGGCTACATTAAAATTTTGTACACCTAGGCCAATAGCTTGCTCTGTCACTTACTTGGCCTTGTTTTGCGCTAAAATTCGGTCAAGGTTATTAGCAAAGTTTTGGCGGTCGGTTTGGCTAAGTGGTGGAGGCCCGCCACTCATTTCAACGCCGCTTGAGCGCATCGTATCCATAAAGTCGCGCACGTTTAATAACGAGCGAATGTTTTCTGGCGTGTAAAGCTCTCCACGCGGGTTAAGTGCTTGGCCGCCGTTATCAATAACTTCGCTGGCAAGGGGTATATCGCCCGTGATAACTAAATCACCTTTTTCTACGCGCTTTACTATTTCGTCATCGGCCACATCAAACCCGCTCGAAACCTGAACGCGGCTAATAAACTTTGAAGGCGGAATGCGCATTGCATGATTAGCCACTAAAATGGTTGGTGTTTGCGTGCGCTCTGCTGCTCTAAAAAGAATTTCTTTTATTACCACGGGGCACGCGTCGGCATCTACCCATATTTTCATACTTTAATCTTTTAATTGCTCTAGTATTTAGCTGATCCTATAGCAATTTATTTTAATCGGCTAGCAAACTTTATTTGCTTGCGATCGTACAAACATCATCACATTTAAAAAGGAGCTTTCATGAAGGCCATTACGACTATTTTACTTATTACAGGGTTATTTTTACTCACTGCTTGCACAAGTGCACCTGAAGGTATTACCCCCGTTAAAAACTTTGACCTTGAGCAATACAAAGGTAAGTGGTACGAAATTGCCCGCCTAAATCACTCATTTGAAGAAGGCATGGAGCAAGTAACAGCTACTTACATAGTAAACGACGACGGCACAGTAAAGGTGCTTAACAAAGGGTATATCACTAAAGAGCAAAAATGGGATGAAGCAGAAGGCTTAGCAAAGTTTGTAGAAGGCAGTGACATAGGCCATTTTAAAGTGTCGTTTTTTGGCCCATTTTATGGTGCTTACGTAATTTTTGAGCTTGACCAGCCTGACTACCAGTATGCATTTATAACGAGCTACAACCGTGATTATTTATGGTTTTTATCGCGCACACCTACAGTGAGCGATGAACTTAAACAACATTTTACAACTAAAGCTAAAAAACTTGGTTTTGCTACAGATCAAATAATTTGGGTTGAGCAGTAAGCAATGTAAAGCCCCTTTACAGCTGTAATAAAACGATCATCTCACTGTAAGGTAAGTTAAATATGTTCGGGCTATATTAGCTGCACTTGCAACGAGACATGCAAGTGTTGGACATACTGAATATCCCCTTATTGTTGGCAAGCTTTATAGCTTGCCATTTTTTTCGCCTAAAATTTGTATCTTCAGATCACGATTTTACTAACTAGTGATAATTTAACGCTAAAAATAGCCCGCTCACTGCAATTAATACCACATTTAAAACACTAAACACTTTTACGAATCCGGTGAGTAAATTATAAAAAATCGTTATAATTAAAACACTTAAACTCATAAATCCGCAAAACAGCAGTGCACCATAGCCACTTTGTGTTTCTACACAAAGCACTAAACTTAGTAAAATACTGATCCAAGCAATAGCTAAAAACTGTTTGCGTTGTAATTCGGTTGGGCGTTTTTTAAAAACATCTTTAAAATGGTTAAATTTAGCCAGCGCAAAACCATTAAACGCAAACAAACACAGGCTAAAACTAAGTAAATCAATCATGCTTTTTGCCCTTTACTAGTGTTTGAACGGCTACTTGAGGGTGAGCATTTAGCTTTTGTAGCAGTACGTAATTTTTCGGTTTGTACTAAAAACAATATACTAAAGAGCAAAAATAGCGCATCAAATATAAATAATGCCCACTGTTTATGCATTAAATAACTAACAATATTACCATTAGTTGTGAGCGCATTAACTACAGGTACGCTTAAACATGCAAGCGCATTAATAGCGGCCATTACCCGCCATTGCAGCTTATCGCGTTTAATTAGAGCAATAACACCCGCCACTAACCAAGCTAAAAAGAACGCTGTTACTTCTTTATCGTCGCGCCCAGAAAGGCTAGGGCTAAGTAACCTATTAGCAATAAAAAACGCGCAGGTTGCAAGCGGTAAGCCCATAATAGTGGCAAGGTTTAAACCTTCTACTAACTGTAAGCCAAGCGATGCCTTACCTTTACTGCGCTCGCGTATGCGTTTAGCCCACATTATGCAGCCAGTAGCTATCATCACACAGCCTGCAATACCGCCTAATACATACAACCAGCGTAATAGTGGTGTGGCAAAGCGCCCTGTATGCATAGAGTTAAGTGACTCGTAAAGCGCCTTGCTGTTAGTGAGTTCATCTGCCGATTGGTCAACAAGCTCGCCTGTGGCACCACTAAATAAAAGCCTTGGTGTTTGATCGCGCAGCGCCTTACCAGGGTCTACCAAAACAGTAACCGTTGAGGCCGCCATATTAGGCTCGCTTACTCTAACACTGCGAATATCTGCATCTGGCCACTTAGTATAAACCTGATCCAAAATGGTATTAATAGGCAACATTGCCGCGCTGCCTTGCGCTTTATTAGTCACGTTATTGCTAGGTGTTACATCGTTAAAAAAGCCACGCATGCCATTGTCGTAGGTAGTTAGCGCAGGGTAGGGGAACAACATAAATATAAGCGTAATAATACCTGTGTAGGTAATCATTAAATGAAATGGCAAAGCAAGCACCGAGCTTAAGTTGTGCGCATCTAACCAGCTACGCACTCCTTTATTACGCCTAAAACTAAACATATCTTTAAAAATACGTTTATGAATTACCACGCCCGATGTAATCGCAAGCAACATAAAAAAGCTGGCAAAACACACCACCCAACGCCCAGTTATGGCATCTAAATAATAAAGCTGGTAATGCAGCCGATAAAAAAAGTTACCGCCTTTAGTATCTACAAAAGGTGGTAGTTCTTGCATTGTGTTAGGGTTTAATTGGGTATTTACAAATTGACTGCGACGCTGCCCTGGCTCTTTTGGTTTCGCATAGCCATACACCAAATAGGGAATGCGCTGCTCTGGTAGCGTTACTCGCCAACTATTAGAGCCAGCGCCATGGTGGCTTAAATAATCAAAGCCTTTAACAATTTGCATACGCTGCGCGGCCACTCTGTCGGTTTGAGCTTGCACATTATGAATTGCGGGCTGGTTCCACAGGTTTATTTCGTCTCTAAAAAAGCTAACCGTGCCTGCAAAAAAAATGACGTAAATAATCCAGCAAGTAAGTAAGCCTACCCAGGTGTGTAGCCAGGTCATCGACCTAAAAAAACTGTCTTTCATAGCCAATCCTTTAATACTGCTAGTATTCCAACAAACAGTCCTGTACTTAGTAAAATACTGATCCAAACAGTTTTGAGCGACTTAATCGCAAATGCATAAATAAACACAATCGCATAAATTAAAATACTAATAGACACGCAAAACAAAACCGCATCTTGTTTAGCAATTGGCAACACAGCACTTAATAATGCAATACTCGCTGAGGTAAAAGCGTAACCGCCCACAATGGCAATAAAAAAACGTAAAAATACTAATAGCCTGTAACTACTGGCAATTTTTAATAATGCAGCAAGGTTAAACTTAGTAAAAGATGCACGATGCAACGGTGCCTGCATAGTTAACAAATCCTATATTTAAACATGGAGGATAAAATGAAGGCGCTATTATATAGGGTTCAAATACAAAAGATAGCTATTCTCATTTGTACAATTAAGTTAATCTAAATTAAATTTTTAAAGCTTAGTAAAATACTGATCTGGGCAGTTTTAGCATTGTTGATAAGCCAATAGCTTAGGTTTAAAGTGGTAATTACAGGCCAACATAAAGAGCAAAATTATAATGAGCAACCACGAAAAGCTAAATTATGTCGAGTTTCCAGCGTGCGATTTAACAGCCACAAAAAGCTTTTTTACTAACGTGTTTAATTGGCAATTTACCGACTACGGCCCAGAATACACGGCGTTTAGCGGCCAAGGGCTTGATGGCGGTTTTTTTAATGCGCCGCTTAAATCGCTTACTCAAAATGGGGCTGCTCTACTGATTTTTTACAGTAACGATATTCATGCAACTTATAAAAAAGTAACGCAGTTTGGCGGTGAAATAGTAAAACCTATTTTTGAATTTCCGGGTGGTTGCCGCTTTCATTTTACAGAGCCCAGTGGTAACGAATTTGCAGTTTGGTCTGAAAAACACTAAGTATTACAAGGGCTACAGCGCTTTTTTAAACAGAGATCACGATTTTACCAACTAAAGGCCGTTTTAATTAAAATAAACCGATTTTTTACCAACTCACTGGGTAGAAATGGCCATTTAGGATAAATATTAAGCATTTAAGGCCAAATAAACATGAATACCAGCCAATTAATAGAGCAAGTTAGTAAATGCGTGATCTGCGAACCACATTTACCTTTGGGCGCTCGCCCAGTAATACAATTTAACCCTAACGCCCGTATTTTAATTGCAGGCCAAGCGCCCGGTATTAAAGTGCACCAAAGCGGTAAACCCTTTAACGATGCCAGCGGAAACCGCCTACGCGAATGGCTTGGGCTAAGTGTTAATGAGTTTTATGATCCGCAAAAAATAGCTATTTTACCTATGGGCTTTTGCTACCCTGGTAAAGGTAAGTCGGGCGATTTACCACCTCGAAAAGAATGCGCGCCCGCATGGAGAGAGCAATTACTGGGTGCTCTGCCAAATTTAGAACTAACAATAGTGCTTGGTAAATACGCACAGGCGTATCATTTACCTCACACAAAAAATAGGCCTTTAACCGAGTTAGTAAAATCGTGGCGTGAGTATTGGCCACAATATTTAGTATTACCGCACCCAAGCCCACGCAATAATATTTGGCTTAAAAAGAACCCATGGTTTGAGCAAACAGTATTACCAGAATTAAGTGAGCGTGTGGCTAACATCTTAAATAAATAGCAACGTTGTTAAAACGTAAAGGGGCTTTACAGCCATTGCCAATTACATAAATCTTACCACTGTTATGTGGTGCACAACTTTTAACACAACTAATAACGTAAGCTAAAACAACAAAGCCGTGCAAACATATGTGTTTACTGATAAAAGTTAAGCATAAAAGCCATAATTTAGTAAATGAAGATAAGTTAAACGCGTAGCAACAACTACGCAGCTAATCCTATACTCATTTAACGACTAAGTATTATTGGCATCAAAAACAACAAAGGCCGGCTAATTTGAACGCATCATTTTTAACAGAAATCATACTCCCACTTGCCCTTGCACTTATAATGTTTGGAATGGGGCTTGGGCTTACACTTGGCGACTTTTCGCGACTTTTTAAAAAGCCCGTAGCAATTGCTTTGGGTTTGGTAGGGCAAATTATTGCTATGCCGCTACTGGCTTTAGGTTTATGCTATTTACTTAACTTACCCACACCAATTGCAATAGGGTTAATGATTTTAGCCGCGTGCCCAGGCGGTACTATGTCAAACGTAGTGAGCCAGCTCGCAAAGGCTAATTTAGCGCTTTCGGTAAGCTTAACCGCCGCCTCAACTGCTATTAGCATTATTACCACCCCCTTTATTATTGGCTTTGCCATGCACCAATTTGCACCACAGGACGATGCCAGCTTTTCTATATTAACTACATCACTTGGGCTATTTGTAATCACCTTAGTACCGGTAGCAATAGGTATAAGCCTGCGTCATTTTAAAAGCGAATTTGCGATTAAAAGCGAGCCGTTTTTTAGGCGTTTTTCGTTATTTTTTATGCTCGCCATGATAGCCGCGCTAGTAATAAAAGAACGCGCCTTACTCATAAGCTCGTTTAACGATGTATTTTGGGCGTGTATAGCGCTTAATATTGGTTCAATGATCATTGGGTTGCTCATAGCAAAGCTTTCAAAACTATCTTTAACTGATTCGTTAACACTTGGGATTGAGGTAGGCATTCAAAACGCATCGCTGGCTATTTTAATTGCTATAAGCTTTTTAAATAAGCCCGAATATGCAGTAACAGGCGGCGTATATGGCCTTGCCATGTTTATAGGCCCACTGTTATTAATTGCAGGGTTAAAGTTTAAAAGTAAGCCCACATCTTAAATTAAAAGGCTGCAACTGCAGCCTTTTTTAATGTTTATAAATTAATGTGCTAATCAAAAGTATGATGGCGAGTAACACTAAAGCGATTAAGTATATGGTGCATTACATACACCGCACACAAACTTAAAATAATAGCCACAGATACCGAACTAAATCTATATAGCGCGCTGTAAACTAGGTCTTGCCCAGGGCCTAAATAGTTACCAAACAAAATACCAAAGGTTGTTAGTACGCCAAAGCCAATGCCCGGTATACCGCCACCTAAAATATGAAAACGCGCAAATATAAACGACAGTATCCATAAAGTAATAATTGGGAAAAGTAAAAAGTCTGAGTGGCTATATAAAAGCAATTGCGATAAAAGTGCAGCATTACAGCCAATAAGTGTGCCTATAGCACGTTGCCATGCAGCCATTCCTGCGGCTTTCCAGCATAATGAAAATAAAATAAGTACCGATGCTGCTTGCGCCGAAATAGAGTCGTTTAAATCAAGTACCTGAAAAACAACAAAAGAAAGTGTAGCCACACTTGCACAAAGCAGTACTTCATGACGAATACTTTCTTTTGCTTTAGTAGGCATTGCTCGCCCTGGCCGGGCAGTTACATCAGGGAATATGCCATGCATTATAGCAGCAATAATCGCGGTTAAAAAAATAGCTAAACCATTACTTAAAATAAGCGGATAAATACTACTTCCTTGATCTACATAACTTGAAAAGTGCAACTGAATAGATAAACTCACCACACCTAAAGCACCAAATAAAAAGGCGGCGCCTGAGCTCATTTGATAAAACAAAATGCAAAAAACAGCAAAAACTAACAAGGTCATTACTACAGGCAAATGAGAAAATAGCCCTTGCATAATCAGCACTACAAAGGCGCTAAACGCAGCCGAGGCAATAAATTGCGTTATAACAGCGCGACTAAATGTAGGCACCATACCTAATAACAACATAGGGTAAACGGTAAAAAATATACCGTTTGGCCAGTTCATTAATTTACTAATTGTAAAACCAATTGTGCACCCGCCTGCAATACGCAGTGCTTGGCGCAGGCCATTGGAATCTAATTGTGGGCCTTGGCTAACAACTTTGCTCATAAGGCCTCCTTTAATAAATGTAATGTAACCAGCTAATAAATCTAATTTGTATTGAGCCAAACCATTGTCCAATACTCGACTGCGGCAATAATTGCACCGTTGCACGAGAACCACTTGGCATATTGGCTATTAAATCTTGATGGTTTGTAAGCTTTAAATGAATACGTTGACGCTGTGCATCGCGAACCCAGCGGTTACTGGTTTCGGTGGTACTTAATAAACCATTAGCACTTAGCTGTCCGCTACTTACACCCGCTTCAAAAGTATCAAGTACGGCCTCGTAAACTTCACCAGGGCGGCTATCAAACACAACTCGAGCTTGAGAGCCCGGTTTCATATTAGAAAGTGACTTTTCTCTAAAGTCGGCAACCAGATCAGCTTTTTTAGCCACAATAGCCAATAAAGGTTGCCCAGCAACAGCGTAAGCACCATCGAGCAGCTGCAAATTAGCAACGGTGCCATCGCTTAAAGCGCGCACCTGTGTGTACGATAAATTAAGTTCAGCTTGCGCTAATTGGTTAGCGCCATGGCGCATTGCTAAATTTTGCGAGCCACTTTCACCACGCGCCAAAATAGCCTCGGCTAATTGCGCTTCAAGGGCTGCAACGCTTGACTTGCTAGCTTGAAAATTGGCACGAATGCTTTCAAGCGCTTGTTCCGATATAGACTTTTGCGTATAGAGCTTTTCGCCTCGGTTTTTAAGTAACTTTTGTTCGTGTTGCTTTGCCTTGGCTGCGCTTATTTGTGCTTCAAGCGCTTTTACATTTGTATCTAAACGCTTGTTTTGCAGCTTTGCGTCGTCCAGTGCTAATTGCGCTTGCTCTTTGGCTAAAATATATGGGTCTTGGTCGATACTAAATAAAACATCGCCAGCTTTAACAGCTTGGTTATTACTTACTTTTACACTAGTAACTCGACCACTAATTTGTGGAGATATTTGCACAACAGGATGATAAACACGCGCTTGCGGCGTAACAGGTAAAACCATATCTGCCACTAAATAATAAACAAATACTAAAATAAACCCTATGAGAGAAAACCTTACATAGCGTGCAAATTTTTGATCGGGTGTCATTTTTAACCTTACTTATTAACTTCAATACATTTAAGTGCGTTTTGTTCCATTTTGAGTAAACACAATGCCATGGCATCTAGCTCCTCAGTAGATAAATCGCTGTATAACTGATTTTTTATGTCGCTGACTGTCTCCAATAAAGAATGCAAAATAGTGCCGCCTTGCTCAGTAAAATAAATCTTTTTACTGCGCTTATCGTGCTCATCTATTTTGCGGGTGATTAAAAGCTGATCCTCTAATTGTTTTAAAGTGCGAGTGAGTGAAGGCATTTCTATACCTAAGCTGTTAGCAAGCTCAAGTTGAGTTAACCCTTCGCCGCGCATATCTATGTGCATTAGGGCTGTCCAACGTGATTGCGTAAGCCCTAAAGGCTCAACAGCTATCGTAACGGCTTCACGGCATAACCTATGGACGCGGCCCATATTACCGATAATGGTTAAATCGAGCGTTTCGTGAAAAGGTTTTTGAGTAGTCATAACCACCCCAAATTAGTTAGCATGCTAAGTATTTTAACATTCGTTAGCGTGCTAAGTAAATGTATGGTGATGTATCAAAATGTAGATATTTTAAAATTTAAAATCGGGAATGTAATAGTGGTTTTTAAATAGTATTAATCTTTAAGGTTATTTAAAAGCCACTGTTTTTTTAGAGAAGTAATAAATGTTAAATCATGTTTTGAGTGATGGGTCCAAGATCTTTGAAGGCATAAGAAGCAAAACCTGCTTTTGCATGGTTTGAAGCAATTCTCACTTTTGTACCACTGTTAGTTGTAAAAAAATCAGTGTATATCGCAGGATATTTAGTATCTAGCTCGCTAAAAGATACACCCGAGAATAACTTATTTAGATTTTTGAAATTTTTTGGTAAAGCAAAAATAGCTTCGTTTTCATGTATATCAGCGCTTGTATTAGAATAAATAGAGAAAAACTCATCAATTGTTAGATTAAGCTGTAAGTAAAACAGAAAAAATGGCTGCGCTCTTTTTAAGTCGGTAAAATATCCTATACAACTTATATTTTTAGTGTCGAAGTGTTCATCAGATAAATTAAGTTCGTCTTTAAGCGAACGTGCGCTCGTAGCAAAAGGTGAAGGTTTATTTTGGTCGTCAATATCGCTACATAGTGGATTGTTTACGGAACGGTACATACCTTCAGCAGCAGACAAATGCACTGATATTTCATCATTACTTTGCTTACCTGCAATAAACTGGTTCATGGATCTAACAGAGCAAATCACATAACCATCTTTAGTGACGACTAACGTACCAGTACCAACTTTAAACTGTACCTGCGGAAAGTTCCTCATTGTTGATATAGACAATACTTTTTTATCTAACGAAAGCATATCTCTTAAAGTATGGTTTTCTTGAGTCGCATCGCTGTAATAGGGTTTTTCTAGGCATAAATTTGGAAACACAAAACTAAAGTAATCTGTTGGTTCTAGTATAAGTTTGTAAATATTATTACGTTTACCATTTGTACCCTCAGGTCTACTTACATCAATACGCCTAAGACCAAAAGATCCATTATTATCCAACGTTAGGCCGTTTAATTCTGAATGTGCTTTTTTATCGGCTATTTCTTTTTGTTTTAGTATTTCTAATTCATCAGGAAGCTTTGTATTGTAATCAAGTAACTCCGAATCAAAGCTACTACTTTTTAAGGGCGTTTTAACGAAAAGGTTTTCAGGACGTATATCTTCTACGTTAAGTAAATCAAATAATTCTTTTATATCTAATTTATGTTTGTACTTACTAATAGAGCTAACAGGTTCTACAAACCAACTTTTAAAGTTAGTGAGTAAATCTTTTGGTGCGACAGCAAAAAAAGCGAGTATTCCTAATACAGAGGCAATGATGCCTATAACTTCCAACATGTTAATACCCATAATTTATAAACAGCATTTTGCTGTAAGTCACTTATAAAGTTCATTACGAACAACTAAGTTTAATTTTTATAATAATATTATAAAGTTACCAATGATTGTACTAATAACCGAAAGTAAATTTAAGCATGTAAATAGTTCACACTACTAGTTTCAAAAGTTAAGAAGGTTAGCGGGGGAGTATTGGTCGGTAAGTACTTTTGTATCTGCAGGCCAGTCTCGGTTGTTTTTGGTGCTTTGCATGTAGGTACTAATTGCTTTTATATCTACATCGTATTTTTTTAAACGTGGAGCAAGGGCGCTAATACGCTCGTTAAGTTGCGCCTGCGTTGGTATAGTTTTAATGCCCGCTAAAATAATACGATTACTTCGATTAGCACGGCTTACGTTAATAAAATCGCCAAACACGGCGTGGTACGTTGCCGACTCATGCTCGTATAATTTACTGCTCGAAAACGTATTAGCAGCAATAACACCGCCATCAGCCAATACGCTTTGTACTTCTTCAAAAAACTCTTTAGTAAGTAAATGCTCAGGAATGTAGTCGCCATTAAATGCATCAAGAATAATCCAGTCGTACTTTTGCTTTTTAATAGCGGCGCGTTTTATAAATATACGCCCATCTTGCACGCTTGATGTAACGTTATCGGTTTCTATAAAGTTAAAATAATCGCGGGCTACTTTTAACACTGCCGGGTCTATTTCAACATTATGAATTTTAGCAGCAGGGTAAAGCTCATGAATTACATTAGAAAGCGTTCCGCCACCTAAGCCTATAACTAGCACGTTTTTAGGGTTATCGGTTACTAGAAGGCTGGCAAACGTAAGCTTGGTATAATTAAAAACGAGTTTGTCGGGGTCGTTTTTATACATACAACTTTGGCTTGTTTGGCTACTTTTAGTATTAAATTTTAGGCAACGTAGGTCACGAGTTTCATCAACAATAATATTGCGATAAAGCGAGCGTTCTTCATGAATGACCTCGCTCATTGCTGCACCTGAAAATACACTTAAGGCCAAAAGTAAATATTTAAGCATGAGCCAACTCCTTATTACCTGCTAGGCTATTAATAACAATAGCAAGCACGCCAAGTAAGCCAAGCGTAGAAGCAAATGCGCTAATTATAGTGTTTACGTCAAACGCCAGTACAAAGTAAAACGAGGTAATAATAGTACCAAGGGCACTACCAAGCGTGCTTACAAAATATAAAATACCCGCAACTTGGCCGCTTTTTTCGCTGTCGGTTACTAATAAGCGAACAGAGTAAGGCGAAATCATGCCTAAAATTATAGTGGGAATAAAAAACAAAGCCGTAGAGGCAAGCAAAGAGCCATAACGGCTATCTTCAATGTGGGTAAAAATAAATTCCATTATTGGCTGAGAAAACAGCGCAATAGGCACCACCATAATACTCGCAACTAAAAATATTAGTCCATATTTAGTAAGCGATGCATTTTTAGTACTGAGCTTGCCACCGAGTAAATAACCAAAAGAAAGGCTAAGCATAAATACAGTAATTATACTGCCCCAAATATGTACGCTACTACCAAAAAAAGGTGCTAAAATTCGCCCTCCTAAAAGCTCAATTCCCATAATGCAAAAGCCACTGCAAAAGGCTAAAAAGTAAATTAACGCGTTTGTTTTTATACTCATGTAATTATCGTTATGTAACCTAAAGAGATCACCATACTAACGTGATGTATACAAAGCTGCTAGCCTGAGTTTAATTTTTAAAAAGTAGTTTTGTTACAAAGTAACACATGGTAAACTTTTCGTTATAATATAACATTTGTTTATTTCCCTAATCATCATGAAGTACTCTTTAATTTATTTAGCCTGTTTAGGCATTAGTGCGCAAACACTTGCGCAAGAGCAAACCGACGAAATTGAAAAAATATCGGTTACTTATAAACAAGCTTACCGTGGCGACATTCCTCAAAAGCAAATGCCGCAGTCTATTGTAAGTGTTAGCAGCGCTACACTTGATCAAAAAGGCATTACCGAATTACAAGACGCGCTTGATTTTTCGGCGAGTATTTCGCGCAAAAATAACAGTGGCGCATTATGGGATAGCTTTTCTATTCGTGGCCTTTCGGGTAACGAAAACATGCCATCGGGCTATTTAATTAACGGCTTTAGCGGTGGGCGTGGTTTTAGCGGCCCGCGCGATGTTTCAAACATTGAATACATCGAAGTATTAAAAGGCCCAGGTTCAGCACTTTATGGGCGCTCGGAGCCCGGCGGTACAGTAAATATTGTGACTAAAAAGCCACAGTTTGAGCCGCGAGGTGAGTTAAAACTAAGCTTAGGCAGCGACAGCTTTAACCGTGTTGAAGGCGATTACACAAACGGCATTAACGACACCACCGCGTTTAGAATAAATGGCGCATGGCAAGATAGCGACAGCTACCGCGATGAGGTGTACACCAATAAAAAGGTAATTACGCCGTCTATTTATCATCAAATAAACGCATCAACCAGTGTGACTTATGAGTTTGAATACGTAGATTTAGCCCAGTTATTTGACCGTGGTGTTGTCGTACTTGATAACGATTTTGACACAGTACCAAGCTCACGTTATTTAGGTAACCCAAACGATGGCGACACGCAGGTTTATTCTCGTGGTCATCAAATTACGTTAAATCACGATATTAACGATGAATGGTCGTTAGTGGCTGGTGCAAACTACCGCAGCTCTACATTAACGGGGTTTTCGTCGGATGCTGAGCTTTCGCCATCGCGCCAATCGTTATTTGATGATGGCCGCACACTTACTCGCCAGCAGCGTTATCGCGACTACGAAGTAGAAGATTTAAGTGTAAAGTTTGAGCTAAGCGGCAGTTTAGATACAGCAGGCATTACGCATCATTTATTAATAGGTGCCGATGCATACAAGTACGATTTACGCACTGCGCTTTCTCGCTATCGAGGCGGTAACGGCACTTATACCGTTGATATTTTTGAGCCAAATTACGATGTTGAACGCCCAGCAGTAAGCCTGCTTTACGAAAACGACGAAGAGCAAAAGGCGTACGGTATTTATGTTCAAGATCAAATGGATATTACCGACAAATTTAAGCTATTAGTGGGCCTGAGGTTTGACAGCGTAGACCAAGATATTTTAGAAACCAACAGCGGCGTGTTTTCGACCAGCTCTGAAAGCCAAGTAAGCCCGCGTGTTGGCGTAGTGTACGAGCTAAATAACGCAATCACTTTTTACAGCAGTTACTCAGAAGGCTTTTTACCACTGAGTGGCACTGATGCAAGCGGCGACCCCTTTGGCTTTGAATACAGTGACTCGTTTGAGGTTGGCGCTAAGTTTGAATACTTCGGCATAAACGGTACTGTGGCATTTTTTGATGCCTCTAAAAGTAATATGTTAGTGGCAGACCCTGTAAACGTTGGATTTTCAGCGCCTATTGGTAAAGCCGATAGTAAAGGGTTTGAGCTTGATTTAAACACCTATATTACTGATGCAACGGCGTTTAACTTATCGTACGCCTACATAGACGCCACCACAGCAAACGACATTATTAATGCCGATTGGGGCGTGCCAATTGAAAAAGGCAGCCCGCTGGTTAATGTACCAAAAAATAACTTAAACCTTACGCTTAGCCACCAAACAGCGTTAATGGGTAAAGAGCTTGAGTTTGGTGCAAGCTACCAATACACCAGCAGCCGTTTAGGTGATGCCGCCGACTTAAGTTTTAGGCTACCAAGCTACCAATTAGTGGGCGTGTTTGGCAACGTTAACTTAACCGAGCAAACCGAGCTTAACATAAGTTTTAATAACATTTTTGATGAAGATTACGCCGAAAGCAGCTACAACGCTTTATGGGTTTATCCTGGTGCGCCAACTCAATTTAAAATGTCGTTAGCGTATAATTTTTAATAGCTAGCAAATTAAAGTTTTCATCCTAAAGCGTCTTAATGTAGTGGTTAAGGCGCTTTATATTTTAAAGCCCATTTATAAAGTGTGCATAAGTTTATTAAGCCAACCATCGGCCTTTGAAGGTTTGTATATCATTACAATGTTTTCACTGTAGTGACTGTTAACCCCCTTTACAGTTAATTTTGTAAGCCCTAAATCATCAATCACAAAGTTAGGTAAATACGCCAACGCCAAGCCACTTTGAACCACCTCTATTAATGCACTGTAATCGCTACATCTAAATACAATATTACGCGGTGCAATGTGATCTTGCCAGCCGTCGGAGCCTATTCCTTGCTCAAGGCCGCACAGGGGGGAAAACAAAGGGCATGCAAAAGCAAGCTCTAGTAATTGGTTTTTATTAAGCGTAAAAGAGCCAGTTTTTACTAGCTGATGCCCAGCGGATCCAGCCACACTAAACCCAGTATTAAATACATCAACCGCCACTAAATTAGTATGTGAGCTATTATTTAGTGCCTCGCGAGTTACTAGCGTAATATGCGCAGCGCCTGATGCAACTTGGCTTATGGCTTCACCTTCAAACACATTATTAATACGTACCGAACAGGGCAGGTTGCTAAGGGGGGTAAGTAACTTTTTAAGCCACTTTTAAGTAAAATGGCAGGGCCTGCAATAACTGCATTAAATTTATGATTATCGCTTTTAAAACGGCTAGTAAGCTGCTGGTAATTATGAATTAAATCGCTACTGTGCTTAACAAACTCTTTGCCTTTATCATTAAGTACTAAGGTTTTGCCCACACGATTAAACAGCTCCGTGGCTAAGTTTGCCTCAACCTTTTTTAGCGTTTTAGACAGCGCCCCTGGGGTAATATTAAAATGCTTAGCGGTTGTGTGCAGGTTTTGCGAACTCGCCATATGAATTACTTTTTCAATGTCATCTAAATGCATAGCGCCAAACCGTATTGATTAAAAGGAAACAACTAATTACTTATTATCGATTATTTGTATATCAAAATCAGCTTATAGTGGCGCTATATATATTTTTTGAGCACTAACATGAAACACATACTGCTATTTTTTATTTTATTATCGAGTGCAGCGCACTCAAATACACCTCAACACAATTCACACAAAACGCATAAAGCCCACAGCTATGTGGGCTTTCATGGCATGGCGCTAATATTGGCTGGCGATAAAGTACTAGCTAGCCACATGCCTTTATATGCCCCCCCACACAACTACCAAATAGTGTACGAAGTAACTACCAATGACACCCATCTTAAAATAATTAAAAAAGCACTAAACGAGTCACTAAAAAAACAAAGTCAGATCACCATTTTACCAACCAAATTTGATTTAAATTTATTAATAAATAAGCTGACACCCACATTAAATACCACTGTGTTTAATGGCCATTTTGAGCGCGGAGGTACGGCTTTGTTTTCGACAAAGCTGACCTTTAAAAGTCCGTTATATGTAAAAAAGCTCGCTATAACACAACCTGCAAAAGAAGAGTTTGATTTAATAAAGGTTTCAGCAGGGCAAGGGGTGGTAATTCATAAAATACAAAGTAAACCAAGTTATGACTCACTCAGTTTAGTAGCACTAACTAATGGAAAATATAATGGCAAGTTAAAATGTGATGCGCCAGTAACCACAGCGCTTGCAAGTAAGCTGAAACCCTGTTTTAAAAGCGTACCAAGCTATTTAGAAACTCGCGATTTTGCAGCTAATTAAAAAATTCTAGCAGCGCTTTAGCTTAAAAAGCACTGGTTTTATAAAGTGTTACTTCGCATTAAGTGTGTACAAATTTGCTTAAACATACTTGCCATTAAGTAATTTAAACTTAACTTGAGTAAATATGTGACAAGTAAACGCTGCATTCCCATGCAGCGTTTGCTGTATTTATTAAGCGTTAATTAAAACTGGTAGCTAACTCTTGCTGAAAAGTTACGCCCTGGTTGACTGTATTGGCTAAAATCAGCACCTTGTGATTGACCTGCAATCAACTCAAAAGGTACATATTCTTTATCGAGCAAGTTAAGTACACCTACATTTAGCTGCCACGCTTGCCATTCGTAGCTTGCGTATAAATCAACTACGCCGTAGCCATGTCCTTGCGTAGTTTTATTACCGTTTGTATCAAGTACTACATCCGATTGCGATTTAGCTAAACGCCATGCAGCAGTCCAGTTAATGTCACCAAGCTCTGTGGTTAACAATACTGAGCCATTTAACGGGCTAATGCTGGTAAGAGGTTGATCGGTTTCTTTATTTTCACCATCAACGTAAGCCACGTTTGCCTCTAGTAGTATATTTTCAGCTACATACATGGCAATTCCTGCTTCAACACCGCTTATTTGTGTTTCGCTAATATTTTGATACTGATACAGCGTTTTGTTTACGCCAGGAATGTACGTTGGCTCAACACCCACTACGGCGGTTTCTATAAAGTCATCGTATGCTGCATAAAAAGCACTTAAATTTACACTAATATCGCTGCTGGCGTATCTTAGCCCAAGCTCAAACGAATCACTGCTTTCAGGGTCTAAATCGGCGTTTGGTAATATTTGATAAAACGGCTCAACGCCGTGGCTTTGATAGGCTTGGTCGTGTGGTGGTATTTTAAAGCCTCGTACGTATTGCCCGTACAACGACAAGTTATCATCCACTTGGTATATAGCACCTAGCTTAGGCGAAAAAGCAGATTCGGTAATATCACCAAGCTGCGCATCGGCGTATAGCTCATCATTTTTAGCCTCTAGGGTGTAGTAATCATATCGCACACCCGCAATAACTGACCACGCGCTATTATTAAACGAAATACTATCTTGTACATAAGCGCCAATTAAAGAGGTATCAGCCCCCGGAAATGCTTTTTGTTTTTGATCTGTAAAATCAACAGTGCCATCGGCTAAAATACGGGTTTTAAAACGTGGGCGGGTGGTGTCGTATAAGTCTATATCAATCCCGTATACCACTTCATGATCGGCACTCTCTGCGTTAAACCCTTTATTAAATACCGCTTTTAAACCTAAAATATTTTGCTCAAAACGATAGTCGTTATAATCGGTGTAGGTGCTTGTGCCACTAATTTGATCGCTTTGTTGCTCGTAACTGCTGTAAGACACTTGCCCATACCATTTATCAAACGCGGCGGTTGCTACTTCTGAATGGTAATCAAGCGCCAGTGACCAACTCGTGTCGTCTTCTTCGGTTTCTTGAACAGCGGGGGTTATTACTTGCTCAGTTGTTTGATTAAAGTAATCAAGGGTGTATTTAAGTGTGCGCTTTTCATCAAGCTGTTGCTCAAATTTAACTAATAAAGCATCCGACTTAGCATCATAACCGGGTAAATTTTCGTCATAGTTTTGTACTTCTTCGCTGTCGCGGTGGCTATACACGGCGCTTACTGCAAAGTCGCCTAAGTCTTTTGCCGCAGTAATATCGGCGGCTACTTGATTACTTTGACCTTGATACCCAAGCGCCATTTTTATAAAGCTGCTGTTATTTTTTAAATAATCACTAGGATCTTTAGTGGTTATAACCACAATGCCACCAAGTGCATCAGAGCCATATAATGACGATGCAGCACCTTTGGCTACTTCTACTTGTTTTACACCTGCTACGTCAAAATAATTACGGCCAACTAAATAGCCCCCTCCACCTGCATAACCATCGTTGGTGCGTCGGCCATCTTTTATAAATACAACCCGGTTACCACCAACACCACGTACTGTAAGTGTTTGCGCGCCTGCGCCACTGCCTGTCGTTGCAATGCTTGGGTCGTACTTAAACATAGTTTGTAAATCTACAGCTAGCTGACGCTCTATGTCTTGCTCGGTAATAACAGTAACTGAGCCTGTAACATCTTTAAGCTTTTGCTCAAAGCGCGAGCCACTTACAACAATATGATCGTCAATTATGTTTTCGGCAATGGCAGTGCCCGAGCCGAGTAGTAAGGTTGCAATAGCAGTAAATCTAAACGCAGAGGGATTCATTTTAACTCCAAATGATAATAGTTATTATTTATGGCGAAGATGTTACAACTAAGTCAAATTAAGATCAATTAATTATGATAATCATTTTCATTTAGATTTAACTAGTTATAATAGCCAAAAAATAAAACCGGAGTGTGTAATGAAATACCTATTTATATTGTTTGCTTTAATGGCCCAATCTGCACTTGCACAAGAGCGCGTTATTAGCGCTGGCGGCACCCTTACTGAAATAATTTATGCGCTAGGCAAACAAAATACCCTTGTAGCTGTTGATCAATCGAGCATGTACCCGCACCAAGCCACGCAATTACCGCAAGTGGGCTATTATCGCGATTTAGCTGCAGAAGGCGTACTTTCAATGCGTCCAACCACCTTGTTAGCGCTTGAAGGCGCAGGGCGAAGCCAAGCACTTAAGCAAATTGAGGCAACTGGGGTTAAGCTCATTCATTATAAAAAGCCGACCTCAGTTAACGAGCTACTTGAGCTAATAAAACGCTTAGGTGACGATTTAAACGCCAAGCAAAAAGCACAAACACTTATTACACACATTACAAAATCGTTACCTGAAAAAGCAAAAGCGCAAACACACAGCGCGCTATTTTTACTCTCAGCTAATGAGCGCGGGCTTGTTGCCGCCGGGCAAGAAACCGTCCCTAATTTATTATTTAGCTATGCAGGCATTACCAATATAGGAGCTACGCATTCAGGCTTTAAAGCAATAGATAGTGAAGTACTGGCTGTAAATCAGCCCAACTTTTTAGTAGCCCCAGCCCATGTTGTACAAAGCCTTGGCGGTAAGCAGGCTTTTTGTGAGCAACCTACACTACACTTATTAAAAGCGGCGCAAACCTGTAACTTACTTGTAATGGATAGCCTACTTTCGCTTGGCATGTCGCCACGTATTGCCACAGCAATTAATGAGCTTAACGAGTATAAAACCCGCTTATGAACACCCTAACATTGAGCCGTTTTAACCCTGTAACACATAGCCAAACCCATAAATGGATGCTATTAGCCTCTGTGTGTATTTTTGCTTTGGCGCTACTTAGCATAGGGTATGGGCCAGCAGGGTGGGATTGGCGTTTAGCCATTGCTTGGCTTGCACCCGAGCGCTTTAATCAGTTTGATGCGCTGCAAATAAATGTCGTAATGCAAATACGTTTGCCACGCTTTGTGCTTGCAGTGCTTGTAGGGTTGGTGCTTGCCCAAACAGGCGCTTCAACGCAAGCACTGTGCCGCAACCCATTAGCCGACCCATCTATTATTGGCATTAGTGCGGGTGCGGCCATGGTTGCAGTAGCATTTATTGCACTTAGCGCGCAGTTTAATTTTAACGCGCAGTTGTATTTACCTTATGCGTCGTTTTTAGGGGCGCTTGGTGTTACCTCGCTGGTATATTTAATTGCCAAGCAGCAAGGGCAAATTAATATCACCACACTTATATTAGTCGGGGTTGCTATTAACGCGTTAGCATTTGCGGTTATTGGGCTACTGAGCTTTTTTGCTGACGACAGTGCATTGCGATTAATAAATTACTGGACCATGGGCTCATTAGGCGGGGCAAGCTGGAGTACGATAATTCAAGCAGCACCTTTACTTTTTATTAGCCTTGTTGGCCTGTGGCGGTTAAAAGAGCCCATGAACTTACTCCTTATTGGCGAATCCCAAGCTCAGTACCTAGGAGTAGACACTAATAAGCTTAAATTATATGTAATTATACTTGTTGCATTAGGGGTAGGTGCGGTTGTAGCGCTTACTGGTTTGATAGGGTTTGTTGGCTTGGTAGTCCCGCATATTGCCCGCTTAATGGTGGGGCCGCATTTACGTAATATGCTGCCGCTTTGTATGCTAATTGGCGTAGTGGTATTGCTACTTTCTGACTGGTTAGCACGCATTATAATAATGCCCGCCGAGCTACCCATTGGCATTATTACCGCGCTATTGGGTGCACCATTGTTTATTTATTTAATCGTTAAAAATAAGCGAGGTTGGTCATGATCACGTTTGATGATTTAAGCGTTGGCTTTGGCAACCATACCGTTTTAAACGCTATTAATGGCAGCGCTAAACAAGGGCAGCTTGTTGCACTACTTGGTGAAAATGGCGCAGGTAAGTCTACTTTGCTGCATACCTTAGCGGGTATGCACCCCTTTACCGGTAGTGTACTTTTTAATAACAAGCCGCTGGCCGCTCACGCTAAAAAAAACCTAGCCACACAGCGCGCAGTTATGATGCAAGCAAACCACGTAGGGTTTGATTTTACAGTATTTGAGCTTATTGCAATGGGCCGCTACCCGTATGTAGAGTCATTAAAAATGCAAAGCGAAAAAGTACATAAATACGCCGCAATTATGGATTTAAGTAATTATTTAAATCGTCGCGTAAGTGCGCTTTCGGGCGGGGAGCAACAACGCGTGCATATGGCTCGAACTTTAGCGCAGCTAAATGCCTTTACACAATCGGCCGAGCCAAAACTAATGCTGCTCGACGAGCCTACATCAGCACTTGATATGCGCCATCAACATGCTTTGCTCAGCTGCGTTAAAGCGTTTGTAGGACAGGGTAACAGCGCCATTATTGCAATACACGATCTAAATTTGGCCAGCCTTTATGCAACCGACGCTATTTTGCTGCACAACAAAAAAGTGTTGCAAAGTGGGCCTATAAACACCGTATTAACTGAGCAAAACTTACAACAAATGTACGCCATGAAACTGCACGTAAATCCTCACCCTTATCACGATGCACCCATGGTTTTTTCTCAACGTCAGGAGTTTTTATGAGAGAGCAAGCATTAAACGATGCACGCACCTTGGTTTACAAAACCAATGCCGGTGTTATGTCGACTATTTCTAATAATTTACGCGGCTACCCGTTTGGCTCAGTAACCCCTTATATGTGCGACGAACAAGGCCGTGTTTACTTTTTTATTAGCGATATAGCCCAGCACACTAAAAACCTAAAGCACGACTCTCGTATGAGCCTTACCGTATTTGACGCCGCCGACTACGGCGATCAGAACGAGCACGGGCGAGTAACGCTTGTAGGCGACGGCTCTGTTGTGCCAAGCGAGCAAGCACACACCTTACTTAATAACTATATTGCCCTATATCCCGAAGCTGCTAGCTATCGCAACGCGCACGACTTTCAATTATGGCAATTAGACGTAATTCGTGTGCGTTACATTGGTGGCTTTGGCAAAATATTTTGGCTTGAGCAAAACGAATGGCAAAACGAGGCAAAAAACTGGGACGAAGGCCAACAGCAAAGCATGATAAGTCATATGAATGAAGATCATCAAGATGCTATGTCGCTCATATTAATGCAGCACTATAACGTTGCTGATAAAACACCAATAATGAGCGGCTTATTACCCACAGGCTTTTATATACAAAGTAAAAAGCGTAATTACTTTATCAATTTTAAAACCCAGTGCAACAGCCCGCTAGAGGTTCGTAAAGCGCTGGTTGAGCTAACCAATCAAGCTCGAAGTAACTAAACTAAATAAATGACGACATAGTTAACCTGAGCTCTGGTTAAGAGATTTACTAACTATGTCGCTATTTTATAAGCAAGATGTTTGCTCGCCTCGTTTAGCTAAAGCTTTAAAAGCGGCTTGCTGATGTTCTTTTTGTACATAACGGGGTGGCAAAGGGTTAACCTGCAACTGATATCCACTTTGATTAGCTTGCACACTTGTTACCGGCGATATCCAGACAACATTTAACTCTGGCGCTAAACGCTTGATAACACGCGCTATACCTTCGCCATTTTTCACATGAAAATCGCCCGCTATATGCACTACCTGCGCATATTTATGATTATTTAAATAGTTAACAATAGACTCAGCCATAGTTTCATCCCAGGTAACTTGCGCAGCATAATAGTTTTCGTTTTGACTGGGCGAACCATGGTGCATTGATGCCATAAAACGTTGTTTATAATCACTGGGGGATGTATCAATAGCGGCTGCAATATAGCTCTGCCGTGTTTCATCAAGTTTATTTAAATAACTTACCCCTTGCCTGCCAATACAGGTGACTATATTTTTAGGCGCATTTGCAGCTATTACATCGCTATTGTTCGCTTTTGCCAGCTCTATAAGCGCACGGTAATCGCTTTTGTAATTAGGCCACGCTTGGGTGTTATCAATTAAGTATTGCTCGCCAATTTCACCCTTAACATACTGGTTTAAAGTAAACTGATCGGCGCGGCTAAATTGCTCAAGCGACAAGGCTGTGCGTTTATTGCCTGTGCTTAACTGCTCAAATAACTCCGCCTGAAATAAATGCACGCCCGGGTGTGTATGCCATTCACCCACTAAAACCACATCGGCATTTAACAGGGTTGGCTCTAATAATACAGAGCTAACAGGCTTTGCTTGTGCATTGTAAAGTGCTGAGTAATATAATGATGAACTTTTATCGGGCAGCACAGTGGCTGTGCTACAACCGCTCAAACCAGCAACTAATGCCAAAGTAAACATAGACTTTTTCATACACATTTTTCAAAACCTGTTAATGAAAATAATTATCAATATCATATATTTATAATACCTATTAAGCCAGCCAAAAACAGTAAAAATAAATAAGCAAAGAAGACTAAATAACGCATTGGAGAGTGCAATTGATAGACAGTTATGAGCGAGAAGCGGACATCTGATAGTTAGCCTGGAGTAGTCCGCTACAGACAAGGAACCGACCTTCAAGTTTTAATTCTTAAAAGATGCTGAAAGGCAGTAGGCGGACTCTAAAATTTTTCAAACAATCTAGTTTTCGTAACTGATAAAATCCATCAGATTTTAAAAATTCTGACTCGCTCAGAGCATTAAGCGGTCGTTGAAATGAATCTATTTCTGATAGTTTGACCGATTTTTGTGTGCCGTTATCGGACCGCCTATCAGTATTATTTAAATTGGCGCTATGCACGATTTCCGGTCGTTTAAAGCTAATGTGAAATTTCTCCACTGTGATAAGAAGACGTAAATAATTGTTATTCTTTTAATTTGAACTAATAGAGACTTAATTATACAGCCTGTTTCGATATCAAAAAGTATGTTTTCCCTACCATATTACTTAATATTAAACTATCTTAGATCAAGTATTTTTAAATATATATTTTATTCAGACTTTTAGTAATATCGAATATTAAATTTGATAATAAAACTTGTCACCAATAGAGCAAGAACGCACATTTTTATAATTTAAGGGTTTGAGGTGGGTGTTCGCGACGTTGTTTTTTGAAGGTTGTTCGCGTCGCGCAATGAGGTTGTTCCAAACTCAAGGAAAGAGGACTCGCAATGAAACTACGTATTTTTTTACTATGTTATTCACTTTTTTTGTTTACTGGTTGCCAGATAATTGAAGAAGGTGAGGTTGATTATGTTCGAACCGTTGAAAATAATGCCTTGTCCGCCAAGGATATAACTCAGTGTGATAAAGCACTTTATGACAAATCTCAATATACTCGTGCAGGGGTAACGCGTGAGTGTTATGAAACTCTTTACCGCAAATACACGAAAGTACCACAAATTGCTTCCGGAGACACAATCTCGGTACATTTGATGCAAGCATTCAACGGTGCTGCATTTGAATGGAGAAATGCTTCTGAGCTCTTTGGAGGAAGAGGCTCCAACGCGGAGATGGTGATCATTGCTAATGTGTGTGAGCAGGGAAAGGCCGGATGTTCAATGTCATTTGGGCCTTCAGCAGATAAAAATGGTCGGGTTATTTTTTATTCAAATGGCGTAAAAGCCCTTCAGTATTTAAATTTTTCTTATTTACCCGTTTATGGTCCTATCAAATATGAAAGTGGTCCTTTAATTATTCAGTTGACCATTGTCGAGCTTGATGATCCTTCAGATCAACAAAAAGCGATACTGCAATCACTGGCATCCGCTGGAAAACAATTATATCCGCCTGCCAGTGACGTGCTGACAGTGCTAGATTCTGTCGGCTCAGCCATATTATCTAACTCCAGTGATGATATTCTTTTTCGGTATTCGATGACCTTGGTTCCCGATTCTCAATCGCAAAATTATCAAAGCCCAATCGTTGCTGAAGGTAACTACGCATTTATCCGTAAAAATACTAACAAAGGGCCACTGGAAACCGAACTATTGGACAAATTGTACTTTGATAATCTTTCCGGCCGCTTGGTGGAAGAGTGTGAAAAAGATGATAAGGAATTGACCAGAGTTAACTATGATGATGGCACCTTTGATGAGTTTGACTACATACCATGTACACTTGATTTGAATACCGGTAAGTATTTCAAAGACTATCGTAAAAATACCTATTTAACCTTTCAAATTAAATCTGGTTTCGTTGAAAAAACCTTGGATAATATTCAGACATTTGAGTTGCTGTTAAATGATTTGAATCAAGCTGCAGATGAAAGTGCATCACAAGCGATACAAGCGATTTCAAGCTTAGAAAATACCTTTAGTAGCCGCGCCAAAGAAGCGAGCTTGCAAAAATCATTGAATACCTTAAAGACAATTGTTAGCGATATTACAAAAGATAAATTTGATTTATTTTCTATCGAGGCATCGAAGTTCGTCAAACTGTACGACATTGAGTTAAATAAAATGAATACGGCAAAATGCGATGATATACCATTACCGCCTGAATGTGAGTCACTAATTTCAAGTGAACAAGTACAGTACTTTCAAATAGAGTTACATGCGTTTCTAGAAAGCGTCAATCCCAACCCAGCTCATCAGCTTAGCACTATTATACCGTTGGGCAGTAAACCATTCAGTGATGCGGGTAAAGTCAAAATCGTGTTGCAAAATGGTTATAAAAAGTTCTTTAACAAAGCACTATTTGAAAAATTTTCTGGGGAGTTACAAGCGATTGATAAGCTGGTTGCGAATGTGAGTGACATAAAGGCGCGAGCGATCGCGCCTGAAGCACTCAAGAAAAGAAAGGCACTTTTGATTGCTAATGTGAACGACTTTTTAAGTGAACTTGCATTGGATCACGCAAATTCACTAACCAAAACCTGTCCATCTATTACGAATCAGGATTGTTATTTAAATTTAACCACCACGCAAAAACAAGCACTGATAAATGCGTTTAATCAATTTTTAGCACGCAACATTCGTGGAGCGACTGCCATTGACGCTTCCACTGATGCAAATTTAACGACATCTTTATCAGCAGCCAATATACTTGCTTTAGAAAAACTCATCGAGAATTTGTTATAATAAATCTATCAAAAATAGTTTGTATCTGCATGAATGGAGTCTTAACTTATGGTCAATTTCACTATAGAAAATCCGCAAGGCAATACAATTGCAATTGACCAGCACCATCTTTAAAGTAAAATTTGACCAACGCACAATTAATGCTTGATAGTTTTAAAATGTTTCTCTTTTTTACAATTTAGTACTTAGTTGCAAACATCACTAAGCTTCATTATCAACGTGGTGTTGCTGGAGATTGCATAACGCTTCTCTAGTCTGAGATAGATTGAATTAAGAGAATTCATTGTAAATATTCAAACACGGAACGTCCTGTTTTAAAAAGGTCTTCCCTCTTATCTGCCGCTTGCAACAATTTCGCTAAGGTCTGGTTTTCGTACAAAGCTGCTATCCAAACTACCAAACACCAATGACCGCTCATGGCACTCAGCAGTCACTTGATAACCTAGAATACTGATAATAATTGGCAAGATATTTTGCTTTAACAGTTATTATTGGGCTCACTTGTTTAGCAGTAACAGCCACTAAATCACCCGGTAATACAGTTTGTTTAATACTCATCAAAGATAGGAGTTGCAGGATTTTTCCATTAAAACTACATTGCGCCACACACCATTTAATTTACCTAGTTTCTCTCGATTTCCAACCTGCCTAAAACCATTGCGAGCATGTAAAGCAATGCTGCTAGTATTTTCAGGGAATATACTGGCTTGTAGCATCCATATACCGCTTTTTTCTGACTCATTAATGAGTGCATTGATCAGTGCCTGCCCCAAGCCTTTACCTTGGGCTTGGTTTGCAACATATACACTTACCTCAGCAACGCCCAAGTATACCTCACGGTTTGAAACCGCCGATAACCCCGCCCAGCCGAGCACTTGCTCTCTTTGCACTGCAACAAGGCGACAACAGTTAAGCATAGAACTATTCCATTGCTGCTAATTTTTAGCTTTAGTTTGAAAAGTCGCGTTGCCGGTATCAATACCTTGCTGATAAATGTTTTGGACGGCTAAAAAATCATTCTTTGCAAATTGTCTTATGATCACAATATTTCCTTACAACTATTATTCCTTAAAATTAGCGACCTACTTATGATGAGTTAACTACTAATTTTAATAACCGCTAACATATCGTCGTTATCCTCATCGAGGCCAACTTCTTCAAACCCAAAACTTGTATAAAAATCTTTAGCTATTGGGTTTTTCGGGTTATAACAAATTTCAATTTGTTCAAGCTTAGAAGTTGTTTTAATCTCTTCAATTGCCATAGTTAGTGCTTTGCGCCCAATGCCTTTATTTTGATGAGTTTGATCAACCATAAAGCGCCAAATAGAAACCTTTGTAAGGGTTTCTTGTACCCACATAAAAAAGCCAACTGGCAGAGCATTTAGGTAAATAGCTTTACAGGTATACCCGCTATTGTAGTGAGCCTCAACTAACGACCACATATTACACGCTACGTATTCTTCTTGCGTTTTAGTAACATCCAATTCGCATATGGCTTCGTAGTTATCTGAGGTGATGTCTTCCAATGACAGTGTCATGTTTTTCCTTAATATTGCTTACTTATATAACTAACCTGAACTTACCAGTATCTGTACCTATAAACAATATATGGCTTTATTCAATAAAAGGATGGCAGCTTAAACCTTAGATCGTTTTATAGGATAAAGCCTTGCCAGCCTATAAGTTAAACACTCTCAATTATTATCTTTTTAGGATTCTATCAATATGTTATATTATAACAACTGCTGTATTGAGCTCTATTTTAATTAAGGGTTAGTTTATGAAAGTGTTTACTCAAGGCCTGAGTGTTGCCCTGCTATTAGGGTTGGGCATTAGTGCCCAAGCTCATGCGCAAAAGCATGTTCATGGGGAAGGTGAGTTACTTATTGCTCAAGAGGGCAATGTGCTGCAAATGCAGTTTATTATTCCGGCTGCCGATGCACTGGGGTTTGAACACCAAGCTGCTAACTTATCTGATAAACATGCCATTAACGTGCTTGCTCAGCAATTAAAAAATAGTAGCCACGCTATTGATATTAAAGGGCAGTGTATTTTACAAAGCACCGAAAACTCGCTTGCTCACAGCCACATAGAGCACGATGAGCACGATGAGCACGATCATCATAATGTTGAAGCCACCTACAATTTTAACTGCAAGACACCGGTTATGGGCTTTTCGGTCACGCTGTTTAACTTAATGCCTTCGCTGAATGCGCTTAACGTGCAATGGATTAGTAATACGGGGCAAGGCTCAACAGAGGTGACGCGCAGTAATCCTGTAATAAGCTGGCAAAGCTAATATTTAGCCGCCAACTCACACCCATTAAACATAAATTGCTGACTAAATAAGAGCCGTAAGCATGAAAAGCCAACTAATAAAAAATGCCCAAATAGTTAACGAAGGTAAAATGCAACGTGCTGATGTACGCATTACCAACCAATTTATTGAACGCATAGCCCCTAATATAGCCGCGAGCGAAAACGACGATGTTATTGACGCGCAAGGTGCGTACTTACTGCCGGGCATGATAGATGACCAAGTGCATTTTAGAGAGCCAGGCCTTACCCATAAAGGCTCTATATTAACCGAGTCGCGCGCAGCAGTTGCCGGCGGTATTACAAGTTATATGGAAATGCCTAACGTTAACCCTTCAACCACAAACAAAGCGGCACTTGAGGCCAAATACGCCATAGCCGAGCAGCATTCTTATGCTAATTACTCTTTTTACCTTGGCGCTACAGAGCACAATTTAGATGACATTAAAGCGCTCGACCCTAAAAAAGTATGTGGTGTAAAGGTGTTTATGGGGGCATCTACCGGTAATTTATTAGTAGAAAACCCACAAGCTCTTGAGGGGATATTTCGTGAATGCCCTGTACTTATAGTTACCCACTGCGAAGATGGTAAAACCATTAGCAAAAACAATCAGCGCTATGAGCAACAAGGCATTGTGCCTAGTATTACCGACCATCCAAAAATTCGTGATGCGCAGGCTTGCTATGCCTCATCGTCGTATGCGGTGTCGCTTGCTAAAAAGTACAATGCGCAATTGCATGTATTACACATAACCACCGAAAAAGAGCTGAGTTTATTTACTAAAGGCGATATAGCCAATAAAAGCATTACCGCAGAAGCCTGTGTACACCATTTATATTTTAGCGAGCAAGATTACGAAGCCTTAGGTAACTTAATAAAATGTAACCCTGCCATAAAAGCTAATACCGATCGCGATGCGCTTGTAAACGCAGTTAAAAATAACCAAATAGATATTATTGCCACCGATCACGCTCCGCATACATGGCAAGAAAAGCAAACTGATTATGTTAACGCGCCAGCAGGTTTACCCTTAGTAGAGCACGCACTTTTAAGCTTACTAGAACACGTTAAAAACAACCGCTTAAGCATAGAGCAGGTGGTAGAAAAAACCGCACATAACCCCGCGCTGCGTTTTAAAGTAGATAAACGCGGCTTTATAAAAGAGGGTTACTACGCCGACCTAGTGCTGGTAAGTACACAGCAAACCACAAAAGTTAGCCACAACTCTTGCCGTTACCTTTGCGGTTGGACGCCTTTTGATGGCGTTGAGTTTTCTTCAAAAATAGTGAGCACGTGGGTTAATGGCGAGCGCCTTTACGATGGCAAAACGGTCTCTAAACCTAGCAAACCTGCCATGCCTCTTGTTTTTAATCGTTAATCGGAATAGTTAAATTTATGAATGCTAAAAGCCATTTGCCAGATATTACTTCGCAGAATAACTCTTTGAATGCACAACCTTTACAATGGGTAGGGATGGAAGGAATTTCGCTGCCTTTGCATGTTTTACCTCTCGCTGGCGAACCTATCCATACGCACGCCAAAGCCGATATATTTGTAAGTTTAAATAAAGCCGAAGCCAAAGGCATACATATGTCGCGTTTGTATTTACTGCTTAAAGAGCGGCTTGTAAACCAGCCTTTAACGGGCAAAAGTTTAACAACGTTATTAAATACTATGCTGCACTCTCAGCAAGGCCTAAGCCTAAGCGCTAAAGTAAATTTAGCCTTTGAGCTAACACTCAATAAACCTGCGCTTTTATCAAATCAGTCGGGATATCAGGCGTATCCGGTGAATGTATGTAAAACCATTGAAGACGGTGAAATTAATACCGAGCTTAGCCTTACTATTGCTTATTCAAGCACGTGCCCGTGCTCAGCCGCGCTTTCACGAAAAGCATTAAGCGATGCCGTAGCAGAGCAATTTACAGAGCAGCACGTTGATAAAAACGCATTGCTAGAGTGGCTAGCATCAGAGCAAGGCAGTATTGCTACACCACACAGCCAGCGCTCATACGCGTATATAACAATGCGTATTAAAGGTGAAGAGCTTCCTGACTTACCTGCACTTATTACACAACTAGAAAGTGCGATTGGTACGCCCGTTCAAACCGCAGTAAAACGCGAAGACGAACAAGCATTTGCCAAGCTCAATGCCGAAAACTTACTTTTTTGCGAAGATGCCGCCCGCAGAATTAAACAGGCCTTAGAGCTAAAAACCAACATTTGCGACTACCACTTTAAAGTTGAACACCAAGAAAGCTTACACGCTCACAACGCTGTTGTGTACGACCAAAAGTTTTCGCAGCAGCGTGTTATTTAAAACCTTAATTTGCATATTTAGTAGGATAAAAAATGTTAAGAAAAAACCCAAACGGCCACATGCCAAGTGTCGCACAAAGCGCATTTATAGACCCAACAGCCATTGTATGTGGCAAAGTAATAATTGAAGACAATGTATTTATTGGCCCTTATGCGGTTATTCGCGCCGATGAAGTAGACGACACCGGCGACATGCAGCCAATTATTATTAAAAAAAATTCAAACATACAAGATGGCGTGGTTATTCATTCTAAATCGGGTGCTGCGGTATCTATTGGTGAGCGCACGTCTATAGCGCATCGCTCTATTATTCATGGCCCGTGCAGCGTAGGGGATGATGTATTTATTGGCTTTAATTCGGTAGTATTTAGATCGCATGTGGGAAATGGGTGTGTAGTTAGGCATAACTGCGTTGTTGATGGATTAGATTTACCTAAAGATTTTCATGTACCGCCAATGACCAATATAGAACCCGGCTTTGACTTAAACAGCATAAGCAAAGTACCGCCAGAATACTCAACATTTTCTGAATCGGTGGTGTCTGCAAATCACGATTTGGTAAAAGGTTACAAGAAATTGGCTAATGAACTCTAATAAGCAAACGCTAAAGGCAATACCCACTAATATTATTAGTGGGTTTTTAGGTGCAGGCAAAACCAGCGCTATTGTATCGCTACTTAAAACCAAACCACGCTCTGAGCGCTGGGCGGTATTAGTAAACGAATTTGGCGAAGTAGGTATTGATGGCGCACTACTTAATGGGCAACAAAGCCCAAACAGCGGTGTATTTATTCGCGAAGTACCCGGTGGCTGTATGTGCTGTACCGCCGGCGTGCCAATGCAAGTTGCACTTAATCAGCTGCTAAAACAAGCAAAACCAGACAGGCTTTTAATTGAACCCACAGGGCTTGGCCACCCAAAGGAAGTATTACAAACACTTTCATCATCGCATTATAAAAATGTACTGAGCTTACAAAAAACAATTACTTTAGTTGATGCCAGAAAGCTCAACGACTCGCGTTATACAAGCCATGCTACGTTTAACCAACAAATTGATATTGCAGATATTATTGTAGGTAACAAGCACGATTTATACGCTCATAATGACGCTGAAACATTAACTGATTACGTAATAAGCCGCGCAAACCAAACACAGCAAATTGTATTTACTACACAAGGTGAAATAGCACCTGAGTTGTTACAAGGTGATTGCGGCTATAATCAATCTGCGCCTTGCACTGCGCATGCTCATACAAACTCAGGCATTAATACCCGTGAAGCGCCGTTACCCACAAATGGCATACTTTGCATTAAAAATAGCGCTCAAGGCTATCAAAGTATTGGCTGGCGTATTAGTGCAGCACACATATTTAGTAAAACCGCGCTGCACGCTTTGTTTAGCAATTTAAAAGTAGAGCGAATTAAAGCTGTTATAAAAACATACGAAGGGTTTGTAGGCTTTAACTTAGCGGAGCAAACCTTAACCGTTACCCCTTTAAACGACTGCCAAGAAAGCCGCATAGAAATAATAGCGATACAAATTAACTCTATGTGGGCGCAACAACTCATGAACTGCTTAATTAATAATAAAACCAACACAGAGAAAACCAACCATGAACACATTTAATACATTAACCATTGCTTTAGTCAGTGCGCTTAGTGTTGGCTGTACATCTAACCAAGCTAACAATACTAATGAAAGTTTTTCAGCTCAGCCGGCCTCGCAGCTACAAGCTCAAACTCAACCCGCTTTAAAAATAGCGACTTGGAATGTTGAGCACCTTGCATACCCAATAGATACAGGTTGTAGAGCCAGAACGCCAAGCGAAATAGCAGCAATGAAAGCGTATGCAAAAAACTTAGACGCCGATATTATTGCACTACAAGAAGTGGCTTCTAAAGCGGCGTTACAGCAAATATTCTCTGAAGACGACTGGCAACTAATTATGTCTAACCGAGCAGACAGCAAAGCCTATACGTGCCGACAAACGGGAGCTTTATCAACCCAGCAAAAAGTAGCCTTTGCAGTAAAAAAAGCAATACCTGTACTTAATACAGCTCCTATAGACCAATTAGGATTAGCAAGAGCAGGGCTGCGCTACGGATTACAAATAACAGTTAATACACAGCAAGGGCCAACCGATATACTTAACGTACACATGAAAAGTGGCTGTTTTGTAGATGACTACTTAAAAAGCGACTCACCCGCGTGTAAAACCTATGCACAACAAGCACCAGTGCTTAATAGCTGGGTTGAAAAACACGAAACAGCAGGCACGCCTTACGTAATATTAGGTGATTTTAACCACCGCATATCAGCGCCTTACAATAGGCTAACCCGTACTTTATTAAGTGATGAGCGCTCAACAAGTATTACGACCAGCCAATTATTAGGGTGCCAAGCACGCTACCCGGCGCCTATCGATCACATTATTGTTGGCGGTATGAATGCGCAAAATATTGAAGCGTCGGCTCAGGTGCATAAATTCAAAAATATGGATAACAAAGCCATGTTGAGTGACCACTGCGCGGTATCGGTTTCGCTTGCTGCTAATGCGCACTCACTGTCGTCGGCAGTGTTATGGCAAACAACCAGTAAAGAGTATAAAGCACTAGCAACTACAACCTATGAACAAGCAAAAGCAGCGGTAATGCAATTGCCAAACACTGCACGTAATTGGGTGGCCGTGATGGATGTTGATGAAACTGTGCTTGATAACTCAGCATATCAAAAACAAACCGAGCTTAACGGCAAAGGGTATACACCACAATCATGGCAGGCATGGGTTGCAAGCGAAAAAGCCACACTGGTACCTGGTGCTAAATCGTTTATAGAAACAGTGTATAAACACGGTGGAAAAATAGCGCTTGTTACTAACCGTAATAAGCAAAACGATTTGCACACGTGGAATAATTTAAAAGCAGTGGGGTTACCTATAGCAGTTGAAAACACCTGTTTAATGGGCCGTTCAGAGGCTGACAAAAACGCCGTTAATAGCAACGAATTTATTAACGATAAAGACTTGCGCCGCCAGCAAATAACACAAGGCAAAGCCGATTGTTTTTCATCAAATGGGCAAAATAATAACTGGCAGCAGCCACAGGTTATTAAGTTTCAGGTGGGGGATAACATAGAAGACTTTAGCGGCGTAACACAAGAAACCGCCAATATAAAAACGCTACAACCCAAGCTTGGTAAATCATTATTTTTACTACCAAACCCTATGTATGGTTCGTGGTAAATACTATTTAACCTGAGCTCTGGTTAAGAGATTTACTAACGTTTAAATTAGGTTGATATTTAAATTTATTCTCTCTAGCCAGAGATTTTTAGTGAAAACAAGGCGAATTTACGCGTCAATAGCTGGCCTATTGCAAGTAAATTCAACGCAGCTAGCGCTGAAAATAGCTGCTCGAGATAGATTTATTATCCAGAGTTCAGGTTATTTAAAAAGGAAGAGTAATATGACCGATAAATCACCAGCCCCAGCAGGCTCAAGCTGCACTAACACAAGCTGCTGCCCACCACCGCAAAGCCCTGTAACACGTGACGCGCCAAAGGTAGGGCGAAACGATCCGTGTGTATGTGGTAACGGGCGTAAATATAAAAAGTGTTGTGGTAAAAACACATAAATTGCAGCAATGCACTTTTAATTTAGGTATAAAAAAGGGCTAGGGCGTGTTGATCTTTCGTGGGTGAATTTGCAGCAGTATGTTTGGTTTTTAGGCAAGGCAGAGCCTATGTAGTGTGGTTATTCCCCACGAATAGGCGATAACGCCGCATAAATACCAAACATGCGCTGCCCTTTGGGTTCTTTCTAGGGACGATCAACTCTTTGTTGCTCGGTTTTTACTTAGCCCACTAGGTTACGAACCTCGCGCCGTGATTTAATCGTCCCTAGATTGAACAAATTTCAATCAACAAAGTTCAACACGCCCTAGCGTTACGTTAGCCCTTTTTGTATTTAACCTAAATGTAAGTTATATCAACTGGCCGCCACGCTTATTTTTTGTTCAAGCGTGAAGGGCTTTGCATTTAAAATACCGTTAATTTGAATAACAATTTCACTATTGCCTGCCTTATTTGCCACATATTTTAAACGATGAATACCCCGGGTACTGGCAAGTTGTACAGAAGCAGCCCCAGTTAATTTTATATTTTTAGGTGCAATAAATTTTACACTTACCGCGCTGTAACGTTTAGGCACTAAGTAACTAAAGCTTGCCGTGCTAGGGGTACCCACTTTTACCTGTGCTTGTTTGGCGTGTTCAAACGAGAAATTTTGTAAAATAGGAGGCTGAAAGTGTTGCCGAGCAAAAGGATGAAACTGATTTAAACCCACGCCCGCATGAAACTCACACGCACCAGCGCCTAAAGAACTCAAAAAAGCTAAACCGCACAATCCACGTTTTATATTTATATCTTTCACTTTAATCCTCGTACGGTAATACATTGTCTAACTTAAGCTGGTAAGCCGATGTGCCAAGTTCGTTTTCAACGGTGTTTATCGTCAGTGTGCCTTCAAACCAAAATGCGTCATACAGGCTTTTAAGATCAACACCTTGATCAAACTTAACGTAAATTATTTGGTTAGGTGGCGGCGGTGGCATATGCAGGCACGCGCCAAAATAAGGCACAATAAAAAATTCGCTAATACGTTTACCTTCTTCTGATTCAAGCGGCACTATAAAGCCAGGTATACGCAGCTTTTTATTGTTGTAACTTTCAATCACTCGTACTGAGCTTAAAGCTTGCTGATACCGTTTATCTTGCTCGTTATCAAACGGTTTAGCGTCTAGGCTATTTAATGTGTCTTGGCCTGAGCCATCTACGATCTCTTCTAAGTATTCAGGCGGATTAAGCAGCGCGTCTAAATCATCTTTAGGCATCAACTGAATCCACTCTATTTCTTCGTAACTTGTACTTTGAGCCGCTGACTCACAAGTAAATACTAAACTAGCCACGGCTATAACAAACCAAGCAACCATGTTAGTTACATTTTTTGACATATTTTTATCTCAATTAGCTTATTGCTCAACTAAAAACGTTATAACATATCAACACTTATCAAACCATAGGAGTCTCATCGTGCCTAATACAATTTCTTCGGCCTCTACTCCCTTAGCCATACATATTAACCAACTTTGCTATAAGTACCACAAAGCCGATAAAACCTCATTTTACATTCCTACTTGGCAAGTAAAGCAGGGGGAACAGGTGTTTTTACACGGCGAATCTGGCTCAGGTAAAACCACATTGCTTAATTTATTAGCAGGGGTGCTCACACCGCAAAGTGGCAATGTAACCTTGCTTGAGCAGGCATTTTCGACGCTTTCGTCAAAAAAGCGCGATAAATTTAGAGCCCAGAACATTGGCGTGGTGTTTCAGCAATTTAATTTAATACCGTACTTAAGTGTGTTAAAAAACATTCAACTAGCTAGCTACTTTGCAAAAACAGGCAATACGCAAATAGAGCAAGAGGCGAGCGCTCTGCTTTTAGCGCTTAAATTACCGACGACCACTTTGCAAAAAGCAGCAAATACATTAAGTGTTGGCCAGCAGCAGCGTGTGGCCATTGCCCGCGCTTTAATAAATAAACCTAAACTGCTATTAGTTGACGAACCCACCTCGGCATTAGACGCCGCATCGCGCGATGCATTTATGACCCTGCTAATTGATTTATGTAAGCAGCACAGCATAACGCTTGTATTTGTAAGCCACGATATGCACTTACAACAATTTTTTGAGCGCAGTGTAAATGTAACTTCGCTTTTAAAAGAGGAGAGTAACAAATGCTAGTATCGTTAGCGTGGAGCAGCTTAGCCAGTAGGCGTAAATCGGTCATACTTACGTTTTTATCATTACTTATAAGTATAAGCGTGCTGTTAAGTGTTGAGCATATTCGCCAGCAAGCCAAAGAAAGCTTTAACAGAACCATTTCAGATGTAGATATGATAGTAGGCGCACCTAGTGGGCAGTTAAATCTGCTGCTTTACTCGGTATTTAGAATGGGTAGCCCCACCAGTAATATTAATTATAAAAGCTATGAAACCCTACAGAGCAGCTCATTAGTAAAATGGGCAATCCCTATTTCGCTTGGCGACTCGCACCGTGGTTTTAGAGTAATGGGCACTAATAATAGCTACTTTGAACACTTTAAATACGGCATTAAGCAACCACTTACCTTTAGTAGCGGCCATCCATTTAACACGTTATTTGAAGCGGTAATAGGGGCCGATGTAGCCAAAAAACTTAATTATAAAATTGGCCAAAGCGTAGTCATTGCCCATGGTATTGGTAACACAAGCTTTACCCATCACGACAACACTCCCTTTATTATAAAAGGTATACTTAGCCCCACGGGTACGCCTGTTGATAAAACCATACATGTAAGCTTAAACGCCATTGAGGCCATACATTTATCACCGGCAAAACAAGCTAAATTACTTAATAATGTAGACTCGGTAAACACCACACCCGAGAGCATTACCGCAGTAATGCTGGGTTTAAAGTCTAAGTTTTCTACCTTTAAATTACAGCGCGATATAAACAACTATAAAGCCGATAGGTTAATGGCCGTTTTACCTGGTGTGGCCATGACCGAGCTTTGGCAAATGATGGCAACCGTTGAAAACCTGCTACGCATTATTGGTATTTTGGTGTTGGTATCCTCGTTATTTGGCTTATCAACCATGTTACTTGCCTCTATGGCACAACGTAAAAACGAAATTGCCGTGCTACGTGTATTAGGCGCAGGGCCAAGCATTATTTTTAGCTTAGTACTGGTAGAGGCTTTAATTTTAGTAATACTAGCAAGCGCAGCTGCAACTGCTTTACTAAGTTTAACTTTATGGCTTTTAGGTGATTGGCTAGGCGCTACTTATGGCTTATTTTTAAATGCAAACATGCTTAATGTAGAGACTTTAAAAGTAATCGCCGTTATTACTGTTGCCGCTATTATTACCTCAGCTATACCCGCGTATGAGGCCTATAAAAATGCCCTGCACAGTTCGCTTGGCTCTAAAAATTAGCACCTTTAAAAATTTAATCGTGTAATAAACAATATGGCCGCAGTAATAAATACTGCGGCCTCTGTTTATAGTCAAACTTTTTTAAACGAGCTAAGTTTAGTAAGCGCCTGCGCTGTATATAAGCTCGTAGCTGTGGCTGTAAATCTCAAGGATGTTACCAAACGGGTCTTCCATGTAGATCATGCGGTATGGCTTTTCGCCAGGGTAGTAGTAACGAGGCTCTGGCATACGTTTTTTGCCACCTGCAGCAACAATACGATCCGCTAAGCCCTCAACATCTGGGTCTTGTACACAGAAATGAAAGATACCGGTTTTCCAGTATTCAAAGTTGTCTTTAGGGTTTTCTTGGTCTTTAAATTCAAAAATTTCTACACCAATACGGTCGCCTGTTGAAAGGTGCGCTATTTTAAATTTTTCCCAATTTGGACCAAATACATCGGTACACATTTCGCCAATGGGGCTGTTATCTTCAGTGATCACGGTAGGCTCCATTATGGTGTACCAACCCATCACCTTAGTGTAAAACTCTACGGCTTTTTCAACATCTGGTACTGAAATACCAATGTGCGAAAAACTACGTGGATATGTATGACTCATAATGCTTCCTCTTTAACGTGTGACTTATCTAAGTTGATGGAGTTAGTTTACGAACATGTACTTATTAAGTAAAATTATCATTAATCATCATTTTGAGTACGTTTTGTAATGATAAACCCGACATGGTTAAACACGTTTTGTACGTTGGTTGAGGTAAATCATTTTACCCAAACCGCCGAGCGCTTATTTATGACCCAATCAGGGGTAAGTCAGCATATTAAAAAGCTAGAGCAGCAAGTAAAATGTGCGCTATTAGAGCGTCACGGCAAACAATTTACCCTTACCGTCCATGGGCAAAACTTGTATCAGCAAGGCAGCTTGTTATTAAAAGAATGGCAATTTTTAGAACAACAATTAAAAGATGACTCGCCTTACAGCGGCCTAGTAAAAATACAATCGCCTGGTAGTTGTGGGCTACAATTTTATAGCCAATTATTAGCATTACAGGCTGAGCATACCGAGCTTAATATTGATTATCGCTTTGCACCTAATACCAGTGTAGAGCAAGCGGTGGCAAACCACAGTGCCGACATAGGCTTTTTAACCCAAGCCCCCACGCTTAGCGAAGTTACCAGCCATAAAATTGGCCAAGAAGCTTTATTATTAGTAACCCCCGCACATATTAAAAAACCCACGTGGGAGGTTTTATGTGAGCTTGGCTTTATTGGCCATCCCGATGCAAAACACCACGCGCAGCTATTACTAAGCGAAAACTACAGTGAGTTTGAACATGTTGATCAAATTAAGCGCACGGGGTTTTCTAACCAAATAAGTTTAATACTGGAGCCGGTAAGTTTAGGGCTCGGTTTTACGGTTTTACCTGCGCATGCTGTTAGCGCATTTAATAAACCTGCGCTTATTAAAACACATCATTTAGCTAATCCGATTAGCGAAAATATTTATGTGTGCCATCATCGTAACAGGCCAATGGCAAAGCGCATGAATACAGTAATTGAAGCAATAAAAGCAGGCTAGGGCGCGTGTAACTGCGCCCGTAAAGCCCCTTTACAATTTATGCTGTGCGCTTAGGCTTTTGCTTAATAGCGAGTATGGTTTGCTTAGCTTGCAAATACACTTTGTGCACTGCAAAAGTTAATAAACTCATAAGTACCATTAAGCACAACGTTGGCCAAAGCGACTGAGTATGATAACCAAATACGCCCATAAACCAGCAAATTAGCACCCATTGAATAATGTAAAGGGCCGTTACATGTTTGCTCGCATATAAAAGAGCGCGGGTAATAGGGCCATTAAATTTATTTGCAATGGCATATTCTATTAAGGCTAATGCACATAAATTTAAGCCAATTAAATAAATAATACCGCCTCCATTTAAGTGAAAAAAGTTGCCAAACTGGCCTTTAAAATCAATAAATAACCACACTGAACCAATTACTAATAATACACCCCCTAACTTTGCACACACATTAAATAAATACGCTGCATTATGTTGGCTATTTATATATACACGCCCAAGCACGTAGCCGGTTAATATAGCGCTTACCCACGGAAATACCGGAAAATAAACTTGGTAGTTATTAGCAAAAAACAAATCGCTAATGTAAGGCGAAAGCGCAAACTGCTGCCCCCTAACAAACTGGCTTACAAGTGCAATAGCCACAGCTAAACATGCAATCCATGTGGTTTTCCAGCGGGCAATATTAAGCGCACCAAACAGTACTAAACTCACCCCTGCAAGTTGTAAAATATCACCCGTTAGCACCATAAATTGTAACTGCCCAGCACTGAGCGGGCTTTGCCAGCCATAGGCATTTATAAACGCCTCGGGCATGGTATTAAATACCTCAATGGGTAGCCAAAATTTTGCCGCATTCATTAAATACGCAAGGAGTAAAAGCTGTATACCACGCTTAATTAATAACATTGGGGTTTGCCTGCGCGAAAGCGCCATAGACAGCCCCATTGCCACTAAAAACGAGGCGGTGCCTTTGCCAAGTATATGAATAACAGCACCAAATAGGCTTTCACTTTGAAGCGTTGTGCTCGAGTACATCCATAGGGTGTGTACCAAAATCATAATAAAAACGCTCGCACCTCGGGCAAGGTCTATCGTTTTAAGACGTGTGTTCATTGGTTTTAATATCCTTTTTAGGGCAGGTTTGGCATTTGTTATAACCTGCTAAATAATAACGACAGCACGTTAAGCGCTCGGCCGTTAATTTAAATGGGGTGTTTAAATTAAAGTGATTACTGATTAAGTTATGTAGCTGTTGATGGCAATGTGTAATGTGCTCAGCACTTGCTAAATTTAAGCTATGAGCGCGCTCAAATGCGCTATTTAGGGTGTCGAGTAATAAGCGCCCTTGCTCTTTTTTACTAAGCGCGTACTCACTATTTATCCACTTACCTACACAACTTATAAACTCAATGAGTGCATTATTTTGCTCAGTTTTGCTTAATATAGGCGCGCCTGTGAGGTTAAACCCCCGACTGTAAGCACTGCTAATTTTTAATTGTAAGTGCATGGGGTTATGCGCGTTGTGTTTAGAAGTATGCCAATAACAATAGGCATAAATAGTTTGCCAACAAAGCTGCAAATATAAATGCCGGCTAATAAATTGCGTAGGCGCATGTGGGTAATGCGCCTTGCAATGAATCGCTAATTTGCGCACTAAATTTAAGCTTGGGTGAGCCGCAGTAGCTGGCTCATCTGGGCAAAATAAAAAGTGCGCAAGGGTTACTGGCTTAGCCATACAGCTTTGCCGATACCGGGTTATTTAAACTTCCGGCAAACTGTAAACTGCCTGCTGGGTCGGTTAAATCAACCATTTGTTTATTATTACCAAGCTGTAAACGGTTTAAGCAAGAGTGTGCAAATTCATCACTAAAAAAGTCATACTCTTTAAAACGCGCATTTAAGGCAGGGTTGGCTTGTTGATACGCGTTTACACTTTGCGCAACACCTTGCCAAAAATCGTGCTCGGTAATGCGCTCTTCTCTTACTAAAATAGCAACTAGGTATCTAAAAAAGCAGTCAAATACATCGGTAAATATACTTAGTAATTCAAGCTCTTTAGGCATAGCAATATGAATACGCGAAACCTCATCAGGTAGAGGTTCAGTGCTGTTAAGCAGCGCTACTTCTTCGCCTATGTCTTTCATGTAAGCGCCCACAGGCACTGAATTTTTAAGCTTTAAAATGAGGTTTTCGCCGTGGGGCATAAACACTAATTTATGGGCATAAAAACAATGCACTAACGGGATAAGATAGGCGTTAAAATAGTGTTGCAGCCAAGCATGTGTGCTTAAACCGCTTTGATCTATTAATGCACCTGCCATACTTTTACCGTTGTTATCTAGGTGCAGCAATGCGGCCATGGTGGTGAGTTGCTCATTATTTTGTAAGTTATGGTTTGGGTTTTCGCGCCATAAACAGGCAAACATTTTACGGTACGGTGTATCGCCCAACGCGCTTTGCTCAAAGGTATGATGCGCATACCCTAAGGTAGCGTACTCTCTTAGTGCAGTAAAATTGCACGCGCTAAGCGTGGGGTCGTAGTTTACTTTATTAAATACCCAATCATTTATAGCCGGGGTTACCGCCATATAAGCGCGCGAAAGCCCGCGCATAAAACCCATATTTAAAATAGACAGCGCCACTTTTAAATACGGCTTATGCGGGTGTGAGCAGTTATATAACGTACGAATAGATTGCTGCGCTTGATATAAATCGTCGCCTTCACCTAAATACACTAAACGGTTATTGGCAAACTCGTTGGCAAACACCACACTTAATTTATGTTGGTATTGCCACGGGTGCGCTGGTATTAATAGGTAATCATCAGGGTTTAGGTTTTGCGCTTTTAGCGCTTTGGTAAACGCATCACGGGTGGTTAAATCAAGCTCACCACTTATATGGCTTGGGTAATCACTAAAGTATTCACTATAAGCAAAATCACATACTGTTTTATGCGCCGCTAACCACAATACTTTAAACGGTTTACCCACCTCTGGCGCATAGTGTAAAAAGTCGGTTTTGCTAAAACCAATACGGCCATTATTAGCCACAAACGCAGGGTGGCCTTCGCTCATTGCGGCCTCTATTTGTTGTAGCCCTAATTGCGCTAGTTCGGCTGCGCTAAGGGTGTTGTTTTCGCGTTTATAACAGGCACTCGCAAGTGTGGCGTTAAGCTCTTCAAGGTAAGTGGCTAAACGCTCGCCAGTTAAACCCAGCGCAGGGCCTTGCACGCTAAAAAAGTGCAGTACATCAAGCTCTGCTTGCTCATTATTAAGGTTATAAAAGCATAAGCTTGGCTCGTCTATATCTATATGATTAAGCGCCATAGCACGGCCATTAAATATAAAATAACCCCCTTCAATATTTACTTTAAAACCTTGTGGGGTTTGCTCTGCAACCAATAAGCGCTCGTGTACCAGCTCGCTAATGGCTTTACTTTGTAAGTGCCTGTTAGCCCACTGCCAGTGGTCAAACTTTATATAGTTGGTGTTTATTGGCGTTTGCGCTTTGTGATGTAAATTAACGTGCGTTTCAAACGCAGCTTTATTACAAAACCCAAGGTAGGCGTTTTTATCAGCAAGGGTTATTTGCTTAGTATGCACAAAGCCTAAACGCTTATTTAAGGTATGAATTTTACTATTGGCAATATCGGGCTCTACTACTACGCGTGCATCGGCATTATGAGTAAAAATACTGTGCAATACGCACTGCATTATTTCAAAACTAAAATAGCGTTTAGGCTGTGTATTTGGGGCGAGTAAAATATGCATGCCGGTATCGTTTGGCATTACCTCATAGGCGGCTGCGAGTAGTTTGTCGTGCTTTGGGCTGTAAAGCTCAATTAAGGCAAGCAGCTCATTATTTTGCTCAATAACATAAGCATGATGATGCGGGTTGTTAATTATATCTTGGTAGGCGCTGCACATTTGATCGGGTGTGTGTTTACTCATACCCCAAAAATGGGCGTAAGGTAGTGTAAGCCACTGGCAAATTATGGGCATATCGCTTTGTTGTAGTAACCGCATAGTCACATTACCGGTGTTCTGTAACGTGGTTACAAAAGATGAAAAATACATAAAAACTCCTAAATCTTTTTAATTATTAAGTGGCTGTGTGTGCAGCTTGGCCAACAAATTTAACGCGCCACATCAAAATAGCGCCAAGGCTTGCAAAGCCAATGGCAGCAAAGTAAAAAGGCACGGTGGTATTAAAATATTCCACGCTCATACCCACTAATAACGACGCTAAAATAACGCCAATATTTTGCGCAACATGCACTTTGGCAAAATCACTGCCGTAGTGAGCAGGCTCGCTTTTAGCAAATAGCATCACTTCTAATAAAACCATGACCTGAAACAGCGCTATACCGTATAAAACGCGAGAGCTGACAACTAACCACACCGACTCTTGCGCCTGTAAATAAAGCCCAATAGCGCCAAAAATAAGTGCACACAATAATGTGCTGGTGCGACTAAGCGTAGGGAGAGGTAAGTGCTGCCGAAAGTGGTTAAACAGCAGCATAAGTAGCGCTGAAAAAGCAGGAATGGCGTACACAAGCGCACTTTGGAATGCACTACTTTGCGCGCTCATTCCTTGCCAATGGGTCGTAAAAAACGGCCTAATTAAAAACGCACTAAAATAAACCACCACGCTTATAAAACAAAATTTCCAAATAAAATACGGTGTACGAGTACGTGGTTTTTCGCTTTCAATCGCTTGCTGATAAATACCTAACTTTAAGCTCACCATTAAATAGGCACACAGCAGCACTTGTATTACATCGCCCGCAGCACTTAATAACAATGCATAACGCGGTGCATTTATACTAAAAAAGTACCCGCCCACTAATGCGCCGCCAATAGCACCAAAGTGCATAAGTACCGAAAACAAGCCAATAATAGAAAGATGCTTACTTTGCTGCTCTAAACGCAGTGCAAACGGGTAAATAAGCAGGTAACTGGCTTTAAGCACCAACATAAGCTGATAATAAAACCAAAATTCCCACACGTTAGTTGCAAAATAACAAAGCAAACCAAAGCAGGCGGCAATCACTTGCGTTACAAGCCAAAGAGCCAGCTCGTGGTATTTTTTGGCAACCTTTGCCCACAGTGGCAGCGCGAGCATAACGGTAATACAACAGTTAGCTACAAACACCCCAATAAGAGTGGGGTTACTTACAGAAAATTCGCTGGCAAAAAACTGCGGATAAAACGGCAGTAATAAGGTGTCGCACACTACCGAAATAACCGTAAGCAAAATAAGCGCTAAACGTAAATTCATGCGGCGTTACTCTTTTGCTGTGATTGGGTTTCTACATCGCTTAAATCAAAACACTGAAAAGCAATTTTTTGCTCAACCTGATACGGCGCATAACCGAGTATTTCGCGCAAAATTATACTGTTGCGATAACACGCCATGCCTAAATCGGGGGTTACAAAACCATGGGTGTGCTGCTCTGCATTTTGTACAAATATACGTTTTTGTTCGCTATCTACCGCATACTCGCGGCTAACTAAATAGCGGCCTTGTTCATCTTCTGGGAGTTGCTGTGCAATGGGGTTTAAAAAAGCAGGGCGCTTGTATTTAAAGCCCGTGGCACAAATTAAGTAATCGGTTTTTATTTCAAAGGCTTCATTTAGCTCTTGATGATAAAACTCAGTTACTAAGCGACCAGCACTTTTACGTGTATTAGTAAGCTTGCTGTTAGTTTTAAATGTGGTAGAAATGGGCCCATCTAGGCTTTGCGCGTAAAGGGTGTCAAAAATGTCATTAATTAAATCGCCATTAATGCCTTTAAATAAGTTTTTTTGATTTTGATTAAGCCAATCGCGTTGCTCAGTTTTTAAATTATAAAAGTAATCAACATACTCAGGAGAGGTCATCTCCAGCGTAAGTTTAGTGTATTCCAGCGGAAAATAACGCGGCGATCGCGCAATCCAATCTAGTTGCAAACCGTTTGGCACGGCTTGTTGTAATAAGGTGTGATAAATTTCAGCCGCACTTTGTCCTGCTCCCACAACCGTAACGCGTTTAGCAGCTTTTAGCTCATCAAGGCGGTGGCAAAAATCGCTACTGTGCAGTACGTTATTTGAATTACTTTGCACTGCGCAATCAGGAATATATGGGGCAGGGCCAGTGCCAAGCACTAAGTGGCGCGTAACATAGTGCTGCTCCCCATTTGGGGTTTTACAGGTAACGGTATAGCACTGAGTTTGCGGGCAAAACTCAACCTTAGTTACACTTTGCTCAAAACTTACGTTGCTAAGCTGCGAGCACACCCACTGGCAATAGAGGTTGTATTCTTTACGCAGTAAAAAAAAGCTCTCGCGAATATAAAAAGGGTATAAGCGATTATTAAGCTTGGCATAATTTAAAAAACTGTACTTGCTGGTAGGATCTGCAAGGGTCACTAAGTCAGACATAAACGGCGTTTGCAAAGTAACACCTTCTAGCATCATTCCGGGGTGCCAATCAAATTGGCTACGCTGCTCTAAAAATAAGCTTTTCACGCCCTCCAGTGGCTCACTTAAACATGCTAACGATAAATTAAACGGGCCAAGGCCAATGGCTATAAAGTCATAAGGTTGATTACTCATTATTTTTGCTCCTTATACGTTTGCCACGCAATAGTGCTAATTTGTTCAAGAACAGCTCGCACATCGCTCAATTGGCACTGGGCATTAAGTAGCGTAAATTTAAGGTAGTGACGGCCGTTAATTTTGGTGCGCGCAATCATGGCTTCACCAGTATTTAAAAATGTTTGGCGTACGTGCAGATTTAGGGTGTCGAGTAAATCGGGGTTATGTTTTAGCTCCTCTGGCGCAAAGCGAAATACCAGTGCGCTAAGCTCTGGGTAATTTATAACGTCAAAATCAGGGTGGTCGTTGAGCACAATATGGGTTTGACGAGCAAGGCCAATTACTTTATCAAACGCTCGCCCAAGTGGTGCTTCGCCCATGGTGCGCAGTGTTAACCAAAGCTTTAGGGCATCAAAACGGCGTGTGGTTTGTAAGCTTTTATCAACTAAATTTGGCGTGCCATTGCCGGCCTCAGCTAATGGGTTAAGGTAGTCGGCGTAAAGGGTAATATGGCTAAAGTGGCGTTTGTCACTTAATAAAAACGCACTGCAGCTAACCGGTTGCATAAACGATTTATGATAATCAATGGTAATTGAATCTACTTGTTCTATACCGTTTAAGGCACTGCGATGGTGCTCGCTTACCAGTAAACCGCCGCCGTATGCGCCATCAACATGGCACCAAAGCTGCTCTTTTTTAGCAAGTTTTGCTATGTCTTCAATTGGGTCAATTGAGCCAAAATCGGTTGTACCGGCGGTAACAACCACGGCGATAGGTAAATCGCCCTTGACTTTAGAATCCGCAATTGCGTGGTTAAGCGCATCCATATCCATTTGCATTTTATTGTTTGTAGCCACAGGTACTACCGCGTTATAACCTAAGCCCAATAATGCTGCTGCCTTTTGAATACTAAAATGCGCCACCTCAGAGCAATAAATACGAAAACGAGAGGCTACATCAGGCAAGCCTTGCAGCTTTACTTCATGATTTGCTGCATAACGGCTTACAGCTACTTCGCGTGCAACAAGCATCGCCATTAAGTTCGATTGCGTACCACCACTTGTAAAAACGCCATCGGCAGTGCTTGGCAGCTTTGCTTTTTCACAGCTCCAATCTATTAATTTTTGTTCAATAAGGGTCGCGCCAGCGCTTTGATCCCAAGTATCTACCGAGGTATTGATTGCGCCAATGATGTGCTCTGCTACAACTGCAGGGTACGTGACGGGGCAATTTAAATGCGCCATATAACGCGGGTGATGAAAATACACAGCGTGATCTAAATACACACTTTTAAGCTCGTTTAATACCGCCGAGAAATCAGCGAGAGGTTTAGCTAAATCTACATCATTTACAGTAGCGGCAAGCGTATTAACCGCCACGCCAGAAAACGGCTTTTGCGCTTTAGCCATAGCTTGTTGTACAGCCGAAAGCCCCTGCAGCGAAGCTATTTGATAGTTAATAAACTGGTCGAGATTAAATTGCGGCGGTAGGCCATTTTGCTCAAATAAAGTTTGGTTTTGAACAGAGCTGAGCTGTGCGGTTTGTAATTGTGACATATTTCGGTCCTTGGTACTTATTTGGGTTCAAGGATCTTAATGGTAACAATTTGCATTATCAATAATGATTAAGGACTAAATATAAGGTTATTATCGTACTCAGGGGAAAGTAATTAGTTATAAGGAATTACATTTAAAACTAACAGAGTATATAAAACGAGCTATGCAAATATTTAAAGTGCACTCTAATTAGTAAAGATTTGTTAGTTTGAAAATTGGGGAAAGGTTAATTTAAAGCTTGGGTATTTTAGGCGGACTAACAAAATAAGGGCTAAACCCTCTTTACAACTTAAGCGGTAAAGAGGGGTATAAAAGTAAAAATGCAGCTTAATTGATCTCTTCGAGCTTATTTTTCAAATCTACTAAATCAGTGGCAACCGTATTAGGCTGAATTTCCCACGGATCAAAAATAGAATCTTCTGAGCGTTTTATCCACGCACCACGCATACCATGCGAAATAGCGCCGGTTATATCAAACGGGTTACTCGAAATAAGCCACGTGTTTGCGCCCGTTGAATTGGTCTCGCGTAAAAAATGGCTGTAAACACCTGGATTTGGCTTAAATGTTTTCATATCGTCGGCGCTTACAACACCTTCAAAAAGCTCACTAATGCCAGCGGTTTCGAGCAATTTATTAACCGCATCAGCAGCGCCATTAGAAAACGCAAACAATCGGTAGTTTTGTGCTTTAAGTTGCTCAAGTCCTTTTTTAACATCATCAAAGGCCGGTAAAATTTTATATTGCTCAAGCAATTGCTGCTTTTGATCGTCACTAAGCTGCGTTTTATGCGATAAACACGCGTAATCGAGAGCATGTTTAGTACATAACGAAAACGGAATATAGTTTTGCATTAATCCGCGCCTAAACGAATATTCCAATTGTTTTTCGCGCCATGTATTTGAAAAGTTTTGCGCGTTATCGCCAATCATATCTTCAAGTAAGGACAGTACGCCGTGAGTGTTTATAAGCGTGCCGTATACGTCAAATGCAAGTGTGGTTGCCATGTTTACTCCCAATAAATTTAAATTACTTGTAGATTAGTCGCTTTGAGCTTAACTTACTTTGAACACTTGCTCAAATTAACAAAGCTTGTCTGTTTTAAAAGTTAGAGCATTAAAATAATAATAATTGAAAGGATTTTATCTATATGGATGATTATTTTAGTAGCCACCCATAATTAATTTTGGGTAAGAGGACACAAATTAAGGCAGGTCTAACTCAATCTAAGAGCTAAAAACTAATACCTTTAAATTAAAGTTCGCAATTGTTGTAAATTTAGCGGTGGAATAAAGTCATAATAAAACTATTAGAGTTATTGTAAAAATCAACAAGCATTAATTAGGGATTTAAAGTTTAACAAACGCTTGGTACTCCAAAATTATGACTATAAGATAGTTACGAAAATGCTGACCTTCAATAAGTTCGAGCAACTAGCTTTTGTATAAATACAAATGCCAATATTTAAAACACATGGAGTCTCAAATGGATGCTGTTGAGTATGGTTTAATATGCGACCGTAGTGATGAAAAAGATATAGTTAAAAACGTTAATGCGTATTTAGCTGAAAAGGGCTACAGAAAATTATACAAATGGAAGGATAAAGGTGGGATCAAAAATATTGATGATCCATCGAGCGATCCGAAACTCGAGTACACGTATGGGCAATTTATAAAAGAGTCTCCCAAGTGGTATTTTGATATATTGCCTAATAAAGATCTCAGAAGTATTTATAGGTTTGCTGAGCAAAAAGATTGCGCGTGGACTCTATTTTTTTCAAAGACAAACCCAGAATCATGTACAGAATCTGACAATATATATTTGGATAACTTTCTAAAAGACCTTCTCACAGGAACTGGTTATAAAAGTAAATTACTCTACAAATACTCAGGTGACGACTATCGAAGGTAATTACGACTCATCTAGCTCCCCTATTTTATAGCCAAATAAACCAGAGGCTAGATACAAAGTTCCTAAAACAGTGGTAAAAATTAATTGATCACTTGTACCTACAACGACATGACTTTTTAAAGCTATGTGGAATCACAAATTAAGTGAAAGTAGATTGTTTAAAGCCACATCTAACAACTAATTAGAGTACCCGTAATGAACAAACAAGAGTTAACCGAAATCTTTCGAAAGTTTAAAGCTTCTAACCCTGAACAGTGGGCAGAGAGCGAAATAGAAGAAGGTATCCCTCAGCTGGCTAGGTTTTTATTTTTAAAGGGTGCGTGGAGTAATGTCGTTCCAGACAACGATGAATGGATTCAGCACATCTTAAAAAATTATGATCCAACTGATAATGGCCCATACAGCGGAATGATGCACTCCATCAAAGAAATGATAGATGCAGGCGTCAGCAAAAATGCGATTACAGAGTTCGCCCGATGTATTGGTGCAGAAATGATATTTAGTATGACTTACCTAATGGATGACCCCGAAGTTGTTGAAGATAACGAATATGTAAATTGGGGGTTATTTATAACCGATGATGAAGGCCGGCCGATTAAAGAATTAAGTGGCCTTTATGAGAGTGTTTTAGGCACAGACCCAACAGGAAGAGAAATGTGCCCAAAAAATAAAATTGACCCAAGTAATGATTTAATAAACGCATAAAATTCTGGCTCTATAGCTTAAATAAAAAAGCTTGCTCAGTTATGTGAAAGCCCTGTTAGGCAAATTATTTAAAAGCTAAAAAAATTAAAGGACTAAGGAACATAGTATGAAAATATATTTTTTAATTTATGACAAAGTTAAAGAGCTGGATTTAGTTGGTTCTTGGGAACTAATAGGCCTGCTGGCAGAAAAGGGGTTATGTGAAAAACCCAAATTAATATCGCTAAATTCTATGACTCCCTCAGGTGAGCACGGCATGCGTTTTAGTGCCGATTATCACTTTACTGACTCATTACAGCCTGATGTGTTGATTGTACCCGGCGGCAGTGGTGCGCGTATAGCAATGGACGACCCTGACGTTGTTAATTATCTTAAAAAAACAGCTGAAAACTGCCACAGTATTTTATCTGTATGTACTGGTATGTATTTAATGCAAAAAGCAGGGCTATTTAAGCATAAAAAGACAACCACCCACTGGGCTTTTTTAGATCATCTTAAAAAAGATAGCACTGTGACTGTTATTGAAGAGCGCTTTGTTAAAGATGGTAATATTTGGTCTTGTGCTGGTGTTTCCGCAGGTATGGATATGTGTCTTGCTTTTATTGCTGATTATTATGGTGGTGATGTAGCCTCAAACATACAGTTAGACGCAGAATACTATCCGTCACCAATTATTTATGGTGACGCACATAAATATAACGCCACATCTAATTACATTAAAAAACTGCGTTAAAGCCTATTTTATAAATTTATGTTGGGCTTTGCAGCTCTTAACCCAACATGCGCTTTGTAAACCCCCATTACACTTTGATTAAATAAACTACTAAGTGCTTGCACTGTACTGATTAAAATTAATAAAACTTATACGCATCGAGCGCTAAAATATCCATTTCGGTATCACTAAAGAGCTTTTCAACCTGCGTGCCGCCTGCACCCATTGCGGCAAATAATGGTAAAAAGTGCTCTTGGGTAGGGTGGTTAAATAACACATGGGGTGCATCGGCTAAGTAATTTAAAAGTGCGGGCGTGTCTTGCGCTAAAAGCTTATATTCAACCCATTGGGTAAACGCTTTTACCATTTGAACACGGTTAGGTGTAGCAGGGGTTTTAAACACTTCTCGTAGGTTGTGGCTAATGCCACCAGAGCCAATAATCAATATATTATCGTCGCGAAGTGGGGCAAGTAACTGCCCATATTCATACATGGCTTTTGCGCCTAATTGAGTATTTATAGACACTTGTACAATAGGAATATTAGCCTGTGGGTACATTAAGCGCAGAGGTATCCATACGCCATGATCCCAACCTTGGGTTGCATTAAGCTCGACCTCAATACCTTTGTCTTTAAAGCGCGCTGCAATATCGTTAGCAAATGAAGGCTCGCCCGGTGCGGGATATTTAATGTTATACATATGGGCAGGGAAATTGTAAAAATCGTGAATGGTTTTGGGCGCTTTGCCTGCAGTAATTACTATGTTGTGGCTTGTGTCATTGTTAGCAACATCAAAATGGGCCGAAAAAATAATAATAGCGCTCGGTGTTTTAAGCGTTTTACCAAGCGATGTTAAAAAATCAGAGGTAGCCGACTGCTTAATTGCCATTATTGGCGAGCCATGTGAAATAAATAAAGCGGGCTGAGCCATGCTATTTCCTAATTAGTCTATTTTGATATAGCCATTTTATTGCTTTTTAATTTGGTGATAAATGTGCTATTTATTTATAAATTACAAACAACGTATTGTTAATTATGGACAAGCTAACCACCATGAAAACTTTTGTGAGCGTAGTGCAAGAGGGTTCATTTTCTAAAGCCGCCGATAAACTCGATATATCGCCGCAATTGGTGAGTAAATATGTATCAGCACTTGAAGAGGGGCTGTCTACCCGTTTATTGCACCGCACCACACGAAAAGTAAGCACCACAGAAGCAGGGGATCACTATTTTACTCGCTGCCTACAAGTACTTGGCGATATAGACGATATAGAAAACTCGCTTAATAACTTAAGCGAAAACGTATCGGGTGTGCTGAGTATTAGTGCGCCTATGTCGTTTGGGGTTAAGCATTTAGCACCACTGCTGGTTGAGTTTCAAAAGCAGTATCCAAATTTAAAGTTAGATTTAAAACTCACTGACCAATTTGTAGATATTGTAGAACAAGGCATTGATATAGCGTTGCGTATTGGGGTGTTAAAAAACTCATCCCTTATTGCTAAAAAAATAGCGCCTATACGCTTAGCTGTATTTGCTTCGCCTGCGTATTTAAAGCAGCACGGTACACCCACAACACTGCAAGAACTTCAGCAGCATAACTATTTACGCTACGCCAACGCTGAGCCAACTAAAAGGCTTACAGGGGTTAATGAGCTTAAAAGCGAGTTTAAACTTGAAAGTAATTTAGTAGCTAACAACGGCGATTTATTGCTAAATACAGCCATTGCAGGCGGCGGCATTGCTATGCAACCTACCTTTATAGCTGGTGAGGCACTAGCACTGGGTAAAGTTGTGCGTATTTTGCAAAACTATGAGCCCGAGCCTATGGGGCTCTACATGGTGTACGCAAACAGGCAGTTTTTACCTAGTAAAGTGCGTGCATTTGTTGATTTTACGAGTGGCTATTATGGCGATGTGCCATATTGGGATTTAGGAGAATGACATGTCGATAACCAATCAATTAGCGTTATTTGTAGATGTAGTGCAACAAGGCTCATTTGCTAAAGCCGCCGCATTAAACGATATGGATAACTCATCACTTTCTAAGCAAATTAAAAAGCTTGAAAGCAGCTTAGGTGTGCAATTACTTAATCGCTCTACGCGCTCGTTTTCGCTTACCTCAGCAGGGGATGAAATACTCCAACAAGCGCACATTCTTATAGATACCCTTAGTGATATTCACAATATTGCCGACTCGTACCAAGCCAAACCTAAAGGCATTTTACGCATTACCTCGGGCATGTTTTTTGGGCAACAGTATATTCAGCCTGTTATTAATATATTTATGCAAAAGTACCCAGAGGTAAAAATTACTCTAATGCTTGATGATAAGCGCAACGATATTATTAGCGACCATTACGATTTAGCGTTTAGAATTGGCAAACTTGACGACTCAAACTTAATGGCTAAAAAAATATCTGATATGCACTTTGCACTGGTTGCCTCTAATGACTTTATTGCACGCCATGGTATGCCAAACACGCCTGAGGAACTTTTAGCTTTACCTGCAATAGTTTATGGCAATGGCGATGTAAGCCTAGATCAAATTAAATTAAGCACTCAGCCTCATGGTGATGAATACAAAACCCACAAAATGAAGGGCAATTATAAAGTAAGCGATGTACGCGCCATGCTTGATGCCACAAAAGCGGGTTTAGGGTATGTGATGCTTGATTTATTTAACCTAGAAAAACCCATAGACGAAATGGGGCTAGTGCCGCTATTAGCTAATTATAAGCTCAGCGCATCGGGCACCGGTATTTATGCGCTGTATCCTCACCGTAAACAAACGCCACTGGTGAGCGAATTTATAAAAACTGTACAAGAGTATATTGGCAGCCCTGCATTTTGGGTAAAACATATTCCTAATTACAAACAGCTTTATAAATAACAGGTACAAAAAAGCCCCGTAAGGGGCTTGGGTATACTCAAAAAAACGTTATACACGAGATAGCTTAAAAACCTTCTAAAACCACTTTGCCTTTAGCTGTTTGGGTTTCAAGGTGCTGATGCGCTTTGCGTAAATTGGCAGCGTTAATTTTACCTAAGTGCTCACCTACCGTGGTTTTAATCTGCCCTAGGTCAATCATAGTGGCTACGTTGTTTAAAATAACGTGTTGCTCTTGCATGTCGTCGGTTTTAAATAACGAGCGAGTAAACATAAGCTCCCAATGTACCGACACGCTTTTATTTTTAAATGGCACAATGTTAAGCGTTTCAGGGTCATCAATTAGTGCAAATTGACCTTGTGGCTTCACTACTTTTTCAATTTCAGGTAAGTGCTGCTCTGTATTGTTTAAGCTTACTACGTAATCTACTTCGCTTAAGTTTTTAGCTGCAAACTCTTCACTTAACGGGTTACGGTGATTAACAATAGTATCGGCACCTAAATCTTCTAACCACGATATAGTTTCGGGGCGAGAGGCGCTTGCAATAATATTTAATTTAGTACGCTGCTTTAACAGCTGCACCATAATTGAACCCACACCACCGGCGGCTCCAATAACTAAAATGCTTTTAGAACCATCATTTTTAGCTACGTTTAAACGGTCAAACAATAATTCCCACGCAGTAATGCTGGTAAGCGGCAATGCTGCGGCTTCGCCATACGAAAGCGAACTTGGCATATGGCCAACAATACGCTCGTCAACTAATTGAAATTGCGCGTTACTGCCTGAGCGCGTAATGTCGCCCGCGTACCATACTTTGTCGCCTGGCTTAAATAACGAAACGTTTTCGCCAACTGATTTAACTACCCCAGTTGCATCCCAACCAATTACTTTATATTCGCCATCTGCTGCTGGCATTGCTTGGCGAATTTTAAAATCAACCGGATTAACCGATACCGCTTTAACTTCTACTAAAATATCGTGGCCGTGTGCTGCTGGCGTTTCAAGTTCAATGTCTTGTAATGATAATTCGTTTTCGATAGGTAAACTTTTTTGATATCCGATTGCTTTCATGGGAGTTGCCTCGTTAGCTAGTTAATACTCTGTGTTGATGACGCTATTTTGGCTTTATCAAGACTATTAAAAAAGAGACAAAACACCCAATTATTATGGGAATAAAATTCCATAATAATATAGGTAAATACTTAAAATCCCATTGCACATAGCTGTTATCGTTTTAAATTAGTAACACCTATTTAACTGTAACGGGGGTTTACAGTTAGCTTATATTGAGCTCAGTTAATTTATTCCACACACTTTCGCCACCGGGGTGCAAAGCCGCATGATATCTATACGCATAGTAAGTTATTGGCACGCAGTGGTGCTCACTCCCTACAACTACTAGGGTATTATTTTTAAGCTCGTTTGATATAACGTAGTCGGGCAGCCAGGCAATACCATTCCCTGCAACAGCGTGCACTTTTAAAAGCTCAGTCATGGATGAAACAAACACCTTTTTAAGCTTAGCGCCCGATATGATAGGCTCTAACTGCCGACCCATGTAGGAGTCGAGGCTGTAGGCTAAATGCGGTATAGGCGCTGCGCTTTCTAGGTTATATAAGGCTTTGCCTTGCTCGTCACAGGCGCTAACAGGTAATAACTTAGCATTACCTATTTTTTGATGACTAAACGGCGGCAGTTTAAGGCGTTCGTTATCAAAGGCAATAAGTAAGTCGCATTCACCTTGCTCTAGCGCTTCGGTGGCTTTGTCTACGTCTATAGCCTCTAAATTAAGTACAATGTCGCGCTCATCTTGTGTTTGAAAGTTAGCGAGTTGTAAGGTTAAAAAACTCGCTAAAGAATGTGCGGCGGCAACCTTTACAGAATAATTTTGCTGCACCGACAACTCCTCAAGCATGCTAACCGAGGTATTCATTTGGTTAACTAAATTACGCGCCGTTATATGAAATATTTTACCGCTTGGGGTAAGAGTAATAGGCAAGTTTTCTCGGTCGATTAGGGCTGCGCCCAGGGCGTCTTCAAGGGCTTTTATTCGCCGACTAAATGCAGGTTGCGTAATATGCCTAAGCTTTGCCGCTTGCGAAAAGCTTTTTGTGTGCGAGAGCGTTAAAAAATCTTCTAACCATTTACTTTCAATATTCATAGCGACCACTTAGTTATGCAATTTATGCATGGGTGGTAAAATAATAGCATTATTCAAACTAAATAAAACACTATAAATTAAGCCTATAAACTCAATAACCGGAATGCAATCATGCTCAGAACTCTTGGAGTGTTAGGAGGAATGGGGCCTTTGGCTACTGCCTCATTTATGAATCAGGTAATTGCGCTATCACCTGCTAAAAATGATCAAGAGCACATACCTATGTTTATAAGGAATATCCCGCAAATTCCTGACCGAACAAAATTTTTAATGGGTATTGAAGACGAAAACCCATTGTTTGAGCTAAAAAAAGGCTTTAAAGAGCTAACAAGCTTAGGTGTAAGCTGTATTGTTGTACCGTGTAATACCGCGCATTACTGGTACGACGCATTAACTCAAAATGCCGATGTACACACCATTAGTATTGTAAAAAGCGTTATTAAACAAGTTAAAGCAACCAATAAGCAAAGAGTGGGTATTTTAGCCACTACAGCCACACTAAATATGGGTATTTATCAAAACACATTTGAGCAGCACAATATTGATTTTATTGAGCCAAACACACAGCAGCAAATGGCTATTATGGATGGTATAACCGCTGTAAAAGCAGGGGATTTAAATAAAGGGCGCAACTTATTAAGCAAGGCTTACGAGTCAATGCTTGCCCAAGGTGCAGATTGCGTGCTGTTTGGCTGCACCGAAATACCACTTGTGTTAAATGAACAAGCTAAACACTCGCCAGATACCTGTTTAGACACCATCGCTATTTTAGCGCAAGAGTGCGTTAACTGGGCATATGCAAACGCCCATCAATCAACGCTCTCAAGTGTGGCTTAATTAAATATTAATTATAAATAGGTGTGCTTACACTGGCGCATTTAAGTAGCACACCTAAATAGCAACTTACACTGGCGCGTTTTGTTCAATCAAGTTTTTAGCTTTTAACTCACTCCAAAACGCATCAGGAATAGCGACCTTCATTGATGCTACATTTGCGTTAATTTGCTCAGCCGTTCGTGCCCCAGGAACAATTGAGGCCACAGTAGACGGTGCTTCTGCAAATTGTAGCGCAGCTGTTTTAATGTCGATGCCATGCTTAGTAGCAACTTCACTAATTGCATTATACTTTTGCTGCATAGGCGCTGGTATTTTAGGTGAGTAATTAAAGCGATTACGCCCCGTTAAAAAACCGCCATTAAGCGGCGCACCAATAACCGCAGAGATCCCACGTTTATCAAGCATTGGGAATGTTTTATTAAGTGCTTCTTTGTGATCTAAAATAGAATATTGCAGCGCTAATAAACAAATATCGGGATCTGACATATCAAGCGCTTTATAAACAGCGTGGGGCGTATTAACCCCAAAACCCCAACCTTTAATTATACCCTCGTCGCGCATTTTAGTGAGCTCAGGTATGGCACCTTTAGCGGCTTGATCAAAGTATTTAAGCCAATCATCACCCATATCGCTATTTTGAGGCGATAAATCGTGAATATAAACAATATCAAGCGACGCCACGCCAATTCTTTGTAGCGTATCTTCTATTGAACGGCGCGTACCCGAGGCTGAATAATCATACTTATAATGAAACGGTGAATGGTCGGCCCAGTGCCAGCTATTTTCTAAAGGCTCAGCAGAGGGAGTAAGCAAGCGCCCCACCTTGGAGGATAAAACAAAGTCTTCGCGTTTTTTATTACGTAATAAGTCCCCAAAGCGCCTTTCACTTAGGCTTAAACCATAAAACGGAGAAGTATCGTAATGCCGTATGCCTGCATCCCACGCAGCATTTAGCATTGTTAAGATTTCTGTATCGCTAGATATAGTATTAAAGCCGTTACCAGCCGCTAAACCACCTAGCCCCATTCGTGCTTCAGGGCGATAATGTTTAGCGTTCGTAACATCGTTAGTTGGAAGGGCTGCGCTTTTATCAATTGGGCCCTTAGTTGGCATAAGCTGCCCTTGAGACATTTTTACTTTTAGCTGCTCAGCCAATGCTGATGCACTAAAAATAGAACCCAAACTTAAAGCGGCTCCTGCTTTTATAAAGCTTCTGCGAGATACCATGTAACCTTTCTCCTTGAGTAACGTTAAATATCTACTCTATACGCTAGTATAAAACTCAAGCAAAAACAACAAAAGCAGTTACAATAAAGCTCAACATTATCAACAGGATGGGTTAAATTAACAGGCACTGAACAAGCATTTTATTTAACATTACTGAATGATTGTTTCGCTTGTTAGTACAGTAATTAAACATGTACAAAATGGTGCACTTTAATGGCTTGATAAAAAAGTATACTTCCACCTTGGTGCACCTTTTAATTCCAACAAACACAATATGTAAGTGGTTACATTTATTACAATGTATACATAGCTAAACAAACGGTAAAAAATAAACAAGCAAAACTAAAAGCTTAATTTAGCTCTTTAGTAAAGCGCTTACGGTAGCGCTTACGGTAGCGCTTTGTAAGCTTAGCTGTGCGTATTTGATCGCTTATCAAAGTAAAAATAGCGGAGGCATTTGCTTTAACATGTTTGCCTTGGCCAACTCGGCGAATTTGCCTTTTTACCAGCGCCATAGTGGCAAGCCCAGCAAGGGTTTTGTCTTTAAACGTAACACGCGGCATAAGCAGGTTTTGCGCTGGCTGTGTTTGCCAGCAATTAACTAAATTAGGCTGATAAGCCAATGCCGTGGCCATACCAACGAGCGCTACGCCTGAGCTAATTACTTTATTTGCCACATCTAATCGGCTAATGCCACCGGTGGTCATAATGGGTATGTTTGATTGCTCGCTAATTGCTTTGGCAAACTCTAAAAAGTACGCCTCACGTGCAAGTGTACGCTCATCGCCTGTTTGTCCTTGCATAGCCGGTGCTTCGTAACTTCCGCCCGAAAGCTCTACAAAATCAACCTTTAATGCGCTTAGCATATTAACAACCGCTTGCGCGTCACTTGGTTCAAAGCCACCGCGCTGAAAATCAGCTGAGTTAAGTTTTATGGATACCGAAAAACTCTCGCTACAATGTGCTTTAACGCTTTTGGTAATTTCAAGTAATAAGCGGGCGCGGTTTTCAAGGCTACCGCCCCATTTATCATCTCGTTTATTAGTAAGAGGAGATAAAAACTGTGCTAATAAATAGCCATGTGCAGCATGTATTTGTACGCCATTAAAGCCTGCTTTTTCAGCCTGTAAGGCTGTTTGTGTAAAACGCGTAACTACATCGTTAATGTCACTTTGTGTCATTGCCTTTGGCTGAGCAAATAAATGTGAGTGTTTACCCACATCAAGCGCAATGTCTGAGGCACTAAAGGCTTTTCCGCCCATATTTTTAAACACTTGGCGACCAGGGTGATTAATTTGCATAACAATTTTACAATCGTTCTGCTGCGCCAAGCGTGCAAGTTCTGCAAAAGGCGCTATATCGGTTTTCTGCTCAAGGGCAAGGCCGCCTGGCCCTGTCATTGCAAGGTGGTCAACCATAACATTGCCTGTAATAATTAACCCGCAGCCGCCTTTTGCCCATTCACTGTATACATTTTTAAGCACTTGCGATGGCGTTTGGTTAGCCTCTGCGAGGTTCTCTTCCATAGCGGCTTTTACTACTCGGTTTTTAAGCGTTAAACCGCTTGGTAGGGTAAAGGGCGTAAATACAGCAGATTGTTCAAACTCAAACATACATATAAACCATAAATTGACATTACAGGCACTATAACCTTAAAGTCAGCTTTAAGGTCAACCCGCTTTTTATAGTAGAGGCAATAATGAAAATAGGTGAACTAGCTAAGCACTCGGGTATTGCAGCAAGCACCATACGGTATTACGAAAGTATAGGGCTGCTGCCACACGGTACGCGAAATAACAACGGGTATAGGCAATACGATAAGGCTAGTGTAGAGCAGCTTAAAATGATTAAGTTTGCACAAAGTTTAGGGTTTTCGCTTGAAGAAATCCCCTCCCTGCGTAAGCCTAATGAGGAGCTAGATCACAACGCCATTATTGCGCGCCTTGGTGAAAAACAACATGAAGCTAATGCACTAATAAAGCAGCTACAGCGTAAGTCAGAGCGTATTGGTAATTTAATTACACTGCTTAATGCAAGCTGGTCTAATGGAGAGTGTATTGGCGATGAAAAAATAAATGAGTTATTGAATGAGGTGGAGTATTAAAGGCGTAAGCTAGTTCATGTGAGCTTTAGTTGTATTCGTTTTGCGGCGCTGTACCATGAAAATTGATATAAAGCTTTTGTAAGTTGCCAGGCACTAGAGGCCAACCAACCGCAATAGTATGAGAACTTGCGCACCAAAATAGTGTCTCTACGTAATATACGTCTATGTATTCAATTACTTTTGCATCAGCGTTTATTAGCTTTTCAGCCATAAAACTTAAATAACGCTGGGCTTGCTCCACATAGCCAAGAGCAAAAGCGTGTGTTGTGGCTTTAGAAAATGCCTCCATTTTAAACGTGGTTTCATCTTCATCATAGATGCTCATTAACGCTTTAACTTCAGGAAATTGAACGCTGATTTCGTTCAATAAGTTATAAATTACAACATCAGTTTTCATCAATTGAACTCCGCGCTTAATAGTCCAAAGCATTTTAGGTCGTGAAATTGCCCTTTCCAAAAACCACTTTGTCGCCTTGTGCCTTCCTCACAAAAGCCAAGCTTTAGTAAAAGTGCTTCTGATGCGTTGTTTCCTGGTACAGTGTCGGCTTGAATTCGATTTAAAGCCCCGCAACTTAGCAACCCATCAAAGGCAGCTTTTATAATTATACTAATAGCCTCAAAAGCATAGCCTTTACCCCAATACTGGCTACTAAGGTCGTAACCAATAAATGCGTGCTTCATTGGTACTGACCAACTATTAAAACCACAAGTACCTATTAACTCATCAGTATTTTTTAAACGGATAGCCCAGCGGATCCCTTCACCATTTTTATATCTATAATTGAATAAATCAATTAACTTATCAGCTTGGGAGGTTTGGGTTAAGGGCGCCAGATCATAGTATTTAGTAACTTGTTGGTCTGAAAAAAGAGCAAAAATAGCGTCTCTATCCTCATAATTTATAGGGGTTAACGCTAACCTTTGTGAACTGAGTAAGGGAAAAACCATTAACCTTCCTTTTAATGTATAAAACAGTAGAGATAAATCGAACTTAATCCAGCTCTAATTGGGCTTTTTCTACGCTTTCGTTTGGTAGCTCTTTTTGAACCGATACACCTAGCTCTTTAAATTCTGAAGCTTGTTTAATTAAGTTGCCTTTACCACGGTAAAGCTGTGAAAAGGCTTTATCGTAACTTTCTTTTGCGCGGTCTAGTTGTTTGCCAACACCTTCCATACTCGTTAAAAAGCCATTGAGCTTGTTGTAAAAGCGCTCTGCACGATTCGCCAGCTCTTTAGAGTATTTGGTTTGCTCTTCAAAGCGCCACAGCTGTTTAACAATATTAAGGCTTGTAAGCAGAGTAGTTGGTGTAGCAACTAAAATGTTTTTTTCGATAGCTTGTTGGTAAATATCGCTTTGGTATTTAAGCGCCTCTACAAAGGCAGACTCAATAGGGACAAACATAATAACTACTTCAGGCGAATTTATACCAGGGAGTCGAGCGTACGATTTACTGGCAAGCTCGTTAATACGCGATGTAACGGCATTTACATGCTCTTTAATTGCTTGGCTAGCCTCTAGCTCATTTTCGGCGTTAACGTAACGGGTATAAGCATTTAGCGATGTTTTAGCATCAATCACTAAGTGGCGGCCCTGTGGTAAATACACCACTACGTCGGGGCGCAGTCGACCGTCTTCGGTGTTAAACGATACTTCGCGTTTGTAGTCAGTACCTGCACGCAGGCCTGCGCTGTCGAGTACGTTTTCGAGCATTAGTTCGCCCCAATTACCTTGCGTCTTTTTTTGCCCTTGCAGTGCATTACTGAGCTTATCGGCTTGCTCGGTAATAGCTTGGCTTTTCGCTTGTAAATGCAGTAGCTCAGTTTTAAGGGCAGCACGTTGCTTTAAATCTTCAACGTGAATAGATTCCATTTTATCTCTAAAGCCTTTTAGCTCCCCTTGTACTGGTTTTAATAGTTGCTCAATGCTTTCTTGATTTAGAGTTTTAAAGCTTTGCGATTTTTCTTCTAAGATTTTATTAGCGAGATTTTCAAACTCTTTTTTAAGCACATTTTTACTTTGCTCTATTTGCGCGAGCTGCTCGGTAAAGTTTTGCTGTTTTTGTTCAAGCGTAGTACGCATATTATTATATTCAACATCGCGCTGATTAAATTGCTCACGCAGAGCAGTTAATTCGCCTTCGGCTTTACGCCAAAAATAGTTGTATTGAACGCTTTGTTTTTCTTGCTCGCTAAAGCGGGTTTTAAAGTGCTGTGCTTCGTCGCGTTGCTCCTGATGAGTATGCTCTAGCAGTTCGTGATCTTCTAGTAAGGTATTGTATTGCTGCTGTTTATTATCAAACTGATTTTGTAGTAATGAAAGTTGCTGTTCCTGCTCGCTAATCTGTTGATTTAATTTTTTACGAAGCTGCGCAGCTACAAGACTATAAAGCAATGCGCCTGCGGTAACGCCAGCGCCCAGACTTAACCAGTCAATATGAGTGAGTAATTGGGTAAACATAAAATAAACTTATAAAATTTAGAGACATGCCATCATAACCAATAACATTGATGCGGGGTAGGGGAAGTAACTAAAGCTTTAACTTAGATAAAAAAGCCAGCTAGAGGTAAGCTGGCTCAACATTACATAATTAAGTAATCAAAGGGAAAAATAATCTACTGCTGTTTATCAGCAGGTATAACAGTAGACCGTGTAAACAAAAAAACTATTCAAAACATTTACTTTAGACATAAAAAAAGCCAGCTCAAAATGGGCTGGCTCAATCATTACTAAATTTAGTAACCAATCAGGGTAATCAACATGATGCTTGAGTTAACTGCAATTAACCAACAAGCATAATAGTAGACGCCCAACTTTAAATTAAGTTCAAAATAGCAGATAAAAAATTTAAATATAAAAATTAAGGAAAATTTTAGACATAAAAAAAGCCAGCTAAACTAGGCTGGC
>NZ_LOFG01000020.1:0-225397 GCF_001469205.1 Pseudoalteromonas sp. H103 | reverse complement strand
ATAAAAAAAGCCAGCTAAACTAGGCTGGCTCAATCATTACTAAACTTAGTAACTAAACGGGGGAAATCAACATGAAGCTTGTGTTAACTGCAATTAATCAACAAGCGTAATAGTAGACGCCCAACTTTAAATTAAGTTCAAAACTATAAATAAATATTTTTAAATATAATAATTAAGAAAAATTACAGGCATAAAAAAGCCAGCTAAAAGGCGCTGGCTCAGTGGTTACTAAAATTAGTAACTAAATAGGGGGAATCAACATGAAAACTTGTATTAACTGCAATTAATCAACAAGCATAATAGTAGACGCCCAACTTTAAATTAAGTTCAAAAATAATGATAAATATTTTAAATATAATAATTAAGGAAAATTACAGGCATAAAAAAGCCAGCTAAAAAGTGCTGGCTCAGTGGCTACTAAAATTAGTAACTAAATAGGGGGGAAATCAACATGAAAACTTGTATTAACTGCAATTAATCAACAAGCATATTAATAGACGCTTATTTTTTAATTTAGTTCATTAATATTTAATTTTTAATGAGTGATAACATTTGTTGCTCATCAAACTGTGTAAAACTCATAGATTTTTCGGTAAATAAAGCATCTACAAGCGCTTGCTTATCTTGCTGCATTTTAAATACTTTTTGCTCGATTGAATTGCTCATTATTAGTTTATATACAAATACGGGATTAGTTTGGCCTATACGATATGCCCTGTCGGTGGCTTGCTTTTCTACAGCTGGGTTCCACCACGGATCAAAATGAATAACAGTATCGGCTTGCGTTAAATTTAAGCCAGTGCCACCGGCTTTTAAACTAATTAAAAACACCGATGTTTTACCACTTGTAAACTCATCTATTACTTTATCGCGATGACGAGTTTGCCCTGTTAGCATACTAAAATTAATGTGTATTTCTTCAAGGCGTTTAGCTATTAAATCAAGTGCCGATGTAAACTGGCTAAAAATAATTATTTTACGACCAAGGCTTAACATAAGCGGTAAATGTGTTGCGAGCCACTCAAGCTTTGCTGATCCTGCTTGGGTTTCTGGGTCTATTAATTTTGGGTGGCAACAAATTTGTCTTAACTTTAATAGCGCTTCTAAAAAAGCCAACTTACTTTTTTGCACGCCTTGCTCTGCAAATAAGTCTATAAGCTTTTCTTCCAATGAGCGTGTAATGCCTTGATACATTTCTTTTTGCTTAGGCTCAAACTCAAACTCTTTTGTTAACTCTGTTTTTTCTGGTAGCTCTTGAGCAACTTGCGCTTTAGTACGGCGCATTATAAAAGGCATAATTAAGGCTTTTAGCTGCTCTGCACGATCCATATCAGCTTCGCGCTCGATAGGCGTTTGAAAATGTTGTTTAAAATGAGCCTGCGAGCCAAGTAGTGACGGCATAGCAAAGTCGAGTAATGACTTAAGTTCAAGTAAGTTATTTTCAATAGGGGTACCGCTTAAACATAATTTAAACTCGGCATTTAAGCGTTTGACTAAACGCGAAACCTGCGCTGTATTATTTTTAATATATTGAGCTTCATCGAGTATAATATTTTCAAAATAAAGCGGTGAATAGTACGCTATGTCGCGCTTTAAAAGCGGATAGGTTGTAAGTATACACTGCGCCTGAGCTAGGTGCTGTAATGGCTCATTTCGCTGAGCACCAAAAATAGTCGTTACTTTTAAACTTTTAGCAAATTTAGTGATCTCGTTTTGCCAATTACTAACTAAGCTCGTAGGGCATACTATAAGTGTAGGCCCAGCTTGAGGGCGGTTAAAAGTGCTCGCTAAAAAAGCGATTACCTGAAGTGTTTTTCCAAGCCCCATATCGTCGGCTAAAATCCCACCTAACTGATGGCGCTTTAAAAAGCTAAGCCAATCTACGCCTTGTTGTTGATACTCCCTAAGAGTAACGGAGTCGTTTAACCCATGTAAAGCAACAACAGGCATAGCGTAGTCTGTGCTATTTAGCTCTAATAAATATCGCTCTAAAGAATCGTCGTGTAGCTCTACATTTATAGCTGTTTGCTTTACCAGTTCAGGTAAGTACGATAGCGGTATATTAAATTCATCTCGCGTTTTTACAAATTCAAAACGTTCTTTAAATTCGTTAATTAAGTTAATTGCTGATTTATTAATAACCCCAAATTGTCGGCCTACTGGGTAGTAATAAAATAATTCACTTTGTCGATTTAATGACTGATATAGCGGATCAGTATTGGTAAAAAGAGGGGTCGCTTTTGCTTCACCAAGCAAAACTTTACAGTGCATTTGATGCCCTGCAGCGCGATGAACATGCAAGCTAACTTCCGATTGAGGATTAGGACTACTAACTTTGCTTACACTTACTTGCCAGCCCCGCTCTTTAAAACTAGGAAACACTTCAAATATAAGCCAGTGCAAATGAATAGGAGATTGTTTTATAAATACAAATTCACTTTGTAAACCCCCTTTACAAAATTCGAAACCGAGATTAGTAAGCTCATTGGTTACTGTATTTTCAAAAGCACTATTTATTGTATTAGCAGGGGCAGAGCCTGCTAAATAGTTTTTATTTTTATACTTAAATAATAATGAAAGCGATAAACCGCGCTCACCCATTGTTATTTTTAATACCGCATTACTAGAAGGCTTAGGCAAACTAGGCTGTAAATTAGTTGGATGCGGAATAACACCCACACCAAAATTATCCGCTAGTTGTTTATAAATACGATCAAAATTAGCATCGTGCAGGGCAGGCATGGTTTGTAGATGAGCAATTTCGTCACCACTTAATGGAGTACGAATGCGCCCAGCTTTTAAATGGTCTAAGTCTATATATGTAGGAGGCGTAGTTTTTAACAATGCCCAATTTTGGCTTTGCTCAAGCTTGATAACTAATTGCGAAAGGTCTTTATTTTGTTCCCAATTAAAACTCAATGCTTGACCAGTTTGAGCCTTTATAGGCACACGAGAACGTTGAAAAAACAAACGTTCTGTTGCGATTAACTGCTGCAAAGCACTAAAGCCCCATTGGCCTTTAAGCTCAATGTTTCCGACTGCATTTTGCGAGCGGATCCAACTAAATAATCTAAAATCGCTTTCGAGTAAATCGTTTGGAGTAACAAAGCTATTGAGCTGTTGCTCGGTAAGGTTTCTTCCTAGGGTGTAATTTTTTTTGTTTTCAACATTAGCTATTTTTGGTGTTAAAAATACTTTGTTATTTTCAATATCTAAAACAAATAAAAGTACTTGCGATGGCGTTTTTTTATCGTTGCTTTTAAGTGCACTTAACTCGCTAAACCAATCATTTATAAAGTAGTCTTCTCCGTACTCACCAGAGTGTTCTATTTTAAGTTTAAATAAAATGGCAGCCAAATGGCGACATTTGGTTTTTGCGTTACATGTACAATGAGTGTCAACAGAATAACCAGTTGGTACTTTACTGATCTCAATACGTTGATTAAACGATGAACCGTTATCGCCTTGAACCGTAGAGTCCACAACAGAAAAGTTTGGTGTGTGCTCAAGCCAGCTAATTTGACCATTTTTATAATACTCTTTGCCTTTATCAAGAACACTTTCGCGAAAAAGCTTTTTTATAAAGCGTTCAGACAGGGGAAACTGAGTTGCCTGCTCATTTTTTATTTCTTCAAAAATAGCCATTAAATCATTTTTTGATAAGTTAGCAGACATGTCACTCTAAGCATTAAATTTTAAAAATAATTCTGCCAGTATATGCCTTATGTGCGTTGAGCTAAAGCAATATTAACGCAATACAAACTGGTTGGAGCTGATAGGTTAGTAAAAAATCGGTTTATAGCTAAATATGAGCAAAAATTTTTACTAACTGAAATTTAAAACACAGCAAGCTCACAACTTGTATACAAGTTAACAACAAAACAAGGGGCATTACAGATCATAATTTTACTAACGCAGTGGGTTAAACGTGTTTGAAGCAATAAAAGTAACAATTAAGTTAGTAAAAAATTGATCTTCGGTGGGTACGTAAGGATTTTTGAGGCTGTTGGTTGGCAACAAGATCAGATTTTTACCAACTTAAGTATCTGCCAGATCACTATTTAACTAACTAAACAGCACCGGCAGATCATTATTATACTAGCTAATTAAAAGCACCTAAAAGCTTTGTAAGCTGTTCTAAACGCTTATCAGTCATAACTTTATTATCTATTTTAATAGAAACATCACCGCTTTTAATATTACGCTGTACTGATATAAATTTGTTTTCAAGGACTGCTTCACGTTTTGCAGCAACTTCAGGCTCTGCAGTTAGGCGCTTAGTTATAGCCATAGCACGCTTGTCGTCGCTTGTAATAGCATTAAGCTCTTCATCGTTAGCAAGTGCATTAACAAGCTGGTTAAACGCAGCTTCGTCTCGCTCCTTTGCAATTACCAGCTTTTTAGCTACTTCACGACCAACATGATTAGCTGTAGGATAAAGAGAAATAACATCAGCAGGAATTTGCTCATATGCTTTTACCGCATCAGCAATCGCAGTGTGTGAAACACCTTCAATGGTCGCTATTTCACGGTACGAGCCTTTTTTACCTTGCTCAATTAATTCATTTTTAGTTTGCTGATAAGCTTGGCCGAGTTCCCATAAGCTAGGCGCGATGTATTGATCAGACGATACAGCTAAAATTTTAGCATCTTGATCTGTAAAATCAGTAGAGCTAAGCACTAAGTAATCGGCGTTACCTAAAATACAAGCTTTTCGTCTACGTGAGCCTGCTAGTACTAAGCTAGTATCATTTTGCTCCCATAAAAGTGCTGGGTGTTGGTTACGACCATCTTCGCTAATAGCAGGTAATATATCCGATACCGACTTTTCGTTAAGCAGCGCTTGAACACGGCGGTTTTTACCATAAACCTGGGTACTTGCTTCAATATCGCTGTGTGGGATCACTTTACAAACTAGGGTAATTTCGCGCGTAGGATCACTTGGAGCAGGCATTCTAATTACATCGCCAGCGCTGGCTTGCTCTAAAAGTGCATCAAGACTGCTGTTACCTACAGCTGTTGCAAATGGATCTAAGCGGGTGTCGTTTTTACGTTTTCTAGCCATTTTTATTTAACATCCTTACTTAGGGGTATTGAGTGATGATTGAGTAGACTGCCAATTTGATCGAATTAACATTTCAAGTTCATCTACTACGTCTTTGATATTTTCTTGAGCACGCATTAGTGACTCTCGGCTTGCTAAACTATCAGACGCTTTTTGATCAAAAATAGTATTAAAAGACGATGAACTAGCGGTAATTGCAGAGCTATGGTTAATTGGATAACTCATTACTTGGCGACCAAAAGCACTGCGAACATCTTTTACTATATCGCGTTGAGAGTGATTACCTTTTACATAGTTGGTCACCAAAAATTGCATAAAGTCCCAACCATTATGGCCTAGGGCTGCAACAGTATGATAAATCTCACCTAATCGTTTTAAGTATTTATTGTTAGCATCAAAATCAACAGCTTCTGGATGAACAGGAATAAGCATAGCAGTAGATGCCATTAAGGCGTTATAAAACATAAAGTTAAGGGTAGGGGCTGTATCAATTAATATAATGTCAAACTCATCTTTAACGGGGTTTATTACTTTTTCAAGTAACTTATGATAATGGCGAGTTTGCTCATAATTAGAGGTATCTTTGAGTAAAGTAGCAGTTTCGTGCTCAAAATAAAAATCGTCCATACCTGATGGTAAAACACGAATATTAGGAATATGGGTTGGTAAAAATGAATTAGAAACAAACTCTGGCCAAGTTTCACCTTCGTCTAAATCAATACAATCACGCATTAAATCGCCAACAGTAATTGGATCGTGCTCACTTGAAGGAAAGAAGCTTGATGATGAACCTTGCGGATCTAAATCAATTATACCAATACGATAACGTTTGATATTTGTAGTTGCTAAAGCAGCTGCAATATTAACCATGCTCGTTGTTTTACCACAGCCACCTTTAAGCGAATTAATTACTATAACTTGTAATTTGTCGTCATCAGTACGGTGATCTGGCTTAATATCCATAATATCAGCCATAGCAAAAATGTTTACTAAAGTGTAAGCATAGTGGCCATTAGCACCGCGTTTTATATTAAGATCGTCAAAATCACCGTTATCATGTCGTCTTTTTAGGGTACGATTATTACAACCTAGTAAATCAGCTGCTGCTTTTTGAGTGTAGGTTCTTAATTCTTTTTCTTCTGATTTAAGATGAGCGCGGTAATGTTGAATACGTCCTTCTAGTGATTTTTCAGCAACTTCGGCAGTTGCTTTTAAAAGCCGGTAGGTACTTAGCGCGTTATTATTGATAGACATACTTTCTTCCTCAAAGTTAGGCTGCAAGTATAATGTCCATTCAATTAGCTGTAAACAACTATTTAAGACGACATGCATTTTAATAACAAGACATTCAAAAATATTTTTACACCATTAATATTGCTTAGTATAAATAAAGAAGTTTAAAGGTGGTTAAATATATAAGGTAATAAAGGTTAAGGGTGTATAATCTATATATAACTCTATGATTATTATAAATAATACAAAAAAAAGCAGATCAGCTTTATACTTGGTTAAGATCAGATCTTTATCTACCCTTGGATCACCTTTTTACTAAGCTATATTTAAAACATTGAGTTATGCACAAGTTACTCAATTAGTTATGAACAAAAACAGCTCGACAGATCAATTTTTTACTAAGTAAATTATAAAGTTATACACCAAGCAGTGCTTTAAAACGTGGCTTTAATTGGTATAGATCTGATCTGTAGTAAGTACAGATCAGATCTATGCTAACTCAATAAGTCTTTATCCACAGGGATAAAAAATTTAAGGCTAATTTGTCGTGCTAATTTTACAAAAAAACTAAATGTGATGGACAAAATAACACCTGAGTTAGTAAAAATTAGATTTATAACTGTACTCTTAGTAAAATAGTGATCTAAAATCATGATAAATACATTAGCCTTAGTAAAATAATGATCTGAACATTTTATTTAAACTCGGATCACTTTTATACTAACTTAAACATTTAACTTTTGTCGTTTTATGTGTTGTTATTAGCTGTCGCAATAAAAATGGAAATAAGAACAATGAGCCGAAAGGTCAACATCTCGGTAGATAACTTGCCCGATACACTAAGGGGCCAAATCCACGGGGTGGAAAGTGCAATCGATAACGAAAGTTTAGCACTGTTTACAGATAATAAAGATGTGCGAATTTCAATCGAAAATGCAGCTCATGGATTACGTGCTTACTCTAACACATTTAATCATTATGATTTGTGGGGTCGCTTTGTACGTTCTGGCCATAAAAAATTGCCTCTAGAAGAAGCTCCTAAAAAGACGATAATAACGCGTAAAATATCTGAAAAAGTAGATGGTATTTTATATGATGGCGAAATAAAAATAACGCCTGCTGTTGTTAGTACGCGTAAAGATGGTGAAGACGTTGAATATTTAGTATGGCCATCAGATAGAGAAGAAAAAGTTGAGCGCGCACTTATTCGTTTAGCCTCTAAAGGTAAAATAGTAAAAATTAATTTTAAGTCCGGTATTCAATATGCAGTCGTTTTTTCTATGAACGAATTAGCACAGGAGCTTAAAGCGGTTGGGCAGTCAATGCCTTATCCAGCAATCAAAGAATCATTAGAAGCACTTCAAGGTTCTAAACTTTCATTTAAATATTCTGCTACCGACACTAAGAATTCAGACATTGACGATTCTTTTTATGAGTCAAATATGAATTTTTTATCGTCGCTACACTTTAGTGGTAAAAAAGGTCAAGGTGGCAATGTTAAATGTGTTGCATGTTTAAATGCTTTTGTTCATAACATGATTGATAACCTTGAATACAAAGGATATTATTTTAATAGTGCCCAAGAATTAAAACGCGGCTTATCACGTTGGATGATGTTACGTTTGTATCATCTTTGGCGATATGCGGCGCCAGGTAAAACGTATCATTTTAGATTACTTTCTATTATGGAAAAATATGGCTCTATTTATTCTACAGATGATATTACTGAGAATAAATTAAAGGCATTACGTCGTGATATGACTACGACAATGAAAGATTTGATCGAAAAAGGGGCTATATCTGAATACAGCATCACAAATGTAAAAGACGATAAAACCGGAAATATTATCGACTACACATATGAAATGCATCCATCGGATCAGTTTTGCGACGAGATACTTACATTAAACAAACACAATAAACGCATAGAAATTCAAGGCGGTAAACGTATCGTTGAGAATGCAGTTTTAATTGATGAAGATAAAATTGAAGAAATAGTAGAAAAATAAAAAGGTTTATTTTAAACAATTAAACACCAAACCAAAAAGGCCACATAAAGTGGCCTTTTTAACATAATCATTATTTGTCTACTTGCTCTAAATATAACCTATCGACTAAAAAATCATACTCTCGCTTACGTGGGTGAGCATCTGGCTTTTGATAATCAGGTAAAATACCAAGCTTTACATCTGGTTCTGGGTTTATCAAAATAAAGGGTAATGCAGCACTAACGTGGTAACGATTTTGAGCTGTGTATCTAACATTTACTTGAGGGCTTACACGGGTAGGGCGTCTAATCCTTAATTTTTCTTTTTCACCTAAACTAGCTACACGCATTTGTTCTTGTGCAACTAATGATTGCCATTTTTGTTGATCAATCATTCTGGGGTTTCTGTAACCGGCCGATTTATCAAGCATCTCTAAAGCCATTTTTTTTGTGAGTGTTTTTGTTGCGTGCTTATGCATCCACGTAAAACGTACTGAAAAAGGCGAATCACTCTCAGAATGTATTTTTCTGTAGGCAGCTAAAGTAATTAAATTAGGCATTGCATTGTGTACTGCTTCAAAACGAGCATCGTTATTATCTATCGCGACAATACAAGCTTTAAAATCAGCCTTAGCCTTATTCACCTGAGCTATTCGATTATTAAGCGATTCTTTATCTGCATTTTTAATTACAAGTAAACCAGGGTGGCGCTTTAAAACACGACTACTTAAACCATCTTTTTTATAAATATCAGTGAATGAATTAAGGATAGATTTATGTGCTAAATCACCCGAAATCCTATTAGTGATAATAGACTCTGGAACAATGCTTTCATCAGCGCTACTAATATTAGGCAACTGATAATATTCAGCCTTCGAGTACTCACAAGCTTTTAGCTCTTCTACTAACAATAATGTTAGCTCATTCATTAAATCAAACTGACTTCTAATTTGTATTTTACTAACCATATACAACCAAGAACACATCTTACAATTTTGTAATTATCACATATAACCTTTTACTTGTTTATAAATACTTCAATTTTATGACCCTGCTAAGATAAATTTTTTTAAAAAAATAAGTATGATGTGTTCTTTAATTGTGAGCTATTAATATAATTACTGCATAAAAATAATTCGTTAATATAATAGCCGGTACATTAGCTGTTATCTCATTATCCAATGAGTAAATCTAACTCACTAATCTACTATAGTGATAAATAATAAACTGCAAATCATGAGTGTGAGATATTTTAATTATTTACTCTGGATGATTGAGGCTTTGGACTCAGAGGGCAAAATGAGCGGTACCAATGTATGGAACTTAACTAAACAGAGCATATTTAAGTAACCAAAGGTTTTTGGTGTGCTGGAATCATTACATAGTAGATGAACGTAAGTGCACTGAAGGGTTAGTATAAATTATAAATCGAGTACGTAGTCAGCTAAGTGGATAAGCTAGCTTTAAATAAACTAAAGCCCCATAAACACTATTGGTAATTTTTGTTAGCAATTCATTAGAGTTACCATGCCTTTAGCACATATAATCCTGCGTTCATACTGATTATCTTTTTTAATTATTTTAGTCTGTAAAGTTAAGAGTACAAACCTGTGCTTTTAAGTATGATGTGTTCCCTTGTTGTTTGTATACATGTAATGCTTGCCTTTAATTTAATATAAGATACTCAAAATATAATTAATTTGCTTTTATCTTGTTGTTATTAAGTGAATAAATATTATAAATAAAACAAAAAAATGGCATGCAAAACAGCTTATTTAAGTTATAAAATTTATATATACCTAGCTCATAACTAAATAATTGGTAAATAGTGAATTTAGTCCTTGAACTTAGGTGCCTGCATACGTTAATTTCTTCTTATCAGGTAATGTAGGAATGAGGAAAGAACATGCAATCGTGGAACCCAAATAGTTGGAGAGAGCTGCCAATACTGCAGCAACCACAGTACCCAGATCAAGAAGAGTTAAAGTCAGTAGAGGGCCAATTAAAAAGCGCTCCGCCATTAGTATTTGCTGAGGAAACAAGAAGCTTATTTAAACAGCTTGAAGATGTGTGCGAAGGTCGTGCATTTTTACTTCAAGGTGGTGATTGTGCTGAGTCGTTTAGTGACTTTAACGCAGCTAATATTCGCGATACATTTAAAACCATTTTACAAATGGCGGTTGTATTAACTTACGGCGGTAAATGCCCTGTAGTTAAAATTGCACGTATGGCTGGCCAATATGCAAAACCACGCTCTGCAGATTTAGAAACAATCGATGGAGTTTCATTACCATCTTACCGTGGTGATATTGTAAATAGCTTTGAATTTACAGAAGAAGCACGTATACCAGACCCTCAACGTTTAATGAAGGCTTACCACAACAGTGCAGCTACATTAAACTTACTACGTGCATTTGCACAAGGTGGCTTAGCTGACTTACACCAGGTAAACCGCTGGAATATGGGTTTTGTTGCCGCTAATCCGCAAAAAGAGCGTTTCCAACAACTTGCAGACAAAATTCAAGATGCACTTGAATTTATGGAAGTGTGTGGCATTAATTCTACAATTGCACCTAGCCTTAAAGAAACAGATTTATACACTTCTCACGAAGCCTTATTACTAGGTTACGAAGAAGCGCTAACACGCCGTGACCACCTTTCAGGTGATTGGTACGACTGTTCAGCACACTTTGTTTGGATTGGTGAGCGTACACGCCAGCTAGATCATGCCCACATTGAGTTTTTCAAAGGTATTAAAAACCCCATAGGTGTTAAAGTTGGCCCTGGCATGGACCCAGACGACCTAATTCGTTTAATTGATGCAGTAAATCCAGATAATATCCCGGGTCGCTTAACGTTAATTACGCGTATGGGTGCTGATGTTCTTCCAGAGAAATTACCAGCACTCGTTCGCCGCGTTCAACAAGAAGGCCGTAAAGTAATTTGGAGCTCAGATCCAATGCACGGCAATACTGAAAAAGCGACATCTGGTTACAAAACACGTAGCTTTGATAATATTATGCGCGAGATCAGCCAATTCTTTGCAGTACACAAATCTGAAGGTTCATATGCAGGTGGTGTTCATTTAGAAATGACAGGTCAGCACGTAACAGAGTGTACAGGTGGTGCTTACGGTTTATCAGACGATGACCTAGCACAGCGTTACAAAACACAATGTGACCCTCGCTTAAATGCAGACCAAGTATTAGAAGTTGGTTTCTTAGTAGCTGATTTATTAAAAGACGCTCGTAAGTAATAAGTAAAAAATTAAAGCCGCATATTGCGGCTTTTTTTAGCAAAATAGTAAATTAGTTTGTTAGTACTTACGTCGCTCAAGGTTACTGTCAATTAGGATTTTAGCAGATATTTCTTCTACCGAATGATGGGTAGAATTAAAGTACGAAATTTTATGGCGTTTATATAACATTTCTACTTCACGCACTTCTATTCGGCATTGCCTAATAGACGCGTATTTAGAATTAGCCATACGCCTATGCCTTATTGCAGCTAAACGTTCAGGGTCAATAGTCAGGCCAAACAACTTATGTTTGTAAGTGAGTAAACACTTAGGTAAACCCTCACTTTCTAAGTCGTCTTCTGTTATTGGATAATTAGCGGCTTTAATACCGTATTGTAGTGCTAAGTATAAACTGGTTGGTGTTTTACCACTGCGGCTCACACCAACTAAAATAATATCGGCTTCAGAAAAGTTTTTAATGTTGCCACCGTCATCATTCATTAGTGCGTAGTTGACGGCGTCAATTCTAAAATCATAGCTTTTTTCGTGAATAGAATGCGTGCGGTGCATTTTTGGTACTGGTGCTACATCAAGCTCTTTTTGTATTTTTTCGCTATAAGTAGAGAGAAAATCGTAAGCAACAGCATCGGCCGATTTAATAATTTCACTTAAGTTATGATTAACGAAGGTAAAGAACACAAATGGCTTCTCACCTTCTTTTGCAGCAGTTGCGTTAATTAACGCTTTAATTTCATTTGCTTTTTCTTCTGTTTCAACAAAAGGAATAGTTTTATGATTAAAATCAACCGGAAATAACGACAAAGTCGCGTGCCCAAACACCTCTGAGGTGATTGCAGTACCGTCTGATATATAAAAAGCAGTTCTCATAGTTAACCTTTTTATTACGTTTAATCCCTAAAATGGGTTACTCACGGTTTACGTGAGGACTAATGCCAGTGTAGAATGAAGGTGACCTTTATAAAAGGTTTTCTTTCTTAACTCTCACAGTTTCAACTACAATTTGTTTTTTGGAGAAAGACCCGTGCAAGAATACGTTCTCTGGTATCAAGAGCTTGGTATGCAAGATGTTCCTCGTGTTGGTGGTAAAAATGCCTCACTCGGTGAAATGATTTCAAACCTAGCAAACGCAGGTGTACAGGTTCCAGGTGGCTTTGCCACTACAGCCGACGCTTTTAACGAGTTTTTAGATCAATCAGGACTCACCGCAAAAATTCACGACATTTTAGATACACTCGATGTTGATGATGTAAATACACTTGCCAAAGTAGGTGCCGATATCCGCCAATGGATAATCGATACACCATTCCAACCTAACCTAGATAAAGCAATCCGCGACGCTTACAGTCAACTCCACGGTGACACAACAGCAGATGTTTCTTTTGCAGTACGTTCATCAGCTACCGCTGAAGACATGCCAGATGCATCATTCGCAGGCCAACAAGAAACTTTCCTAAACGTAGTAGGTATCGACTCAGTAATGGTCGCTATTAAACACGTGTTTGCTTCTTTATTTAACGATCGTGCAATATCGTACCGCGTTCACCAAGGTTATGATCATCGTGGCGTAGCGTTATCTGCAGGTATTCAGCGCATGGTACGCTCAGATAAATCAGCATCAGGCGTCATGTTTAGTATTGATACAGAGTCGGGTTTTGAAGACGTTGTATTTGTTACATCAAGCTATGGCTTAGGTGAAATGGTTGTACAGGGCGCAGTAAACCCTGATGAATTTTATGTTCATAAACCAACCTTACTGAAAAACAAACCGTCAGTAGTACGTCGTAACATTGGTTCTAAAGCCATTCAAATGATTTACTCAGAAGATAAAGCGCACGGTAAACAAGTAGACATCGTTGATGTAGACCCAGCGCTTTCAAACAAATTTTCGATTACAGATGAAGAAGTGCAAGATCTTGCCAAGCAAGCTGTAATCATCGAAAAACATTACGGTCGTCCTATGGACATCGAATGGGCAAAAGACGGTAACGACGGCAAACTATATATAGTTCAAGCGCGTCCAGAAACTGTTCGTTCAAACGAAGACGCAAACGTAATGGAACGCTTTCAATTAAACGGTACTAGCAACGTAATTGCTGAAGGGCGTGCAATTGGTCACAAAATTGGTAGTGGTGTTGTTCGTGTACTCGATTCAATTAAAGAAATGGATCAAGTACAAGAAGGTGACATTTTAGTTACCGACATGACCGACCCAGATTGGGAACCAATCATGAAACGTGCTGCAGCGATTGTTACAAATCGTGGCGGTCGTACTTGTCATGCTGCAATTATTGCACGTGAATTAGGTATTCCAGCAGTGGTTGGTTGTGGTAATGCAACCGATTTAATCAAAGCGGGCCAAGAAGTAACTGTTTCATGTGCTGAAGGCGATACAGGCTACATCTACGAAGGTATTTTAGACTTTGAAATACTAACGTCGCGCGTTGATAAAATGCCAGAACTGCCAATGAAAGTTATGATGAACGTGGGTAACCCCGATCGTGCATTCGACTTTGCACGTTTACCGCATGCAGGTGTTGGCCTTGCCCGTGTTGAGTTTGTTATTAACCGCATGATTGGTGTGCACCCTAAAGCACTTTTAAACTTTGATGCGCAAACACCCGCTCTACAAGCAGAAATTACCGATATTATTGCCGGTTACGAATCACCTGTAGAATTTTATATCTCTAAGTTAGTAGAAGGTATTTCTACACTTGGTTGTGCCTTTGCACCAGAGCGCGTAATCGTGCGTATGTCTGATTTTAAATCAAACGAATACGCAAACTTAGTAGGTGGTGAGCAGTACGAACCAGAAGAAGAAAACCCAATGATTGGTTTTCGTGGTGCTGCACGTTATATCTCTGAAGACTTCCGTGATTGTTTTGCCCTTGAGTGTGAAGCAATAAAACGCGTAAGAAACACCATGGATATGACCAACATCGAAATCATGATCCCATTCGTACGTACCCTTGAAGAAGGTAAACGCGTAATCGAATTACTAGAAGAGCATGGCCTTAAACGTGGCGAAAATGGTCTTAAAGTAATAATGATGTGTGAGCTTCCTTCAAATGCATTACTTGCAGATGAATTTTTAGATATGTTCGATGGATTTTCTATCGGCTCTAACGATTTAACTCAGCTAACACTTGGTTTAGACCGTGATTCAGGTTTAATCGCACATTTATTCGATGAGCGTAACCCTGCTATTAAAAAGCTACTTTCAATGGCTATTAAAACAGCTAAAGAAAAAGGTAAATACGTAGGTATTTGTGGCCAAGGGCCTTCTGATCATGAAGACTTTGCAGCATGGTTAGTAGAGCAGGGCATTGATTCTGTTTCACTAAATCCAGATACAGTACTAGAAACTTGGTTATACCTAGCAGATAAACTTGCTAAATAATTACGGTTTTAGTTACTAATAAAAATGCCAGCTTTATAGCTGGCATTTTTATTAGTGGCATAATTTAGCGTACTAATTTTTTATCTAAATAATTACACGATTTAGTTAAGGCTTTTTGGCATAGTTTTAAATAATGCCTCGCTTTTGGGTAGTAAAAAGAAAAGCACAGTAATCCCGCCATAAAAAATATCAGCGAGGGGCTAAGGGCGTGTTTATCTTTGTGGATTGAAATTTGTTCAATCTAGGGGCGATTAAATCGCGGCGCGAGGTTTGTAACCTAGTGGGCTAAGTAAAAATCGAGTAACAAAGAGTTAATCGTCCCTAGAAAGAACCCATTGGGCAGCGCATGTTTGGTATTTATGCTGCGTTATCGCCTATTTATGGGGAGTAACCACACTACATAGGCTCTGCCTTGCCTAAAAACCAAACATACTGCTGCAAATTCAACAACCAAAGGTCAACACGCCCTAGCTACTACAGAAAAAAACAACCCAAGCAAAATAAACAAAACACCTATGATCTGTAATAGTAATTTTTTCATATAAACCTCTACACATTGGTTTAACTTGATTATAAATACAGAACCTCAAAATACGACAAAAAGAGTGTTACAAACTGTAAAATCTTCAATTTCTATTAGCCATCACCATGATATAATTACACAAATGCCTTAAATTATCGCCGTCATGATAGCAACAATTACACAGCAAGATGCAGCGACCGAACTTGTCGCAAATTACTTAAGTACTATTAAAAATCAAGGTTTTAGCGGAGACACCGATGCAAGCTATGCAACGCGTTTAACTGCCTCTACCGATAACAGTATTTATCAGCAAATTCCGCAAGGTGTTATTTTTCCTAAAACCGAAAAAGACATTCAACTCGCTTTGCAAACCGCATCTCGCGACCCATTTTTGTCGCTTACTTTTGGCCCGCGTGGTGGCGGTACGGGTACAAACGGGCAGTCACTAACGCCTGGTATTGTTGTTGATTTATCACGTTATATGCGAGAAATTCTCGAAATTAACGTAGAAGAAGGTTGGGTAAGAGTACAAACAGGTGTAATAAAAGATCAATTAAACGACTTTTTAAAACCCTATGGTTTTTTCTTTTCACCCGACTTATCTACTAGTAATCGTGCAACTATTGGCGGAATGATCAGCACCGATGCATCAGGCCAAGGGTCAGTAGTTTACGGTAAAACCAGTAATCATGTTTTAGGCTTAACTACGTATTTAGTTGATGGCACACCTATGGTTACCTCGCCAATCGACATACAAAAAGCAAAAGTTATCGCCGAGCAAGACTCACTTATAGGTAGCTTATACAAAACAGTATTAGATATTTCTATTACGCAGCGCGATGCTATTTTAGAGAAGTTTCCACGCTTAAATCGCTTTTTAACCGGCTACGACCTAGAGCATGTGCTAAGTGATGACTTACAAACTTTTGATATGAGCAGGCTAATTACCGGATCAGAAGGCTCATTAGGTATAGTCACTGAGGCAAAATTAAACTTAACACCCATAGCCGAATTTAAAACACTTATAAATATTAAGTACGATAGTTTTGATTCTGCACTTCGTCATTCACCTTTTTTGGTAGATGCACGCGCAACATCTGTTGAAACAGTCGACAGCAAAGTATTAAATTTAGCGCGCGAAGATATAATTTGGCATTCAGTATCGGACTTAATAACCGACGTACCAAATAAGGATATGCAAGGGCTCAACATGGTTGAGTTTAATGCAGTATCGCCCGACGACATAAAAGACAAAGTTAACACACTTTGTACATTGTTAGATGAGTGCGTAGCAAATCAAACCAACGGTGTAATTGGTTATCAGTTAACCAACGATAAAAGCAATATTTTAAAAATTTACGCAATGCGTAAAAAGTCAGTCGGTTTGCTTGGTAATGTTAAAGGCAGCCAAAAGCCATTGGCCTTTGCCGAAGACACCGCAGTACCGCCAGAAAACCTAGCCGATTATATTGTAGAATTTAGAGCATTACTCGATAGCCATAATTTACAATATGGTATGTTTGGCCATGTTGATGCCGGCGTTTTACACGTACGCCCAGCACTTGATATGTGCGATCCAGAACAAGAAAAACTACTGCGTACAATTTCTGATGACGTTGTAAAACTCACAGCAAAATATGGCGGGTTAATGTGGGGCGAGCACGGTAAAGGTTATCGAAGCGAATATGGCCCTGAATTTTTTGGCGAACATTTATTTAATCAACTGCGTAAAATAAAAACTGCATTCGATCCTAATAACAGAATCAACCCAGGTAAAATATGTACACCCATTGAAAGTGAAGACTCACTTGTAAGTGTAGATAGTCAAAAACGTTCTTACTTTGATAAGCAAATATCTATCGATGTAAAAACCAGTTTTAATAACGCTATGACCTGTAATGGTAACGGAATATGCTTTAACTACGACGAAAATTCACCTATGTGTCCGTCGTATAAAGTAACCGGCGATCGTAAGCATTCACCAAAAGGGCGCGCAACATTAATGCGCGAATGGTTACGACTTCAAGAGTCTAAAAATGTAGATTTACTGAAAGTAGAAAAAGAACTTAATAAAGGTGAAGTTATTACTTGGTGGGAACGCTTTGTTCATAGCCGAGAAAAAAACAAAGGCGTTTACGATTTTTCTCACGAAGTAAAAGAATCTATGGATGAATGTTTAGCATGTAAAGCGTGTACAACTTCATGCCCAATAAAAGTGGATGTGCCAACTTTTAGAGCGCGCTTTTTAAATTATTACCATAGTTATTACGCTCGTCCACTTAAAGATTATTTAGTTGGGAACATAGAAACCTCGGCTCCGCTTATGTCAAAATTTGCACGTGTAATTAATCCTGTTGTAAAAACCAATTTAGTAAGTGGGTTAATTAAAAAAACGGTTGGCTATGTAGACACACCTCAATTAAGTATTCCATCACTTGATAAACGTGTAGCCAAAGCGCATAAATTTAATTTTGAATTATTAGATTCACTTTCAGGTGAAGAGCAAAATAATTATGTGTTAATTGTGCAAGACCCATTTACCAGTTTTTATGAAGCTGAATTAGTACAAAGTTTTATAACGCTTATAACTGCACTGGGTAAAAAACCTATGCTATTACCCTTTAAACCAAATGGTAAAGCACAGCACGTTAAAGGTTTTTTACACGAGTTTAAAGTAACAGCAAAAAATGCCGCCGAGTTTTTAAATAAACTCAGTGATATAAATGCGCCACTGGTTGGTTTAGATGCATCGTTAGTTATGTGTTATCGCGATGAGTACAACACAATTTTAGAAAGTAATCGCGGTGATTTTCATGTACAACTTGCACATGAATGGCTACAAACTCAATCTTTCAAATCGTTAAGTGCAAAGAAAAAGCAAGATACAGAATTTACATTGCTTAGCCACTGTACAGAAACAACGGCATTACCAAAAGCGGCAAGTGTTTGGAAAACTATTTTTACTGATATTGGTTTAACACTAAACACAACAAATACCGGGTGTTGCGGAATGGCCGGTACATACGGCCACGAAGCACAAAACCAAGAAAACTCTCGTACACTTTACGAAATGAGTTGGAAACCAATTGTAGATAAAAATAAACCAGATCAACTTTTATCTACCGGGTTTTCGTGCCGCAGCCAAGTTAAACGCTTTGAACAATTTAAACCTAAGCACCCAATAGAGTTACTCGCACAGGTACTTAGCTAATAAAAAGTTAAAGATAAAAAAGGCGTAACTTAAAAATAAGTTACGCCTTTTTTATTAATACCAATTCACTTAATTAAGTGATCAATTTTGAGGCTGGAAAAACGTGTTGGTACCTCGGCAAATAATTCACTAATTTTTATAAAAGTTATTTAGATTGTTTAGCAAAACTATCTGCAATTGGTTTTGTACTTATACCGTGAATAAACACACTAAATAAAATAGTTGTCATAGCGATAGTTGCAATGTCGTATTTATTTTCTATTTGTGTATCTATAACCATTAAAGTAAAAACAATCGATGCTAAACCTCGCGGTCCAAACCAAGCAAATGTAAAACGTTCTTTTGTATTAAGCGCTGTAAATTGAAGCGACAACATAACCGGAATTATTCTAATTAACGTAGTACTAAGTAACGCATAAATAATTATTTCTTTATTCATATTTGGTAAAACTAAATATGCACATACAAAACCAAACAGGCACCAAATCATTAACGATGTAAAATCAGCAATATGTTCAGAATCTTCAATCAGTTCTGCTCGAACACCCGTGTCTGAAAACTTATCAAATAACAAACCCGCAATAAATACAGCAATAAAACCACTTCCATGAAAGTACTGCGTTATTGAAAAAATAGCCATGGCAAAACCTAATAGTAAAAATGGACTAGTGTTTTGTGCAAAGTAATGACGTTTCATTGCAAAATTTAATACCGGAATAAATAAAGCAATTGATGTAACCGCTATTAATACAGCTAAACCTAACTCTCGCGAAAACACACCTAATGTTTGCGATGCTGTTATTGCTGAATCAGGATTTTTAGCAAGCAAAATAAATATTAAAAACACAGGTACGCATAAACCATCGTTTAATCCGCTTTCAGTATTTATACCTTCTCGAATTTTTTCAGGTACATTTGTACTTGCTAATAAACCTTTACTCAATGCGGCATCGGTCGGCGTTAAAATAATTGCAAGCAATGCAGTTTGAATAAGTGATAACTCTGTAAATAAAAATAGTCCAGCACCAATACCACAAAGTAAGGTAAGGGGTAGGGCAACAAACAATAATAAACTAGGATACTGAAAACTATGTTTTAAAACACTTAATTTAGATTTAGCCGCATCAGAAAATAAAAATATACTTAAAGTCAGTTCTATTAACGGTAATAAAAAATCTATGCCCGTTTTTAATTCTTCGCCTTCATTGGGCAGTAACCACGCTAAACCTATTCCACCTAAAACAAAAAACATAGGTCCTGTAATTTCTGTTCGCTCTAATTGCCTAATAGAAATTGAGTAAACTAAAAATAAAAAACCAATAAATGCTATCACTAAGTATTCCATTAAATTTTCCTTTTAACGCCAGATTTTGCTCGCTCTTTAATATTTGTTTGAATATAAATTTGATCGGTTGTCGCAATTTTAGAGTGCCCTAAATCTTCCGATAAATGTTTTAAAGGCCGTGTTTGTGCATCGTGTGTTGCACCAGTATGGCGTAGCCAATGTGCAGTTGCCGCTTCAAGTTGTTCTGCATCATCTTTAAAACCATCATCAAGTAAAGATTGTTGGGCCAAATCAAAACTTTGTTGTACTAAACGCCTAATTTGCCTAACGGTCATCCCACCTTGGCCACGAATTTTATGAACTAATGGTTCTGATTCGTCAACGCGAGGTAGGGCGGGTAACCCTCTGTATAATCGGTAGCGTTTTAAATATTCAACAAAATCGTCACTTAATGTAACATCACGAAGTTTATTGCCTTTACCCATAATACGTAAAAACCAAAAGCCGTCATTATCTTGCCAAAAGTGGGACATAACAGGCGACCACTGCGGGCGCTCTGACAATTCAGAAATTCGTAAATATAACCCTTTTAAACAAGCTAAGGTAAATAAATTACGCTCAAGATCTGGTTTTTGTTCGCATAAATCACGTGTTACACCAAATACATATTCCCACTGGATATCACTTAAAGTATCAGGAATTTGTATTTGAGACTGAACCACTAAATAGGGGCTATTTTTTTTAACCACAGGTAAAAAGTTCGCAAATGTGCGTTCTTCTAAAATCGCAAATTTAAAAAACACATTTAATGCGGTAAACATAGCCGACAAAGTTTGCTGGCTTGCTATAGATTCTTTTTGCATGAAAGGGCGCCAATTTTGGTTTAATCGGCGAATACCTTGCTCATCCTTATAGCGCCATTGTACAGAAGTTGATGCCCATTTTTTATCTGGCTCAACCATAAAATCGACATAGGCTTCAATATCTTCACGTTTTAAATCGAACACAGATTTTTCGGCAATTAACCAAGACCATAAATAAAAGCGTTCTAGCTCATTTCGAAAACGACTATATGTTGCTTCTGATTTTCGTCCGTAAACATATAAAAACTGGTATAAAAATTTAAGATCAGCCTTTGATTCAGTTACAGTCAAGCCAACTTGCTGTATAAAGGATGCAAGTTCTGGGTATTCTGATTTAAGAGTATCGTCATCAAGATGAGCAATTTGGTATCTTAATTGTTTTAACGTATCAACTAAAGCAACGAGCATAATGTGTAAATATTCAATAAAATAATAGACTTACAGCTTAACGTTAAAGTCCGATACTGTCTAGTATTGGACATAGTGAAAGTTTAATTATTTACACATTTTTACTGATTTAGTTTTGCTAGGTCTTATTAAGGAAAGTTTATGAAAAAGTTTATTATTTTAAGTGTAATTACATTAAGTGTTTTACTTACAGGTTGTGCCACAACGGGCAGTGCTTCACCAGGCGAAAAACGCTCTCTAGTACAAAGCATGAAATCAAATACGCTAGACAAATTATATGCACAAAAACCCGATGTTAAAAAACAAATTGCCAACTCGGCTGGTTACGCTGTATTTGATAACGCGAACGTCAATGTTGTTTTAGCCAGTTTTGGTGGTGGTTATGGTGTAGTAAAAAATAACTTAACGGGTAAATCAACCTACATGAATATGGGCGAAGCCGGTTTAGGCCTAGGTTTAGGTGTTAAAGACTTTAATGTTGTTATGGTTTTTCATAACCAAGCAGCAGTAAATAGATTTATTGAACACGGTTGGGCATTTGGCGGAAACGCAGATGCAGCAGCAAAATACGAAGATAAAGGTGGAGCACTGGTTGCAGAAGCCATTGCAGATCAAGTTACCGTATATTCTTTAACCGAAAATGGCCTTGCACTACAAGCTGTACTAAAAGGCACTAAATTTTGGGTAGATTCTGAGCTAAATTAACCCCTCATAACTCTCTTAAAAGCGGGCTGGTTTGTATAATCACGCTCGCTTTATTATAAACAACCTAATTTAACATAACGTAATTTATGGGCCATGATCGATAAGTTGTAAATTCTTATACAACCTTGTATATTTTTAATACTGTTAATTATTTAAAGGAATAAAAAGTGACTACTTTCAAAATATTGATGTTTTTCATATTTTTCACCCTATCCATAAGTAATGCGTTTGCAAATAGCTCAACATCTTCATATTTAAAAAATGAAATCAATGAAGCCCATAAAGCTTATTTGTTTAATGATACTGCCACCGGTTTATATGCATTAAATTCACTAGCTCGTTTATTAGAGCATATGGGCCCAGATGAGCTTTCAATTGAAGGAACAAACTTAAACCTTGCTTTAACTTACTTCCGAATTGGACTATTACATGAAAAAAATGGTGATGAACTACTTAAAGATAAATATTTTTCAAAAGCAATAGTTTTAGCTCCAAATTCAGAGGAAATTCTAACTAATGACTTTCGCTCTCTAGTTAATAAACTTGATAAAAATTTTAGTGAATAAAATTTTTTATAGATAAGAATTAGTCGATACTAAAAAAAATTTTATAAAAATGAAACCCTGAAATTTTATTTCACCAAATCGTTATATAAATAATAAAGCTAGTTATTTAGGTATTAATAATTAGCTTTTTAAATTAAAAATTACACCATATCTTATGACGCTTATCTATATTAGTGGAGCAATTCATTAGCTCAAACTATTTTTTTGACAATGATTATTTTATAAATTTTTATTTATTAGATTGGATTTATTTGCCTATCGAATCTGCCTTTACTTTCAAACACTCCTAACTTATTGTTATTTCTAAGGCATACATTTATTTAATCATTAATCTCTTATCAAATGCTTCAGCCAATTTTTCAGTTTCACTAAAAACGGTATTCCAATATTTAATACGTGTGTCTGCATCAAGATCGGTAAAGTCGTTTCTATCTGGAATTTTTCCGTAAGGTAAACCGGCTATAAATTCTTTTGATGGGGTGATCATCACCACGTTATCGTAATTTTGTGGGGACACTTTACGTTTTAAATTTTTATCAAACCACCCTGCTTTTGGCTCGCTATTAAAATGCGGATATAAAATTAAGCCTGGGTTATTAATTTTTAAATCAAAGTGGTAGTCAATTATTCCGCCATCGCGATAAATGCCGGGTGGCGAGCCTGCAATATTTTTTATGCCTTGCATAACAAGTGGTATAGAGCCTGATGCAAGTAAGGCATCTTTTAAATTTGTTTGGCTAAGTGGTATGTTTTGCGTTTTAAAATTATAACTGTCGGTTATTGATAAATTGCTGTTGGGTGCGCCAAAAATAAATCGCTCGTACTGTGAGCCTAATAATTTTCGGTTAACACGGTTGAGCATATAACTTTTTGATAAACCCAGTAGCTGTATTAATTTATTTTCGCTAGCAATAAAGCCATTAGATTTAGCCACTATAAAATGCGCTTTAAATACAGGGTTATTTATAATTTCGGTTACGCCATTGTCTCCAAAAACATCTTCAAGTAATGCACGCGCTTTTATTGTTATTTCATTTGGTGTTGGTTTATTACTTGAGTACCTAGTTTGCGAATACGATTTGGCTAAACGCTCAATGGCAGCAACGGGGTCGTTTTGTGCAAAACAGGCTGAACGAAATGCGCCAGCAGAAGAACCAATTAAATTAAGTGGTTGGGTGCGGTCTTTAAAAAACTCACCAAAAATATATTTGTCTAAGCCAAATAATGTAAACCATTTAGGCCCGCCACTTGCCCCTAAAAAAGAGGTAAATAACTCCGGTTTAAAGCCCTGCTCGTTAATGATTTTTGCTGCTGTTTTACCTGCGTGAATGTCGATCATTAAATCAATTTACCTTGTTATTCTTATATTTTAGTGCTGTTCACACAACCCAAAATTGAATAATTATGCAAAATTAAAAAGCGGTTTTATGTTGCCATAAAACCGCTTTTTATCGTTAAAATTGCTAAAAATACGGGAATCAATCCCAAATGCCGCTTTCGCATTTACCCTGTACTTTTACGTCTTTTACTTTAAATTTGGGCTCTATGCCTTTTTCTCTTTGTGTGTTGTAGTCGCGATTAACAGACAAAATAGTTGGCGTGAGCAATATAATAGCGATTACGTTAACCACTGTCATTAACCCTAATGCTATATCGGCTAAATCCCAGACTTCTTTTAAAGACGCAGATGCGCCCCACAGCATCATTGATAAATAAAGTAATGTATAAATTGTGCGCCCTACTTTGTTATCGAGCTTAAATAAATGCAGGTTACTTTCTGCGTAGGCATAATTTGCTACTACCGAGGTAAATGCAAATAAGGTAATTGCAGCTGCAACAAAATAAACACCGCCTTGTGCTAAATGGGCGGTCATAGCGCTTTGCGTTAAACGTATGCCTTCCATTTCGCCGCTTATATCTACATCGGCTAATAAAATAACTACTGCGGTACAACTACAAAGCACAATGGTGTCGAAAAACACGCCAAGCATTTGTATGTAGCCTTGTGTTACTGGGTGGTTAGGAATAGGGCTTGCGCTTGCTGCAGCATGCGGCACACTACCTGCACCGGCTTCGTTAGAATATAATCCACGTTGAATACCATTTTTAATGGCTGCCCCCATTGCACCTGCGCCTGCCTCTTGCAAACCAAAGGCCGATAAAAATACATCTTTAAGCATGGCCGGTACTTGCGGTAAATTCATAATTGTAATAATAACCGCCGCGGCTACAAATAATATGCCCATTAATGGCACTACTCGCTCAGCAAAGCGGGCAATGGCTTTAAAGCCACCTAATATAATTGAGCCTGCTAATACGGTAATAACTAATCCAGAATAAAAGGTAGGTACTTGAAAAGCATAGTTAAGCGCGTCGGTTATGGTATTGGTTTGCATGGCACTAAAGGTAAAGCCATAACCTAAAAATAAACACGCGGCAAACACAATAGCAAAGGCACGGCTGCCCAAACCTTGTTGAATATAATAGGCGGGGCCGCCTCTAAATTCGCCACCACTATCGCGTACTTTATACACTTGCCCTAATACACTTTCGGCAAAGCCGGTTGCCATGCCTAGTATGGCTATAACCCACATCCAAAATATGGCGCCGCTTCCGCCTAGTGAAATTGCAACAGCGACCCCGGCTAAATTACCTGTACCTACACGGGCACACAGGCCTGTACACAATGCTTGAAATGATGAAATGTCGTCTTTTTTACACTTGCTACTGCCTTTTAACAGGCTAAACATGTGTTTAAATTTTACTATTTGAATTGCTTTTAAACGTACCGAAAACCAAATACCTGCAAACAGTAGTATGTAGATTAGTATTTGGCCTTCTCCCCATAATAGGCCATTTACACTTTTTACTACGGTATCGAACATGGGCTAATCCTTTTGTATTTATTATGTTTTTACTCAGCGCGTAGTTGAGTAATTGGCATTTAATAATGCATGTTAGCCATAGATTAAGGCAGCTAAGCTGCCTTAGTATGTTGACTTAGTGGTAGGTTATTTACTTTGCAGGTGTATGCCAGCAATCATGCATCTAACCGAACCTCCCGCCGACTCTATGGTTCGTATAGGTAACGGAACAAGTTTAGCTGTTTTTTGTATTGCTGCTTTTTGCTCGGTTGTAAGTGCATTAAACGCCGTTTGTGAGAGTGCTAAAATACGACCATTTGTACCTTGTAACTCTATTGCGTTGCCGCAAAAGCTACTTATTTGCTCATTAGATAAGTTTATTACTTCTAAATGGCTTTGTATAAAATGGCTAGTTAATTGTTTGTGCTGACTATTTGGCACCATATCTAGGCTGATCATGGCAAACTCTGTAGCTACACACATTAATACATTAGTATGATAAACCGCAGTACCTTGCTCATCGTATGCGTTAAATACAACAGGTTTTAGCTTTAATTGCTCGCATACTGTATTAACCACTGTTTTAGTAGTGCGCTTAGACTCTACTGCATAAGCAAGCTTATGGGGGTGGTCAATAACAAGCGATCCTGTGCCCTCTAGAAATGCATTTTCTTTCGATAAAAATGAATAATCAGTCACAGACAACACTTTATAGTGATTAGTCAAAAAATCAATAATATCTTTACGATATTCTAACCTTCTGTTTTCTGCGTACATTGGGTACATAACTAGCTCGCCACTTTGATGGGTAGAAAACCAATTATTTGGAAACACAGAATCGGGCGTGTGTGTATGTTCGTCTTCAAAAAGATGAACCGTTACGCCCTCGTTTTGTAATAATTTAACCGCATTAGTGACTTCGTCAAAGGCAAGCTGACTCTGATTTTGTGAGTTGCAGGTACTTTGAAACGTGTTGTCTAACATGGTTTGTGGGTTAGATGTAAAGTGATGCGGGCGCACCATCACCACCGCTGTTGGTGCTTGCTTTATGTGGCTCATGCGACTTGCTCTTGCTTAGGTGTTTTTGATGGTTGTGTACTATTAAGTACCGAAAATAAATTACGCGGATCAGCTTGTTGTGTAATTAAATCAAGTAGTTCAAACTCACCCGCAGCCACCAGCGCGTCTTTAATATACACCAGCGCAGTAAAGTCTTCGCTTGCAAAGCCTACCCCATCAAAAATAGTAAGTTCGTTGTTACTTGTACGCCCAGGTGTTTGTTTATTAATTACTTTGTGAAACTCTGTTACGGCAAAGGTTTCGCTCATTTGCTGTATTTCGCCCTCTATTCTGGTTTGCGGTTCGTACTCTACAAACACATTTGCGCGCGTTAATAATTGTGAATCAAGCTCTGTTTTACCAGGGCAATCCCCACCAATGGCATTTAAATGCACGCCCTGGGGGATCATATCGCTGGTTAAAATAGTGGCATTTTTTTTATCGGCTGTGCAGGTGGTAATAATGTGCGCGCCTTGTACGGCCTCTTTTGCGCTATTGCATAGAGTTACATTTAAGCCGTAACCACTTAAGTTGTTGTAGGCTTTTTGTGAGGCGTTTTTATCAATATCGTATAAACGAATGTGAGTAATACCTAATACAGCTTTAAAAGCTAATGCCTGAAACTCAGACTGTGCACCATTACCAATTAATGTAAGTGTTGTTGAGTGCTTAGGCGCTAAATACTTTGCTACAAGCGCCGATGTAGCCGCTGTGCGTAAGGCTGTTAGTAAGCACATTTCGCTGATCATAACCGGATAGCCGCTATCAACATCCGACAAAATACCAAACGCGGCCACGGTTTGAAGTTCCTTAAAGGTGTTTTTTGGATGACCATTTACATATTTACAGCTAAACATTTTACCGTCGCTTACGGGCATAAGCTCTATTACGCCATCTGGAGAATGCGCTGCATAACGTGGTGATTTATCAAATTCGTCCCAGCGAGCAAAGTCGTGTTCTAATCTTTGGGTAAGCTCAAGCAATACGTTTTCTATTCCGACTTTATTTATAAGTTTGGCCATTGCCTGTACGCTAACGAATGGAACACCTTGTTTAGGTTGTGCGATAAAATGACTCATAAATACCTCTTTAATGACTAAATAAATTAATTGAAATTAGTTTATAGGCCAGAGGTGTTACTTGAAATGCCAAAAGTTTATACAAATAATGGTATTTTTTAGCAAATTGCTATGCAATAAAGTACAAATTTAGTAATTTGTAATAAACACATAACCCAAGGCGTTTTATGACCCCTTACATTTACGACTCATTAGATAACGCATTAATAGCCGAATTACGAAAAGATGGCCGCGCTTCTATTTCAGCCCTAGCCGGTGTTTTAAAGGTGTCGCGCGGGACAGTGCAAAACCGCTTAGACCGTTTAGTCTCATCGGGCGCTATATTAGGCTTTACGGTGCGTGTACACGAACACATAGAAACCGAAGCTGTAAGAGCAATAATGATGGTGGAAGTGGTGGGTAAATCTACATCGCAGGTAATTAAAACCATGCGCGGCATACCAGAGCTAACAAAGTTACATACAACCAATGGCGCTTGGGATCTAGTGGCTGAAATACAGGCGGCAAATTTAGGTGAGTTTGATGGCGTACTCAGGCAAGTACGCGAAATAGAAGGCATTTTAAATAGCGAAACCAGTATATTATTGTCATCTACTTAGGTTAGGTTTAATAATGTCCCTTTACGCTTAAGCGTTAGAACACAGCTACATTGCATAGCTGTGTGCGTAATCTACGATACGTGCGTTTTGGCTTTTTAAATACTCTCTGCCCGCTTTTACACCTAGCTTATGATCAAAGCGTAAATCGTTGTTTGAACTGCCTAATAATTTACTGTGCAGCTTTTCGTCTGCAAAAATTTGTATAATCTCTACATCACTTGGTGGGTTAGCAATAAAGTTAAGCTCATCTAAATACGCTTGCTCATGCTGAATTAAGTAGTCGAGTGTTTTTGGGCAGTAGCCTGATGCACATGCAAACGTTCTTAATTTTTGCACCCACGCAGATTGTGCCTGAAAGTGTGCGTCTACCGTTCTTATAACCACAATTTTACGTGCACCACGGTTATATGCTTCGCGTACAGGTAAGGGTGCAGCTAAACCGCCATCGAGGTAAAAGTCTTCTTCGCTTTGCTCTGCCGCTAAGTGTGCTTCGTTTGCCGCTTTTGTATCTAACCACGGTGTTAGTTTAACGCCTTGTTTGTATAAAAACGGTAATGCGCTTGATGCTTTTAACAGATCGCGCCATTGTTTGCCTTCACCGGTAGGTGATAAGTAATAGGCTTTTCTGTCGCGTGCGTTAGTCGCGGTTATTAAAAGCTCACGGTCGCCTAAACTAGTTTTAGCTGTTTTAAAGTCGAGTACTCTGTTTACCTCAGTGGTTTTATCAAAGTACCAGTCTAAATCTACTATGTGCTTACCCATTAAGCCGCGACCTAGTTGAAAAAAACGTTTATTGCGCGAAAGCCCTCTAATCAAGCGCTTAGCGTAACCTTTTTGGCGAGCTAAGTAGCTAGTTAAATTTTGCGAACCAGCAGAGGTACCAATAAATAAGTCAAATGGGTCATAGTTTTGCTCTAACCACGCATCAAGTACACCGGCTGTGAATATCCCTCGTTGTCCGCCACCTTCAGCAATCAGAGCAACTTTTGGCTGCGCTGGTTTAGTAACTGAATTAGCTGATGGGATGTTTAGAGAATTCACGGTGTACCTGCCTTTAATTTAATGATGTTTTTGTTTATACAGTCATTATAAAAAATTAAAGTGATATCTTAAAATTGATTGTTTAAATCAGTTTGATTGAAAAAACAGAACGGTATTAAATGCAAAAGTAGCCGCTTACAATTGGCATAACACTTTACGCTAACTATTTAAAAACCGAAAACAACTTAATACAGACACCACTAAAAGTTAATAAAATAGGTATAAAACAACTAACTTTTTATGATGCCTGTATATTAACAAGCCTTGGGTGTACGCTTGCTTAACTAAATAACCAATTAATGTTTTATTTCCATTAAAATTTCTAGTGCACGGTGGCGTTTTTCACTATCGTATACGTCGTTTGTAAATATAAACTCATCCACTTCAAGCTCTTTGGCTATCATCTCTAGCTTGTGTTTTATACTTACGTGCCCGCCAACAACGCTTAAGCTTAAAAAGTTCTCTACATGGGCGCGCTCTTGTTCGCTCCATAAACCTTCCATGGTATCTACCGGCGGCTTTAACCACAGCTCTTTACCACGTATTAGTTCAAGCACCCGTTGCTTTGAGGTGGTAGAAAGGTATTGAGCTTCTTCGTCAGTTTCTGCTGCCACCAGCGGTAAAGCAAGCATTACATAGGGTTTATCGAGTACGTTTGAGGCTTTAAATTCACGTTTATACAGTGCTATTGCATCATGTACAAAACGCGGTGCAAAGTGCCCTGCAAATACATAAGGCAGCCCTTTTTGCGCGGCCAACTGAGCGCTAAATAGACTTGAGCCTAATAACCAAAGTGGTACGTTTGTATCCTCCCCCGGAATAGCACGTATTGGGTGAGTACCGTTGTATGGGCCTAATAATGTTTGTAGCTCAGTTACTTCACCAGGAAAGTTTTCAGCTCGGCTTATATCGTTATTAAGTGCACGGCTTGTAACAGGGTCACTACCGGGTGCACGGCCAAGGCCTAAATCTATTCGTGCGGGGTATAAACTTTCAAGCGTACCAAATTGCTCAGCCACAACTAATGGTGAATGGTTTGGTAGCATTATTCCGCCAGAGCCAACACGTATACGCTGAGTTTTACCTGCAATATGACCTACTAATATTGAAGTAGCAGCACAAATTATACCTTGCATATTATGGTGCTCGGCCAGCCAAAAGCGGTTAAAGCCTAATTGGTCGGCGCGCTGGGCGTATTTGGTGGTTTTATTGAGCGTGTGAGAAACGCTTTCCCCTTTGATCATGGGGGCAAGCTCTAATAACGAAAAAGGAATGGAAGATAACAAAATAGCAGCTCCTAAAAATGCATACTAATAATGAGTTCATTATCAGCATAAAACACTTAAATGGGACTGCTATTAAATCAATTCAAGCTAAGGGTAAGCATAAAAGCAAAATAGGTATATGTTATTTTGCTCTAAGGTATTCAAGCAAGCTCAGCATTTTGTTGGCGCTGCTTTTTATAACCTTCAGAGTCAACGCCTTTTTTCCAGTAACCTGATGACACTATATTACAACGCGGTATGTTAAAGTGCTCACTAAACACGGCTTTAGCTTTACGTACTAAACTGGCCTCTAGCGCCATAAACACAATAGGTGGCTGCTCTGTTAGCTCAATAGTTTTAATTGCATTGAGCATTGCTTCATCGGCGTTATTGGTAATTATCCAATTAATGTTGCGTGTGGTGTCTAAATCAATTATGTCTTGCTTTGTTGGGGCATGTATAAACGCATCAATTTTTGAAAACAAAGGAAGCGTTTGTACATAGCCTTTAATAGCATTTACCGATGTTAAATCGCCAAGTAATACATAATGTGAATGCTGGTAATTATCGAGCTTTTTAGGGCCTGGGCCTGCTATACCTAGCTCATCCCCTACTTGTGCAATTTTAGCCCAATGGGTTGCTGGGCCTTGGTGCATATTAATTACAAAATCGAGCGTTAGTGCGCCGCTTTGCTCATTTACATGCTGTATTGTGTATGAGCGCATGCATGCCGTTTTTAAATTTAAATCGGCAACGCCATTTTGTGGAATAAGCACTTTTACATAATTACCAATGTGCGCACAGGTTATATCTGCAAAATCGTCTGAGCCTACAACAATACGCTGTAAGTGCGGTGTAATTTGCTCAGTGCTTAATACTTTAGCTTTGCGAACTTGTTTACCCATTTAAAATCACCTCGTTTACAAAATAGTTAACTGCTTTTTACAGCAAGCATTGCACAACGCCCCATTGGTTGATAAAATCAACTATAGCAAATTAATTGACATTGTCAACCATATTGAGAGCCCTATGAACACGCCTTTATCAAATACCTTGTTTGAACTCATGCAAAATTACCGTGTAACAATCCGTGAGGCCATTAACGCCAAAGAGTTGGGTATTAACGCTATGCACGTACGCTGTATACATATAATTGCTGGTACAAGTAATTGCACAGCTAACGATATAGTTACTAGAACACAGCGCGATAAAGCACAAATAGCACGGTTAGTTAAAGATCTTATTGCGTTAAACCTTATTAATAAGCAAGCAAGTGAGCACGACAAACGCTGTTTTATTTTATCGCTCACTGAGCAAGGCAATACATTGTTTGATAAATTATTAGCGTCTGAGCAGCAAATAAATGATCAAATGTGCAAAAATTTAAACCCTCAACAAATCAAAGACTTTTTAAATACAGCACAACAAATGATCAAAAACATGGATTGATCGTCTTTCATTTCTTGGCATAACTCATACAAAACGCATATACTGTACACTTATACAGTATATGCGTTTTAGGTTGTGTTATGTTTGTTATTCCCGTTTATATAGAAGCCGGTGTGTGTGGGTTTGAATCGCCCGCGGCGCAATATACCGAGCTAGGTGTTTCTCTTGATGAGCTATTAATAAAGCACCCAGATGCCACATTTATTGGCATTGCATCGGGTAACTCTATGCAAGAGGTAGGTATTTTTGAAGGCGACCTACTTGTAGTAGACCGTGCAGAGCAAGCCGATAATGGCGATGTTATTGTTGCCAATTTAAATGGCCTGTTTGTTTGTAAGTTACTTGATAAAACGAATGCAAGGCTGCTGTCGGCATCGCCCTTACATAAGCCTGTACAACTCACCCCAGCAGATGAGTTTCAGTTAGAGGGCGTAGTAACGCTTTCTGTACGAATGCACAGGCAAACTCCAGAGCTTTTAAAATGTACGCCTTAGTGGATGCTGTTTCATTTTATGCAAGCGCCGAAAAAGTATTCGACCCTTCCATTCGCTCCAAACCTGTTGTTGTACTTACTAATAACGACGGCTGCGTATGTGCTGTGTGCCCTATTGCTAGGCAGTTAAACATTCCTAAATTTGGTCCTTATTTTAAAGTTAAGCATTTGCTTGAGCAAAACAACGTGGTTGTACGCTCAAGCAATTACGAACTATATGCCGATTTAAGCGCCAAAATGATGAACATAATTGGCCGCTTTTGCGACACACAATACATATACAGTATTGATGAGTCGTTTTTACACTTTAATGGCTACACGCCACTGATTAAAAACTGGCACGAATACGGTCATGTAATGAGGCGTACCGTATGGCGAGAAGCAAAACTGCCCGTAGGCGTAGGTTTTGGCCCAACGCCTACCCTTGCCAAAGCGGCTAACCACGCAGCTAAAAAGCTAAGCGGATTTGATGGTGTAGCCGTTATAGATAACGAGCAAAGCCGCCAAGCCATTTTACAAAGAATGAGCTGCGAAGATGTATGGGGTATAGGCAAGCGCTTAGCTAAAAAGCTTAAAATAATGAACATAAACACAGCGTGGGAACTTGCACAGCAAAGCCCTAAAACAATGCGCCGTGCATTTAGTGTGGTTGTAGAGCGTACAGTAAGCGAGCTTAACGGTGTAGCGTGTTTAACCTGGGACGATGTACGCCAAGATAAACGAGAAATTTATTCTACCCGTAGTTTTGGCGAGCGAATATACGAGCCTAGCGCATTAAAAACCGCTCTTATGAACCATGTTACTACCGTTGCCAGTAAATTACGGGCGCAACGCTCACTAACAAAACAACTTTATATATTTGCCGCAAGCGGTAAACACGAAGACCGCTATTGTAAAAAGTCGTTTATGTATAAGTTTGCAACCCCCACTAACGATACTTGCGTAATGGCAAATGCAGTCTCTGAGGTGTTTAATAATATTTATCAGCCAGGTGTTCGGTTTTATAAGTGTGGCGTAGGCGCTTTAGAGCTTACCTCGGTGCAGTATCAGCAAAGCGATTTATTTAACCAAAGTGCCGATAACCCCAAATTAATGCAGTGCTTAGATACAATAAATAACAGATACGGAAAAGGCATGCTAAGCCTTGCTAGCAGTAAATTAAACAACCGCTGGCACATGAACCGCGATTATTTATCGCCCCAGTACACGACTCGCTGGCACGATATACCTAAAATTTACTGTTATGAATAAGCGCGATATTGCCTTTGTAAGTTAAACACTGTGTTTAATCGGCTTGTTTTTCAAAGGTGCATTGTACTTGAGGATCGTTAAGGGTGTATTTAACGGTGGTAGGGCTCACAAATTCTATACTTTGCCTAATGGTTTTTTCGTTAACGGGATCAACACAGCGACTCATTCTTAGGCTGTTATCTACCCCGTCACTTTTATACTTAAACGAGCTGGTTACAAAGCAAAAGTTAGGTTTTTTAGTTGTACGTGTGCCGTTATGCAGGCTTTCAAATACTATTTGCGAACCTAATTTAAAACCGGCATCGGGATACACTGGGTTTATTAAACTCAATTGACTATCAACACAAAGCGAAGAGCTTGCTGAAACCACCTTATAATCGCCTAGCTTTGTTTTTAATAAAGGAATAAAACGGCTCTTATTACTTGGCGTAGCAGTTTTAGCAAAAAGTACATTGCTTAGAAATAAACAGCTTAAACATAATAAAACTTTACGATAACTCATTAAAATTCCAACTCATTACTAGTAAAAATAGCATAACACACTCCTACCTATACTCACTTAAAATACATTTAGTTCATAAAACAAAAAGCCACTTGATCAAATCAAGAGGCTTTTGGTTATATAAAAAATATATTTAATTATAGCGCTACTTAAAAATAAGTGCTCGTCTATAAGCTACAGCACATGTTAAAAGTAATAACATGAAAGCTAATGAGCCACCACCGCCACTGCTATCTTCAAGACTTGAAGAAGCTGTACTTGCTACATTAGTAACAGTAACAGTTAAACTTTGCTCAGTCTCACCTTCACCATCTGATACAACAAGTTTAAAGCCTAACTCTGTAGTTTGAGAAACACTCGGCGCTGTAAACTTAAGGGTGTTAGAGTCAACATCATCAATAGCAACTTCAATTCCCATTGTTTGAACCCACTTAAACGTAAGCTCAGATGACTCTTTATCACTTGCAGAGGCCGTAACAGTAACTTGCTTAGCTTCTTCAACCGAAACAGAAGATGTACTTAGCTCTACACTCGGCAATTGATTTACATGTAAAAAAGTAACTGTAAATACTTCAGTAAACTGCTCATACCCATCAGATATTACCAAAGTAACATTTGCATCAACAGTTTGTTCAAATTCACCAACGGTAAGTACCGCTTTACCTTGAGTATCCTCAGCTGTAATGGATAACTGAGGGTGTTCAACACGCCATTCGTAAGATAACGTATCTCCATCAGGGTCAGTAGAGCCAGAAGCATCAAGCTCAATAGTAGCAAGCTCTTCTATCGTTGCTGGCATATCCACATTTAATACAGGCGCCTGATTTAGACTCTCCTGCGCTAGTTTTGCCACAACTTCAATAACCCCATTAACCTCTCCATCAAGGTCGAATGCGCTACCATCTGCGATTGCAAAGCTAAAGCAGCGTGAACACACTTGCTCATATACATTACCTGATAATACAGTGGCCGACTGCCAACCTGCAGCGGTTAGTACTCTTACTTGCATGTCTGAGCTTAAAATTGCATTTACATACTCAGGTAGTGCAATTTCTGCGGTGCTTGATGAATTAGATAACGTAACACGAAGGTTAATTACATCACTTTTAGCTTGGAAGTGAGGTTCTATTATATCTAAATCTGAGAAATAAGTGCTAAGCGCTTGTTCAGAAATAGTCATATCAGCAATATAACCCGCTGCTAGAGCCTCTTTAATGCTACCTACAGCTAAGTGATTAAACTCATCAATACTGTGAGCACTATCACCTGAAGCTAAGATAGCTGTATTAGTAGTAGAAGTGCTATCTAGGTAATCAGCAATACCATCTTTATCACTATCACCTACCCCTTCCTCAATATCAGGTATACCGTCGCCATCAGTATCTAGCTCAGGGTCATCAAATATAACGCTATCAACAATACGTAAACTAGTTTGCTTAGTTGCTAGTAGTTCATCACCTTGTTTTACACGTAAAGTTAAATCTATATTATTGGTTTGCTCAGAAAGATTTGCGCTAAATGAAACATCCCACTGTGAATCAGCTGTTTTATAAATGTAAAAATCAACACCTGTGGGGCCAATAAGCTCAAGTGATACATCACTACTTGTACTAGGTAAATTTACTAACTGAATTGTGGCATTAAAGTCAGTTATAGCGCGCTGAATAGTTCTATTAACTGCTTTACCGTTTTGATAAAAATCAGTAACAAATTCCGCCTTAGCAGCTTCACTTAAAAACACGAGTTGGCTGTTATCATTTTTGCCTATAAAAGCATTGCGATTAGGTATAACACTTATATTTGTAGCATTTGCTAAAAACTCGCGCGCTAACTCAACCTTAATAGGTCCATGCTGCTCAGCTCTAATATACTGCGTACTATTATTAGCTTTTAAAGAAAAACCGGTGTAATCATATGGATTAGGGCCACTGATAAATATGTCAACAAGTACATTACCATTTTGGTATACATGCGTAATAGGTTGAAGACTAACTTCAGGATAGATCATCGCTGTTACTTCACCCGATACGCGGTTACCTGCACCATCAACAGCAGAAACAGGAATTGGCACATTACCCGTTCTAAATACAAAGCTATCTTCTATTTCAATAAGCGCTATCCCTGACACGTCGTCAAAAACAACTCTACTGTCAATAATTGCATTTTGTATCGCTACTAGCGTATTTCCAAAAACTTCAAAACGATACTGCTGTAAAACTGGAGGCGTTGTATCAACTAGTGTAACCGTTTGAATAGCCGCTGTTTCATTGCCCACATTATCACGTGCAATCCATGTGATTTGGTGCTCACCTAGTGGAAAGTAAGACCCTGAACTTGAATATACTTGAGGCTCTAAATGACCGTTATCAGTCGCCAGTGGAGTATATAAACGGGTAATATTAGTATATTGTGAGGTCGCTTCAACCGTAATTGGCTCAAGGCTTGATACAAACTCAGGCGGACTATTTTCACCGCGGCTTGCATCACCTGGGTGGCTATCTTCACTGTCTTGAATACCATCGCCATCTGAATCAGTGCTAAGCGGATTACCCGAAAGTTGATACTCTTGTAAATTAGTCAAACCATCATAGTCGGCGTCATAATTAGCGTCGTAGGGTTCTAAAGCATTTAGCCCATATTCAACTTCCCAAAAATCAGGAATACCGTCCGAATCATAGTCGCTGGTGAGGTCTATATCTGCAGACCAGGTAATGTTATCAACTGATAACGGTTGCTGCTGAAGGTATAAGTCCTCATATTTAACTTTAATAATGTTAAAACCATCATCTACCGGTAACAATAAACGAGACTGGCTACCACGATTTACATCTACAGGGCTACCATTTAAGCTTATTTGCAGCGCTGGAGAGTCATAAACCAAATAGTCTAAATTAATAAAACCGGCTTCAAATAACCCCGCAATGGCAAACCCCCCAACCTTGCTAGTAGGCGTTAATGCTAAGCTAAGGCTTGCATCGCCCAAAGTTGACCAACTTGTATTAGCTTGCCAACCCCAAGAGTTAACGGCAAGTTCGGTAAACTTAGTCGGAAGAAGGCCATCTTCAAAGCTTTCATTTAATTGCGTAAAAGATTGCACTAATGATGAAGCATCGTTAGCTAGACTCTGAGAGTAAAACTCCTGAATATTTGTATAACCATCTTCATCGTAATCTAAATTAGCATCTGCAGCATCTAAAGGTAAAAGATCATTACTTACCTCATAGCCATCACTTAGTTCATCACCATCTGTATCTGCTGAGGTTGGATTTGTTCCTAGGTTAAATTCTTCTAGGGCTGAAAGACCGTCAGTATCAGCATCGGAGGCTGCATCACTTGCGTCAAGGCGATTTAATCCATTAACTAATTCCCAGTAATCAGGAAGTTGGTCATTGTCTGTATCTGTTAAATCAGATTGAGAAAATAAAGCAAAGTTATCAAGCCATACAGTATCAGCACCCGATGAAGCATAACCATCTTTATAATATTTAAATTCAATATTATGAAGCCCTTCGCTTATGTTAAGCAAAATAGACGTTACTTCTGAGATATTTGAATTACCTCGATCAGCACGGTCAAAAACTGGTTGCCCATCAATAGTAATAATTAAAAAGTCACAGCAAGATTCTGATTCAATTTTATAATCGAAAGCTAATACACTCTCTTCAAATAAACCTGTTACAGTAAAACCACTAAACTGTGAGTCGTTGATAATACCTGAACGAATACTTTGCACACCGTCAGTCGAAAAGTCATCTGTAATAAACCAAGGAGCACTAGAACCTTCTGTTTCAACCATCCAACTAGGTAGTGCAGAGCCTTCAAAAGAGGTCGTAAGATTTAAAGCAACAGGGAAAGAAGTATTAGACTGCGGGTCAGTGTTTGCCAAGTACTCTGTTAAGTTTGAAAAGCCATCACTGTCCGCATCTTCTGATGCATCTGAAGAGTTGGCTAAATCTAAACTATTATTATACTCCCAGCCATCAGAGATAGTATCGCCATCGGTGTCTGAGTTGTTTGGTAAACCAGCATTTAAAAACTCTAAAAGATTAGATAGGCCATCGTTGTCAGCATCAAGTGAAGCATCTTCACTGTTAGTCATATCAAGGTTGTACAGTAATTCCCAAGAATCAGACATACCGTCGTTATCTGCATCAGGAAAATTAGGACCAATATATAAATTATCTATATATACAGCATCTGCAGGAGTAGAAACGGATACATCTTTAGAATACTTAAACTTAACTGTATTAAGTCCGGCAGCAACAGGAAACGAAGCACTTTTCCACTCGCTAACGCCAGATTCATCTAAAACAACTGAACCATTTATAGAAACACTAAAGTAGTCATAACCACTTTCTGTGTCTAATGCGTAGTTAAAGTTTACGTAGCGTTGCTCGCCACTTAAAAAGCTAAATTCAACGCTGGTTGATTGATTATCGGTAATATCGTTATTAGTTAAAACAAAACCAGAACCATCATTAAATTGAGTTGTTAACCAAGGCGTCTGTAAATTTGACGAAATAAGTAAATCTGGAACAGCTGCATCATCGAAGTTAAAGGTTGTTTCAGGAAAAACGACCGGCTCAGAGCTTGCGTCTGAAGGGTCACTGTTACCAAAGAACTCGATTACATTACTCCAGGTGTCTGAGTCTAAATCAAGATGAGCATCATCTGCATTTAATGGGTCTAATGAAAACGAAACTTCCCAGCCATCAGGCATGCGGTCAGAGTCAGAGTCTGCATTATTAGGCTCAGTAAGATATACATTTATTTCATCGTAGTCTGATAAATCATCTGAGTCGGTATCTGCTGAATTTGGTAAAGTATTAGCTGTGTACTCCTCAAGATTAGTTAAACCATCTTGGTCTAAATCAAGTGCAGCATCAGCGGCATCGCTTGGGTCTAATCCGTAAAGGAGTTCCCAGTTATCATCCATTAAATCAGTATCAGCATCGATAAACTGGATGTTATCGCAGGTAACACCTACTTCATTGAATGCTGAGATTACATCGTTTGCACTGTATCTTAGGTCAATGGCTGAGTTTATAGCGCCACAGGCACCATCAATAAAGTCACTAGAGTTAACCCAATAATTTTGATTAGCAAAAAGCATTATTTCAAACGCTTTTTTAGGATCCCATCCAGTAGTATTCGAAAGTAAAAAGAAAGCGCGATTAAAAACACCGCTACTAAAATGAACATCCATGCCTGAGTAATAATCGCTCGCTCTGTCAATTGAAAGTCCATCTAGTGACGGCGTTTCAAAATAACGAAGTGCAGGATCTATTTTAGAAATATCAGCGCCAGATAGCCAATCAGTCTCTCCACGTAAAAAATATTCAGCTGTTTCACCAGCCATATCAGAGAAAGACTCGTTAATACCACCCGATTGATCTGAATATATTAAATTAGAATTTTGACTGGTAAAACCATGGCTGACTTCATGAGAAACAATATCAAGGGATACCAATGGATAAAAATTATCGGCACCATCACCAAAAGTCATTGCCTGACCATTCCATGTGGCATTTTCCCAATTGTTACCGCTGTGGACACGCATTAATAATTGAAAAGTAAGTGGCGCCGTGTTGTACCACTGTTGATACATATCAAATACAGCCGTACCAAATGCATGCGCATCATTTAAAGGAGAAAATGCCCCATTCACCTCTTTATGTGTATTGCGATCACAGGCAAAAGAGTACGCTTCACTTGGCTCAAAGCCAGACTCCATCGTAACAGTTTTAACTTTATCGTTTTCTAAAAAACACATCCCATCACGCTGCGTTATATCCAACGCTTCGGTGTCTGTACCGTATTCGTACTGGCCTGTTTTTGTATTACCACCAGGCCCCGTGCCATGCGCACTGTGAATATTATTCCACAGCTTAAATACACGGTAATCAGATTCGCTTACCAAGCCTATTGGTTTTTTTTCTACACCATTTTCAGTGACATCTAACTCAATTAAGCGAACAAAATGTGCTGCTCCGTTATCAATATAAATATAACGTTGGTTATTGATAACTTTATAAGAGGTTGAATCAACAAGCTTAGCTTTAATTAAAAGTGCATTAACAGCAGAGTATTCATCAAACTGGCTATTAGCTGTGTTGTTTAAAGATTTGAGGCTAATATTTTTAGCAAAAAAACCACTAATATGTTGATTGCTAGACTGCACTATAATTTGCTGGCCCCAAATAGGCACACCTGCAAAATGCTGCTGCATTTTTTTTGATAAACTAGTTTGCTTAGCAGAAACAGACCCAGAAGGTTCTACTTCTATAAAGTAAGAACCTGCAGATGCTTTGCTGGCTAATGCTACATTATGATTTAAAAGCGAGTTAATTTCTGATGCGGATGATTTATTAACACGCTGCGAAACCGCCGCATGTGAACTGAGCGAGTTTATAAAGCAAAACGCAATCAATCCTGATGAGAGTGTTTTATACATAACATTCCTATGTCGTATATTGTTGTTATTCAGTACTTATTCATTTAAAAACACGGAAATATAACATATTTATTAACATATTTATTAACATAGAGTCATTTGAAAAGATGAGTAAATGGGTTCGATTGTGAACAAATGTGAAGCTAAAAGCCAAGATGGTATACTCAAATACAACCACCTTGGCACAAAAAGATTGCTAAAATTACTGCCAATATTTTTGAAATAACTGTGGGTAGTTTTGTTTTAAAAATTTAGGTTTGTCTTTAAAACGTTTACCTGCTGGTTGCTCACCTGATGGAACAAACGGCAGCTCGTCATCGTTTCGTTCTTCGTAGAGTAAACCCGCAATTAAATCGTACTCGTCAATATAAGGATAAGGTTGCTCGTTTAAATAATATACCGGTGAACACTGTGCTAATGAGTCGGCATTAGTTAAAGCATTGTTAAATACTGTTTGTCCGCGAGAAATAAGCCAGCATCTAAATTCACTAAAGCCGTATTCGTCGTTACAGCCCGCCATTACAAATGCCGCGCCAAATAAATCCCAGGTAAAACATTTTCGCATGTTAATACCAAAAAATTTGTCAAAGGCAATAAGCTGCTCGTCAGTTAAATCGCTTAGTTTAGCTTTTAAATTTTCGCTTACACTTTCTGGGTCAAGCCCTAAGTCGGGTGCGGTTACTAAATCCCAAAAAGCCTGCTCTGTTAACGCTGTCATTATAAAATCTCTTTTACTCGTCCAACTTGACCATCTTCTAGGCGTACTTTTATACCATGTGGGTGATTGGGTGATTTAGTTAGTAACCGCTCAACAATCCCCTCAGTTAAAGTGCCACTGCGTTGATCTTCTTTTAATACAATATTTACTGTTGTGCCTGGTGTAATTTGCGAACGCGTAGGAACAGCCATCGTTTAAATCCTAAAAATAGTTTTAGCAATTATAGCGCCCATAGTAAGGCAAACCAATGTTAATCAACTAAAAACGATATTTGCTTAGCCGCTATAGGTAAGTTTATTTTACCAAGCTCTGCTGTAATAATATCAACAATCTGATTTAAGTGAGTTTCGCTCTCGTGGTATGCCGTGTCATCTTCAAAATAACACTTCACTTTTAATGTCTTTGTTTCGTTTTTAAAGTCAATTGTATGGGTTAAGTAGGCAAAACCTGGGTACGAGTGTTTAATGCTTTCACATGCGGTGGTAAGCGCGTGTCTAATTTTTTTATCGCGGAGTTTTTGTGTTTTGGTCATGGTTTATTTAGTTTGCTCGCTTTGCTGCTTTTTGTATTCTTCAAAGTTTTTATCTTGGTTTTCAAGACATTCGTAATACTCTTTATCGGCTTTGTAATTACATTCATCAAGGCGTGCCGATTGTATTTCGTGAAAGCGCGCATCAGAGCTACAGCCGCCAAGGAGTGAGAGCCCTAAAACTATTAATGCACTTTTAGTAAACGTGCTAATTAGCATTGAAATTCCTTACACTGTTATTGTTTAAAGTATTTTATGTATCAAAAAATAAGACCTTCGATTGTCAAATTTGTTCTATTTAAGGCAAGTTATAATATAAATAACGAATACCGTGATTAAATAGCAAACAGCTAATGTAAATTTAATAACGAAAGATAAACACACCAATAATAATATTGTATATTAGCGCCATAAAACCTTACTTTGCATAGGATTCATAATTATGATGTCGCAGTTACAAAAGTTGTTTCAGCGTATAGACAAAAGCAAGATATTTCAATCGTTTGTTATTGCTGTTATTGTTGTTTCTGCCCTTACTGTAGGTGCTCACACTTACTCACTTCACCCAACTGTAGAATTTGCCCTTAACTGGATGGATGTAGGGATCACCGCATTCTTTTTAGTTGAGTTAATTATTCGCTTTATAGCAAGTAAAGGAATAAAAGACTTTTTTTCGAAGGGATGGAATATATTCGATACCATAATTGTACTCGGTAGCTTATACCCTGCAGCTGGTTCGGCTGTATTGCTTGCAAGGTTACTGCGTATATTTAGGGTGCTGCGTTTAGTCTCTATGATCCCTGAGCTACGTTTATTAGTTAATTCCTTGCTCAAAGCCATTCCGCAAATGGGCTATATAGCGCTGCTAATGTTTGTTATTTTTTATATTTACGCGGCCATGGGCAGCATGATGTTTGCTGATATTAACCCCGTGCTTTGGAAAGATGTGTCAATTTCAATGCTTACGCTGTTTAGAATAGCAACCTTTGAAGATTGGACCGACATAATGTACGAGACCATGGCAGTTTATGAGCTGAGCTGGATTTTTTACCTTACATTCATATTTTTAACTGCGTTTGTGTTTTTAAATATGATGGTAGGCGCTATTTTAGAAGTAATGGGCGAGGAACATCGCAATGCCCGTGAAGAACTTGCAGATAGTAACTCGCTACCCGCAACGCAAGGGCAAGTAAATGAACTACAAGCTCAAATTGCAGAGCTTAAAACGCTATTGAGTAACCGCAAAAACTAATCGAGTAAGCGTACTAAAGCACCCACTTACAGTTTAAAAAGTGGGTGCCGTTTAAAGGTCTAATTAGACTAAAATTACCAAAACGCTTTAATTTCCCTCGTTATTAGGTTTATTATCAGTATCTTCAAAAGAGATAACATTATCGACTTTCATTTTAAACGCATCAAAAAACGCATTTTTTAAAACCGATACCACCGCCTGAAAAGTAGAAACGTCGGCATTATCTAACTGTCCTTCAATAGGAATGCGTGCAGCCACCAGCTTAGAATCATCGTTTTCTAATAGCGAGCTAAGTAAATCTATACTGCCTTCAAAAATAGCGGTAAATAGGCCGTCGTCATCTTTTTCAATATCTTCGCGCCACGAAAAAACACTTAAATTGTGCACACCAGCTTTTACATAACCATTTAAGTTATTGTTATTAGCAGCTAGCTCCATTGCACCATCAATACCACCGGCTTCAATATCAAATGGGGTATACACTTTAAAAACAGTTTCTAGATTTTTAACCGAAAAGCGCTGCACCTCAACATTAAAATCAAAATTAGCCTGTTCACTAAAAGGATCTAACTTCCCGTTTAATGAAAGAGCAGCCTCTCCCATTAAAGCGCCTTCTACATTTAAACTGGTGACTAACGTTTTAGACAGGTTTTGGGCATTGGTTATATTTTTAATCTCAGCATTTATATTTGAAATATACGTGGGTTTTTCACCGTCATTTATCGCATTAACTAGCGAGACTTTACCGTTATTAATACGCAAGGTATCGATTGAAAAAAGCACTAAATCGTTAGCAAGCCCAACCCATGTTGTTTCGTCTTTAACTTGTTGGTTTTGCTCTGTGGTTGATGGGTCTTTATCGTATATAACAATTTCTGGGCGAGAAAAGGCCATATTAGTGACTAAATTACCCTTTAAAAGCGCAGACCAAGCAAGAGAAAAATCAAGAGTTTGTACCGCCAATAACGGTTTAGGGGCCGATGTTGCATCTACAGCGTAAATTTCAACATCGTCAATAGCATAGGCACCGCGGTATAAATATAAATCCACATCGCCAACATGCCCTGTTATTCCTTGTGTTTGTTCAAGCTGCTGGTTTACATAATATTGAACAGCATAAGGCGCTGCCGCTCTTAGTAGAATTAAAAATAAAAAAGTAGCAACTAGAACAGAAAACCATTTATTTCGGGCATGTTTAAAAGTAAAAGCCATTTTATATCCTTGTTGTAGGGCCTAATTACTCGGAATAAGTAAATGTTACGGGCGTAAGTGAACTAAATACGCACAAAACAGCTTAAACCGAGTAAAAAACGGTGTAATACAATAACAAGAGCAAAAGCTATACCAGAAAACGCAATATAAATGTATTAGGTACAAACAAGTAATACATAAATTTTTACAAATAGCGCACTTTAATAACAACACTTTGCTCGAATTACTAAGCAACCTCAACTACAGTAAAAAGTAACTCACACAAGAAAATACCTCTATGAGCCCAATCTTTTTTATTTTAATTACTCTTTTACTTACCAGTATTGTTTGGTCTGTTATATTTTTAATGGCGTGGTATACCTTAGGTAAAAAGTTATATGCATTATTTTGGGCAAGTGCATTTATGTGCTCTGCCTGCCAATGGGGTACAATTTTATTGCAACCCTACTTTGAATCAGGTGTTACTTATTGGATGCTTGCGGTAAGTTTTTCTATGGCATCGGTTTTACTGGGAACTTGGGGGCACTGCATACGCACACGGTGCCCTATTAATATGAACTATTTGTTAGCATTTGCTGTTATTACATTTGCTGCTGTGTACTACTTTAAAGCAGTAAATGTGCATGTAGGTTTGAATATGTCATTATACATTTACTACGACATAATCCTGCTTTTTATAAATGCCATTATTATACTAAAACATAAACCAAAATCGCTTCCTGCTGAAATTGGTGCAGCTGTAACATATACCGTATGCGGATTATGTTTATTTATTGCAGCGACTATCGCACTCATGCAAGGCGCTCAAGTTAATCAGGCCTATTTAGATTTATACATACTCATTAACTTTATTACAGTCCCTACTGCGCATGTAGGCATGGCGGTATTTATTATTTTTATAATGGCTTCTGATTTAGCCCAAGAAATGCAAAAACTAGCCATGACCGATGTACTTACACAATGCGTAAACAGGCGCGGCTTTTACGAAATAGGCCAGCAAAAACTTGAAACTCAATTAAGCTGCGAACAACATGTATCGCTTATATATTGGGATATAGACTCATTTAAAAACATAAATGATGAATACGGCCATGCTGGTGGAGATGAGGTCCTTATTCAAGCAACTAAACGTGTAAGGGCATGTTTAAATAAAGACGATATATTTGCCAGAATAGGCGGAGAAGAATTTGTAATACTCATAGCCAGAGATTCAGAACTAAAAGCAAAGCAATTTGCCGATACCCTACGCACTACTCTTGCAAGCAAGCCCATTGAATATAAACAACAATGCATAGATGTTACGGCAAGCTTTGGGGTTATAAGTATTAAATGTGCCACTACGCAAATAGATAAAGCCATAGATTTAGCCGACAAAGCGTTGTACATAGCAAAACACGAAGGCAAAAATAAAGTAGCGTATGCAGTGCCGCTTAACTAAAAAAGGGTTAGCAATACGCTAACCCCTTTTAAATACATACTTTTAAATGTAAAAATTATTCACCGTCTACAATTATGCGAAGCATACGACGAAGAGGCTCTGCTGCGCCCCATAACAGCTGATCGCCCACGGTAAATGCGCTAATGTATTTAGGGCCCATAGCGAGTTTACGAATACGACCAACAGGAATACTTAAAGTACCTGTTACTTTAACTGGGGTTAAGTCAGTAGCACTAATATCGCGCTCATTTGGAATAACTTTAACCCACTCGTTATGCGAAGCTAAAATTTCTTCAATTTTTTCTACGCTAATGTCTTCACGTAATTTAATGGTCATCGCTTGGCTGTGACAACGCATTGCACCAATACGTACACATAAACCATCAATTGGCACAGGCTGTTTAGAAGAGCCTAAAATTTTGTTCGCTTCAACCTGTGCTTTCCACTCTTCTTTAGACTGGCCACTAGGCATTGGTACGTCAATCCACGGAATTAAGCTACCGGCAAGCGGCACGCCAAATTGGTCTTGTGGTAAATCGCTTGAAGCCATTTTTTCGCTCACTATTTTATCAATCTCTAAAATAGCTGAGCTTGGGTTATCTAGTTGCTCGGCAACGCTTGAATGAATAGCGCCCATTTGAGCAATAAGCTCTTTCATATTACGTGCGCCCGCACCCGAAGCCGCTTGGTAAGTCATTGGGCTTACCCATTCAATTAGGTCTTGCTCAAACAAACCACCTAAAGCAAGTAACATTAACGATACGGTACAGTTACCGCCTACAAAGGTTTTAACGCCTTGCGCTAAACCTTGTTCAATGACATCTTTGTTTACAGGGTCAAGTACAATAATGCTGTCATCAACCATACGAAGTGCAGAAGCCGCATCAATCCAATAACCATCCCAACCTGACTCACGTAATTTTGGGTAAACCGCTTTGGTGTAATCACCACCTTGACAGGTAACAATAATATCCATTTTAGCAAGTTCATTTACATCACTTGCATCTAATAACGGTTTTGCGTCGCCCGCAATATCAGGGCCGAGTTGCCCAGCTTGCGAGGTGGTGAAAAAGGTGGTGTCGATGTTTGCAAAATCACTTTGCTGCTGCATGCGTTCTAACAACACAGAGCCTACCATGCCACGCCAACCGACTAATCCTACTTTTTTCATTGTTTGTTCCACTGTTTGGTTCATAAAAGATGCCTTAATACATTAAAAATTAAAATTCATTGCGTGAGAATTAATTTTTATTAACGTCAAAATAACACCCTAAGCGCCCTAAAACTAGTGAATAAATCGAAACTTAAATATTTTTCATAGTCATAAAAAAGCCCTGTATTAAATACAGGGCTAATCGGTAGTTAGGTTTTATTATATCCCCTTCCTTGGGTATAAAATTAAAACTCGTAGCTAAAACTTAAACTAAACTCAGTGCCTTCTTCTTGACGCCAAAGTGTTAAGTTTTCTTGTTCAATTTCTTTTTCTTGGCCAAGTATATTTTTAACTTTAAAATTAACTTTAGTATTAAAGTTAGGGAAGTAAGAATAAACTAAATCAAGAGAATGAAATGACTTTTCTTCTGCGTCTTCGTTTCCACGCGTACCTGGTACTATTATGCGCGGCCCAAACACGTTATAAACAACTGAAGTTGAATGAAAACCATCAGTAGAGTCATAACCCATTTGTAAGTTTGCTACCCATTCAGAGTGACCAACTAAGCGACGTTTATTATTTGTAACAATGTTAGAGACAGAGTCAGCTTCCAACGCCTCTTTTAGTTGTTGTTCAAATAAAGAATCAACCCCATCGGCGTCATTTATACCAAGCTCTACACTTGAATCAGATAAAGTAACGTTACCTGATAAAAAAATGGCAGATAGGTCATTATGAATAAAACTAAAGTCAGTTAAAAAGTCTACCTCAATACCCGTTAGTTCACCCGACTGTGCATTTGCTGTAAGTAACTGCGGAGCAGCTCCACCAACACCCGCTAACTCAACCATCTCAATTGGGTTTTCAATATCTTTATAAAACAAAGCAACTGATAAATTGTTGCCTGAAGGCATGTACCACTCAAACCTAAAGTCAGCATTTTTTAGCTTAGAGCTTTGAAGCGTAGGTGAGCCTCGCACTAAAAACTCTGTCAATGGATCAACGTAATAGGTTGAGCTTACATCCCGCATATCTGGGCGAATCGTTGTTTCACTCAAGTTTAAACGAAACTGCATTTCTTCATCCATAATGTAAGTAATTGCTAAAGATGGAAAAAAATCATCTTCTTTTATTGCAACTTCACTCACTTCATCAATTGTTCCATCAAAGAAATTCGTATGTGCTTGAAAAGGGACTGATATTTGAGAAAAGTCTTCCCAACGAATACCACCTGTTATGCGCCAAGTGTTTTCGTAGAAAAAGTCGGCCATAAAATAATAAGCGTCTAACTTATGTGCAGCGCTATATTTATCACCATCAGCAGTACCATCATCAAAAATGCCAGAACCAGTAACACTTGTATAAAACTCACTATTAGCTAAATTATCGTCAGAAAAGATTTGGTCTATGTTTGAGCCAAATGTAAAGTCATCAGCTATACCACGGTGCGTAATACCAAATTGAATATTGCTTGCATCACGTATTTTTTCAGAAAAATCGCCACCCACCTTAAGCTCTAACTCATAGCCATCACCATAAAATGGGATACCCATATTCCAACCATACGTATCTACATCATCATGCAACGTTTGATAATCACGAGTAACGTTTGTTGCAGCAACATCTTGTAACTGCTCCGATTCAAATACACCATCATTTAAGTTAGTTTGAAAAACAACATCCAATGCGCCAGGAGCATCTCTGTTGGCGCGGCTTGTACCGGCATACCAATCAAAAAATAAATTTTCTAATTCAGGAAAGTTATGCGTCCCTTTGAGTTGCGTGGAGAACATTTCCCGCTCTTCATACATAACATCAACACGGCGTAATTCAGTAACTCCTTCTTCTGATTCGTTAGCATCGAAAAAATCACGGTTACGAACTCGGTCACTCATATCATGAAGGGCAATATTCGTTAGTTCAAACTTATGATTATTATTAAATTCATAACCCAAATTTAATGTGCCACTCCAGCGAACGGTTTGTTCAGTAGATATGCCATCATAAGTTTGTGCAAAACATTTATCTTCACAGCCTAAACTACCTAAGTTTGTACCGCTTTGCTCTTTAACTACTTCCCATTCATTGTCATAGGAAACAGCGGCAAGAACACCAAATGTACCCACATCAGACTCAAACCTATCACCTAGTGCTACTGAAAAATTCATGCCTGGATCAACGTCTTTCTCAGTAGGTCCAACTTGCCAGTCTAGTGATTGTAGGAGCACTTGACGCTGCTCAAGCGTAGTACTGCTGTCACCTTCAAGTCCTGCATCACTTTTAAGCGCTGTAGAAATTAATGAAGGTAATGAACGTGTACCATCATCGCGCCCCATCCAATCATCATCACCACCACTGTAAAAATAACCTGTGTCACTGTTAGAAGTGTTATATGAAGTACCTAACTGTATTTTAAACAAAAAATCAGAAGGAATAGATTTGGTGCGAATATTTACATTACCACCACCAAAGTGCGCTGGCATGTCAGGAGAAAACGATTTCTGAACACTTAAACTTTCAATAATATCCGATGGAAATAAATCCAGTGGAACAACTGATCGAGTGGGATCGGGGCTCGGAACATACATGCTATTAAGTTGGGTACTTGAATAACGCTCACCCAAACCACGAACATAAATATATTTACCATCGACTAAGGTTAAACCAGTCACACGACGAAGCGCTGAAGCTGCATCGCCATCACCTGTGCGTGATATTTGATCAGCGCCCATAATATCAGCAACAAATGCCTGATTTTGGCGCTCTTGTAGTACTGCGCCTGCACTACCTTTTAGTCGCTGGCCAACAGCAACTACTTCTTCTATTTCTTGAGCTTCGGCTTCGGCTTCGGCTGCTATAGTAGTGTTTACTGATAGCCCCATAATTGCAGCCATAACTGCGCAATTTAGTTTAGAAAGAACAAGAGAAGAGGGTTTAAAAGATTTCATTTTTATACTCCGAAACAAAACAAGACATTAGCCGGACTTACGTCCGGCTTTTAGTAGAGGGGATTAAAGACCTACCTTAACCCAACCTGCTGTCCAGTCTGTTTGTGCATCCATTGCACCAATGTAATCTACTGAATCAAAGTAACTATCTAGGCTTGAAGAATCAAAACCATTACCTAGCAGTAATGACTCAGCCGAAGGCATATATCCGTTATCTGCTAGATTAAGGTCTGTGGCTGCTTGCACAGAGTTACCTGTTTGGCCTAAGAACCAAGATTCAACATTACCAGTACCAATAGCTTGCGTACCAAAGTTATTTGCCGTTTCACATGCAACAACTGAGTGAGTAACAGTTAATGTACCATCCTCGGCGCGAGGCGCTGAATCTGAACCCACACGTAAACAATTTGAATAATCTGCCCCGCCTGTTACAACCACGTTTTTAAGCATACCTGCAGTACCTGCACGTAGACGTATACCGTTAACCCCTACATTACCAATAATAGTAACATTAGAAATTGTAGGCATTGTAAGTGGTGTAGCATTTGAATCAAACTCAGAGTTATCCGCCTCAATCGCATTATCACCTGTTGAATCAGCTTGTTTGATAAGTACGTATTGCGCTTTACCCGTCCAACCAAATGACCAATCTAGTGAGTCATCACCAATGTTAGTTAAAACAAGGTGACTGATGTTTGCAGTACCACCAAAAAATTCAACACCATCGTCCAGGTTTTCATGAACATGAATGTAATCAAGCTCTGTTTGGCTACCAACACCCGCAAGTGTAATGCCGTTTAACTCATCTCCGTTACCTAGCGTTTTTCCTGCTTGTTTAACTGCCACGTATTTTAAAGTACCTGAGTTATCTTCTGGGTCATTACCACCAAATTGGCCAGCGTCACCCTCAGCAGATACACCACAGTTAGCAAGTTCATCAGCGGTAGCTTCGCCTTCTTGATCGCCACACGAGTTCGCCGGTGCATTACCTAAAAGCACTAAACCGCCCCATTGACCAATAGTCGTTTCGCCACCAGTAACATCTTCAATAGACGTCATAGTAATTGGCTGAGTTGCACTACCCACGGCCTCTATTTTAGAACCACGACGAACAACTAAGAAGTCATCACCTGACTCGCCAATAAGCGTAGTACCAAATTGAACATATAAAGTCGTTTCATCAGCGCGGTCATTACCTACCGCTGTACGGCCTTTTAGAATCCAATGTGCATCGTTAGTTAATGTTACGTCTGAAGTGAATACAACATCAGAAGTTAACTGATAAACTGGCTTGTCTGTGATTGCAGGGAAGCTCGCTGATACATCAGTAGCAAAACCCTGCTCTAAGGCATTTTGAATATCATCAGGAAAACTTGGTGTTATAGCGACTGTCCAACCATCCATCCAGTTATTATCGCCATCAAACGCACCAATATAATCTGTTTTAGTAAAGAATGAATCAAGGTCTGACGAATCAACACCCGAACCTAATAATGGAGAGCTCGATTTAGGTGTAAAGCCATCGGTTGCTAAACTAAGACCAGCAGATGTAAGCGTTTGATTACCTGTTTGGCCTTCAAACCAAGATTGAACGTTACCACCAGCGATTGCTTCACTACCAAAATTATTATCTTCACTACATGCCACTACAGAGTTTTCAATAGAAAGCTCACCAGATTCTGCATTGGCTACAGAGTCAGACCCCACACGTAAACAGTTTGAGTAATCTTCTGGTCCTGTAATTACAACATTGCGAAGAACGCCAGCAGTACCGGCACGTAAACGAACACCATTTGTACCATCAGCCCCCACAATTGTAACGTTAGAGATAAATGGTTTAGTTAAAGGTGTAGCATTTGAATCAAACTCTGAGTTATCCGCTTCAATAGCGTTATCGCCACCAACAGCACTTTGTTGAATATAAATGTTTTGTGCACGACCTGTCCAACCAAACGACCAATCAAATGCATCGTCACCAATGTCAGTAAGTACTATGTTACGAACATTTACAGTACCACCAAAAAACTCAACGCCATCATCGAGGTTTTGGTGAACTTGGATATATTCTACTTTTGTTTGTGAACCAACACCTGCAAATGAGATACCGTTTAGTTCATCACCATTACCCAGTGTTTTACCTGCATGCTTAACAACAATATAACGAAGAACACCTGAGTTATCATCACTGATATCACCACCAAACTGACCCGCGTCACCTTCAGCTGATACACCACAGTTAGCTAATTCTTCTGCAGTTGTTTCACCAATTTGATCGCCACACGAGTTAGCAGGCGCATTACCTAAAAGTACCAAACCGCCCCACTGCCCAATTGTTGTTTCAGCGCCTGTTACATCTTCAATAGATGTCATTGTAATAGGTGCAGTTGCATTACCATTGGCATTAATTTGTGAACCACGACGTACAACTAAAAAGTCATCGCCTGATTCACCAATTAGCGTTGTACCCGCTTGAACATATAATGTAGTTGCATCTGCGCGGTCATTACCAACTGCAGTACGACCATTTAAAATCCAATGTGCATCGTTAGTAAACGTTACATCTGCTGTGAACGTTGTATCTTCAGCTAAGCGATATACTGGTTTATCTGTAATTGCTGGAAATTCGCTAGAAACATCTGATGCTAAGCCTTGTGCAAGCGCATTATCAATATCAGTAGGGAAGCCACCATTAATACCAACGGTCCAACCTTCCATCCAGTTAGTTGACCCATCAAAAGCACCAACTTGGCCATTTGCGATAAGCGGCGAGCCTGCAAGAGGTGTATAACCGTTGTCATCTAGCATTAAATCAGCTGGAGTAAGTGTTTGGTTAGCGTCTTGGCCTTCAAACCAAGATTGTACATCGCCACCGTTAATAACTTCGCTGCCAAAATTATTCGCTGCAGTTTGACAAGCAACGATAGAGTTTGTAATCGTAAGCGTGCCATCCTCAGCACGTGGTACTGAATCTGAACCTACACGTAAACAGTTTTCATAAGTAGCTGGGCCCGTTACAAATACATTTTTAAGAGCGCCCGCAGTACCCGCACGTAAACGAATCCCGTTATTTCCCTCAGCACCCACAATTGTAACGTTTGAAATAGTAGGTAAAGTTAGTGGTGTTGCACTTGAATCAAATTCAGAGTTATCAGCTTCGATAGCGTTGTCACCAACATTAGCCGCTTGCTGAATATAAACGTTTGTAGCTGAGCCCGTCCAACCAAAAGACCAATCTAGCGAATCGTCACCAATATTGGTAAGTACAACATTGCTTACATTAACGGTGCCACCAAAAAACTCGATGCCATCATCAAGATTTTCATGTACTTGAATATAATCAACTGTAGTTGCAGAGCCAACACCGGCAAATGTAATACCATTTAACTCATCACCATTACCTAACGTTTTACCGGCTTGCTTAACAAGTACATACTTTAAAGTACCTGAATTATCATCACTGATATCGCCACCAAATTGGCCTGCGTCACCTTCAGCCGACACACCACAATTAGCAAGTTCATCAGCTGTTGCTTCACCTTCTTGGTCGCCGCAAGAATTTGCTGGCGCGTTACCTAATAGTACTAAACCGCCCCACTGGCCAATCGTTGTTTCTTGAGCTGTAACATCTTGAATTGAGGTCATTGTAATGGGCTGACTTACAGTCCCTACCGATTCAATTTGTGAACCGCGACGAACAACTAGGAAGTCATCTCCTGTTTCGCCAATAATCGTTGTACCTTGTTGAATATAAAGTTTGGCGTTATCTGCGCGATCATTACCAACGGCAGTTCGTCCATTTAATATCCAGTGTGCATCGTTTGTTAACGATACATCAGTAGTGAACACGGTATCTGCAGCTAAGCGATATACTGGCTTATCTGTAATAGATGAAAACTCACTAGAAACATCAGTTGCTAAACCTTGAGTAAGTGCATTATCGATATTAGTAGGAAAGCCAGTAGTCGCATTTTGTGAATCATCACGTGATGACGTTTCATCACTTGTATCGTCACCGCCTTCAACAACGTTAGTTACTGTATCACCTTCATTGATAGTCGTGTCGCCTTCAGATACTACTAAGTCTCCACCACAACCTGCTAAAGATACTGCAGTTGCAATCAAACTTACTTTGAATAAGTCAGATAATTTCATTGTTCACTCCATTAAAGTATTTAATTATTTTTTAGGTGCTTAAATAAACTCAAGTCACCTTAAAACACTTAAACAATGCTTTAAGGTCACTTGAGTTTAGCTGCGGTAACAATACGGGAGACTTATGACAAAGTAGTTACAGTTTGATAACCATAAGATGACAATGATAACGTATTAAAAATCAAATAATTGGCTACTTAAAGCGACGAAAAAAAACCGCCCTAAGGCGGTTTTGGTGTTGCGATTATGAAATAGTTTTAAGCGCGTTACTTTTTAAATTAGTAAAGCGCTTCAAAATTTATAATAAAGCTGTTTTGAGTGTTTCTGCATGCACTTTTTCACGCTTTACATATTTGATCCACTGCTGTGCTAAACGCTGAGATTTTTTATGTTTTTCTGCCTGCTCAAAAGCTAAAATTGACGCATCAAAATTTTGCATGTTGTACTGAGCCATACCTAAGGCAACAAATGCATTTGATTCAAAATCAAGGCCACCTTTATCAAGTGCTTTACGCGCAGCATCGGCAGCTTCTTCATATTGCTCTGTGTTAACGTAAACCTCAGCTAAACGTTGTTCGTATTTACCGTGCTCTGATAAATCAGCCGCTTTTACAAAGTAGGTAATAGATTTTTCATCTTCTTTAGCTTGAATCATTGCCTCGGCTACAAAAGCGTAGTTTTTTGCTGTTTTTTCAGCAATACCTTTATCAATAGCTTCACTCATAACGACTGCAGCTTTAAACGCCAAGCCATTGTATAAATAAACTTGAGCAAGCTGGCGTAAATCAGACTTAGAAGTTAAAAAACCTTGTTGATAAGCTGATTCAATCACTGCTAACTGTTGTTTTTCTTTGCCCGTTTCGCCATACATCCCAGAAAGCTGAACCCAATATTCAGGCTTATTGTATAGCTTTACCATACGCTCAAGTACATCAACCACTTTATCTGTTTGATTAAGTGAGTAATACATTGCACGTTGTAACACCAGCCAGTTTTCTTTAGGGGTTTTACCCTCACTGTCACTTAGTGAAATAACTTGAGTAATATACTCAAGTCCTTTTTGGTAATCCTTTAACTGATAATACGTTTGTGCTCTTAATAAATAGTAACCTTCTGTTTTAGGTTTAGTATTTATTGCATCCCATTTATCTAAAAACGAAATTACCTTTTTATAATCACTATTAGCCATTGCCAATTGCGCCAAGCTAAATGTAGTACTTAAACGAAGTGATTCAGGAATGGCTTCTTCTGCTACCACTTTTTCAAACGAGGCAATCGCTTTTGGTAAGTCGTTTTCGTTGTAATAAATAAAGCCGTAAAAATTATGCATCATTGCAATTTCGTACGAGTTCATACTTGAAGCTCGCTCTTGAATGCTATTAAGTGCTTCAAGTCCACCCTTAACATCGCCATCGTCAGCGAGTTTTTGCGCTCGAGCAAGCTGGCTATAAACCTTTTCACGTAGCGCAGGTACACGCTTTGTTTTTTGCTCTGCATGTGCAGTAGCTACGTTAAGGCCAGGCACAAAGCTTAACGTACTTGGTACAACAATACTGGCACTTACTGCAGCAGTACAAAATAGTGTTATTTTAAAAAATTTAGCTGTAGGTAGTAATTTCATAATCGCCTCGCATTTCTGTCCGTTTACTCGTGGTTAATTACTAAATTAACCACTAATTTGGAAAGATATTTTATTCTGTACACCCGCCACTTCAACGGCTTCACCGTTTACTACGCGCGGTTTATATTTAAATTTAAGGGCAGCATCCATTGCTGCTCTATCAAATAGTGACTCAGGAACTGCTTTTACAACCTGAGGGTCGCGCACTGTACCTTGTTTAGTCACTGTAAATTCAACAATTACATAGCCTTCAATACCACGAGATAACGCACGACGCGGATACACAGGCGCTACTTTAACAATCGGTAAGTATTCACCGTCGCTTGTTTCCAGCGCTAAACCGCCTGATAAATTCACATCGGCATCTACATTGGCACCAAAGTCGAAATTGTTTGCGTTTGCCGTTGCATCACTACTTTGCATTTGTGGTGATTCCATTGGCGGCGGAGGTTCTTTTGGTGTGGGTGGCTTTTGCGGTTTACGTTCTTTTTTTTGTACTGTTTCTTCTTTTTTCAAACGTACAAAGTCTAAAACGTTACCTTTTACTGGCTCCGACATAGCACCTTCACCACCGGTAATAAGTGCCTGCATGCCTAAAAACAGCATGAAGGTCACTACACCGGCTACAACTAATGCAACTAAATATCGCAACATAACTAACCCTTACGACGCATCTTGAGCAGCAATTGATACATCAAACGCACCTGCAGCGCGCGACGCATCCATTACCTTAATTAACATATCAGTCGTGGCTTTTTTGTCGGCTTGAATAACCACGCTCCCTTGAGGGTTTTCAGCTTTTAAGCGCTCAATATTCGCTTGCACTGCGCGCACATCAATTTGACGTTTATTAATCCAAATCTCACCTTTGTCTGAAATCGCGACTAAGATATTGGCACGCTCTTTTTTAACTGCTGTGGCTGCTTCTGGACGGTTTACATCAATACCTGCTTCTTTGACAAATGATGCAGTAACGATAAAGAAAATAAGCATAATAAATACAACGTCTAACATTGGGGTCATATTAATTTCTTCTGCTTCATCTTCTTGTAATAGGTTTCCTAACGGGGCTCTCATTTTTATTCTCCTAGGATAAGCAGCGCTATAGTTAGCCGCTTATCTATATTTATTTAGTGGTCTAAAACCATGCTGTCTTCAAGTAGTTCCACTTCGCGCTTAGCTCTGCGTTGTAAAAACGTAGAGGCAAATACACCCGAAAGTGCGCCGACCATACCTGCCATAGTTGGAATAGTTGCCTTAGAAACACCCGATGCCATTGAACGCGCACTCCCAGTGCCTGTAATTGCCATTACATCAAACACTTCAATCATCCCGGTTACTGTGCCTAACAAACCAAGGAGTGGGCAAAGCGCTACCATTACGTTAATTAACGCAAGGTTTGTGTTTAAGCGCATACCCGCACGCGATATCATTGCTTGGCGAATTTGCTCTGCATTCCAGCTATTGCGCTCTGCTCGATTAGTCCAATCGGCCTTTACGCCATGTTTATAACTACGAAAACCATTAAAAAAATAAATAAATCGCTCGAGTATCAATAACCACATCGCGAAGATTAACACCCCAATGACCAAGAGAACTTGGCCACCAGTGTCGAGAAAATCACGGATAGCATTGATTGAGTCAATCAATAGCACCATGGTTTATGCTCCTTTCTCACTACGCTTGGCAATAATGCCTGCACTTTGCTCTTGAATAGTAAGTAATATATTTTTAGCGCGAGTATTAAGTAAGGTGTATAAAAATACCGTAGGAATAGCTACAACCAAGCCAAGGACCGTTGTTACCAATGCCTGAGAAATACCACCAGCCATTAATTTAGGGTCACCGGTACCAAACAGCGTGATAGCTTGGAAGGTGTTGATCATACCGGTTACTGTACCGAGTAAACCAAGTAGCGGTGCCACCACTGAGATGATTTTAATAAGCGTTAAATTACGCGTTACTTTTGGCATTTCACGTAAAATAGCTTCGCTTAATTTAAGCTCTAATGTGTCGTGGGCAACATCAGGGTACTGATCTTTTACTTTCATTACGCGGCCAAGTGGGTTGTCGTCGCGTGCTATATCATCTTTAAGTTGACGACGGATTTTTCCACCCATAATCAATAATGAGAAAAAGCGCTCAAGTGATATAAGGAGTGCAATTACACCCACACCTAAAATAACGTAACCGACTGTACCACCTTGATGTACACGCTCTTGCGTATCGGGTGCTTGTACTAACAAGCCTAAAATTGAGCCGCCTGTTGGGTCAAGTGCAAACTGCACAACACCATTTTTAGTATTTTGTAACTCATCTGCCGTGGCTGTAAAACGAGATACAGGCTGGCGTGTTAACTCACTCAGTGTGTTAGTAGCTGGATTAAACTCTAGATATTTACCGTTTGATACAAGGTTGAATGCACCTACACGTACAACTTCTTGCTGTGCTTTAGTGCCGCCCTCAATTATAACGCTTGCATCAAAACGACTTACTTTACCTTGCTCGGTCATTTCACGTTGTAGTTCAAACCACACTTTTTCAATATCTTCGATAGAGGCTAATTTAGATGTTGAACCCATTTTTTGAGCCAGTTCATCCATAAATGTACTACGTCCAGCAATCTCGGCTGATACCACTGAGGTTGCAAACTTATTGCTTGAATCCCCTGCTACTTGTTGTAGTACACCAAATAACTCTTTAAGAGATCCCATACGTTTAGATAATGTATCGGTTAAGTTAGCAAGCTTTACTTCGTTTTCTTCAAACTGAGTTTCTAAACGTTCAGATTCAACAAGCATTTGATTACGCTTTGCTTGTGTATTTTTGAGCATTTGTACTTGCTCGTTTTGACGAGCTGCAAACTCTTGTTCACGTTGTTTGTTTTGTGCGTTTTGGGCTGACTTACCCTCTTCAAGGGTTTTAAGTAGTGAGTCTAAATTCATCGGCTCTGCCGCTACACATGTACCCACAATGCTAATACTTGCAGCAAAAAGGGCCATTTTTGTCATTTGAGTAAACAATTTCATTTTTAACCTCTTATTCTGCTGCGTGTACTGGCAGAGTTAACATATCTGGGGCAAGTTGCTTACGCGCTATGCGTAAACCTTTATTGATTTGGCTTATTGTAGAATCAGGCAAAGCAACAAACGATTTAGAGTCTGTATTCCAGCTACCTGCTTTTTTACCGTCGCGTGTTAAGTAAATAAGTTCTAAGCGGCCAATGCGTAAAAAATCTACTTCGCGCTCTTTACCGTCTATATCTAATAAAGAGGTGTAGGCTTCAATAGTGCGCCCGTAATCAACTTCAACTTGGTAAGCTTCAAGTACACGGCGAAATTTTTCGCTTGAATTGATGTCTGCTCGGTTCATCATTTCACTTAAAGAGGTAATTCTTTTTGTGCGTTCGTCAGTTAAAAATGGCACATCTAGTGCCACAAACTGCTCAAGACCAGTGATCATACGCAGCATAAGCGGGGTAATTTGACGCTCAATAATAGATACTTGATCCATTGACAGGTTAAGTGATTCCATTTCTTCAATTTGGTTATTTAACTGCTTAGTTAATTGCGCGTTGTAAACAGCTAACCCGTCAATTTCTTTATTAAGCGTTTTAAATTGTTGAAGACGTCCTTGCATTGAGTCTGCAATCTTGTCTATTTTTGTTTGTGATTGCGCAGCTGACTTATTTATTTCGCTGCTTTTATCGATAACCTTATCTAAATCGTTTGCGTGTACAGCAGCACTTGCAGCCACAATACCAGCTAAGATTAATGGTTTAACGCCTTTCATCGCATACACCTTTACTCGTTAATTAGCGGATTTGCTAGTTTGTTTTTTAGCTTTAATTGTTCAATGCAAACAATTTAAAGACTAAAGATTTTCAATGAGCGAAATTGTATAGATGAAAAATGACAAGCATGTTGCGCAAAAAAGTCGGTTTTATGACAACAGTAATAATTACGACTTAATAGGCTAAAAGTGTACTGAGTGATATAAAAAGGGTATGAGTGTTTGATGACAAAACACTCATTTATAAAAAATTATTTTAAAAGCGCGCTAATTTTATTAAATGACTGCTGCCAATCGGTATAATTAATCGCAATAGGAAAAGCTTTATCATTATTAATAAGCACTAATGATGGAAAGCCTTGAATGGGTAAGCTATGCGCATATGCAAGCTCAGCATTAAGCTCATCATTAATTTGATGTGATTGCAGTGAACTTGCAAAAGCTTCTGCGTCAAGACCAATCTCATGTGCAAGTGATATGAGTGTGCTTTCATCAGATGGGTTTTGAGCATTGAGATAATAAGCATGTTGAATAGCAGCGACCATGTTGGCCTCTTTATTTGCTTTGCGCGCTATAAGTGCTGCTCTACATGCGGGGTACGTTGAACGCCTTGGCTGACATTTACGCCAAAAGTCATAATTGAATTGCGTACCCAACTGCTCTGAAATTTTATGCCATGTTTTTTGTAGCATATCCTGCATATTTTGTGGCATAGGTTCTTGGCTGTCCGGTGCTAATCCCCCTACTTTGTATTCAATCGATAATATATCTTTAAAGTTATTGTCTAGCTCGCTTTTTAATTTTAACCAGGTAGGTGAAAAACCCCAACACCAGCTGCACATAGGGTCATGAATATATATAAGTTTACTTTGGGTCATACTTTGCCTTAACTATGTGCTGACATAACCTTATTACGACCTTGTTCTTTTGCAAGGTATAAGTACTCATCAGCTTTTTTTAGTTCGTTATCGTACTCGGCCACATTATTAACTTGTGCTACGCCTATACTACACGTAAATGCGACTTTTGCTTTATCACTAGTTAAAATAACATGTTCACTAACATGATTTCTAAACTTATCCGCTAATTTAGCTGCCCTTTGACTTCGCTCATTTGGCAATATAACTACAAATTCTTCCCCTCCATAACGCGCTTTAACAGCCGAGCTTGGAAACTGCGACTCTAGCAATTTTGTAAACTCAATTAAAACAGTATCACCAAAGTCATGGCCATACGTGTCGTTCATCGCTTTAAAGTTATCTAAATCGAGTAATAAAATTGAAAAAGGCAAGTATTCGTGTGGGTTTTCATCAACCAACTTTAAAAAATGTGAGGTTATAAAACGCCTGTTAGCACCACCGGTGAGCTGATCGGTATAAGCATCTTGTGTTTGCTCAAGTGTTATACCTGCAATGTCCATATGGCTTTTGTGCCTAAAGTATTCACCAATAAAAGAAAACACAAAAACTAAAGTAAAAGCAGCTAAGAAACGCGATTTTTCTACCTCTGGGTAATTAACTTGACCTATATCGGGGCCATATAAAATAAACGTACAACAGACTAATAGACATGAGCCAAGCCATGTTCCATGTTTAGCCCCTAAAGATGCAAAACTAACAACGGGGTAAAACATAAGCCAATAAAGCCCGGTGTTTTCTTTTCCGCCTGTATAGGTAAGTGCAATACACATTATAAATACAATACCCATGCTAATGAGCGCTACAACCTCAAGCTTCCCTGTTTTTATAAAATATAAAGTACTACTGGTAATAGTGATATTAACCAGAATTAAGGAGATAGTTAGAATAGGCGAATAAACATCGTAATTTAAAATTACCAACATTGATAAAACAACAATAGCTATTGCAATCATTGCAAATAAGGACAATGCCTGGCGTTGCTTATCAGAGCTGTAAACATTGTCTATGTTGATTAGACTAAGCCAGTTTTGTGCATTATTACTTTTTTTAGGCATTAGTTGCACCTAAACGATTTAAATCAAGCCCTAAAACTCTAGTAATACTGAACGTATTTAATAAATTATCATAATCAAACGGGTAAGATTTTACTGTATAAATAACCATAAATAATTTAGCAACTAAAAAACACGCTACAAAATAAAAAGCAGAGACTATTTTTTCCTGGATGACAGTAAGAGGTACAGTCATTATTTTAAAACTTAATTTTAAAGAGTTAAGCATATAAATCCTTTATATTATTCTTCATTAATAACCTTATATTTTTAGCAAAAAAAGCGCTAAATGTCTTACTAAGTAAGACTTAAAAGTAAATAATCAATAAGAAACAATAATAAAGTAGTAAGCTTTTAACAATACAACAAAGTAAGTAACTAATTTTAAGAGAGGCGACATAGGGGAAAACCCAAGATTGGAACGTTCCGTATTTCTTGTGAGTTATAAGTGACTGAATACGTATTCAGTCACTTACAATTACAGTATTATTTCCACTTATTTGCTAAGCGGACAACGTTTAAGCCGTACCATGCTATAAATACATAACATATCATTGGTACAAAAAAGCTTTGCTGTATGTTTACCGTATCGGCTATAAAACCTTGTAGTAATGGAACTAATGCCCCACCAACAATAGCTAAACATAACCAACCAGAGCCTTTGCTTGTCAGTGATCCTAGCTTTTCAATGGCTACAGAAAATATTGTTGGAAACATAATAGAATTAAATAAACCTATCGCAAGTACTGAATAAAGCGCTAAATCACCTTGTGTAAATATAGTAATAAGCAGTAATGCAATAACACTAAATGCGTTGAAGGCAATGGCTTTCGCTGGGGCTATTTTTTGTAAAAGTGCCGAGCCAATAAAACGCCCTACCATCGCACCACCCCAGTAGTAACTAATAAGTGCAGCAGCTGCATGCTCTTCAAGGCCCGCTATATGAGCTTCACCGAAGTAATTAACCAAAAAGCTACCTATAGCAACCTCACCCCCTACATAACAAAATATGGCAAGTACACCCATAGTTAAATGTGGTGCTTGGGTAAGCGAGCGAGATTCAACGGCTGCATTGTTCTCTTCTTTATGGGCCTCTATTTCAGGTAGTTTAATAAATGCAAAAATAATAGCGATTAACAATAAAGCTGCAGCTAGCATTAAATAAGGTACTTTTACAGACTCAGCACTCGCCGCGGAAGCCGCGAGTGTGCCAGCAGTTCCAAAAAATAAAATACCACCTACATAAGGGCCAACCGTTGTGCCTAAAGCATTGAGTGCCTGTGCTAAGTTTAAACGAGAAGAGGCTGTTTTTTCAGGGCCAAGTGCAGCCACATATGGATTAGCAGAAACTTGTAGTACTGTTACGCCTGCAGCAAGCACAAATAAAGCACCTAAAAATAACCAGTACTCATGCACTACAACAGCTGGGTAGAACAACATACAACCAATAGAGGCAACTATTAAACCCGTTAATATGCCCTTTTTATAGCCTAGCTGCTTTACTAAAATACCTGCAGGTATAGAAACAATAAAATAGGCCCCAAAAAAGCAAAACTGTACTAGCATTGCTTCAAAATACGTTAGATCAAATACGCCTTTTAAGCGCGGGATCAGCACATCATTTAAAACAGTTATAAAGCCCCATAAAAAAAACAGGGTCGTCATTGCAGTCAGTGGAAACAGATAATTTTTATTAGACTGTTCGTTGACCGCGAATGATTGATTTGTATTTATTTCACTCACGTTGTTTTCACTCCATTAACAATTTAAAGCAAGTTTACCTGTTTAAACGTAAATTGGGTGAAGTGTCTGTAGGAACGTTCTAATTATTTACAGGTTTTAGTTAGGTTTTTAATAATTCGAGCCGTTTCTCCGCTATTGTGAAATTGATAAAGCCCCTTATTTATATCTTCTAGCACTGTAAGCCATGACGGTGTGAGTTTACTAATAGCAAAATAAAAAGGGTTGTATTGTAACGGTGTAGTTTCTTGCTCAATAGAATTTAATAAAAACTGCTTTTTATCATCACTCAATGTTGAATAACTTATCGCAAATTTTAGTACCTGAGGATCGCCAATGATTAAATCAACACGTTTTGCCACAAGTATCTGTACAAGTTGTAAGTCATCTACAGTTTTTATTGTTTCAAACTCGCCATTATCCATCATCGCATCAAATTCTGGCGTGTTTTGATACCCTCTCACGACACCAATTTTATTCCCTTTAAGTGATTTTAAATTGCCCGTAAAACGATCTTTATCCTCTTTTCGCTTTATAAAAGCGATTTCTCCGCCTAAAAATGAATTTGATAACCCCAGTAATTCACGGCGAGTTTTATCTGTTACGTAGTCAGAAGGCGCAGTATCTTCAATAAAATACTCGGGTAATAGTATATCTGCTTTGCCTAGTTCAACGTTTCTAACTGCGCGTGCCCACGGTAAAAATTCAATGTAAACGCTGTAACCTTTGCTATGTAATAACGCGACCGAAAATTGATATACCCACCCTTTTTTACATAAGTCGTTACCAATATAGGGAGGCCAGTCTAAAGTGGCTAGATGAAGAGTTTGCTTTGCATTTTTAGCCTCAAACAATATGCCCGATTTATAGTTGTACCCGTATACTACTTGGTGACTACCCTTTAAATGATATTCAACTATTGAATCTGAATAACTAAGTTTGCTCGCTAATAATAGAACTAATAAAAATAACCAACGCATTGTAATATCTTAAAATGTTTTAATTTATTCAAGCTTAGCTAACAATGAATTTTTTGCATGATTTAAGTAGGTAAGGATTTAACAAAGAGGGAATGTTTATAGGATAAAGGTAATGCTGTTGCGCATTATAAGCTATGCGCAACCAAGGCTATAAAATAAGCGTAAAAGCAAGATTAACTAATTAGCTTTTTTGCCACTTCATTTTATTGTTTGTATCACGAGAACTAATAATAGTGTCGTCACTACTCTCTACGCCGCCAAGTTTTGACAAACGGTCGTATAAAACAACATTACAGGTTGCAGCCAGGTTCATGCAACCGATTGTTGGAATATAAACCACTTCATCACACCACTTTAAAACATCTTTAGATACAGAGCCATCCTCTGGGCCAAATACATAAAATGCGTTTTCTGGGTGTTTAAAATCAGGTAAAGGTGTCGCGCCTTCTATCAGTTCGATAACAACAACAGTAGCATCTTCAGGCTTTACCGTTTCTAGGTTATCAGTTTCTGTAAGGGGGATTCGTTCAGCTACATTTTTTGTATCAGTATGAAATTTTTTAGCATTTAAGTAACGGTTACCCGTAAAAAAAACGTGTTTAGCATCGTAACAACCAGCGGCACGTAAAACGCCACCAACGTTTGTTGGGCTTTTAGGATTTATTAAACCAATGCTAGCTTTTAGCTTACTCATTAATCAGTATCCTTAGTTGGCCACTCGGCAATGTATAAATCAAAATCATCAAGCTTAACATCACAGTCTTTAACCGTTTTATCTTGAACAGAAATACCTAACTCATGCATTTTAGTTTTATCGCCGTTATTTAATAACGGGTGCCATGAGGCTAAACCACGCCCTTCATGTAGGCGGCGGTAACTGCAGCTTTGCGGCATAAAGAAAATATCTTTAAGGTTTTCTTTGGTTAGTTTTACGCAAGAAGGGACAAGTGTTTGGCGGTTTTCGTATTCACTACAGCCGCAGGTATTGTTATCAAGGTACTGACACACAATATTTGTAAATATTAACTGCTCACCTTCACGTAACTGATCGGTAGCTGTAAATTCGTCTTCATCTTCGCTATCAATAAAGGTGTTTAAACAACACTTTCCGCATCCATCACAAATGGCTTCCCATTCGTTTTGGTTCATATCGCTTAGATTTTTTTTAAGCCAAAACTGTGTATTTGCTAATTCTTGATCAAACATAATTTACTCGCGCCCCTAAAGAGCGCGCATTCTAACGTATTGCAGCTATACACGCAAAGCCCGTGCCTTTATTAATACGGGCTTTCGGGTCTTTTATTATTGCTGCGTGGCAACCCAACGTTTAATTTTTTCTTCTAAAATTGGCATTGGTAATGCGCCATCTATCAGTATTTGCGTGTGGAACGCTTTAATATCAAACTTATCGCCTAACTCTTTTTGAGTGTAGTCACGTAACTGCTGAATTTTAAACTGACCCAGCTTGTATGATAAAGCTTGACCAGGCCATGCAATATAACGCTCAACCTCAGCTATTACATCGCTCTTAGCCATAGATGAGTTAGCAAGCATGTAATCAATCCCCTGCTGACGTGTCCAGCCCTTTGCATGAAAACCGGTATCAAGCACTAAGCGCATAGCTCTAAGTTGTTCATCTGCTAAGCGCCCATACCACATGTAAGGGTCGGTAAATAAGCCAAGCTCTTTACCCAAACTTTCGGCGTACAGCGCCCAGCCTTCAGCAAATACGGTATAACCACCAAACTTTCTAAAATCGGGTAAGCCCTCTATTTCTTGTTGCAATGCAATTTGAAAGTGATGCCCAGGTGCAGCTTCATGAATAGAGAGTGTTTCAAGTAAAAATTTAGGCTGCGCTTTTAGGTTAAATGTATTGATGTAAAAAATACCTGGGCGAGAACCATCTGGTGCCGGAGACGCATACGACGCCCCAGCCGCCGACTGAGCTCTGTATGCTTCAACTGCTTTTACGACGTATGGCGCTTTTGGAGCAATATCAAAAAGTAATGGCAAGCGAGCATCTATTTTTTGCTTAACGTTTTCATAAGCCGCAATTAGCTCCTGTGGCGTATTGTAATAAAACTCGTCTGAGTCACGTAAGTGATTAAAAAACGCTGCAAGATCGCCTTTAAAACCAACAGTATCTTTTACTTTTTTCATTTCACTTAGAATACGCGACACTTCGCTTAAACCAATGTCGTGAATTTCATTTGCAGAAAGACTAAGCGTGGTATTTTTTTTGATTTGATATTCGTACCACGCTTTACCGTTTGGTAAGTCACTGTAACCAAATGTCTCTCGGCTATTAGGAATGTATTTGTTAGCTAAAAAGTCACTCATACTTTTATAAGCAGGCACTAACTTTTCCATAATCAGTGTGCGGTACTTTGCAGTTATTTGTTGTTTCTGCTCAGCGCTAAACGACGAAGGTAGGTTTTTTATAGGTCCCCAAAATAAAGAATCTTCAGCGCTTTGCACAACATGAGCTGCAAATTGTGGCTGTAGTTTTTTTGCTAATGGCTTAGGTAAAGTAATACCTTCATTTATACCCTGATCCATTGAGCTTTGTACACTGGCTAACCACTGCACAAACCCTTCGCTACGTTTTATAAAGTTATTATAATCTTCAACTGTATTAAAAGGTTGAGCACTTTGACCTGAGCCAAACCCTGCAAATGTATTATGCGAACCTGCCATTTGGTTTATTGGCAACATATAACTAGGAAACTGCATACCTTCTAAATTAAGGGCAAGATCGCGCTTTAATATTTCGTAACTTAAAAGGGCTTGGCCTGTTAGCTGTGCTTTATCAATATAACGCAACCGTTGTTGATATTTTTTATAAAAAACGGCTTTCTTTTCTCTGTTTTGTTTTGAAATAGTTGGCGTAAATGTGTCGTTAAATTCGCTGCGGCCACTGTACGTTGCATTAATTGGTTTAAACGTTAGTGACTCATCATAATACTGCGCAACGAGTACATCTAGTTGTTGCTCGCTAGAGAGCTCTGAAACAATAGTTGCTTGTGCGTTTGGTGTGTTTAACTGCGAAGTACTGTTAGCGATATCACTAAGTTCAGTATTTATACAGCCACTTAAGGCAAACATAACGCCGCTGGCAACTAAAGCTAATTTAATTGATTTCATGGTAATCCTTTTTAGTATCGTTTTTTAATTATGAGCACTTAGCACTATTAAATAAAGGAATTACGATAGATTGCATTTAAGCAATTGTATTTACACTTTTGTATTAGGTTGTTACATTTCAATTAATTAAACCGCCACTACAGAAGAACAATAATGAAAAAACAATTACTAAGTGCCTCTATTGCTTTGTTAACTTTTACAAGTCTTAGTGCTCATGCCACAACTTACTTATCAGCAAAAGCCATGGTTGACGTGCAAACTGGTAAACTCGTTCAATCACCTTTAATTACTATAGATAACGGTATTATTACCAGCGTTGAGCAAAACAAAAAGCCTGTATTATCAAAAGGTGATAAGCACATCCAATTACTTGAGCTAACATTGATGCCTGGCCTTATGGATATGCATGTTCACTTAACAAGCGATCCTACCGTGCCGCGTAGTGAGCGCTTAGGGCAATCAGTTCCGCGTATGGCGATAAAAGCGGCTCACTTTGCTAAAAAAACACTAGAAGCAGGTTTTACCACAGTTAGAAATGTAGGCGCCGAAGGCTACAGTGTTATAGCGGTTAGAGACGGTATTAATGCCGGTGATATTGTAGGCCCACGTATTTGGGCAGCAGGCCCTTCGCTTGGTATTACTGGCGGGCATTGTGATAACAACCGTTTGCCTCCTGAGCTAAAGTACACTTCAACAGGTGTTGCTGATGGCCCGTGGGCTGCTCGCGTAAAAGTACGTGAAAACATAAAATATGGTGCGAATGCTATTAAATTTTGTGCCACTGGCGGTGTTTTTTCTAAAGGCACTAAAGTAGGTGCGCAGCAATATTCTTATGAAGAGATGAAAGCAATTGTTGATGAAGCGCATATGCGCGATTTACCCGTAGCTGCTCACGCTCATGGAACAAGCGGTATTAAAACAGCCATTAAAGCAGGTGTCGACAGCATTGAACATGCCAGCTTTTTAGATGATGAAGCGATAGCTCTGGCAAAAGAGCATGGTACATGGCTTTCAATGGATATTTATAATACTGAGTACACACTGACTTTTGGTGAACAAAATGGTGTTGATGAAGAGAACCTCAATAAAGAGCGTCAAGTATCTAAAAAACAAAGAGATAGTTTTAATAGAGCGGTAAAGGCTGGGGTTAATATGGTATTTGGTACAGACGCCGCTATTTATCCTCACGGAGATAACGCAAAACAGTTTTCCCGTATGGTTGAATTTGGAATGACTGAACTACAAGCAATTCAAGCTGCAACAATTAATAGCGCAAAACTATTAAAAATGAACAATAAGCTTGGTCAGCTAAAAGCAGGGTTTGCTGCAGATATAATTGCGCTAAAAGGCAACCCACTTGAAAATATTACTGAACTAGAACATATCCCTTTTGTTATGAAAGCAGGTCAAGTGTATAAAAATGATTTGTAGCTTTAATTCTATAATTTTTAGATAGTAATATTTACCTGAACTCAGGGGTTTGAGGCAATACACCTTAAACCTCAAAAAAAGTTAAGCTAATTACTTACACGTTACTTTACACCTTAAGCTGATATTTAGTTGTTAATAACAAGCCTTTAAATACTATATAGATTTTATTGAAGTTAAATTATTTATTTCGTTATTGCTAATTTCATAACCTTCCTACTAGTTAATAAAACGTAAATAATATTGCATTAACAACCTAAAAACACCATCAATTGTATGTTTTTAAATCAAAAAACGCTATTTAATAAATTTAATTGAACTTTTTATTCACTTTAAAAACAATAACCATTATCATTCGCGCAAAGTTATTAAATGCGAATACTTATCACCCCATGAAAAAATTTAAATACTCATTAGTTACCCTAGCATGTTTAAATACACATATTGCAGTTGCTCAATCAGCTGAAGAAAATATTGAACGTATTAGCGTTTATCAAAAACAAAACCAAGTAGTAATGAGCTCAGGTCTTGCGACTAAATCTGATATGTCACTAATGGAAACGCCTGCTCCTGTTGTTGTTATTGACCGTGAACTAATAGAGTCACAAGGTGTAGATAGCTTACAAGAGTTAACGCGTAACGTAAGTGGTTTAACGCAAGCTGGTAATAACTATGGCATTGGTGACAATCTTGTTATTCGTGGCTTAGACGCTAACTATACTTATGATGGTATGTATGGCGGTGCAGGCCTTGGCAATACATTTAATCCTACACGTTCTTTAACAAATGTAGAGTCGGTTGAGGTATTAAAAGGCCCAGCAACAGGTTTATACGGTATTGGTAGTGCTGGTGGTGTAATTAACTTAATTGAAAAAAAGCCAGAGTTTGAAGAAAAACATAAAATATCTGCTGAGCTAGGGCAATGGGATAGCTATTCACTAGCATTTGATAGCACCAACGCAATCACTGATAATTTAGCCTATCGTGTCATGGCAAAAACAGCCTCTAGCGATGGGTACCGTGATCTAAAAGAAGACAGAGATGAGCTTTACGCATCCCTTAAATATGTATTAAGTGATAAACAGGACATTATGTTCTCTGGTGCTTATATTAAGGACTCAATTGCAGTTGACTCAATTGGTCACCCTATTCGTATTTATAGTGCAGAAACTGCAAATGGCCTAAGCGCTGGCGAAGTAACAGGCGCTGATTTAGTCAATGATCCTACAGGCAGCGGCGTACAATTAACGTCAGATCAGCAACAACAGCTAGCTGATTCATTGTCATCGACTGATGGTTTAACCCCTTACGACTTCGGAACCAATGGTATTATTTCACCAATGGCAGATGATAATGAAGGTGAAGAATTACGCTTTAAACTAACGCACAATTACTTTATTACAGATGATTTATTTTTAAATCAACAACTGCAATACCGTAACTACACATCAAGCTTTGCACGCCAAACAGGAGCGTTTAACTACGTTTATTCAACACGTGATGGGATTATTAACAATGACCCTCGCGCACCACTTGTTGAAGATGGTGTACTTTACCCCTTTGCCGCTCGAAGACAAGAATATCGCCAAGTAGAAGCCGACGAAAAATCGTGGCAATACTTTTTAGACCTGCGCTATGACTTTATGCTTGGTGATGTAGATAATGAACTTTTAGTTAATGCTAACTATGAAGACAGAGATATACGCTTTAAACAGTACTCAATATACGATGCAGACAAAGAAATCTACGACAGTGAAGGTAACTTATTGTACCAAGGTAGCTTGCCATATATTTATGATATGAGCGCTCCAAACTGGCCAACAGGTAACTTTGACGATTATGATCCACTTAAAACCAGTGACTATAATAAGAAAGTACAAGCATGGGGCTTAGGTATTCAGCATGTAGGTTACATTACAGATGAAGTAACAACACGTGTAGGCGTTGCTTACAACCGTATTAAGCAATCTTACGAGCACTTTGGTGTTGATGAGCGTTATAGTTCAAGTCGTGCTGAGCCAACGCCTGAAGCTAATACTTCTGACAGTGGTTTAACGTATAACTTAGGCGCGACTTACCAACCAACTGAAGATTTTTCTGTGTTTATAAACCACGCGAAAGGACGTACTGCATACAGTGTATTAGGTTCAGTCGCTGGAAATGAAGCAGACAGAGAAGACTCTGAGTCAATCAGCAACGATTTAGGCTTTAGGTTTAAAGCGTTTGATGATCAGCTTTTAGCATCACTTGTTATATTTGAAAGTGCACGTACTAATTTAGAGTACGCCAACCCTCTATATGAGGCTGGTGTATCAAACTCAGATGTAGTTGAAAGCTATTACGATGGTGAAGAACAAACTAAGGGTGTTGAGCTTGACTTAAATGCGCACTTAAATGAGCAGTGGAAAATTAATATAAATGGGGTTTATCAAGACGCACGCGATAAATCTAACCCAACAAGCAGTAGCTACGATACTCGCCAAAAAGGTGTACCTTATGTAACTGCAAGTACCTGGGTTACTTATTACGCAGAAATGTTTAATTTACCACAGGCTGTTAATATCAGCGGTGGTATTACGTTTGTTGATAACAGAAGTACTAATTCAAGCTCATTTAGTATTCCTGATGGATACGTACCTAGCTACACAGTTTATGATGCAGCGGTTTCGTACACTACAGATAAATGGCATATGCAGCTAAACTTAAACAATCTGTTTAACAAAAAGTATTACTCAAAAGCCATGTTTTTAGGCGGTATGCCAGGTGAAGAACGTAACGCTAAATTAAGCTTTAGTTACACACTGTAATTAGTTTAGTATTTAAAAAGCACGGTACTCTAATTTAGAATCCGTGCTTTTTTTGTGTTTTATAAAGGCTTAATTCAGGTTAAATAGTAACCACTATTCGACCATTAATTTCGCCTTTGAGCATATCATCAAAAATTTCGTTAATATCCTCTAAGCGTTTTTCTTCAATAATGGCTTTTACTTTACCTTGAGCTGCAAACTCTAAACATTCTTGTAAATCTTTACGTGTACCAACAATAGAACCAACTACCGATACGCCATTAAGTACGGTATCAAAAATAGGAAGCGGCATGTCCTCTGGAGGTAAACCGACTAATACACACTTACCACAACGGCGTACACTTTTATAAGCTTGTTCAAAACCTGGTTTTGATACAGCTGTACACACAACCGCATGTGCACCACCTACTTGCTCAAATATTGCTTCACTTGGTACAACATTTTTAAAATCAAGTGTTATATCAGCCCCTAACTCTTTTGCTAGAGCTAATTTAGACTCCCCCGTATCAACAGCTATAACATTAAACCCCATAGCTTTTGCGTATTGTACGGCTAAATGACCAAGCCCACCTACACCCACAATAGCGACCCAATTACCCGGTTTAGCGCCGGAAACTTTTAATGCTTTATAGGTAGTAACACCTGCACAAAATAATGGTGCAGCCTCAGCGAAACCTAAACCATCAGGAATTTTTATAACGTAATCGCCATGAGCTAAGCAATATTCTGCATAACCACCATCAATTGAGTAGCCGGTATTATGTTGAGATAAACACAGGGTTTCTTTACCTTCTAAACAAAATTCACAATGTCCGCAGGCACTATAAAGCCATGGTACACCTACTCTATCACCAACTGATAAATGCTTTATGTTACTGCCGACTTCTTCAATAATACCCACACCTTCGTGTCCGGGTACTAATGGCATTTTGGGTTTTACAGGCCAGTCGCCATGACATGCGTGTAAATCGGTGTGGCAAACACCACAAGCCGCTATTTTAACTAACACATCATTAATACCCACCTGTGGTTTAGGAAGGTCTGTTATTTGTAATTTACCTTTATACTGAGTATTTATTGCAGCTTTCATAGTCATTCCATCGTAATTGAAAAAATAAAAAAAGGATTTATTTGTCTACTGTTGTGTGTACAACATATCCCAATATAGATGTGTAAATATTAATCTAAATCATACTTTAGTCGTTAAAATCGATTTATAAAGTAGCTAAAATCTTGCTATCCAAAATCAGCATGCTAGCATTACTTTCTGAAATTACTGAAAGTTAAAAAGCTATGAGTTTATCCGAAAAAAATTTAGCCTTTGTTATGCATTGTGGTGAAATGGGCAGCCGCTGGGGGTTCAATAGAACAATCGGGCAAATGTGTGGTTTATTAATTATCACTAAAAGCCCAATGACAGCTAATGAAATAGCCGATGCGCTTAGTATTTCTCGCGGTAATGTAAGCATGGGCATTAAAGAACTACAATCGTGGCAGTTAATTCGCGTTCAACATATTCCTGGCGACAGAAAAGAATATTATGCCCCCGCTGGTGATATTTGGGATATGGCCAATCGTGTTTTTGAAGAACGTAAAAAACGTGAGATTGACCCTACCTTAAGTTTGCTGCGTGATAACCTTTTAGATGAAGCTGTGAACGAAGATGAGCTTTATGCCCAAAAACAAATGGGGGAAATTCATAACCTACTTGAAGCGGTAACAAAATGGTCTTCAGAGCTTCAGCGCTTAACACCAGAGCAACTAAATAAGCTAATGAAGCTAGGCTCTGGTATCGGTAAAGTTATCGATTTAAAAGACAAAATATTTAAAAAAGATAAAGAATAATACACATTAAAAAAGCCGCATATTCTTAAGGGTGCGGCTTTTAAATTGTTAAATGAACATTTTTAAATCTTAGGATAGCCAATTCTATCTGATAAGTATCCAACACTTGTGGCAAAGTAATATGAGCGATTCCAATGCATAAACACTTTATAGTTGTCGTACGCTAAGTACATACGCCCATTAATGTCATCTGGCATTACCAGTGCAGCGCGTACATCAACATTAGGTAAGTCAGAGCCGTCAGCTTTACGCACACCCAGGGCTTGCCAATCTGCAAGTGAGCGCTCTGAATCATTCCAGTACTCAAGCCATTGTTTACGTGTTTTAGTGCCTCGTACTAAAACGTATTTACTGTCAAAGTTTTCAGGTAATTGAACTTGGCGACCCCACGTAAGAGAGTCGTTCCACCCTTCTTGCTTTAGATAATTAGCAATTGAGGCAAATGCATCCTCTTCGGTAGTCCAAATATCTTTACGCCCATCGTTATTGTAATCTACCGCATAGGCATTGAACGAGGTGGGCATAAACTGTGTTTGCCCCATAGCACCGGCCCAAGACCCTTTAAACTTATCAAGCGTAATATGGCCCGACTTTAATATATCTAGCGCAGCCCAAAGCTGACGCTTATAAAGTGCTTCTCGGCGACCATCAAAAGCAAGTGTAACTAAAGATGAAATAACATTGTGGCCACCTTGAATAGCACCAAAGTTACTCTCCAAGCCCCAAAGTGCCACTATAAAACGCGCCTGAACACCAAACTCTTTAGCTACTTGCTCTAACACATCTTTGTTTTCTGCGTAGAGCTTACGTGCACGGTCAATTTTCCATTGCGGCACACGTTTTGGTAAATACGTTTCAAGTGTTTCTTTTACTTCAGGCTGATTTTTATCAGCAGAAACAACCTTTTCTTTGTAAGTTGCGGTTGCAAAAGCATCATCAATTAGTTTGCTATCGTAACCTTTTGCTATTGCTTCGTGTTTTAAATTCGCTAAGTAAGTTTGAAACTCGGCTTGCGTTTTAGCCATTACAGAGCCGCTTAAGCACACTCCACATAATAAAACGGTCAGTTTTTTAATCACTATCAGCTCCATTTTCTTTTCTTAATTGACTTAACAAGTTCTCTTCTGGTGGTGGTATTTGTAAATAAAAGCCTTTATCGGGATCCGATAAAGCTGCTTTAACTGTTTCTAAATCTGCGCCACCTAAATGTTCACGTTTTGCTAAGTTAATGATCATAACGTATTGAGGTTGACCAAACATGGCCATTAAAGGTTCAGGAACTTTACTAAAATCATCTCTTTTTTCAACAAATAAGAAGGTATCCGCTTTTTTCTTACTTTTATATACCGCAGTGAGCATTATGAGCCTATAAATTCTTGCTTAACAATGCCGCACACTATAACATGAGAGTAATAATAAGTTAGAAAAATTAGATTAGAAATTTCAATAAAGGCCTTATTCAGCCTGTGTTTATCTAAAATTAATTTCTGATCAGACAATTCAATTGAGCGTGTATGTCGGACCAAATTTTTGAGTTAAAAGGGAATCTTTTTACGTTATCAGTTTTGCATCTTTATAGTGCTGATATAACCCTTTTAGCAGAACAGTTGTATGTAAAAATAGCCCAAGCCCCTAAATTTTTTGAAGGGGCTCCTATTGTTGTTAATTTAATAGAAATTAAAAACAGCTCACTTGATTTTGTGCATTTAAAATCACTCATTGAGCGTATGAGTTTTAACGCGGTAGGTGTTTGCAATGGCTCAGATGAGCAACATGCGCAAGCTAAAGCCGCTGGCCTTTCTGTATTAAATTATTCACAAGACGTTAAGAGCGAACCTGTTAAACAAGAGGCAAATACCTCAATTGTAGAAAAAACGGTTTACTTACCGGCACAAATTATTAGTGGCACGGTACGCTCTGGACAGCAAGTTTATGCAAAAGATAGAGATTTAATTGTACTTGGCGCAGTAAGCCACGGTGCAGAAGTTATTGCCGACGGTAATGTACATATTTATGGCACATTACGCGGACGCGCCATTGCAGGCGCAAAAGGTTTCAAAGAAGCACACATTTTCTGTCAAAAGCTTGAAGCCGAATTGGTTTCAATAGATGGCAACTACTGGATCAGTGATTCCCTACAAGGAGAACACTGGGGAAATGCAGTGCAAATACAACAAAAAGACGAATCATTAGAAATTTCAGCTTTGGTTAAAGGATAAATCTCATGGCAAAAGTAATTGTCGTTACCTCGGGTAAAGGCGGTGTTGGTAAAACAACATCAAGCGCTGCAATTGGCACCGGATTAGCATTAAAAGGCTATAAAACAGTCATTATCGATTTTGATATTGGTTTACGAAACCTAGATTTAATTATGGGTTGTGAACGCCGTGTAGTATACGACTTTGTAAACGTAATTAATGGTGAAGCGAACCTTAACCAAGCGCTTATAAAAGACAAACGCGTAGAAAAATTGTTTTTACTTCCTGCGTCGCAAACTCGCGATAAAGACGCACTAACCCGTGAGGGTGTTGAGCGCGTACTTAACGAACTAAAAAAAGATTTTGATTACATCGTATGTGACTCGCCAGCGGGTATTGAAGCCGGCGCGATGATGGCTATGTACTTTGCTGATGAAGCAATTGTTACTACAAACCCAGAAGTCTCATCGGTACGAGATTCAGACAGAATTTTAGGTATTTTACACAGCAAGTCAAAACGTGCTGAAGAAGGCCTAGAAAACATTAAAGAGCACTTATTATTAACGCGTTACAACCCTGAGCGTGTTGAAAAAGGTGAAATGTTATCGGTAGAAGACGTACAAGATATACTATCGATCCCTCTATTGGGTGTTATTCCTGAGTCGCAAGCAGTATTAAGTGCATCTAACTCGGGTCAACCAGTAATACTTGATAGCGATTCTGATGCAGGCCAAGCCTACGCAGATGCAATTAATCGCTTATTAGGTGAAACAGTCGATTTTCGATTCTTAGATGTTGAGAAAAAAGGCTTATTTAAACGGATTTTTGGAGGTTAATGTGTCTTTACTTGACTACTTCCGCTCAGAAAAGAAAAACAGCGCGTCATTAGCAAAAGAGCGATTGCAGATCATTGTCGCGCACGAACGTTCTCAACGTGGAACGCCGGATTACCTACCACAATTAAAACAAGATATTTTAGATGTGATCCGTAAATACGTGAACGTTAATACTGATGCAGTACAGGTACAGTTTGATCAAAACGAAGATGATTTAGCCGTACTTGAGCTAAACGTGACACTACCTGACGAAGAAAAAAAGTAAAATTAAAAACGGCACTTTAAGTGCCGTTTTTGTTTAATACCAATCATTATAATTGAATGATTTTTTGATGTATGAAAATCGTATTGATAACTTGGTGAAACACTTAACTTAAACCCTGTAAGTTAGATGATTTGTTGTACTGTACTTTGTGCGTGCATACAGGCGTAAATGAGTAACTATTAATGTAACTACCGCCAGGTTTAGCACCTTAAAATGATTAAGTATTATTGCGAATTAGTAAAACACCCACTCTTTTAGTGTGGGTGTTTTTGTGTTCATGCAAACATAAGCTCTGGCTACTCAGATTTTGTTGAAATCATAAAAGCCTGATTTAAAAAATCTATTTATCCCACTCTTTTAATGTTTCTTTTACATAACTATAGCGCCACGAACTTAGTAAATCTGGCTTAATATGCTTTTGTTTTTGCACATCAGTTAACTTCCAATTCCAACTAATCAATTGATTAATTTGCTTTTTAGAAGCCATAACATCCTCAGGAATGTTGTGCTCTTTAGCCACTTTAGTTACTTTTTGTTTGATATCTTTAGCTACCTTTTTATAACTAGGAAAATCAATTAAACGCTTAAGTACAGGTGGATGAAGCTCTTCTGGGGTTGCTTTAGCCGTTTCAATACATTTTAGTATTTCTACACCAGAGCGATTAACTTCCATTGATTCAACGCCCGGAATTTGCCTAAGTGAATTTAAGCTTGAAGGGCCGCGCTTAGCAATTTCAGTCATATTGTGCTCTTTAAGCACAAAGTTAAGCGCTAAGTTTTTGCGTATTGCTTTGTTACGTCGCCATACAGCTAGCTCTTTAAGAACAGCGAGCTCATGCGGCTTTAACTGCCATGCATTCTTTATGTCTTTATATAAAAGCTCGTCGGGTGTTTGAAACGCGCGTTTATTTGCAATTAATTCGCTTTCATTTATTACAATATCAAATAACTCAGCCTTATTAATACGCTCAATAATAAGCTCATAACATGGTAGTAAATGAAAAGTATCTGCAGCTGCATAGTCTAATTGTTTTTTTGTTAAAGGACGCTGTAGCCAATTAGTACGCGATTCACTTTTATCTATTTCTATTCCTAATAGCTCTTTTACCATTAAGGCAAAGCCCATACAATTGCCCTCGCCAAGCAATTGCAGTGCAAATTGTGTATCAAATAATGGAGCGGGTACAAAGCCTGCGTACTTTTGAAAAACTTCAATATCTTCTGATGGTGAATGCAGTACCTTTAAAACTGCGGGATCTTTCAAAATCTCCCAAAAATCAAATAATGAAAGTTCAGCCAGTGGGTCTATTAATGCTAAAAGCTCACCGTCAAAAACTTGGATCAGTGCAACCTCTGGATACAAAGTGCGACGGCGCATAAATTCGGTATCAATTGCTAAGATAGGTTTGCTTTTAATTTGCTCAACAAAAGTATTAAGCTGATTTTGTGTTTCGATCAATTGGTATTGCACTTAATCTCCTACAATAAAAAAGCCGGCTAATGCCGGCTTTTTTATAGGTTGCTAATCTTTCAAGGCTCTTCTGAGTATTTTACCTACGTTAGTTTTAGGTAACTCATCTCTAAACTCTACCAGTTTAGGGACCTTGTAATTAGTTAAATTATCACGACAGTGATTTATTATATCTTTTTCAGTTAAAGAAGGGTCTTTTTTCACAACAAAAACTTTAACTTGTTCACCACTTACATCGTGAGGTATACCAATAGCTGCTACTTCAAGCACACCATCATGCATCGCAACAACTTCTTCAATTTCATTTGGGAATACATTAAAGCCAGAAACAATAATCATGTCTTTTTTACGGTCTACTATGTAAAAGAAACCTTCGTCATCGTATGTTGCTATGTCGCCTGTTGCAAACCAGCCATCTTTAAGACATTCAGCAGTTGCATCTGGTCGATTATAGTAACCAAGCATTACTTGTGGACCTTTAACCCATAATTCACCTGGTTCACCTTTGGCTGCTTCTTCACCATTATCAAGCATAAGCTTAATTTCTGTGTTTGGCGCTGGTAAACCAATAGAGCCGTTGTATGCTTCTAAATCGTACGGGCTTACGGTTACAAGTGGCGCACACTCAGTTAAACCGTAACCTTCCATTAGTTTTGAGCTTGTCACTTTTTGCCATCTTTCGGCTACAGGGCGCTGCACGGCCATACCACCACCAAGCGACATTTTTAAATGACTAAAATCAAGCTCAGCAAAACCAGGGGTATTTAATAAGCCATTAAATAATGTGTTTACGCCTGTAATAGCGGTGAATTTATTTTGGCTAAGCTCTTTTACAAATGCTGGCATGTCGCGTGGATTTGTAATTAATACGTTTAAACCACCGTATTTCATAAACGTTAAACAGTTCGCCGTTAAAGCAAAGATATGATAAAGCGGTAAAGCAGTAACAACCACTTCTGTGCCTCTATCTAAAACTTTATCTAAACAACCCGATACTTGCTCAAGATTTCCAACCATATTACCGTGGCTAAGCATTGCACCTTTAGACACACCGGTAGTACCACCTGTGTACTGTAAGAAAGCCAAGTCAGATAATTGCATTTCTGGGCGAGTGTACTTTGCAGCATCAGCGCTTAGTACATCTGAGAACTTAATTACATTAGGCAGGCTGTAGCTTGGTACCATTTTTTTAACGTACTTAACGACAAAATTAACGATATGCTTTTTAACGCCACCAACTAGGTCACCTACTTGCGTAACAACAATGTGCTTAACATCGGTTTTAGCCAATGCTTTTTCAAGCGTGTCGGCAAAGTTAGCAAGAATGAAAATAGCAGTAGTATCAGAATCTTTTAGCTGGTGCTCAAGCTCACGTACTGTGTATAAAGGGTTAACATTAACCACAACACATCCTGCGCGTAGCACACCTAAAATAGTAATAGGAGTCTGTAACAAGTTAGGCATCATTACAGCGACTTTATCGCCTTTTTTAAGACCTAAATCATTTTGGATATATGACGCAACTTTTTTTGTAGCCGAGTCAATTTCATCATAAGTTAAAGTTTTACCCATGTTAGTAAATGCAGGTAAATCTTTGTAATCAGAAAAACTTTTTTCGAACACTTCGAGTAACGAGTTATAATGCTCAGGATCGATTGTTTCAGGCATACCCTCTGGGTAGCGCTTAAGCCAGATTTTTTCCACTCTTAGCCCCTGTTTATAATTATATTTTTATTAACCTTAATCTAAGTAAGGCGCTTTAACAATTGAGCAAATACTCTAATGCAGGAATAATCCCACATTTCACGTAAACTTACAATTAACATGCACCATTTTGCTGCATAAAGTCTTGAATATGCTCAAAACATAGCTCACTACTTTGCATATGGCAATGGTGCCCACCATCAACATTAATTATCTTCAAGTTGTTGTAATAACTAATATACTTTTCTAAATTTTGTTTTACAAACGAATACCCTTCGTTACCTAAAATTAATTGACTTGGTGCAGTTAATTCTTTTATTGCACCAATACATTGCGCTTCATCAAACCTAAAACCTGAATGATTTTTGAGCTTAGGATCCGTAGTTAAAACAAAATCTTTTGAAACTTGCTTAATATTGCGCTGCATCAACATGGCTACATGCTCATTATTCAAATCGGTTGTTTGAGCACGTGCATCATAAATTTGTTGTTTAGACTTATAAAAACGCGCTTTTTTATTTTTTAATCTGCCCCTGTTTAAAACTGCGTTTTTTAATTGCTCACACACATCCTCACTTGGGGTCGTTACGCAGCCTATGCCCTCTATAAAAGTAACGCTTTTAACATAGTCACTAAAGCAACTTGCATATAGCCCCGCCACCATAGCTCCCATAGAATGCCCAACTAGATGCACTTTTTTAAAACCAAGTGTGGTTATAAAGTCATGTAAATCATCGATGTAATCTACAAAATAGTAATGTGCGTCATCACTTCGCCAGCTCGATAGACCATGACCTGCAAAATCAATGCAATACCAAGTATGTATAGGCTCTACATTATTTAACATTGGCATAAAACTATGACAATTATCTAACCAACCATGCAGTGCTATGACGATTTCTTTCCCAGAGCCGACCTTTAAGCCATGAATATTTAAATTGCTTGTTTTAATATCAAATGGCTGCACGTTGACTCCTTACTTTTAGTAGCGCGTCGTTATTTATAACATACAAGTTGTCTGACCACTAACATCTCAAATGGTGCGTAATTAAACCACTTTAAATACTTGTGATTTATAAAAAACACAGGATGATTTAAAACTATTATATTTCATGTGCTTAGATAGATAACTTCAATTTTCTATATTTATCCATAGCATTTTTAGTACGATTTTAAGCCAAAACTATGTCTATTAAGTTTTATGTATAAAACTTATAATAAGTATAAATAAAATAAATACCCCTTAACTTTAGTCTTTTTTCAATAATCTGAAAGCTCATTTAATGCAAAAACCTTAGATATTCATTTATTTATCATGCTATCTGTATACAATATCAACGGCTATTAAATAAGGTACACTCATAAGGTACAACAATGAAAAAACAATTAAGCTTATTGGCACTTTTATGCACTACTTCTGGCGTTTATGCAGAATCAGCGCCTAAAAATGTTATTTATATGATTGGTGACGGTATGGGTCCAGCATACACGACTGCTTATCGCTATTTTCAAGACGACCCAACCACCAAAGACGTTGAAAAAACAGTATTTGATTCAATTTTAACAGGCATGGCTACCACATACCCTGACGATCATACTTATGTAACTGACAGTGCAGCAGGCGCAACAGCACTTAGCAGCGGTCATAAAAGTTACAATGGTGCTGTTGGTGTAGACACAGAAAAAAAACCTGTGAAAACCATGCTAGAAATCGCGCGTGAACGTGATATGACAACGGCGCTTGTTGCTACATCACAAATAAACCATGCTACTCCAGCAAGCTTTACAGCTCATAATGAGTCTCGTTATAACTACGACGAAATAGCAAATGATTACATCGATAATAAAATTGCAGGTAAATTACCCGTCGACTTAATGTTAGGCGGTGGTACAAAGTATTTTATTCGCGAAGACCGTAATTTAGTAGACGAGTTTAAAGCTGCTGGTTATCAATATGGCGACGATATTAAAAACCTAAATCAAATTACGCAACTGCCTGCTATCGGTTTATATGCATCAAAGGGCTTGCCATTCGCGCTTGATGAAAACCCAACTCGTTTAACTCAACTTACTTCTAAAGCACTTGATTTACTTGATGGCCATAACAAAGAAGGCTTTTTTGTAATGATCGAAGGCAGCCAAATTGATTGGTGTGGTCACGCTAACGATATTGCGTGTGCAATGGCGGAAATGGATGACTTTGCTAAATCAATCGAAAAAGCAAAAGCCTATGTTGATAAAAACAAAGATACTATATTAGTAATTACAGCTGATCACTCTACTGGTGGTTTAACGCTTGGCGCACATGGTCAATTTAAGTGGGAAACAGATGTAATTAAAGGTGTTAAAGCAACAGCAGGTAAATTGACTCAGCAATTACTTGATACTGACGACCTCAAGTCAGTATGGGATGCTAACACTAATATTGAATTTACGACTGAAAATAAAATCAAGCTTGAACAAGCTAAAAAAATGGGCGACAAAGCGCTTAATTTAGCTGTTAAAAGTATCATAAGTGACACAAGCTTTACCGGTTGGACTTCTGGCGGGCATACCGCAGTAGACGTTCAAGTATTTGCTTACGGTAAAGGGAGTGAGCAATTTATCGGTTCACAAAACAATACCGATATTGCAGATAAATTGATTGGCTTTATTGAAAAGTAGTATTTAACACTAAACGCAAAAGCCCGAACTACTGTTCGGGCTTTTTGTTTTTAAAAGGCTTTAAGCGTATATATCTACGCCTATTAAATCTTGTACTTCTGCTCTGCGTTCTAAATTAGCAAACTCTGTATAAGTAGAAATTGCTTTGCTTACTTGTGCAGTTGGTTGGTCGTAAATTGTTTGGCTGAACTGTGTAGTACTCGCGCTGGCTTTAAAAAACTCATTTGCGCGCTCGACACCTTCTTTACTGCTTTTTACATAATCTGTGTGTGTTTTTTGTGTTGTATTTTGATCAACAACACTTTGAGGTTTATTAGTGACAACACTTTTTGAGCTTACTCTACCAGGAATATCTCCAGCAAAAAAACCGGAACCAATGGGTAATGTCATAAACAAACTCCAAACTTAAACATAGTTAAAATTATGATTTAAAATTAAACAATTTGCAAACTTAAGCCTATTCGCGACCAGGTAGCTTTTTCCATGTAACCGTATCGCGTACATATTTTGGTTGAGCGTCGCTTGCTTTAACACTATTACCAGCTAAAAACTCTGCATCAACAAGGGCGAGCATAAAACGTGCATCTGGTAGAGTAATATCACTATTAATAGAAACGCTATCAAAATTATTAAGCGCATCTGGGTAAGTTTTGAAACCAGTGCCTACAGCTACATAGTTTTGCTCGTTATCTGAAATATAATCGGCGTTTAAAAGTTCAGGCTTGATCACACACTCTTGATTAACAAGCTGCATTAAATTGTTGTTTACTTGGTACTGAGCAAAGTAAATTTCACCCATTCGAGCATCAATAGCTGGGTATACATTAGCGCTGCCATTTTGTTCAAAAGCTTGCTGCGCCATAATCGCAAGTGTAGACACCCCAACTAATGGCAAGTTAGTTGAATAAGCTAACCCTTGTGCAATTGCAACACTTATACGCACGCCAGTAAAACTACCAGGCCCTTGGCCAAAACCAATGACATCTAAGTCTTTTAATTTACAGTTGGCTTTACTAAGTAGCTCATCTATAAGCGGAAGAATTTTTTGGCTATGCTGCTGTGGGCATTCTTCAAAATGATGAAATGTTTGTCCCTTTACATGTAAAACAATTGAAAGTGCTTCTGTTGAAGCATCAAGGGCAAGAATATTACTTTTGATCATTTTAGTACTCTAATTAATTTGTTTTAAAAATGTATTGGCGTCTTCTAAGCTTCGCGTGCGGCGCATAGGCGGTAAGCTTTTTAAAAATACTTGGCCATATTGGCGTGTTACTAATCGATTATCGCATATTACTAATACGCCTTTGTCTTTATTATCGCGTATTAAACGCCCTACACCTTGCTTGAGTGCAATAACTGCTTGTGGAAGCTGAATATGCGCAAATGGGTCTTTACCTTGCATTTGGCAATCTTGCATTTTAGCTTGCAATAAAGGGTCATCTGGTGCGGCAAACGGTAACTTATCAATAATAACACAGCTTAAAGTGCTACCACGCACATCCACGCCTTCCCAAAAAGAAGCGGTGCCAAGCAATACGGCATTGCCGTGTCGGGTGAACTTTTCAAGTATAATTCGTTTAGACATTTGCCCTTGCATATACACTGGGTAATCGATTTGCGTGGTTAAGCCTTCGGCAACCAAGTGCATCATTCTATAACTTGTAAAGAGCACAAAGCAGCGACCTTTAGCCGACTTGATAAGCTCAAGTGTTAGCCTCACAATCGCATGAGGCATATTGTCTGCATGTGACTCAGGTAAATACCGTGGTAAACATAATAGCGCTTGGTTTGGATAGTCAAATGGGCTATCTACCATCATACTTTGCTTGGGCTTCAATCCTAAACTGGCATTAAAATGCTCAAGCTTATTATCTACAGATAGCGTAGCTGAGGTAAACACAAAGCCCGCGCCTGTATCTTCCATCATTTTAGCAAATTTAGCTGATACATTTAACGGTGTAATATTAACAGTTAAATAGCGCCTTGTGGTTTCGTACCAGTAACTAAACCCTGTTTGAGCTGTATCAAAAACACGCTCTAGCTGACCTTTAAAGGCAAGTGCTCGCTCAAACGGGTGTTCTATTTTATCACTGCGCTCTAAGCATAATTTTAATACTTGGTACACAAAGTCTAAATCACTTATTACTCTGTGCAGTGCTGCACATATTAATTTATCACTAAGCTTTTCGCGCCAGTCACCACGGCTGCCATCAACACCAAACTGTAAACGTAAATCAGCTACACTCGTTTCAAGTTTATTTAAGCTTTTACCCAATTGCAGCATATCAGGGATTTCGGCTCGGTAAATTGCACGTAAATCGTTAATTAAATCAACCAGCTTTTTAGTACTTATACTTTCGCCAAAGTAATCACTCGCAATTTCACTTAACTGATGGGCTTCGTCAAATATGTAAGCATCCGCAGTGGGCATAAGCTCAGCAAAACCAGAGTCTTTTACTGCCATATCTGCAAAAAATAAATGATGGTTTATAACGACTACATCTGCTTCGGCTGCATTTAAACGCGCTTTACGTATATAACAACTTTGAAAGTCGGGACATTCTTTACCTAAACAGTTATCTGCGGTTGAGTTTACATAAGGCAACACTTTGGCGTCTTCTTCAATACCAATACAATCGGCTAAATCACCCGACTGAGTTTCGCTTGCAAACTTTGCAACCATGGCCAGTTGATGCATTACATCAGAGTCATCTGTGGGTACGTGTGCAACATGCTGATTTAATCGATAGGTACATAAGTAATTGGCACGCCCTTTTAGTAAAGCCGTTTTTTTAGAGGCGCTTAGCGCTTTAACAAGTTGAGGTAAATCACGGTGGTAAAGCTGTTCTTGCAGGGCTTTTGACCCCGTTGAGATAATGGTTTTACCTTTTGATTTTAGTGCGGGTGCTAAATACGCAAATGTTTTACCCGTACCTGTACCGGCTTCGACCACTAGTTGGGTGCTATTTTTTAATGCATCTGCAACAGCTACGGCCATATCAATTTGAGGCTGGCGAGGTGTATAACCCTCAAGCGATAACGCCAATGGTCCGGTTTCACTAAACAGCTGTTTGATAATACCAATCACTTTAAAATAAATAATAGCGGGATTTTACGTAAGCTATACATCAAGGGCAAGTATTTAAGTAAGCAGCGCAAGTACAAAATAAGGGAGCATAGCTCCCATTAATTAAATCCACCTCTACTTAGCAATCTAATATTTATATTGGTAAGCTATTTTGCGGTGCATTTCATTGCGCAGTAATATTTAATGTAATATTACTTGCAGCACTGTACCCTTTTAAATCTATATGCCACTTACCATCTTGAGGATTAGAAATACTGCATTGTTCACTATTGCCATTTTTGTAAGGCCTACACATATAAACTAGCTCGGATGATTGACTACTAAAATTCACATACAAATCAGCATCACCTGACCCACCAGCTATGCTTATATCTAAAGAAGAATACCCAGCTTGTAATTCTTGTGTAAACCTAACCCACTGGCCTGAGGCAACACTAATATTTTTTTCAATGCGGTTAACTGGCTCAAAGTTATCTTCTTCGGTATAACTTCCTATGAGCGATACATTAGCTATGTCACTCCAAGCCTCCACCATCACGTAATAAACTCCCGCTTGAGTGTTTAAAATATCACAGCTTTCATTGCTAGATGAGGTTGCACTTTTACAATCGTAACTATCAAGTGTTGGCGCAGAGTTATATTTCACATATAAATCAGCATCGCCACTCCCACCAGCGGTGGAAAAGTTTAAATTACTAATATTATTTGCTACTTGTAGCGTGTAAAAAAGTTGCTCTTTTGCATTAGCGGCTATACCTGTTACTGCTACCCCATTTTGTAACTCATTATTATTTACTGGAGGTGTTTCTCCAGCATTTTTAGCCATTTCAGCTAAATAACTAACGGCTAACTTTGCAAATTTACTTGCGTGTTCAGCATCAAAAGCTGCATCATTTTCACTATGTATTAACGGGTTTATATCAGCCATTTTTGACTCAAACGGTATCGATGCTGAAAAGCCTTGTTGATACCACGAGGCATGATCAGAACAACCATAACCACATTGATCAAATCCATAAGTAACCGCAGGTAAGTATGTATCAATTAACTGGCCTAAATACTGATTTTGTGAATTAGTAGTGTAATCTGTCATCATAACAATATCTTCACTGCTACCATTGTTACCGGTCATATCAAATTGCACCATACCAATCACATTTTTACCTTGTGATTTATACGCTGTAGCAATCTCCTTTGAACCTCTAAGACCCACTTCCTCAGCAGCAAAAGCCATAATTTTAATCGTTCTTTGGGGTTTATAATTCTGCTCTACCACAGCACGAAGTGCTTCAGTTAAAACCGCAATGCCTGATGCATTATCATCAGCACCAGGTGAACGTCCATTGCTTGGGTTTAACTGATTAATAGAATCTAGATGACCACCAATAATTACTATTTCGTCTGCTTTTTCACTGCCGTTAATAGTCACAATAACCGATGACTGAGACCAACTATGTGTAAAATAATCAACTGAAATATCATTTCTAGCACTTGCAAGTTGCTGCCAATAACCTTTTAACCATTGGGCTGCATCTACACCAGTTTGAGATGAATAGTAGCGGTTATAAAAATTACTTAATGTATTTACCATATTTGTTAGATTATTCTCGTTCACACGATTTATTAGCGCTTGAACTGTTTGTGAATTATCTATGGTGTAGTTAGTCGAAATATTCGCAAGTTGATTTTGAACAGAAGCTAATTGCTGCGTATATTGCATAGCTTCACTTAGTGAGCTATGCGCAACAAATCCACCACAACGGTTGTAATTGTGATGCATAAACTCACTCAATTGAGTGACGTTTTTCTGATCAATTTTCATTAAGTTTACCGAATCCATATTTGTATTCTTTACGCTTAATAATTGATCATTTTGTATAAATGTTTTTTGGGCTTGCTGATAATGTTTTGCAGCAACCGGGTCAATACTAACCCAAATGCTTTCATTATTTTGAGCATATAATGTCGACGATGTTAAGAGAGTAAATGCGCATAATAGGGAAGTATAAATAGAACTTTTCATAAGTATTCCTTGTTATTAAATACAACTTTAAAAGAAAGGGAGCTATTGCTCCCTTAAAGTAGGTTTAATTTGCTGAAATACTAAGCGTTACACCACTTGCAGAACTATAACCGCGTAAGTCTATATACCAAGTGCCCGCTTGTGGAGCATCAAAGGTACAACTTTCACTATTACCATTTTTATATGGGCGACAAAGATATGTACCCGTACTTGATGCTGTTCCATAATTTACATATAAATCAGCATCACCACTTCCACCGGATATAGAGACATCAAGTGATGAATAACCTTCATTTAACGTTTGTGTAAACCGCGTCCACGCCCCCGTAGCAACACTCACATTAGTTTCTGTTACATTGATAGGAGTAACATCCCCTCCATTACTGCCATCAAAGCTACCTGTTAAAGAAACACCAGAAATCGCATTCCATGCCTCTACCATTACATAGTAAGTTCCGCTTTGAACATTACTAATTGAACAACTCTCAGTACTTGATGAAGTGGTACTTTTACAATCAAAGTTATTTAACGTTGGTTTTGATCCAAATTGTACATAAAGATCAGCATCGCCTGATCCACCATTGGTATTAAACACTAAATTACTTGCTCCAGCAGGAACCTCTAACGTAAAAAACAGTTGCTCTTTAGAAGAACCACTTATGCCAGTACGAGTTACGCCATTAGTTAAAGCTTCATCATTAGTTGGAGGAGGTGTTGAGCTACACGTGCTACCTGAACTTAAATTAGAGCTTACCCCCACAGCACTTAGCGCTGCTTGTACATCACTTGGGTCATAGTTTAAATCACAAGCTGCATCCATAACGCCATTACCTGCTAAATCCCAATCTGTACTTGCGCTCCAATAAAGCTGATTAGCTCTAGTCATTACAATAAATGCTTTTTTTGTATCCCAACCGGGTGTGGTAGCCAAATTATAAAAAGCTTTATTAAATACACCAGAGCTATGGTGCACATCCATCCCAGAATAATAACTTGATTGGTTATCTATTGAATTACCATCTTGCGTTGGGTTATTCATGTAGCGAAGCGCACCATTGCCTTTAAATATGTCTTGGCCGACTAGCCAATCATTAGTACCTTTCATATAAAATTCGGCCGCTTCACCCGCCATATCAGAAAAGGCTTCATTTAAACCGCCCGATTTTCCACTGTAAACTAAGCCAGAGTTTTGTTCAGTAAATCCATGGCTTACCTCATGAGCAGACACGTCTAAACTAACAAGCGGATAAAACGTATTTTGGCCATCACCAAAGGTCATGGCGCTGCCATCCCAAAATGCATTTTCATAGTTACTACTGTAGTGAACTCGCATTTTTAACTGAAACGTAAGTGGTGGCGTACCAATCCAATCGTTATACATATTAAAAATTACATTACCAAAATAATGCGCATCATTGAGTGGAGAATAAGCACCATTTATTTCTTTAAATGTATTTTCAGGACAAGTAAAAGAATATGCAGACGAACCACTTGTACCACCGTTGAGGTTTATGGTGCGCACATTAGTGTTGTTCATCGTACAGTTATTGCCTGACTGAGTAACATCTAAACTATCAAAGTCACTACCATATATGTATTTCCCTGTTTTTAAATTTCCACCAGGACCTGTAGCTTCTGCATGTTGAAGATTGTCAAAACTAAGTAGTACTTCGCCAGAGTTAGCATCAATAATTTGATAGGGTCTAGAAGGCGATTTACCATAGGTGACATACGACACCTCATAAACCAAGTGCGCTTTACTTTGCTGATCGACCCAAATAGCTAATCTAGATTTTTCATTATGTTTTTTTAAGCCAATTGTTTTTGCTGCAATACCCACATTTTGGCTTTGGAGCATAGCCTGTTTAGCTGATAATTTAGCACTAACATCGCTTATATCACCTTCAATGTCATACACTGCCGCGCCATGCGCTTTTTTTAGCATGCCGTTTTTAAATGTAAGGCTTACAGTATCCCCTATCACGGGCAATCCTTGATAAGTTTGTTGATACCGGCGGGTTACTTCCCCGTTGCTGCTCGTAAACTCTTTTAATACAACTAATTCGTTCCTTACACTTAACCCAATCAATTCTTGAGGACTTGTAGATAATATTGATGCAGAGTTAGATTGCACCATAGTATTTATAGCCGATTGTTGATTTAGGTATTTCTTATTCGCAGCTACTGCATCTGTTGCTTGAACAAAAGTTAAAGCAGCAAAAGTTGCTAATGTGATTTTTGATAAATTCACGTTTACGCTCCGTTAAAATATTTAGTTTGTAGTGGAATTGTATTAACCGGAACTACCTGTACCCGATTAAGGATCAAGCATATGTTACAAATTAAAGTTTTAAAAATTAAACATTTAATTTACAAGTAAAGTATTAGTTTGAAATTTAAACTATTTAATTACAGTAAGTTACTAATTTAGTGACAAGCGACTAAAAGCTCATCTTTACAATTTGTAAACATATATTTACTTAAAATTACATTGGCTTATATTTCAAAAAGGATTAGAAAAACTCGAGGAAGATTTAAAAGCAGCTGGTAAAAACAAAAAATAGTGTTTATTTTTTGATTAACATTAGGGCGTGTTGATCTTTGCGGATTGAAATTTGTTCAATCTAGGGGCGATTAAATCGCGGCGCGAAGTTTGTAACCCAGTGGGCTCGGTAACTGCTCCTGCGTTACCCTACTGGCTTACATCCATGTAAGAATAAGTAAAAACCGAGTAAAGCTTCCGCGTCCTGCTCACGCCCCTTACCTACATCCATGTAGGCAACAAAGAGTTTATCGCCCCTAGGCAGAACCCGAAGAGCAGCGCATGTTTGGCATTTATGCTGCGTTATCGCCTATTTATGGGGAGTAACCACACTTCATAGGCTCTGCCTTGCCTAAAAACCAAACATACTGCTGCAAATTCAACCATCAAATATCAACATGCCCTAATGCAGTTAAAACATTAGCGCTTTCAAGGATATTAAAAGGGGTATTTAGAGCAATGTTCGTATTGGTTTAGACAACTACCTGTACCAAGTAACCTAGTATTAAAAAATACATTACAACACGTAACAACAGAAATTATACATTAACTAAATGTCCTACAAGACATAATAAATATAGCTAATCAAACCATAAAGACTGTGACACAGATAAAGCACAGGAGTACCATATGGCGGGTTTATACTCCCCTTTTTTGTGTGTCGTTTAAAAAATAGTAAGGTTAGCCAATGAATGCTTGGTATCTCATTTGTTTTCTCTCTGCCATTGCAATTTTTATTGCTTTTGCAAACCAATATATCCTCAAAATGCAAACTACAATTGCCATTACAACTGGCTCAGTTGTTATTTCTTTATTATTGATTATTGCCGTTAAATTATTAGGCGATCAAAATGCGTTAGCCATGACCCAAATTGTCTCTAGTATTAATTTTAATGAATTATTACTCAAAGGTATGCTCGGATTTTTACTTTATGCTGGCGCACTGGAAATTAACCTTATGGCGCTTCGTAAACAGCGATGGGAAATTACCGCATTAGTACTATTTTCTACTATTGCTTCAACTTTTATAGTGGGCTATTTAAGTTTTTATCTGTTTGCCTTATTTGGCTTTGATGTACCGTTTATATACTGTTTATTGTTTGGCGCACTTATTAGTCCAACAGATCCTATTGCCGTATTGGCTATTATTAAACAAATGCGCGCACCAGAGGGTATATCTGTGCAAGTTGAAGGTGAGTCTTTGTTTAACGACGGTATTGGTTTAGTAATATTTACGACCATTTTTTCGGTTGCTTTTTATGGCACAGATGCACAATTTGGCGATATAGCAGAGCTATTTTTTGTAGATGCCCTAGGCGGTATTGCGTTTGGTTTAGTGATTGCTTTAGTGGGTCACTTTTTAATTATAAATAGCCGCGATGTAAATATTCGTTTATTGATCACGTTAACTATTCCTACTGCAGGCTTTGCTGCTGCAAATATTTGGGAAATATCTGGTGCACTCGCTATGGTAACGAGCGGTATATTAATGGGTAATATTACTCGCACTAAAGCAACAGAGCGCACAGGCCCAGAAGATACACGCTACGTAAAAGATTTTTGGCATGCAACCGACAGCTTTTTAAACGCACTTTTATTTTTAATAATCGGCATGTTAATAGTCACAATGCCTATCACCTTTGAAGAGATTGGCTTAGGTTTGTTAATGGTACCTGCAGTATTACTCGCTCGCTTTATAAGTGTAGGAACACCATTTATATTTTTCAAACGATTTAGAGCCTATGATAAACACAGCGTAAAAATATTGACGTGGGGTGGCCTTCGTGGAGGGTTAGCACTTGCAATGGCTGCGGCAATTCCTCGCGATCAAGTGTTTATTGGTGGCTCAGACTTACACAACCTACTTGTTATTGTTACCTACGTTGTAGTTATATTTTCTATTATTGTGCAAGGTTTAACTATTTCGCCGCTTATCCAAAGTAGTATTAAATCGGCTGAGAAAACTAAATAACACTAATTTTAACGCAGCGAATAAAGCTTTAGCGCCTTTATTCGCTGTTATTTAAGTGTTGCATAAGCGTTTAAAACTTTTACTAATTGTTATACTTTTAGCCAATATACACGCTTTAGTTCAATCTACTTGAAATGCAAATGAAAACGATTATAATTTTTGACTTTTCCTCTTCAGGGCTTTTCAATGTCCATAAATAATTCTCACGTATTTTTTAAATTATTGTCGTTAAGTAAAAGACAGTTTAATTTTATTTTCATGGTTTTAATTATCACTGTTGTGAGCTTCAATGCTTTGGCTTTAGAAAGTGAACAAACAAAAATTAAACAAATTGCTCAACTTTCTGAATATGTAGGGGTAGATTACGTTGCCGCTGTAGGTAATGGAGAAATACTGGACCCTGATGAATATCAAGAAATGAGCGAGTTTTCACACGTTATTCTTGAGCAAGCAAGTCAGCTTTCAAGTCAAACAACTAAATTTGATACCGTAAAAGTACAAGCAAAAGCCTTGCATACAGCGATTTCTAATAAAGCGAGTGTAGAAAATGTACGAAAAGCGAGTTCTTCACTTCGCGAATCACTACTTGCTTTTATGCCTCAGTTATCTTTACCAACAACACTTCTGCCAACCGAGCAAACAAAAGCACTCTTTGCTGCTAATTGTTCTATGTGCCACGGCGCAAGTGGGCAAGGTAACGGGCCGCTTGCTAAAAACCTAACACCAGAGCCAACCAATTTTACTGACAAAGAACGCGCAACCAACCGTTCGCTAATGGGCTTATATGATGCTGTAACAAATGGTATTAACGATACACCTATGGTTGCTTTTACACAGCTTAATGAGCAGCAGCGTTGGTCATTAGCCTTTTATGTAGGAAGCTTAGCATTCAAAGATGTACGAAAACCCGAAGGGACTTTTGAAAGTGTTACAGCTTCACAAATTGTAAACTTAAACCCGGCACAAATTTCAGCCGGCAAAAGTGATTTACAAGCACATTATGTAAAATGGTTACGCGGTAACCCCGCGCAATTATTTACCGGTAAAAAAAATCCAATAACGATAACCCGTACGCAATTACTTGCAGCTCAGGCAGCGCATGCTAAAGGCAATTACTCTCAGGCGAGTGACTTAGCAATTAGCGCATACCTAGATGGCTTTGAGCTTGTTGAAAATAACTTAAATGCTTACGACGAAACTTTGCGTAAAAACATCGAAGTACAACTGATGAACCTGCGTCAAACTTTCAAAAACGAGAAAGATATTGCCATCGTTAACAAAAAAGTAAGTGCGGCGCTAGCTCAACTAGCTAAGGCAGATAGCATGCTGAACGAAACCAAACTAACTGATGGCGCACTCCTCTCAGCAAGTTTAGTTATATTGCTACGCGAAGGCTTAGAAGCACTATTAGTTGTTATTGCGCTGATGACTGTACTTATAAAAACGCAGCGCCAAGATGCGCTTAAATACGTTCATATAGGCTGGGTTATGGCACTCATTGCTGGTGGGTTAACATGGGCCGCAGCGCAAACATTAATACAAATAAGTGGTGCAAGCCGCGAAGTTATGGAAGGTGCAGGCGCCCTATTTTCAGCTATTATTTTGCTATATGTTGGCGTGTGGATGCACAGTAAAACCAGTGCACAACAATGGCAAAAATACATAAAAAACAATATTGATAAGCGTCTTGAGTCGGGTACATTATGGGGATTAGCAGGGCTTTCTTTTATTGCCGTATACCGTGAAGTTTTCGAAACGGTATTATTTTATCAGTCGTTATTAACGCAAAGCTCACAAGCGCAGCATTCATCGGTGGCTATTGGATTTGCATTGGGTGTCGCTTTATTAGCGCTTATTGCATGGGTGTTAGTTAAATATTCGATTAAGTTACCTATTGCTAAGTTTTTTGCTTATACAACTTACTTATTATTTGCACTTGCCTTTGTATTAATGGGTAAAGCTGTAATTGCATTACAAGAGGCTGATATAGTTGCTATAAGCTCAATGCCGATAAACTTTGATATTGCACTACTTGGTTTAAAATCTACGTGGCAAGGTTTTATAGCGCAAATTGCTGTTGTAGCCATATTTAGCTTTTACATTCTTAAAGCTAAAAAACACTAACAAATATATTAGGCGTAAAGAACAACACGCCCATAATAGTAAAAAGTCATTCGTGGCTTTTTACTATTATTAATTCAGATCATGCCCACGTATCTAAATGTTTATTCCCTTCATCATCTACGGTAATCGCTTTTTCATTATCGGTGTTTACGCTTTTGTTGCCCTGAGCTATTTCTAATCGTTTTTTATTTAGCGTTTGTTTTTTTTCATTTTCCAGCTTAATTTTTTGTGTTTGCGGCGTATTTTGCACACCCGCAATGTGAAAAGCGCCTTTTGGCTCGAGTTCGAGTCGTGATATTTTCCCTAAAAAAGGGATCATTATATCCATACATTTCTCCCTAACGTTAATTTACTAAATTAGATAAAACGGCTAATAAGGCCTGGTTTGTCTACATTTTAAACATTAAAACAGCAAAAAGTGAGGTTTTGCTTTCAATATTATCGACCGTTATAAGATATGCTTTAATTAGGTAAAAAAAAACTTGCCTTAACAAGGCGGTTTATGTTTTTATGAATGCGAAATTTATTGAAACAGATTAAAGCTTAACGCTCACTAAATAGCGCTAAGCAAAATAGGATATAAAAATGCGCTTAAACCTGACAACAGTACATCATCACCACCATTCACCGGAATAACCTGTCAGGTCTTTCGCTGAGAGGTTATTCCTAAAAGGAACCTCTGGCGATTCAAAACACATTGATTCATTTTCGCCCTGAGGTTCCCCTCGGGGTTTTTAGTTTTTAAATTAAAGGAAAATGAATAATGAATAACACAAATCGTCTACGTATCGCCATCCAAAAAGGCGGTCGCCTGTCTAAAGATTGTCAAGATCTACTAAAGCAACTAGGTGTTAAATTAAACCTACGTGAGCAACGCTTAATTGCACACTCAACCAATATGCCAATTGACGTACTTCGTGTGCGCGATGACGATATTCCGGGCTTGGTAATGGACGGTGTATGTGATTTAGGTATTGTTGGCGAAAACGTGCTAGTAGAAGTTCAAGCAGAACGTGAACGCCAAGGTGTACCAAGCGAAGTTAGCAAACTAGCTAAACTAGATTTTGGTTACTGCCGCCTTGCACTTGCATGGCCACAAGAGCTTGGCCCTCGTGATAAGAGTTGGTTTGAAGGTAAGCGAATTGCTACAACCTACCCAGAAATTTTAACGCAGTGGTTAAAGCGCGAAGGCATTAATGCAAGTACTGTAATGCTTACAGGGTCAGTAGAAGTTGCCCCACGTGCAGGTCTTTCTGATGCAATTTGTGATTTAGTTTCAACCGGTGCAACACTTGAAGCGAACGGCTTAATTCAAGGTGATACAATTTTAGAATCAAACGCGTGTTTAATTCAAAATAAAGACCTTCAAGATGAAGATAAACTAGCGCTAATCAATAAGCTTATGCCGCGCCTTCGTGGTGTTAAACAAGCAAAAGAAAGCAAATACATTATGCTACACGCGCCAAAAACTAAACTTGATGAAATTTGCGAAATTTTACCAGGCTCTGGCCAACCTACTCTACTAGCACTTGCTGGTAATGAAGAGTACGTAGCGCTTCACATGGTAAGCAGCGAAACATTATTTTGGGAAACAATGGAGCAGCTTAAAGCCCTAGGCGCTAACTCTATTTTAGTAATGCCAATTGAAAAAATGATGGAGTAAGTACCATGCTTCGTTGGAATGAGGAATCTTCACAAGTACAAGCAGCGGCGCTAATGCGCCCTGCGGTTTCTGCCAGCGCAAAGGTTGAAGCAATATGCCAAACAATTATGAGCGATGTTAAAGAGCAAGGCGATAAAGCCTTACTTGATATGGCTAAAAAGTTTGATAATAGAGCTAACCCTCGTTTACGTGTACCGCTTGATGAAATAAACGCATCAGAGCAGGCACTAAGCGCAGAGCTTAAATACGCAATTGACACCGCTTATGCAAACGTTAAACGTTTTCACGAAGCGCAATTGCCTAAAGATATTAAGTTATCAACCCAACCTGGCGTTGTATGTGAACTGAAATATCAGGCCATCGAAGCTGTGGGTATTTATGTACCAGGTGGCAGTGCTCCACTGCCATCATCGGTTATTATGCAAGGTGTACTTGCACAATTAAGTGGTGCTAAAACCGTCGTACTTGCAACCCCTGTGCAAGGTAATGAAAATATTAATCCTGCCATTTTATATGCTGCAAAACTGTGTGGTATTACAACTTTAATTGAAAGTGGTGGCGCAGGCGCAATAGCCGCAATGGCCTACGGCAGTGAATCAGTGCCTAAAGTGAACAAAATTTTTGGCCCAGGTAACAGCTTTGTAACGATGGCCAAACAGCTTGTTGCGCAAACAATTCCTGGAATGGCAATCGATATGCCTGCAGGCCCCTCTGAAGTATTAGTTATTGCAGATGAGCGTGCAAACCCAGAATTTATAGCGGCAGATTTACTCTCGCAAGCTGAGCACGGCGGCGACTCACAAGTTATTTTATTGTGTAACAGCGAAAGTATCATTGAGCAAACGCAGCAGGCACTTACACGCCAGCTTGCAAACTTAAGCCGAAAAGAGACAGCCGAGCAAGCTCTGGCTAATTCATCACTTATTTTAGTGGACTCTGTTGAGCAAGCATTTGACGTATCAGCGCAATACGGCCCTGAGCACTTAATTTTGCAATTAGCAGATTCAACACCTTATTTAGATAAAGTAAAAAATGCAGGCTCTGTATTTGTAGGCGACTACACGCCAGAGTCAGCGGGCGATTATGCATCGGGTACTAATCACGTGTTACCTACCTATGGTTACAGCGCAACGTATTCAAGTTTAAACTTGCTCGATTTTTTCCGCACTTACACTGTGCAAACTATTAGCAAAAGTGGCTTAACACAGCTATCAAAAGCTATTTTACCATTAGCAGATGCAGAAGGCCTTGATGCACACGCAAATGCGGTTTCAATTCGTTTAGAGGCAATTAAAAATGAGCAATGAGAGCGCACAAGCGACAAGCTTATTACCACAAAATATTGCAGCACTTGCTGCCTATAGCTCTGCTAAAAGTGAAAAGCTAACAGGGTCAACCTGGTTAAACGCCAACGAAAGCCCTTATACTAAAAACCTTGAACTGAGTATTGAAGATTTAAATCGCTACCCAGACCCACAGCCGCAACTGGTTATTGACCGCTACGCTGCGTATGCAGAGCTTGAAAGCGAAAACGTATTAATGACGCGCGGCGCCGATGAAGGCATTGAGCTTTTAGTACGCACTTATTGTGAACCAGCTAAAGACAGCATTGCGTTATTTTTACCAACATACGGTATGTACAAAGTTACGGCTGATACTCATAACGTTGCCATTAATAGCCTAACGCAAGCGCTATTACTTGATGGTAGTGTAGATGAAATAGTAAAGGCTGTGGGCAACTCGAAACTGGTGTTTATTTGTAATCCAAATAACCCAACAGGTAGCCTAACACCTCTTAATAAAGTAAAGGCAATTGCTACAGCGCTTGCGGGAAAAGCACTGGTAATTGTTGATGAAGCCTATATTGAATTTTGCCCAGAGCAAAGTGCTACAGCGCTGATTAACGAATATAGTAATGTAGTGGTTCTGCGCACTTTATCTAAGGCGTTTGCACTTGCAGGCCTCAGAACTGGCTTTACTCTTGCACAACAAAGTGTACTGGCGCCAATTCGTAAAGTGATTGCGCCGTATCCGGTATCTGGCGTAGTGGCAAGTATTGCTGCGCAAGCAATTGCACCTGATGCAATTACATCAATGCGCCGCCAAGTGACTATTTTAAATAGCTTAAAAGCTAAACTTGTACAGTGGTTAAACGCCTCCCCCGCTGCATTAAAAATTCTCACTGGTGAAGGTAACTTTGTTACCTTAAAATTAGCCAACAAAAACTACTTTAAAGTAGCACTTGAGCAAGGTTTAGTAATGCGCGCGTTTACCCTATACGGTGAAGACGATTGGCTACGAATTTCAATTGGTAGTGAACAAGAGCTCGAACAAGTAAAAATTTGGTTAGATGGCTTACAAACGCCGGCTACCACAGCACCATTAGCAGGAAACGAAGTATCATGAGTAACCCCTATTTATTTATTGACCGCGACGGCACCATAATTGAAGAGCCAATTACCGACAAACAGGTAGACAGCCTTGAAAAGCTTGCCTTTTTACCAGGTGTTATCCCGGCTTTATTACAGTTACAAGCCGCAGGGTACCGTTTAGTGATGGTATCGAATCAAGATGGCTTAGGCACAGACAGCTTCCCGACTGCTGACTTTGACATAGCCCAAGATAAAATGATGGACATAATGCAAAGCCAAGGCATTAGCTTTGACGAGGTATTAATTTGTCCACACTTTGACGAGCAAAACTGTGATTGCCGTAAACCTAAAACAGGTTTACTTACCGAGCTTATGCGCTCAGGCAAAGTTGATTTAGCTCGTTCATATGTAATTGGCGATCGCCAAACAGATATTGGCCTTGCACAAAATTTATGTTGTGAAGGCATTTTGTACGATGGCAGCTGGCCTGCCATTGTCACCAAGCTAACCACAGCTAACCGCGAAGGTCGTGTTACCCGTAACACCAAAGAAACCCAAATTGATGTAGCCATAAACCTAGATCAGACTAAAAATGGCAGCATAGATACTGGCCTTGGCTTTTTTGATCACATGCTTGATCAAATTCGCACGCACGCCAACATTGGTTTAAACATTAAAGCGAAAGGCGATTTACACATAGACGAGCACCACCTTGTTGAAGACATTGGTATTGCCCTAGGTGTTGCACTTAAACAGGCGCTTGGCACTAAATCGCAAATAGCGCGCTATGGTTTTGCACTGCCAATGGATGAATGTAAAGCAGAGGCACAAATTGATTTATCGGGCCGCGCTTCATTTGTATTAAACGCTAATTTTAGCCGCGAAAAAGCAGGCGATTTAGACGTGCAAATGGTTGAGCACTTTTTCAAAAGCTTAAGCGATAATGCCGCTATTAGCCTTATTTTATCGGTAAGCGACGGTAACTGTCATCACCAAGTAGAAGGCTTATTTAAAGCGTTTTCACGTGCCCTTCGTATGGCAGTAGCACAAGACACGACCCAACAAACAGCCAGCTCTAAGGGATGTTTATGATTGCAATAATTAATACCGGGTGTGCCAATATAAATTCAGTTCGTTTTGCCTTTGAACGCTTAGGGCAAACGCCAACAGTAATTACCTCGCCAGAGCAATTAAAAGGCTTTGAGCGGGCTATATTACCAGGCGTTGGCCATGCATCTGTTGCCATGAAACGCCTTGTAGATAACGGCTGGCAACAAGCTATAAACGAATACCAGCGCCCACTTATGGGAATTTGTTTAGGTATGCAGTTACTGTGCGAAAGCACCGAAGAAGGTAACGTGCAGTGCTTAGGTAAAATACCAGGGCAAGTAAAAGCCCTTGATGTTGGTAGTTTAACGTCGCCGCATATGGGTTGGAATAACTTAAGCATTAATAAAGAGCATGCACTTACTAAAGGGTTAACACAAGACGAGCAAGTGTACTTTGTACATAGCTTTGCGCACACTGTAAACGACGCAACACTTGTAAGCGGCGAATACGGCCAAACCTTTTCAGCTATAGTTGCTAAAGACAACTACGCTGGCATGCAATTTCACCCTGAGCGCAGTGCAAAAGTAGGCACCCGTTTATTACAAAATTTTGTTGATTGGCAGCTATAAACTGCCCATTAACCAACAAAAAAGAGATTATTTGTGATTATTCCAGCATTAGACGTATTACAAAATCAAATTGTTCGTTTATACCAAGGTAAATACGACACCGCTCAGTTTTACCCTTTTGAGCTTGGTGCACGTTTAAAAGAATACGCCGACAGCGGCGCAGGTAAATTGCACCTTGTAGATTTAGAGGGCGCACGCGATCCGAGTAAGAAGCAGTGGCAACATATTCAAGCTGCAACTAAAGCGCTTAACGTACCGTACCAAGTGGGCGGCGGTATTCGCTCAGAGCAAGATGTAAGTGATTGGCTAAAAGCCGGTGCTAATCAAGTTGTTATTGGCTCAATGGCGGTAGAAAAACGTGAGCAAGTAAAAGCTTGGATTGAAAAGTTTGGTGCAGAGCACTTTGTTATTGCCCTTGATGTAAATAAAACAGCCACTGGCTGGGCACCTGCTACGCACGGTTGGTTGAGCGAGTCAGAGTTTGGTTTACTTGAGCTTGTTGATTTTTATGTAAGCTTGGGCGTTATTGACTTTTTATGCACGGACATCAGTAAAGATGGCACCATGACGGGTCCATCGTTTGAGCTTTACGAAGATTTAACTCGTCATAACAGCACAATTAAAGTGCAAGCTTCAGGTGGCGTAAGCTCACTTGACGACATTAAAAAACTTAAAGAGCTTGGCGTAGGCGGCGTTATTTTAGGTAAGTCACTGCTTGAAGGTGCATTTAGTGTTGAGGAGGCGTTGGCATGTTATCAAAACGCATAATTCCGTGTTTAGATGTTAAAGACGGCCAAGTAGTAAAAGGCGTTAAATTTAAAGGCCATGAAGTTGTTGGTGATATTTTAACAATGGCAAAAGCATACAGCGATGCCGGTGCCGATGAACTGGTTTTTTATGAGATCAGCGCAAGTGTTGAAAAACGCTTACTTGACGTAAATTGGGTAGAGAGCATTGCCCGCCATATTGATATTCCATTTTGTGTGGCTGGTGGTATTAAATCGGTAGCTGATGCAGCGCGTGTTTTAGAGCGCGGCGCCGATAAAATAAGTATTAACAGCCCTGCTATTGCACGCCCAGAGCTTATAAAAGAGCTACACGATGAATTTGGTAAGCAATGTGTTGTTGTAGGTATTGATAGCTTTTACGATGAGGTGACCGGCGAATACTTAGTGTATCAATTAACCGGCGATCCTAATGCATCAAGCCGTACACGTTATAAAACCGAGGAATGGGTTAAACGCGTACAAGACTTAGGCGCAGGCGAAATTGTTTTAAACTGTATGAACCAAGACGGCGTACGTAATGGTTACGACAACGAGCAACTAAGTAAAATGCGCGCATTATGTAATATCCCACTTATCGCCTCTGGCGGTGCAGGCAGCATGCAAGACTTTGTAGACGTATTTAAACAAAGCGAAGTAGATGGCGCATTGGCAGCCAGCGTTTTTCATAAAAATGTGATTAACATTGGCGAACTAAAACAATTTTTAACCGATAACCAAGTGGCAGCAAGATTATGCAAGTAACACAACAAAACCAAACCCAAGTTGATTTTGCTAAAAGCGAAATGATCCCTGCTATTGTTCAAGATGCCCGCTCTGGCGTTATTTTAATGCAAGGCTTTATGAACAGCGAAGCACTAAAGGTAACGCTTGAGAGCAATAAAGTGACCTTTTATTCGCGGTCTAAATCGCGTTTATGGACTAAAGGCGAGTCATCAGAAAACTACTTAAACGTGGTATCGGTTCATACCGATTGTGACTACGACTCAATTTTAGTCCTTGCCAACCCAGAAGGTCCAACGTGCCACTTAGGTACACAAAGCTGTTTTGGTGATGATGCAAAACCAAGCTTAAGCTTTTTAGCACAATTAGAAGATGTCATTGTTGAGCGTAAAAATGATGACCCATCAAAAAGCTACACCGCTTCATTATTTGCTAAAGACTTAAGCCGTAGTTGTCAAAAAGTAGGTGAAGAAGGCGTAGAAGTAGCCCTTGCCGCAATGAAACACGATAACGATGAGCTTACTAACGAGTCGGCTGATTTAATTTATCACCTGACTGTATTACTACAACGCCAAGGCTTAAGCCTAGAAGATGTAGTTAAGTGCCTGCAAGGTCGCCATAAATAATACCAGCTAAAGTAAATTAAAAGAGGCTCATATTTTATGGGCCTTTTTATTTTCCCTTTTAGTTGAATAAGTTATGTGTGGTATAGTGAATGGCTTAATTTATCGGTTACTGTGAACTATGAAAAACTATATTATTCTTCTTATTGTTGTGTTTATTCTAGCGGGCTGTACTAGTAAAACAAAACAAACTGCTACTCCACCTACAATAAGTAAGCCTGTAAATTCCGTAGTAACATCCAATGAATGTAGCACCATAAACAGCCTAGTAACCGGTTATGAATCTGAGTTTGACTCAATAAAAACAGATAAAGTAAATAACCAGTTCACTAACCAATGGCGCACTAATACTCATTTAATAGGTTCACGTTGTACTGTTACTTTAAATAAGTCTGAGCAAGTAAGTTACCAATGCCAAACACCTATAAAAACACAAACACATGCAGTAAAGTCGCATCAAACACTTGCTAAGCAATTACGCCAATGCCTATCAAAAACAGGTTGGTTTGAAAGCCAAAAAGAAACAGCAAGTTCAATTTACAGCTCATTTGTACTTGATACTAAAAATCCGGTTATTACACTTTCTACAATTCAAGAAGGTAATGGGTTTTCTACTCGCTTTGAAATTGCTCCACCGTTAGGATTTTAATAATGCGAAAAACGAATAAAAACACATCTAAATTAAAAAGCGACTGTTTAGGTATATGTGAACGTCGCAGCGGTTATTGCACTGGGTGCGGTCGAACTAATGAAGAAATATTTGATTGGATCATTCTCTCTCAAGATGAAAAAGACGCAATTTTAGCGCAGCCAAGAGCAGACTTAAAAAAGCCATAAATTTGCCACTGCCATGTAATACAGCCTTCTTACTATAAGTAAAAAATGTAAGAGGCATTAGGTATGGCAGCAATATTTGTAATTAATTTGGCACGATCAACCAAGCGTTTAATACAAACCACAGAGCGGCTATCTGCAGTTAACTTAACGTTTAAGCGTATAGACGCTATTGATGGTAATAACTTAACTGATAAACAAAAATACCTTCATTACAACCCACAACTAAACAAACAAAAATACCACTACGCACTTAGCAATGGTCAAATTGGCTGCTATTTAAGCCACCGTAAAGCATGGCAAAAAATAGTTGATGAAAAATTAAAATACGCGATTGTGCTTGAAGATGATTTTTATATTGATGAGTCCATTCATGATGCGATTAAAAATATTGAGCAGCTAAACCAGCCTTGGCAACTTATTAAACTTGCAGCTTATGAAAACCGCACACGCCCTATCGCCTATCAGCACAGCCTTAATAATCACCAGCAGTTAGTAATACATAAAAAACTAATGACCGGCTGCTGCGCTACAGCAATAAGTTATGAAGGTGCAAAACAACTACTTAAAGCCACAGCCCAATTTGGTCGCCCTGTAGATTGCGACTTGCAACATATATGGGAAACACAGGTTAATGGTTTTTCACTTATACCATACCCAATTAAGCAAGACGCAAACATAAAAAGTGATATTGCCAGCTGCACAACTAAAACACGAATTAAAAAAGCATTTTTGCGGCGTAAAACACAGCAAATTAAAAGCTGTATTTTTAATAAGGTTTACACAAGCGCCTTTGTAAAAAAATTTAAACAGAATGAAACAGGAGCCTCAAAGGCTCCAAGTTTAATTACTCAACGCTTATAACATCCTTAATAGTTGAGAACCTGGTACGCCAGTTTGCGGTAATAGCGCGGGGGTAACTGCAAATACGTCTGGAATTTTACTTTTGATTTCATCCATCTTTTTACGGTTATTTTGTTTATCATAAACATAATATTTAAGGATATTTCCGTATACATCATCTTTTGCATCAACCTGCTCTAGGGTTTTTAATGCTTTATCGTAATCATCAAGGTAAATGTATGCCAGTGCTAAGTTATCAGCTGAGCCAACATGTAGCTTACCTTCAAGCTGTTTTGATAAATCTTCAAGCTCTGCAACAGCAAGCTCATAACGTCCTAGCTGTATATAGGCCGTTGCTAGTGAATTTTTTAAAAAGTAAGGTGGGTTACTGCCCTGCTCGTACCATTTTTCGTAAGCACTCAGTATGTCTTCATATTGTTCAAGTTTAGAGTAAACGTGATTTAGCAGCCTAAAGCTTTGTAGTTTGATTTCAGCTTCTTCAAACCCCGTAAGTTTGTCTCTATTCAAGTGCCAATCTTGAATGCCTTGCGCAGCTTGGTTTAACAGTTCAGGGTTATCACTTTTTGCCCCAGCAGCACTTTTTAGAAGCTGTGCAAGTTGTTGATTATAAGCTTCACTTTTTAAAGGTACCTGAGAAGTTTTACTACTTTGCTGTTTACTACCCGTAGTACCATCTACAATTTGCGCTGCAGCTAAAGCACTAAAAGACATTGCCGCCGCAACCATAACCAAATATTTACTTTTCATTGTTTTTTCCTTGTTTAACATTTTGATCCTCTGAATATTAAAACTCTTAGAGTGAGCAATATTCAAAAGTGGGGGGGTAAAAAAGTTAGGCGAGCTTTTAGCACTTTGCTCTTGTAGCAATAAACTTGCTAAATCCAATTGGTATTTACCTTTTAGCTTTTGCATACACAACTCATCACAGCTAAGTTCGAGTTGCTCTCTTGCTAAACCAGTTAACTTTAAGCAAATAGGATTCCACCAAAAAACGCTTTCTATAAAACAAATAAGCCACGTCCAATAAATATCACCTTGTTGTAAATGAGTTACCTCGTGTTGAATGACTGAATCTAATTCTTTACGGTGTGTCATCGTCGACTCTAACCAAATAACAGGCTTTATTAACCCGGTAGCAAAAGCAGGTTCTGTATGGGTTGTTAGTCTAATTGGATACTGATTGTTGATGTGGTTAAGTTCAGGACTTGGCTTTGAGTTAATGTATAAATTTTTTATAAGCTTTACATATAAGCCCACGCGTAATAAAAACAATCCAAAACCAGCTAAAACTAAAACTATAAAAACAGTACTAAGTGATGGCAATAAGTCCCATATAACCATATCGCTTTGTAATTCGTCCTTAATTGCTACTTGTTCAGCATTTGGTATTAGTGCTTTAACATCGGGAATCAATTGCGCCACGTTGAATGTGTAACGATTTGCCCCTTCAAATAACGGTAGCTGGGAAAAGTACTGCCAAGGGACAAACCAACATGCCAAGGCTGTCATTAAAATGTAAAAGTTTAATCGTGCTGGGGCATTTTTTAGCCCTTTTACTGTAAGCAAAATACATAAGCTAATAAGTGTGCAAGTTAGTAAATAATCCGTCATTACCCTCTCCTTTAATCTAACTTTTTATTTTTTAAAAGCGTTTGTAAGTATTCTATATCGTCATCATTTAGCTTTTCTTCTTTAATAAAGTGGGCAATTAAACTACGAGAATTACCTTTAAAAAATCGTTGCATAAAACTAGGCATAGCTTGCTCCGATAATGTGTCTTGAGTCACTATTGTTCTAAAAACAATAGCTCGCCCTTCATGTCCACAACGCTCAATCGCTCCTTTATGTTCTAACCTATCTACAATAGTTTTAACTGTTGTATAGGCTACTTTTTTATCTTTTTGTTTATCAGCTAAAAGCACCTTATGTAGTTGACTCGCGGTACAGGGTTCTTCCTGCCAGAGCAGTTGCATAATATCCATTTCAAAATCACTAAGTTTCATTGTCGCTCCTATTACTACAGTTGTAGTGGTACTGTTACAAATGTAGTAGTAAGTAATCTTAGTGTCAATACAAAATTGACATGTGAATAAAAAACAAACGATAGAAATATAAAAGTCTTAAGAAGGTTTTATAAAAAAGGCATATAAAATAAAGAGGTATACTTATTAATAGATTTTAGAAAAACATAAAAAACGATAGTTTATTTTCAACTAACGCTTTTTATGCTTTAAAGTTTTTTATGGAAGGTAGTGAGGTAACTATGCTTTATCGAGCGCTTGGCTTACATCGGCAATTATGTCTGCAATGTTTTCAATACCGACCGACAAACGTATTAAATCGCGACTTACGCCCGCATTAGCAAGCTCTTCATCATTTAATTGGCGGTGTGTGGTTGACGCAGGATGGCACGCAAGCGACTTGGCATCGCCAATATTAACTAAGCGTAAAATCATGTTTAGCGCATCAATAAAACGAGTACCTGCTTCTAGGCCACCAGCAATACCAAAGCTTAAAATACCCGATGCTTTACCACTGGTAATTTTCTGACTCATTTCGTTATACGGGCTTGATTCAAGCCCTGCGTAATTAACCCAAAGCACTTTTGGATGATTTTCTAAATACTCAGCCAAGTGCTGTGCATTTTCGCAGTGGCGATCCATTCTTAAGCCTAAGGTTTCAAGGCCGATTAAAATGTCAGATGCGTTTTTAGGGGCAAGCGCTGCGCCGGTATTTCTAAGTGGCACTACTCTGCAGCGACCGATAAATGCAGCTTCAGCAAAAGCTTCGGTATAAACCACATTGTGGTACGACGGATCGGGCTCGTTCATCATTGCAAAACGTGTGGCATTCGCTTTCCAATCAAATTTTCCTGAGTCGACAATCATGCCGCCAATAGCAGTACCGTGCCCGTTTATATACTTTGTAAGTGAGTGAACCACTATATCGGCGCCCAGCTCAAATGGGCGGCATAAATACGGCGTAGCCACGGTATTATCAACAATAAGCGGCACACCTTTACTGTGTGCAATACGTGCTAAACGTTCAATATCAACAATATTACCTGCAGGATTACCAATAGATTCACAAAAAACAGCGCGGGTGTTATCGTCAATTGCATTCTCGAACGCGGTAAAGTCATCGGCTTTAATCATGCGCGCTTCAATACCTTGCCTAGGTAGTGTATGAGCAAATAAGTTATACGTGCCACCATATACTTGGCTGGTGCTTACAATATTAGTGCCTACTTCGCACAAGCATTGAATAGCATAAGTAATAGCGGCCATCCCAGAGGCAACAGCTAGCCCACCAATACCCCCTTCCATTGCAGCAATACGTTGTTCAAGTACGGCATTAGTTGGGTTCATTATGCGGGTGTAAATATTTCCAGGTACTTTTAAATCGAATAAATCAGCGCCATGCTGCGTGTTGTCAAATGTATAAGAAGAAGTGTGATAAATAGGCACGGCAGCCGATTTGGTCGTAGGCTCAGATTCGTAACCGTGGTGTAGTGCTAATGACTCTAATTTCATAATTATTTCCTTCAATTAATTTACCACTAAGCTAGCACTTCTTGGTTATAAAATGCACATGAAATATATTAAAGGGTGTTGAGGTGGTTTGATTTAAGTTAAAGGCAGCTCAGAGCGATAACCGGTCAGTCAGGTGAGTCGTCATTAGATTAGTAATAATAAGAAAAAACTTTCCTTCTCTCGCATGTCTAAATAAACTACAGTAAGTATAATATTTATAGCTGGCAATAAGTTACACTATTTGCTAAAAATAGAAGCTTATGAAATGAAGACGTCTTCACGTAAGAATAGGGGAATTGCCCTATGATAAAGAAGTTATGTAACAGGAGTTATTTTTGGCCAATGCGGTAAAATGGGAGTTCTATTTAGATGGTGACTCTCGAAATTTTAGAGCTTACGCTGAGGGGCGAAAGAATTTTTACTTTGATATTTCTGGCGGGATTGATCACTATAATGATTGTATGAATGATGACTTTCGTCTTTCATCTGTATATTTTGACGACGAAGACGAGCCTGAGGTTGTGTGGCAAATCGGCTATGAGTTGGCCAGCTTATACAATGGAGTTTCTTCAATATTATCTAAAAATTCGAGGAAGCTCGAATTAGCCGAACTATTGCATAATGGCGTTAGAGTTGAAAAAACTCCAAAAAGAAATATTTTAGCTTTACTAGGAAAGCCAAACATTTCAGACTCCCTATACAATCAAGAGTTTGAAAAAGTGAAAAAATTAGATGTTCGTTTCTTTATGATGAACTTGGCCACTGAACGTGAAGATGCTTATCTGATATTGAAATATTTCGCGGTCGAAGCAAGTTATATTAACTATTATAAAACTCTGGAAACATTAGAAGAATTATCAGACAAAACAGGTATTGCAATTTCGGTAGATAAAAAATTAAGAAAATCTTTTACAAATACCGCTAACAACTTCACATTGTCAGGCTTGGATTCTAGACACGGATTTAAACAAGCTCTTAAAGAAAATAAAACTCCCAGTATGAAGTTATCAGAAGCACATTTATTCATAGCAAGCATTGCTAAAGAATACCTCAACAGGCTAGCAGATGGTGTTATCAATGGAATACATAATAAGTCATTCAAGATGGGCTAAATACAGCAGGCTTTCAAAAACAGACGGTGTTTCGCCTGCTAAATTTCAAGAAGCGTATTATTCTGAGTTAAAAACTGTCTAGTGAAAGCTGGGAAGTCCAATTTTTTATTTCATAAGATAATTTTTTCACTCTGCGCTTTCGATACGATCTTTACTTAAAATTTGGAGTAAAGCCTTTCCAATATCATCTGCATACTCTCCCAATAGATTCATTAGAACAATATGGTCCAAACTTGGCACGGTTTTGAGTAGACAAGTTGTGATTTGCGTTAAACTTAGTGAAGTCGCGTGGGCTGGATCTGCCATACCTGAGTCACTTTGGCCAACGACCAAAATGTCATCTGGACATTCTACTAACGCAAGCCGAACCCTTGTTCCTTTTGAACCGGCATGAATATTTTGACTTGCCCATTTATAATACGGGCGCATATGGTCAAGCCCAACATCTTTTTCTAGCGCAGCAAAACCTATAGTTCTAGGCTTGCGCTCAGGGAAAACGTGTGCTGCCCAACCATAGTGAGATTCAAAACCTTTGCCGAATTCTTTAATTACTTTATCGTATTCTTGTTTGCAGTCATCGATAACAGATTGCTCAGGAGCTTTTTCTTGCAGCCTAGCCTCATATTTTTTATGCTCTTTCATGCCGTCATATGAATCAATGATGTCATGAAAGTAAAAGCGTCTAGCACATTCTTGACCATGCTTTTCAATAAACCATGCTGTTACATTTACTTCATGCAAGGCTCTCCATCTGGCGTGTGCAGCATCTGCGAAACCATTTTTTAAAAGGCATAAAATTTCGTTTGCTATATGACAAGCTCTTGCATGATGCCTAATCAAAATATCAAATTTTAGATCATTTTCTTCTACAGCAATTGGCCGATTTTCAAAATTAATACTCTCACCAGCTTCAGTGCAAATGACGATATGTGCCTCTAGTAAATCAAATGCATTTTTCCATCGAGCTTCATTACGTTCAGTAAATGATGAAAACTGCTGTCTTCGTTCGCTCAGCATTTGTTTCGTGTGCTTTTCTAAGGATTTTCGAAGTGTTGAAACTAATTTAGGATGTAATTTCTGAAGTGTGCCATCGAAATCAAATTTCTCTATTCGGTCGGGGTTTGCCTCGAACTCATCCTTGATTATATCCATAAATTGTTTGTGAAATACATTCATGGTTACTCCTAATTAATTACCGTTTTTATCAAAATTATGAAAAAAGAGATTTTGATGCATTTTAACTATAACGCATCAAAAAAGCTTTCGCTTAACTAAAACATCATATATTAATTTAGTTACAAGATTTAACGCTGTACAACAATCTTACCTTGGATGTGTATGTTCAACCGTGGATTATCCTAACATCTTGAATAACTGGGGATATAACTTATTATTGCCTAGCAGAAACGAATTATGCATGAATGTCTGCTCATGGCACTTAGCAGTCATAAATAAGCGAATCAAATACCAACAAAAAAGGCGCTTCCTTTACGGTAAGCGCCCTTCTCTTATCTCACCAATTACTTATTTTACGATTGTCATTTCGTCTAACAAGTTTTGTGCATTATCTACTTTATCCATTACCCACAGCATGTAGCGTGAATCAACGTGGATTGAGCGATTAAGCTCAGGGTTGTAATCCCAGTCACCAATAATACTTTCGTAAACACCGTCGAACAGTAAGCCTACAAGCTCTGCTTTACCGTTAAGTGTTGGCGAACCTGAGTTACCACCGGTAGTGTCTACATTTGATAAAAAGTTAACGGGTACTGTATTCATGCCACCCGTGTAATCACCGTAGAGCTTGGCTTTAATTTGCTCTTGTAACTTTTTAGGTGCATTAAATGGGTCAACATCGGTGTTTTTAGCTAGTAATCCTTCAAGCGATGTAAAGGGTGTTGCTACCAAGCCGTCTTGAGGTGAATAGCCGCCTACAGTGCCATAGGTTACTCGTAGTGTGCTGTTAGCATCGGCGTATACAGGTTTGTTTTTAGCTTTGTTAAGCGCAATGATTGCGCTCATTAGCTCTGGCGACCTGCTTGTAATTTACCTGCAAGTGCTTTTGGTTTATCTTCCTCAGCTTTTATTACTTTAAAGATTGCTTTGGCGTACTGCACAAATGGGTCTTGGCTTTGACTTAGCTGGCCAAACGATTGCTAAAATAGTGAATTGTTACAATCGAGTGTTTAATCTTACTTTTTATCAAAATTCATCGAAAAATCAAGAAACTGTTCTGCTGGTATTGGTTTACTAAAATAGAAGCCTTGCATAAAATCACAACCCAATTCGTTCAATAAAGTATGCTGCTCTTTTGTTTCTACACCTTCGGCAACAACTGTCAGTCCTAAGCTGTGCGACATGGCAATAATTGCCTTTACGAGATTACGGTCTTCATTGTTTAGTACAATACCATCAATAAAACTTCTATCTATTTTAAGTACATTAAAAGGGTATTCTCTCAAATAACTTAATGATGAATAACCTGTACCAAAGTCATCCATTGATAAGTTAATGCCTAATGCAGTAATTTCAGTCAGTATATCAACAACATTAGTGTGGCAACTCATCAATACACCCTCAGTTATTTCAAGCTCTAAACTTTCGGGGTTTACGTTTGCTTCACTCAATGAGTTTTGAATAAAACTGAGTAGTCCTACGTCTCTAAATTGGCGAGGAGATAAGTTAACAGCCATTGTATATTTTTGTTGGCGTTTACAGGTACTTTGCCATGTGTTTAAAAAGTGTAAAGCTTGGCTAATTACAAACTTGCCAATAGGTACAATTAATCCTGTATTTTCGGCAATAGGTATAAACTCATCAGGTGTTACATTACCTAACACAGGGTTATGCCAACGTAATAACGCTTCTGCACCAATGATGTGTTTATTTTTGGCGTCAAATTGGGGCTGGTAGAATAACTCAAATTCATTACGCTCAAGGGCGTCACGCATCTGCTCTTCTATTACTAGTCGGCGCTGAATAATTACGTTCATTTTTTTAGTAAAAAATGAATAAGTATTACGACCATATGATTTTGCTTGATACATTGCTGTATCGGCATTTCGTAGTAAATCAGCGACTGTAGTGCCATTTTCAGGATATATGGCTACACCAATACTCGCTGTAAGTATGTGCTCCCGGCCTTCAATTTTAAAAGGAGCTCTAAAGTTATTAAGCAGTTTTTCAGTAATTTTTAGCGCTGCATGGTGATCAGTTATACCTCGTAGCAATACGATAAACTCATCTCCACCGAGTCGCCCTACCGTGTCGTCTTTTCGAAGTGCCTCTTGCAGCCTTTGCGCTGATTCAATTAAAAGTTTGTCTCCTGTTTCATGGCCTAAAGAGTCGTTTATTTTTTTAAAATCATCTAAATCCAAAAACAGTACTGCCGCTTTTTCGTTATTTCTTTGTGCTTCAATAAGTAATTGCGACAAACGATCAAGTGCTAAAAAACGATTTGGGAGTAAAGTTAGACTATCGTAATACGCTTGATGTCTAATTATTTCATCTGATTTATGCTGTTCTGTAATATCTCGAATAATAACCATTAACTGGTTATGTTCTGTTATTTTATTTATTCTTGCTTCAAAAAAAACGAGCCCATGGGGCAAAGCTAGCTCGTATTTAAAACTCATCATCTGCTCTTTTTCTAATACAAGGCTGATATAAGTTTCAAATTTTTTGGCTACTTCCTCAGGTAATACATCTCCCATCTTTTTACCAATAAACTGCTTTGGCTTGGTATAAAGATCGGTTTCATTGCTCGCATGATACTCTAGGATAGTTCCATCATTTTCCATCAAGAAAAATAAATCAGGAATTGCCCCAAAAATGGTTTTTAGCATATCCTCATTAAATGAAGCCTCTGCTTGTGCTTTTTTCACATCCGACAAATCGATATCAATACAGTACATTTGTTTTGTATTATATTGATTTGTAAACATAACATGGCTGGAAAAAACCGATACGTTGTTTCCATCCTTGTCTTGTAAAATAATTTCAGATGCTGGAATTTCTATATCTTTTTTTACCCAATCACTGTGCGCATCAATAACAAATTCACACATTGGCTCTGGAATTATAAGATCTTCTATTTTTTGCCCTATGGCTTCTTCTTTGGTATAGCCATAAAGTCGCTCACTGCCTTCATTCCAATAAATAACACGACGCTCATTGTCATAACCTTGAACAGAAATAACATTTACTGCATCAAATAACTGATGCAAATAGTCGTTAATTACAAATTGATGGGTTAAATTTGAAGTCGGGTTATCTGATTTCATTTTGAGGCTATATCCATAATAATTTTATTTAATAATAGGAAATACTAAATAATTAAATTTAACTTTAATGTTAAATTTCCATATACATTTTATACGTCATTATGCAAAACAAAAAAAGAGCCGAAGCTCTTTTTTTAATGGTAGTTATTTATATCTAAACACTATAAAAACTGAGTTTAATTTTTTGTCACATCATTTGGATGCTCCACGCCAATCCATGCTTTGAATAGTGCTTTTTGCTCAGACGTTGCCTCTTTATCAGCAACTACTTTTTTAGGTTTATCGTAATTTTTAGATAAAACTAACGTTAAGCTTTCAAGTTTATCTCGACGAATATAATCAATTGTCACCTTATCGCCCGCATTAAATGTTTCTAGGCTACTTTTTAGATCTTTGCCTACATGTTGCTTGTTAATAGCCACAATTTTGTCGTCGGTTGTTAAACCCGCCTGCCATGCACTACCACCGCGTTTAACGTAGCTAAGAGTTAACAGCTCGCCTGTGTTTTTAGCCGTTGCATCAATGCTTGCAACTACTTTAGCTTTTTCAGGACGCTCAAGTTTTAAACCAACCTTAGCAAGTAGCTCATCAAAGTTAATATTTGCTGGAGAGTCTACATTTTCTTCCCACCAGATTGAATAATCACGGCCGGTTAGATTTTCTAAAATATTTAGCACATCAGTTTGTGTAAAGCCGGCAGGCATCTTATGGTTGTTATAAAGTGCCTTATGTACGTCGCGGTAACTAATTTTACCTTGGCTTTTTTCAAGTAAGTCGATATCTAAAGCTAATGAAAGTAACGAGCCTTCTGAATAAATATTTGTACTGTAATTACGAGCATGATCACCACCTTGGTTTATCCACTTATCAAAGCTGGTTTCGCTTGCACTTTGTACTTCTCGACCTGGTGTTTGTAAATGCCGATTAATTGTTTTACTCATCACTTTAAAAAATTCGTCGGTTGTTTCTATACCCGAGCGAACTAATAAGTGATCTTCAAAATAACTTGTTGAACCTTCTGCAATCCAAAGCAGTTTTGAATAGTTCATATTAGTGTAATCGTAAGGCACCAAACCTTGAGGGCGATATGCTTTAACATTCCACGTATGAATAAATTCGTGTGCGGCTGTGCTAATAAAACCTAAGTAATCTTCGCGACTACCAAATCTATCGCGTGGACGTTGAATAATTGTTGAGTTTAAATGCTCAGTTGCACCACCAGCACCCGACGTAGCGTGTACCATAAATACATAACGTTCATAAGGGTAGCTATCCCAAATTACATTGCCTGTAGCCACTAATTTTTTTAAATCACTTAGCATTAAATCTACATCGTAGTTACCATCACCCCATACCACTAAATCATATTCTCGATTATCTACTTCAAAAGTATGTAGTTGGTTAATACCCGTTTCGATAGGCGAATCTACAAGCACATCATAATCGGCCGCTTTAAAACTATTTTTCCCTTTTAAATTATCCATCCCCGATACAGAGCGCCACTTTTTAGGCACGTCTAAATTAACGGTTACTGGCTCTTGGCGAAACGAGTCACTAAACATAAAAAAGCCTGATGCATCTATAAATGCATGGCTGTCGTCAATGTGGCGAGCACGTTTACCAAGTTCATTTGCGTACACCTGGTAGTCAACATTAACTTCTGTAGGTTCATTAAGATGTACACGCCATGTACTGTGATCTATTTTTTCCCATTTTAGTTCTTTGCCATCTTCGTCTTTGGCTTTGAAGTAGCGAATGCCATTTGCAAGGTTTAACATTTCGTAGCGACCCGTGCGCCACGCAGGAAGTTTTATATCAAGGTGTGCTTGCGCTGTTTTTGGAAACTCGACACTTACATCACCTAAATGATGCTGTGGCTGCGAAATTTCTAAAGAATAATTTACATCGGCAAATACAGGTGCTGAACACGCAGCTAAAATTGAAAGGGCTAATAACTTTTTCATAGAGACTCTTAGTGGAAACTTAATTACCTATAAGACTAACAACCCCCTATTTAAAAGTGAATTAAATACGACAAATTGCCCTGTATACGAGTTTATACGTACTATGACTTTAAATTTTATAAGTTTTTTACTAGATAACTACACTTAATAAAATTTTGTTGTAAACTGAACTTAATGAAACTAATACAATGGCGGTATGCTTAGGTGACTGAAAAATCTAAAGCTACAGATAAAAAGTTGAAACAAGCTATTGATGCTCGTATGGCAGTAGAAACTGCGCGAAAACACCAAGTTGATATTTTATCTAATTTAGCGGCAAAATTGTCTTTGAGCTGTAAAGGCCTAGACACAGAGCTTGATAATAGATTAGCTAGGTTTCGTTCTGCATTAGTAAAAGGGGTTAGTTTTGAAAATTTATCACCACTAATTGACGAACTGGTTGGCCTATTACAAAACCAAGAGGCAGTTCAACTAGCGCAGCAAAGAGATTTATTTACGAGTGTTCAAAGCGCAGGTAAGCAACTACAAAAAACAAAAGGCTTACCAGATGAAACGCGTCGTACTTTGCGTCACTTATTAGATCATGAAATAAATAACGTTCAGTCTACGCACGACTATATCCCTTTATTAGATCAACTCATTAGCTTTTATCATCAAGCTCTTCAAACCAAACTAGCAGCAAACCAAGGTGAAGGCGGCTCAGTATCCTCACAAATGGCAAAGCAATTGTTAGAGCTTGCCAATGAGTTAGTTCTTGAAGATGAGTCGACGGATCAAATAAAAGTAATAAAAAATACAATCACTGATAGCGACAGCCTAGAAAACCTTCTTGATGCTGCAATAAAAATAATAAGCGTTATCGTAAAAAATATTAATAAAGAACGTCAGTCAGCTCAAAGTTTTTTAACTTCACTTAATCAAACATTAGAAGAGCTACATCACTCGATTGTATCTACCAGTAAACACTCTGAATCAATGAATGTTGAGTTTAATATTTTAAACAAAAGCATTGAAAGTAAAATTAAAAATCTCAATGAGCAAACTCAACAGGCCACCTCAATCTCATCGTTAAAAGAGCTTGTTGATAACGAATTAAAATCTTTGAGTGAAGACTTCATCGCCAAAGAAAAATTAGAACAAGAAGACCGTCAAATGCTTGTTTCTAGTTTTGATAGCATTACAAAACGAATTGTTACCCTAGAAAGCAAGTTAACAACGTATAAAAAACGCTTAAACGAACAACGTTTTAAAAGCTTACTTGATGGGCTTACAAAATTACCTAATCGCGCTGCCTTTGACGAGCGCTACAATCATGAAATGCACCTATTTAATGTGCAACCATCAGATGTTACCCTTGCGGTGATTGATGTAGACCATTTTAAATCAATAAATGACCGATTTGGCCACACTGCGGGTGATATTACATTACAGGTTATTTCTAAAGCACTGCAAAAGTCGGTAAGAAAATCTGATTTTATAGCCCGTTATGGCGGTGAAGAATTTGTATTATTAATGCCGGGTGTATCGCTAGAAAACGCAGCACTTCCGCTTGATAAGGTTAGAAAGGTTATTAAAAATATTCCTTTTAAATTTAGAGAAAAACAAATAGAGATCACTATTTCTGTTGGTGCGACTCAATTTAAAAAAGGCGATACCCCGCTCAAAGCATTTGATAGAGCAGATGACGCCCTTTACGAAGCAAAAAATTCTGGTCGGGATCGCCTTTGTACTAGTAAGTAATAAATTACAAATGTTGTTTATTTATTACCACGCAGTTTACTATTTTAGCCTCAAGGAGAACGCCGATGTTAATACAGTTAAACCCTACTGGGGTTTTAGATTTACTGTCGCAATTAGAAGTTGATTTATTAGAGCAATCTTCCGCTAGCGAGCGTTATAAGTTATTTAGAAACTGTGCGCTTGCAGTTCTTAATGTAGGTAGCCATACCGATTCAAGCAACGAAATTTATGACAAATATCAAGACTTCGACATTCGATTAGTTAGCCGTGAACGTGGTATTAAAATTGAACTTGAAAACCCACCCGAAACAGCTTTTGTTGATGGCGAAATAATTACAGGTATTCACGAACATATTTTTTCGGTTATTCGTGACATTTTATTTATTTGCCAAAAATATGAAAAGGATCTTAAAGAGCAAAAAGCTATCACACATATGGTTTTTGATATGCTTAGAAATGCAGGCGCTTTGAGAGTAAATAGCGAGCCAAGCATGATAGTTTGTTGGGGCGGCCACTCAATTAACGAAATTGAATACAAATACACTAAGCAAGTTGGCTATGAACTTGGCCTACGTGGTTTAAATATTTGTACAGGTTGCGGCCCTGGTGCCATGAAAGGCCCAATGAAAGGTGCAACTATTGGTCATGCTAAACAGCGAAATACCGATAATCGTTATTTAGGGTTAACCGAGCCAAGCATTATTGCTGCTGAGCCACCAAACCCGATCGTAAATGAACTTGTTATTTTACCTGACATTGAAAAACGCTTAGAAGCATTTATAAGAACAGCCCACGCAATTATTATTTTCCCTGGTGGTGCAGGTACAGCAGAAGAATTACTATATCTTTTAGGGATTTTACTTCACCCAGATAACGCTAAGCAGTGTTTACCTGTCATTTTAACAGGGCCAAAAGAAAGTGAAGCGTATTTTAATGAACTTTGCCAATTTATTGAAATGACTTTAGGCACGCAAGCACTCGATAAATTTGAAGTGATTATAGATAACCCTGAACTCGTTGGCCAAAAGCTAAAGTCTGCCATGGCAAGTGTACGAAATTATCGTAAAAGTGAAGGTGATGCTTATTACTTTAATTGGACACTTAAAATTGATAACGATTTTCAGCAACCGTTTGCCCCTACTCACGAAAATATGGCAAACCTCGACTTACATCTTGAACAACCCAAGCAACAATTAGCGGCTAATTTACGCCGTGCGTTTTCAGGTATAGTTGCCGGTAATGTAAAAGATGAAGGTATAAAAGCCATTAAACAAAATGGGCCTTATATTTTAAGTGGCGAGCCGGCCTTAATGACCGATATGGATAAACTACTACAAGCATTTGTTGACCAAGGTAGAATGAAACTCCCTGGTAGTAAATATATTCCGTGTTACAAAATAAAAGCATGAGTTATATAGTTTGAAACCCCAATTACTTCTTATTGATGCGCTTAATTTAATTAGGCGCATTTACGCTGTTGATGCTAATCAAAAACACCACAGTGATGCACAAATGATTGAAATATGCTGCTCACGTGTTGCCCACGCATGTAAAAAACTACTTAAAAGTAGTAATGCAACACATGCTATTGCGGTCTTTGATGGAGATAGAAGCTGGCGATACCATTTTTACAAAGATTACAAACATTCACGCGCACCAATGCCGCAAATGTTAAAAGACGCATTAGTAGATTTTAAAACGGCAATAGAACAAACTGGCATTGTTGTATTTGAACCCGTTAACGATGAAGCTGACGATATAATAGCAACGCTTGCTTACAAGGCCTCCAGTAATCAAATAAGTAACATTGTAGTATCAACGGATAAAGGGTTTTTACCACATATTGGCTCTTACATTACCGTTTACGATTACTTTAAAAAGTTATACCTTGACGAGACAAGTATAAAAGATCGTTTTGGAGTAGAGAAAAACAAGCTGGTTGATTTTTGGGCTCTAGCAGGCGATAAAACCAATGATATACCTGGCGTTAAAGGTATTGGCACAAAGTCTGCGCAGCAATTAGTAAATAACTATAGCTCTATTGAGCAAGCGCTAGAGGATGACTCTTTAACCCCTAGTATTAAAAGTAAGCTTGTCGCTAATATGGATATGTATGTTATTTCAAAACACTTGGTTAGTTTGCGTACCGATATAAATTTAGGCTTTAGTTTAAAGCAGTTAAGGCTAAGTTAATCGCAAGTTTATAGCCTGCGTTACCATCAATACGTATACTATTATTAGTTACAGCAGCCAGAGTTAAGCATGTTGAAAAAGTTTATTAGATATTTAATTTTAGGTTTAGGGCTATATGCGCTAATAGCAGCATCTGTGATCATGTTTTATAAAGACGATCCGCAAGCTATGATCTGGCAAGACCGCGAAGCATTTAATAAACGATTTATAGAAAAATTATCTCTTGAGCAACCCACTACTTTAAATAGTGTGCTTGATTACTTAGGCAGCCCCGATTTAACGTATGCTAAACGCGATGGAGAACAAGTTTTTCAAATTGTTTTTTATCGTACACAACATAAAACATCTGACGGTATTACAACAATGGATGAATGTACTGGATTACTTTTTAAAAATGGACAGCTTTTTTTATGGGGTCCCAGCGCTTATAACAAATACCAAGAACAAAATTAGGTGCAGGTTTAATGGAAGAAACCGTATCAACCACCTTAGAGCACCTACTTAGTAATACGCAGTTATTTTTAGGTACTTATAGTAATAAAAAAAAGTGGACAGCCATATACCCTATGGCAAATAAACTCGCCGAACAATATAGAACACTCTATGCTGAACAACCCCATGCGCTTCAAGCACGGCTTACGCTTTACAATCCAAATTATTCATACGCTACAAACCTCGTTATTGCACAGTGCGTTGTCACTGCAGCTCTGTGTAAATCTCAAAGCTACGACTCAAAGCTAAGCGAGCTATATATTAGCACCGCGCTTATTGAGCATTTATGTGTTGGTGCTCAGTTAAATAAATTAGGCAATCAAGATGAGTTTACCGATACAGATAAACATATTTGGAAGATGCGTCATAAACTAGCTGCAAAGATTATGCTTACGGCTGGAGAGCCAGCCCAGCACGTTGCGCAATTGCTAGCTAAGCTAAATAAATACAAGCAAGCATTGGTGAGTACCCCAAAAATTATGCTTTATGATGGCGGTATTACATTACTTGCCATCGCAAATATCATTGCAATGAACATTAGCAATAACTCGCAAAATAAGCATATGAGCATATATAAAGCTTTAAGTGATTTATATATTCGGACTCCAAACTTGTTTGCCCTAGAACTAATTAAATCACTAGTTTCTCATTTGGGTCCATTATTGCCAGGTAGCCGAGTAAACTATGCTGACCAATCAATGATTTATTTAGCGACAGATCCCCAAGGGAAGCATGTATTAATAAGCACTGAAAATCCTAAAAAACTCGTGTGGTACAAAGTTAAAGCATCCTTTAGCGACAACGCAAAACAATGGAGTTGCGTTAGTAAAAGCATTAGCTTTACGGTATTTAATAGCGAGCATATTAAAACAAAAAGTCCCTCGTTTGAAAATAAAGCACAAGAGCTGCTTAATTTAATTAGCCACATTAAATTACAACATGAATACAGTTATAAAGGGTTAAGCCAACTAATGGCAGCCCACCCACTCGTGGTCGCAAATTTATGTGAAGCAGTAAAGCCTTATAATAAAGAGTATCAAGCCGCAAAAGATTTAAAGCACAGTCTGTCAATGGTCGGCTATTATAACGCGCCAGCTATAATACAACGTGTTGTATTTGAGCAGCTTGTAAATGTTACCCCCCATCCTTTGCATGCCTATATTGTTAATAGATTAAATGCACTGGTAAAAATAATGGCTTTGCTTGTAAGTAAAAATAAACACGATCAGTTTGAGCATATAACATTGCCCTTATATGCTTATACACATTTTTTACTAACACAGTGCAGTACATTACTTTCTCGTAAAACATTAATAGACAGCACCCCTAATAAAATATTGAGCGCGCCCATTTGCTCATTTTTTGGCGTAAAAGAAGTTAATTCTGATGCACTAACTCAGCAATTGACTCATTTATTAAGTGATAACCCATGGACAATGGCATTATTAGAAGCAGAGCAAACACCTAAAAAACATTTAACTAACTCTCATAAGCTATGGGTGTCGCTTAAAATACTTGCACAGATCGTATTTAAACCAGACCTTGAAATGAGTGCTTGGCAAAAGCAAACATTAAACGAGCAACTAAAAATACAAAAGTGGCATGACGAAACAGATTTCAATCAACATTTAGCTGCTTTGGGTATATTCAATAGTATTTAACCTAAATTGCGAATAATAAATCTAATTTAAGTTGACTAAAGGTTATTTAATATTTCTATACCCACTATAAATTTCATTTATACCCGGTATTTACTGTATAAACTAGCAAAATGGGTGATAAATTGGTATAAATGCGCCCTTAAATTTTCAAGCACGTTCACATAAATGACCTAACAAGCAGTTACTCTCTCAGAGTAATAATTTATGTGCAAATCAAACTCTTTAAAGGAAAAGTCAATGGCCAAACAAACCATCACAGTGATCAAAGGCGACGGCATCGGTCCGAGCATTATCGACTCAGCACTTGAAATATTAAAAGCCGCAGGTTGCGACTTTGATTATGAATTTGTTGATGCAGGCCTTGCAGCACTTGAAAAAACAGGTGAGCTACTTCCACAAGAAACAATTGATACAATAGCTAAAAATAAAATCACTTTAAAAGGCCCATTAACTACGCCTGTAGGTGAAGGTTTTACGTCTATTAACGTTACACTGCGTAAGCAATTTGGTTTATACGCAAATGTTCGCCCTGTGAAATCGTTTGTTGGTACTAAAGCACGTTACGACGATATTGATATCATCACTATTCGTGAAAACACGCAAGGTATGTACTCAGGCGCAGGCCAAGTGGTTAGTGAAGATGGCAACGAAGCTGAAGCAAAATCAGTGATCACACGTGAAGGCGCAGAAAAAATTGTAACGTTTGCTTACGAGCTTGCAATACGTGAAGGCCGTAAAAAAGTAACAGCGGTACATAAAGCTAACATATTAAAATCAACATCAGGCTTATTTTTAAAAGTAGCCCGTGAAGTAGCTGAGCGTTACCCACAAATTGAGTCAACAGAAATGATTGTTGATGCAACATGTATGAAACTTGTAATGACACCAGAAGAGTTTGACGTAATTGTAACGACTAACTTATTTGGTGATATTTTATCAGACTTATGTGCAGGTTTAGTGGGTGGTTTAGGTATGGCTCCAGGCGCTAACATTGGTGAAGATGCCGCTATTTTTGAAGCTGTACACGGTAGTGCTCCAGATATCGCAGGTAAAAACTTAGCTAACCCTACATCAGTAATCTTAGCGTCTATTCAAATGCTTGAGCATTTAGACATGGGCGACACTGCAGAGCGAATTCGTAGTGCTGTAGCTGATGTGATTAAATCAGGTGATCGTACAACACGTGATTTAGGCGGCAGCCACGGTACTACAGACTTCACTCAATCAGTGATTGATCGTCTTTAAAAAGTAGCCGCTTAATATCGGCTTCTATTTGAACGTTAAAAAGCCAGCTATGCTGGCTTTTTTGCTTTTACGGGCGAAGAAATAGTTTTATACCAATTCGCTTAATTAATTGATCTATTTTGAGGTAGGAAAAACGTGTTGATAGCGAGGCAAAAAAATCGCTACTTGCTCTACCTTCTGCATCCATGCAGTCATTAATGAGAATTTTTTAACACAGGTAGCGACACGTTTAGCCTTGTGGAATGATTAAGTATTTTTGCCCATTGGTATTACTCTCAGAGTACTAAAGGCTAATAAAATAAGTAAGCCTACTAGTGTTCCACCACTTGAGCCTGAACTACTTTGCTCTATGTTTACGCTTACAGTTAAGCTTTCAGTAATAACTTCGCCCGTATGAGCATCAGTCGCTTTAAGTGTCACAGCATAACTCCCTTCATTTTGATAAACATAACTTGGGTTTTGTATGTTAGAAGTACTTCCATCACCAAAATTCCAGTTGTATGTGTAGTTACCAAAACCACCGCTTATATCACTATTAAACTGAACATTTAAATTATTAGAAGTAAAACCACTTTCAATGCTCATAGGTACTGTTGTAGAAATATCTAGCGTTTTTTCAGTTTGATTTCCTTGACTGTCTGTTACGGTCAGTTCAACTTGGTAATTACCTGAATATAAATAACTATGTGTAATACTCTGCGTCGCTAAGCTGTTATTATCACCTAAGCTCCACTGATAACTAAAAGGTGAAACGCCACCCGTAATATTAGCTTGGGCTGTCAATACCCCTTGGTTAATATCATAATCAACCTCGTTAATTGCTAATGGCTTAGTAATATTTACTTCAGCGGTAAATACTTGCTCAGCATTATCGTTGCTAACAATAAACTCAACATTATAAGTGCCAAAATCATCATACTCATGAGAAGGTGCAAGCTCAGTGCTTGTTGAGCCATCATCAAAACGCCACATAAACTTATCGGTTGGTGTTAAAGTTAATCCTTCAATATCAAATTGTACATTAAGATCAGTAATACTAAATTTAATCCCATTTGCAGAACTATAACTTAGCTCAACACTAACGCTTTCGTTATTAGTTGATTGATTTAATAAAGTAAACCCAAAACCTAATTGTGGTAATTCAACACCAGATTCAGTTTGTTGTGAAAAACTATAATCTGTTTTATCACTAAACTCACTAATGGCTGATAAATCGTTGTCGCCTAACCCTGCACGCTGGTCATATAAACTAAATGCAGCATCGCGTATTTGTATTGCCGTATCGGCAGTTGTTTGCGTAGTGCCTGTTTTAATTGCTCGCTGGTCTGCGTCAACAACTAACGCAAAGCCAGTTCCTGGGTGCTCGGTGGTATTATTATCTGATTGTGATTCGTCGGCGTACCACAAAAGTACTCCCGGGGAATATTGCTCACTTTGCAATCCGCTATCGATACCTAGATAAGATCTTAATTGTAAATAGTAATGCGATGGTGCGGCGTATATGTAACTACCTATTCTTTCAAAGTTTGTTAGTTGAGCAGATGTTTGCACTTCTGCGTTGTTTTGCCAAATTAACGTTTCGTTTTGCCTAACCTTCATATCATCAACAACAAAACCATAGTAATGGGTATTTGCATCAGTTACATATTCAATACTAAACTCTACTGTTTGCCCTGCATAAGAGGTTAAATCAAACTCATGCGTTAAATAGCCGTTAGGTTGTTTAGCATCACTATTTAAAAAAGAATCACCGGTAATGTAAGGCCCAATATCGCCATAATATGGGTTAATAGCTTGGGTGTAATTGCCACTAATTGGCGTACCATTCACTTTTATTTGCACTAAATCGTAATCACGTTCAATGCTGTAATAGGCATTAAAACTTAGCATTAGTGCATCATTGCTCGGTGGCAGTTCTATCGTATTTATAAAACTATTACGCAGGTTATCACCTGTATTTGAATAATATTGAAACTCCCCTTCTACCGGTGTTTTAAACTTTTCTAGACGCTTAGGTAAAACAACTTTTAATTGGCTTTGTGTTTGTGAAGTACTTGAGGTATCAACAAGTATTTGCTCAGAATTTGCGTTAACTTCTGTCATTTCAAGCTCTAGCTGATTGACCCAATTTCCCTGATAGCGCGTTTGTAAGTATTCAAGCGCATAAGGACTAAACATCACAGGCTCTGAGCCCCTTAAAGCCCCCGACCAACTACCAGTAGACATAACAGACCAAGATGCAACCGGCTCACCCACAGTATTAGATTGTAAATCGTATTCATCAAGCAACCCTAAATCGTGACCAAACTCGTGCACAACTACACCAATTCCAGCATCAATTGGGTTAATTGTATAGCCAAAAAGCTTAACAGAACTCCCCGTTACTTCACTAGGTTGGCTGTTTTCATCAAATACATAGTAACGATGAGACCAAATCGCATCGGTAGCTAAGTAACCTCCTCCAGCTTCTTCACCAATACTTGAATGAAAAATCATCACATGGTCTATTATTCCGTTGGGTTCGTTAATAATACCGTCACCGTCAATATCGTCTAAATCAGTAAGGTCGTAATCACTTAAATTGATATTATATTGTGCTACAGCTTTTTCTACTGCTTCTTTAACTAAAGATGGCGCATTAATATCTCGGGTATTCCCTTGTCTTTCTCCATATACTTTGGCGTTACTATCAGCGGTTACCCAGCCATAAACATCACCGCTAAAATTTAAGCTTGCACCCGACGCGTCTGAATAATAGCTTTTTGCTGTTAATAAGTTTTGACCATCTGGACCTACATAGCTTTCGCTATTAAATAACATCTGCTGATAATGTTCTTTAGAATAATCAGCGTAAAACATATCTGTATCTGGGGCTGTTAACTTATTATCGTCATGTTTCAAGTCGGGAAAGTCTATCAATATAGTCAGTACTTTTACTTGATTTACAGTCTGATCGGGGATTAAAGAAGAAGAAAAAGCAGCTTGAGATTTTACTGAATCCAGTGGATTATCAATTTTAGAATTAAACTGTCTAAAACCATTTTTAATTAAACGTGAGTTATTAGTACTCATATCCATGTATTGATCATATGATGACTCAAGATCACTCGGCGCAATGTTATCTCTTTTATTAAGCCAATATAAAATACGTTCCTTGTTAGTAATACCCACATCATGTGGAGATGCTTTATCAGCAATTGCTAAAGGACTTATTAATGTAGATAAAAGCGAAATTATAGTCACTTTTTTCACTGTAGATTCCTCAATCATTTTTATGAATTCATCATACCTAAAATTTACTATTTAGGCAGTTTCTAAAACATATAATTAACACAATTAAACTTAGCTAAATTTAATTGTTATGCTTACCTTTATAACCGTAAAAAATGCATAATATTTACTGAGTACTCAGATAAAAACACCACATTTTGCAATTTCAAGTTGAAAAACAATTTAAAATGAAATTTCAATGCAAAAAAGCCATTTCAAGGTTGACATAGAGCCTTAAAACCCTTAAAAATAACCTTATACAGAATATTTAATTTAAAAGCAGTGTTTTGCTAAATAGAGTAAAAACTATGAACACACAAATTAACCTTTTAGTCGTACTCGTACTGGTCTTAGTTATAAGCCCAGCGGGGATGTATTAAAAGGTGATACTGCTTTTTAAAAACCCTCGCACTACGCGGGGGTTTTTTTATGCACAAAAAAGCGCACAGAGGAATGAGGATGAGCAAACAAGAGTATAATGGCTCTGAACTAGTAGTTCAGGCATTGAAAGACTTAAAGGTTAAATACATATTTGGCTACCCCGGTGGTTCGGTTTTAGACTTATATGATGCACTTTTTCAGCAAGATGATATTGAGCATATTTTAGTACGCCATGAACAAGCAGCAACGCACATGGCTGATGGCTATGCCCGTGCCACCGGTGAAGTAGGTGTTGTACTTGCAACCTCAGGCCCTGGCGCTACAAACTGTATTACAGGAATTGCTACAGCTTATATGGATTCAATCCCTATGGTTGTTTTATCAGGCCAAGTACCGACTAATTTAATTGGTGATGATGCCTTTCAAGAAACCGACATTGTTGGTTGTTCGCGCCCTGTGGTTAAACACAGCTTTAACTGTCGAAGTGCTAAAGAGATCCCAGCGATCCTTGCAAAAGCGTTTTATATTGCAAGTACTGGTCGCCCAGGTCCTGTAGTGGTTGAGCTACCAAAAGATATGCTCAACCCAGCGATTAAGTTTGAGTACGAATTTCCTAAAACTACCGAGCTTAGAACCTATAGCCCAAATACAAAAGGTCATTCAAAACAAATACGCAAAGCAGTAACCGCTATTCTTGAAGCAAAAAAATTAGTGATTTATTCTGGCGGCGGAATTGTACTTTCTAATACCTCAGAGCAATTAACTCACTTAGTTGAATCATTAAATGCTCCTATTACAAATACTTTAATGGGCCTTGGTGGTATTTCAGGTGTACACCCTAATTTTGTAGGCATGCTTGGAATGCATGGTACGCTTGAAGCAAATAAAGCAATGGCCAACGCTGATGTAATTTTAGCCTTAGGCGCACGTTTTGATGATCGTGTTACAAATAACGTTAACAAGTTTTGCCCTAACGCAACCATCGTGCATGTTGATGTAGATCCGACCTCAATTTCTAAAACTATTAAAGCTCATATTCCAGTTGTAGGGTGTTTAGCAACGGTTATAGAACAACTACAAACTGCTATTGATAAAAGCCCAATACAAATTGATAGAAGCGCCCAAGAAGATTGGTGGCGACAAATTATTAGCTGGCGTGAACAAAAATGCCTTAATTACAACACCGATGGCGATAAAATTAAGCCCCAAGCTGTTATTGAAGCAGTGTACAAAGCAACAAATGGCGATGCATATGTAAGCTCAGACGTAGGTCAGCATCAAATGTTTGCCGCTCAATATTACCCGTTTAAAAACCCTCGCCAGTGGATCAACTCTGGAGGCCTAGGCACTATGGGCTTTGGTTTACCTGCTGCAATGGGCGTTAAACTTGCGTTCCCAGATAAAGAGTCTGTATGTGTAACGGGCGATGGTTCTATTCAAATGAACATCCAAGAGCTATCAACGTGTTTGCAATATAACTTAGCTGTTAAAGTTGTATCATTAAATAACCGCTCTTTAGGTATGGTACGCCAATGGCAAGACATGATTTACGGCGGTCGCCATTCATCGTCTTACATGGACTCTTTACCTGACTTTGTAAAACTTGTAGAAAGTTACGGTCACGTTGGAATAAAGGTAGACACGCTCGATGAACTACAACCAGCGATAGACAGAGCTATGAGTATAAATGACCGTTTAGTATTTTTAGATATAAACGTTGATGAAAAAGAACATGTATACCCAATGCAAATTAAGTTAGGCGGCATTGATGAGATGTGGTTACGTAAAGGAGTAAAAGCATAATGCGTCGTATTTTATCTATATTATTAGAAAACGAACCTGGTGCACTATCGCGTATCGTTGGGCTTTTTTCACAACGTGCTTATAACATTGATAGCCTTACGGTGGGTACTACTGACGATCAATCACTATCGCGTATCACTATTACAACTATGGGTGATGACAGAATTGTTGAGCAAATTACGAAACAAGTAAATAAGCTTGTTGATGTACTTAAAATCATCGACTTAACAGAAATGAGCCATATTGAGCGTGAGTTATTACTTGTTAAGGTATTTGCCCAAGACGAAACCACACGCGCTGCCGTAACACGTGTGGTTGATGTGTTCCAAGGCGCTATTTTAGATATGGGTCGACAAAGTTACAGCCTACAACTTGTAAGCAGTACAGACAAAATAGAATCGTTTTTAGACACACTGCGTCATGAAACAGACATTATTGAAGTTGTACGCTCAGGTGCCGTTGGTATCGGACGAGGCGATAAAGCTTTAAAAGCGTAACTTTAAATACGTTACAGCCCATTTTTAGTGAGTTTTAAGCAAAATCCCTGCTAAGTAATTAGTAGGGATTTTTTATGGTCTGTACCTATAAAAAATCATACTGATTCGTTTAATTAAGAGCAATTTTGGGCAATAAACCGTATAAGCAAGAGGCAAAAAATTTGTTGTTTAGTTGTTAACACTAATTGCTTTTGCATTGCTCTACGGCCTGCATTAATACAGTCGTATATTAGAAATTTTTAACGCATTAACGTCAATTTAATTGAGTATTATTGCAAATTAGTAGTTGACCCGCTTTGGTGGCAACTTTTATACAGGCAAAAAAAAAAGAGCTTAATAGCTCTTTTTTAAAAAATTCTGTAAATCGCCAATTAAGGGTTTACTTGGTCTTTAAGACCTTTACCTGCTTTAAAGCTTGGGATAGTTGCCGCTGCGATTTGGATCTCAGCACCCGTTTGTGGGTTACGGCCAGTGCGTGCTGCACGTTCTTTAACTGAGAAAGTACCAAAACCAACTAATGCAACTGAATTACCTTCTTTTAAAGAAGAAGTTACAGCGCCAGTAAACGCGTCAAGTGCACGTGTAGCAGCAGCTTTAGAGATTTCTGCATCAGTAGCGATTTTTTCAACTAATTGAGCTTTATTCATTGTTAGATTCCTATTCGTTATTATTTTGCCTTCGCAAAACCTATCTTTATGCATTTTTAAAGAGTTAGCAACAGCAAATTGCGTTTTTTGCTTAAATTCTTAAAAAATGCGTAAAATTTAAATAATTCTCGGTAAAATACAGCGTGTTGGGTTAACAAAGACTTAATTTGAGTACAATTTTGGTGCAAGTTAAACAACGACGTAAATCAACTATATTTTTTCGATAACTAAGGTCACTTCCCCGACCTCGACACCAAACTTAACAATAGATGTGCGGTTTATCAAGCGCGATTGTGTAACCAGGTACATCCAATCGTCAAAGTTTACATTTAATGTTGAGCCATCGTAAGGTAGCTCTACATTGTAGTTCCAGTGAAACACACTGCCCATACTTTTTCCTTTAGCTACACCTGTAACATCTGCGGCTGTGCCAGTTAATGTATTATCATCGTTAAGTATTACTTTCCAAACACGCCTTTGCGTTTCACCATCGTCGTATACAAAATCTTCTTCAATAACGCCTTGTGAGCCATTCCAGCTTGCATTCATATCAACAACAAGCTTTCGGGTTAATTCACCTTTAAAGTCTTGTACAACGCCATATGCTTTTAATTCACCACTAAAAAACTCTTTGAAGTTAAACTCAGGTGAACTGTTTTTATAATGCTCAACACTCGGCGCTGAGCAGCTAATTAAAAATATGGCAAAAATACACACCATAAGTGGCTTTATCTTTAATAAGCTCATGAGTTAGTTTCCTAGTAGTTGTTGTCGAAGCGCAGGCTCAGACGTATTTTTATCAAGCCATATTGCCAAAAAATCATTAGCAAATTGAACATCATCTATTTGGCCCACTTTTTCATCATTATAATAAAATGTACTTTTACCATTTACGTCTGTTTTTAGCATTAAGGAGTCGCCTTTGCTTATATTTGGCCAAATATTAAGTAATTTTTCAGCATACTTTTGAGATAAGTCAGGTTTGTTTAAGTGCTCCCACTGCTCTTTAGTTGCTTTAACAATGTCTTTTGCCTCAAAGTCACGCAAGTATTTAAGCTTAAATTTTATCGGGTTTTCACCGCTTTTATATTTACCAGAGGGTGTAAACAATGTGGCATCGTAAACGTCCCAAAATAAATACTCCATTCTGGCTTCGCCTACTTTTGTAAAGTCATCATTTGCATAGGCATTATAGGAGGTGAGTAAAAAGCAAAAACTAATCAATAAATTTATTTTCAAAATCGTTCCTTAACTTTATAAAGTACTAGATATACGCGCTACAGAACAAGTTTGATCAAATCACAAGCAGGCTGAGGCATGCTAAAGAGATTTTGTGTTCAGCACCGCTTTTATTTTTGAGTTTATAAACAATATTAAAGTAAACATACTTGACCATATTAAGCCGTATATCAGCCAAAATTGTATCAAGGGTAATTGTAAGTTTAGTACACCAAAGCGTGCGCCGGCCCAGTAGCTTGCAGGTGCAAAGGCCAAACATACTAAAAATGCTTGCCAAAACTTAAGTGACGTCAAAAAAGACATTGAGCTGTTAATACATAGCACTAAAGAGGCCCATAAAAATACAAGCCAAAGAGGAAATGGGTAAGAATGAAACTCAAGCAATCCAATTTTTACAGCAATATACTCGCCTAGTAACCCTAGCGGAAGTGCTTTAAAAATTAAAATAGCATCGTGTTTTTTTTGCTTTGATAAATAAAACATCAGAGCAATTACTAAAGGCGTTACATAAATAGATTGCCCTTCAAGCAGTAATGATAAAAACCATACTGCTTGAAACAAGACAAAATTAATAACCGAGTGCAATTTCATCGTTATCGCTAGTAAAACGCGGTTTACGAGCCATTAAGTGAACCGTACTAGTGGCACGAGTTCTAAATGCCCCTTCACAGTAAGCAAAATAAAATAACCATAGTCTGTAAAAGCGTTCGTCAAATTTAGTTCTGTCTAACTCTGGCCAGCTTTGAATAAAACGTTCGCGCCAATCCGCTAATGTTCGCGCGTAATGAGCACCAATATCATTCACAGTATGAATAACCATGTTTGTATTATTTTTAATTTGTTCACTCATTTCGTTGAGCGATGGCAAACACCCACCAGGAAATATATATTGCTGAATAAAATCGGAATTTTTTAAATAATGTTTATAACGCTGATCGCTTATTGTTATTGCTTGAATAAGCATAGCGCCATTTTCTTTGAGTAAATCACCGCACTTGGTAAAAAAGCTTGGTAAATACTCATGGCCGACAGCTTCTATCATTTCAATCGAAACAAGCTTGTCGTACTGCCCTTCTAATAAACGATAATCAAGCTTTAATAACGTTATTTTTCTTTCAAGACCAAGGGCTTTAACCTTGTTAGCAACGTAATCGTACTGCTCGTCAGAAATAGTTGTAGTTGTTACGTGGCAATCATAGTGGGTGGCTGCATAAATAGCGAAAGCACCCCAACCTGTACCAATTTCAATCACCGAGTCGCCTTGTTGTAACTCTACCTGCTCACAAATACGTTTAAGCTTATATTGCTGCGCCTCCTCAAGCGATGCATCTTTACTAGGGTAAACGGCGCTTGAATACAACATTTCATCAGATAAAAAAGATTCATACAAATCATTACCTAAATCATAGTGAGCAACAATATTCTTTTTTGAACCAGACTCTGAATTTTTATTTTTAAAATGGTTAATTCTATGGGCAATATTACTAAAAAAAGAGAATTTCTTTTCAAAATTGTCTAATTGATCTTGGTTAATTGCAAAAATTTCGATAAGGCGCGTCAAGTTGTCGCAAGACCACTGGCCTAAAATATAAGATTCACCAGCGCCAACACTACCTGATAATGCAAATGCTTTATACATCGCTTTATCGTTTACGCTTATAGTCACCTTTAAGTTTGACGAAGTATCACCAAAAACAGAGCGAGAGCTACCGTCAACTAAAACTACTTGGCCTGTTTCTATAGAAGAAAATGCGCCTATTACTAACTTTTTATAAAAGTTAGTAAACCAACCTGTGTTTTGTGCGCAATTTAAACTCGACACTTTTTCCATTGAATTACCTATATTATTGTTTTAACTACCAAGGCTTAACACCTAATGGCTTCACGAATGACCTAAAAAAGGCACTCTTTTAACAAACAACTTAAAAGCTTGAACATAAATACCTTTGAAAACAGACCACGTCATAGCTGGAAAGCGTTTTAGTAATTGACTAACCGCTTCTTTGGTTAGGTCTTGACGTTTTAGCCTAAGAGAAGCATCAAATAACAATGTTTCGTCTTTCTTATTTTCTATGTGTATCAATGTATTGCTAAGTGTATGTCGAATGTTCCAGTGGTAGTCCATATTCAAATCCATAAATGGTGATACGGAAAAAACCTTTTTAAAGTTCACTTTTTTTCCTAAAGGAACTAAATAGTAATGTCTCTCATTCCAAGGTGTATTACTTACTTCTGCTACTAAATACTTAAATTCGTCACTAGTGTGGCCATAAAAATAAAAATTTACTGGGCTGAAATAAATTCCAAAGCAACGCAACTGCCCCAACATATAAATATGCTCAAACTCTTCATTAACACCTAATGATTGCAATTGCATTTGTGCACGCTCAAACACGGTATGTTGCTGCGGATGAGGTACATTTTGTAAGTAATCTGCCTGTTTAAACCTAAGTGCTTTAAACCCAAATGTACCCAACATAGGATGAATATTATTTAAGTTTAAAGGCTGCTTTAAGTCAACCCACATCATATAAAGCGAGTAGTTAAAGCTATGGTTTTTAACAGCAAATCGGCGATGTCTAACATCGCCTAAGTACACTGCACTAGTCAAACTCAACACCTAACTGCTTTGCTACGTCTACACCGCTTCGTACACCGTCTTCATGAAAGCCGTTATACCAATAAGCACCACAAAAATAACTGTTATTTTGCCCATCAATACTGTGTTTTTGCTTTTGTGCGGCTATGGATGATTGATTAAATACAGGGTGGTGGTAAGTAAACTCACGAAGTATTTTACTTTGTTCAATCCCCTGCAGGTGATTAAGCGTTACACAAAATTGTGTATCACTTGCAATTCCTTGCAAAATATTCATTTGATACGTAACAACCGCGGCTTTGTCTGTGTTGTTATTAAGAAGATAATTCCAGCTTGCCCACGCTGCTTTTCTGTCCGGTAATAAACTCGTATCGGTATGTAAAACCACAGAGTTTTCAGTATAAGCGATGGCACCTAATACGGATTGCTCTTGCGCTGTTGCATCACCCAAAAGGCTAAGTGCTTGGTCTGAATGACAAGCAAAAATGACTTTATCAAATTCGTCTTTGTCACCATTTGCAAACTCAATAATAGCTTTGTCGTTAGTACGAATCACTGATTCTATATTACTATTTAGTTTTATTTTATCTGCAAACCCCTTAATTAAAGGGTTAATGTACTCACGAGACCCACCAGGAATAACAAACCACTGCGGACGGTTTGTTATGTCTAAGAGTCCATGATTAAAGAAAAATTTAACAAAAAACTCGACACCAACATTTTCCATTTCTTTAATACTGGTAGACCAAATAGCAGCGCCCATCGGCAAAATATAATGATATTTAAAAAAGTCGTTAAAGCCATGTTCGTTAAGTAACTCACCCAACGAGTGTTCTTGTTTGTAGTCACCTTGATCGTAAATAGCTTTACACACTTTATTAAACTTAACAATATCGTATAAAAGACGCCAAAATTTAGGTCTAAATATATTTCTTCGCTGAGCAAACAAGCTTGTAAAAGTATGGCCGTTATATTCAAAGCCAGTAGCATCGTTATGCACGCTAAAACTCATTTGAGTAGGCTGTTTATCAATGCCTATACGAGCAAGTAGTTTTTCAAAGTATGGATAAGTTCTATCATTAAAAACAATAAAACCAGTATCAATAGCGTATTTGGCTCCGCTTATAGTTACATCAACTGTTGCAGTGTGCCCGCCTATGTAATCATTTTTTTCAAACACCGTTACATCGTAATGTTTATGAAGTAAATGTGCGGCAGTTAATCCAGATACACCAGATCCAATTATTGCTATTTTTTTCAACGAGTTAATCCTTTTGCGATTTTAAGCCATAGCGGGAGTGGTAATATTCGCAAAGCTTTTAAAATAAGTGTAAAACGATAAGGGAAATGAACTTCTTTGCGGCGCTTACCGATACCTTTAATCATATAATCTGCCGCCTCTTTTGCGGTAACCGCCATTGGCATAGGAAAGTCATTTTTGTTTGTGAGCGGTGTTTTTACAAACCCAGGATGAACTAGCGTTACATCAACGTCACTTAAATCTACGGCTAAGCTCTTAGCTAAATAACTAACGCCTGATTTAGATGCCCCGTAGGCTTCTGAACGAGGAAGCGGCAGATAAGTTACGCTTGAGCTTACTAATACAAGTTGGCCACCTGCATTAATTTTAGGTAGTAAAGCTTCTAGGCAGTAACCCATTGCTAATAAATTAACTGTAATGACACGTTCAAATAAAGCACTATCAAAATTTCGTGCATCATCAACATATTCACAATTGCCTGCGTTTAATATAACGCGGTCATATTGTGTAAAACCAATGGTTGATTGTTTAATATCATCCAGACTTGTGGCATCAAATTGACAAATTTGAATATTTTTATGCTGAGCAAGTTCAGCTAGTTTTTCTCTGTTTCGACCACAAGCAATAACGGTATCGCCCTGCTCAGCGTATTTAATCGCTAGTTGCTCACCAATACCTGAGGTAGCCCCTGTAATTAATGTAATCATATTCAGCCTGCCCTTTTATCTATGTAGTTAATAACAGAGCCTAATAACGGAATGTGTTTGTACAAAAGCTCACCAACATTAAAATAATCTCGATGCTTAATAATCTTATCTTTTTTAAAAATAAGCTTACTGTGCCCTTGTACAGATATTGTTTTACCCGAGGAAAGTTTTGGGTGTGCGTAGTGCATAGTCCAGTAAATAAATGCGTTATTGTCAACGCTAAAAGAATCCGTTATGTCAAATTGGCAGTGTTTAACATTGCTATATAAATTAGCAAAATAAGCACGTAACTCGGCAATACCGTTTATCTGATGCATTGGATCTATAAACTCAATATCATCACTGTAAATTTCACTTAATAGCTCTAAATTGCTGTTATCAAGTTTTTGATAAATATCTACAAATTTATCTACTGGTAGCACGTTATCCATATCACACCTTAAAAGCAGCCAACGCACGCTCACGTGCAGCTTTATGATCTACAATTGCCGGCCAGTAACAGTCCTTCGTTTTACCCATAGAAGCAATATAAGTATGTGGAAAGTGAATTTGTTTATCTGGCACATTTTTAAGCTCTGGCAAATACTTACGTATAAACTTACCTGTTGGATCAAAGCGTTCACTTTGGGTAATAGGGTTAAAAATTCTAAAATACGGCTGAGCGTCACACCCTGTACTGGCAGCCCATTGCCAGCCACCATTATTAGATGCTAAATCACCATCAATTAGATGCTTCATAAAGTACTTTTCGCCTTCACGCCAATCAATAAGCAAATGCTTAGTTAAAAAACTTGCAACAACCATACGTAAACGATTGTGCATCCAACCTGTTTGCTTTAACTGAAGCATAGCAGCGTCTACAAGTGGGTAACCTGTACGACCTTCGCACCATGCATTAAAGTCATCTTCGTTTTTACGCCACTTTACCGCGTTATACTTTTCGTTAAAATTATCTCCACGCGATAACTTAGGAAACTCTGAAATTAAATGTCGGTAAAATTCGCGCCAAACAAGTTCATTTATCCATGTGAAGGTTTTACTTTTTGACGTTGTTAAAATATCAGGATATTGCTGCTGAATATTAATTAATAATTGCTTTGTACTCACTATACCAAGCGCTAAATAAGGGCTTAAGCCCGAGGTTCCTTTAATACTTGGAATATCACGGTTATCGTCATAGCTTGTTAGTTTGTCAGCAATAAAATCATTCACTATTTTAGAGAGTGTTTCATCATCTACAGGCCATTTTTCAGAGCCATCATCACTTTTAAGAAGTGGTTCAGCTTTTACATCAACAGACGATTTTTCTAAAGGCCACGTTGGTAAACTAAAGTGAATGTCTTGATACTGCTTTAGCCATGCGCGCTTAAACGGAGTAAACACTTTATACATTTCATTGCTTTGGTTTTTAACACTGCCCGCTGGCGCAATTAAATCCCCTTCGTAAAGAGTAAATGTAACACCAACATCATCGCATTTAGCTAAAATTGCCTTATCACGATTTACTTCATTTAATTCATATTCAGTGTTAGCAACAATATGTTTAACGTTATTCGACTGGCAAAACTCAATTAACTTCGATTCGCAATCACTAAAGTATGGCGCACAAATTACATGCAGCGTAATACCATAATCTGCTAGTTGCTGTTGTAAGTACTTTACTCGTCGCTTAAGTAAATCTATTTGAATTGGCGCGGTGTTATGCTGCTGCCATTGCTTTTCGCAAACAAAAAAAATGGCGTGTTTAGCGCCATCATTTAGCGCCTGAATCAACGCTTCGTTCGAAAAAAGGCGCAAATCGCGCCTAAACCAAAATAATGTGTTCATTAAATACCGTATCGTAGTTTTAGTTCGTTAGGGTAAGGGTTAAAGAATACTTGTTTTTCAAGGTACTCGTTTGGATGCACTTTTAAGTGGTGTTTAAGTAATGTTAACGGAACATATAACGGCACCAAGCCTTCTCTATATTCATCAATAGCGTCACGTAACTCTTGTTTTTCAACTTTAGATAAATCTTTTTTAAAGTAACCTTGTAAATGCATTAAGGTATTGCAGTTATTTCTACGAGAAGCAGGCTTTTTTAAACCCGTCATTAAACCTAAAATATATTCGTCGGCAAGTGCGTTTACATCATCCCCAACAAAAGTCCCCAGTAAGTTGCCGAGGTCTCTATAAGCTTTGTAGTTATGAGCCATTAGCAAATATTTATACTGAGAATGAAACTGAGTTAATTTGTGAACACTTAGCGGCTCTTTTGCTAGCATTTGCCAGTTTTTATATACGTAAACACGCATTACAAAGTTTTCACGAAGGTGCATGTCATTTAAGCGGCCGTTTTCTTCACATGGCAATAACGGATTGTGTTTCATTATTTGCTCTGCAAAAAAACCAACGCCTTCAGATGTGTTTCCTGTACCTGCTTCGTTATAAATTTTTATGCGTTCCATACCGCAGCTTGGGCTTTTGGCACAAAAAACAAAACCGCTTAATGTACTTGCTTGCTCTGTTGCCACTTTTTTACCATATTCGGTTAATTGTGGGCCTACATCCCCAGAGCCATCTGGCCTGCACACTTTAATTGTGTCGCCAACCCTAACCTGCCTAATCGTAGGTCGAGGAATTGGTAAACCTACAGCGACCTCTGGGCAAAAACGCGTGTATTCAACGTGCTTACCCAGTTCATCCATACAAAAGTTAGATTTTTTATGACCTGTATCAAATCTTACTTTTTCGCCTGCTAAGCAAGCGCTTATGCCTATTTTTATTGTGTCTGTTTGCATAAATTCTCTTAATAAATCAAATTACCAATTGGATTTAGTAACTTGCTGAAGCCCTTATTAAAATGTAGCGCACTACTGACCACTGTAAAGCATAAACAACCATCTTTTGTTAGTGGTGTATGTTGGTGGCTACCATCTTGAAAAATAAAGTCACCTGGTACGTAGCTACCTTCTTCGTCACTAAACTCACCATCAAGTAATAAAGTAATTTCAAAACCAGTATGAGTATGCTCCGGAATTTCACCACCAGCATCAATATGTAACAAGCTTGATCGCAGTGGTCCGTCATCAAGCGCTACACGTGAGCGGGCTAATTTACCAACCTGCGTAAACTTACCATGCGATATGCGTGTCAGTGCTCGTGGTAGCTGATAATTATGGTTATTTACTTTAATAGCAACTGGTTCTACTTCATATACTTCATCAACGCTTGTATCGGCAGTAATAAAATCGAATAAGCTAGACTCTTGCTCATCTGTAATATCAGCAGGCAGTGGTTCTGCATGCGTACTTTGCTCAAAAGAGTCGCTAAAAACTTGCTCGGCATTGCTCGCCTCAATTTTTGCTACTTTTGCTTGGCACACTGGACACATATCTACATGAATAGATACGGCTAAGCTAAGTGATGCGCTAAGTGATGCACTGCAATATTGTGTCAGTAAGGTTTCACTCGGGTGATGTTTAATCATGCTGATCTCCCATTTCATTACGTAATTTCTGTAAGGCCAAACGTAAACGTGATTTTACCGTGCCTACTGGAATGTTAAGTTGATGTGCAAGTTGCTCTTGCGACATATCTTGAAAATAAACCCCTCTTACAACTTCTCTTTGTGCAAGTGGTAACTTGTCGAGATAACGTTTGATTTGTTTATCTTCAAGGTGATCGGTGTATTCGTGATTTGTATCTTGGGTTTCGTTCAATAACGGCCAAATATCTTCGCTAATATTTTCTTCTTTATTGCTTTTCATTTTACGAAGCATATCAAACGATGCATTACGCATTACCGTGTAAACCCACGTAGTCGCAGCGCCTTTGTCGCTGTGATATAAATGCGCTTTTCGCCATACAGATGTTAGTGTTTCTTGCACAAGTTCCATTGCTTGCGCCTCAACACCAAACTGTTTTATACCAAATCGTTTAATTTTTGGAGCAAAATATTCAAATAAATAAGCAAACGCTTTTTTGTCTCTCGATTGAGCTACATCAATGAGCGCTTGCATTAGTTCTTTGCTTGGCGTTTCTGGCATGGCAGTGTACTTACCTGTATTAGGTTCACAACGTGGTGATTGTTGTTGACTTACCATAATAATATATCCCGTTATTGCTTTTGTATTAGTAAATACGCACGCAAGTTTGTTTAGGATCAAATAAAATTAGGCAAATTCGTTATTAATCACAGTATGGAGGAAACTTAGTAAGTTATCAAAGTTAGTTTCGAACGCAAGTTGCTGTTTTTTCTCAATAGATATAGGCAATAATTCTAACCAGCGGGCTACAACCCACGTTAGTTCGTCAAAGCGAGTTTGCTTATACAATTCACTCAGCTCATGATTGGTTGAAAATATATTTTGAAGGGTCAATTTAAGCTTTGTATGCTCGCCAATATCAGCGAACGATTGGCTGTACCAATAAGGTGCAGTACAATTTGAAATTAAACCATGGCGAAGCTCTTGCTCATCTTGGTAAACATCATCAATTTGCACGGTTTTGGATGCAATTACATCTATAAGCAACATACCGCTGTCATCTTGGTTAAAGTCTATAATGTCGACTAAGCAACCCTGAGCGCTTATATTAAACGGTGTGTCGTGCTCAAAAGTACACAGTACAAATCCGGTGTCGTTTTCTAGTGCTGTTTTAACCATATTTAAATAGCGAGGCTCAAATATACGCAAACGCGTATAGCCCTGAGGTAGTATAAAAATTGGTAATGGAAAAATCGCACGCTTCATAAAGTCTACTTATTTAAATCACTCTGCCTTTATTTACGTGCGCTTTTGCTAAGTCGATCAGCTTAGTATCAATCGAATTAATTACCTGTAATGTTATTAATTAAAGATTAAACCAACTCCCCATAACTTTAATCATTTGAACCGAGTAATAAGCACTTATCATACTCACTACCGGTGCTAACATTAATGCAAATAATCCTAATTCATTGCTCATCGTCTTAATTCCTTTTAATTAGTTTACTGCGCGTTATTTGCTAAGTTTTTTGCTGTAGTACTATCACTAACTTCACTTGGCTGCTTGGTTTCTAATAAGCTATCTAAAATAGCTTGTGCATCAAAACTTAGCGTTTCTTTTAACGAGCTTTCAAGCTCAGATGTTGTTTGCTTTACATAGTTACTAACACTGGTTGATAAAATATCAGTTACATCTAGGTCCACTTCAGCTGCATTAACATGTGCAGAACCTAATACTAATAAACTTGCCATAGCGATTTTAATTGAATTTTTCATAATGGTATTCCTTGTTTGTGTATTGTTTAGACGTAATAACATAATCAAGGGTTGTGCCAATATAAAATAAAAATTAAAGCATTGTTATTAAACAACTTTATTAATTAACATTAAAATCAAACAATTCAGCGCTAGTTAATTTAACCACTGCGTTTAATTTTTTGACCATATTTTAGTAAATAAATAAAACGCTATTCTCCCTCACTCCGTCATATTAAATACATTTAGCGCGTATAAAAATGTCATATCGACACAATAAAATTCAGGCCAATTTAAATAACTCTAAAAAGTGCAGTATGCCAATTTCATCTCGTCGTAATTTTTTAAAAACAACCGCTGCAAGTGTGTTTAGCGTGGCAGTTTCAAGCAGCATTACTGGTTGTACCAACTCATTAATCAATAAACCATTGTCACATACTGAATTTAACCACGGCGTGGCAAGTGGTGATCCATTAAGCAATGCGTTAATAATTTGGACGCGTGCAACTTCATCACAATCAACAACTTTAGTAACTCTTGCATGGGAAGTAGCACTGGATCCTCAATTTAAAAACATTATCAGAAAGGGGCAAGAGCAAACAGATGCAAGCCGTGACTATACAATAAAAATAGACGTACAAGGGTTGCTTCCAAATACGCAGTACTTTTATCGCTTTATAGGAGCAAATACGGCAAGCCCTATCGGTCGTGCTAAAACACTTCCTATAGAGAACGTTGAACAAGTTAAAATGGTTGTTGTGTCATGCTCAAACTATCCGGCAGGATATTTTAATGCATACACTGATGCTGCTAAGCAAAAAGATCTAGATGTTGTACTTCACTTAGGTGATTACATTTATGAATACCCAATGGGTGGATACGCAACCGAAAATGCAGAAAAAATTAACCGTAAACTAGCAGATGATAATAGCGGTGAAATAATTACATTGAATGACTATCGAAAGCGATATGCTATTTATAGAACCGATAAAGGATTACAAGCACTACATGCAGCAGCCCCTTTTATAGCAATATGGGATGACCATGAAATCACAAACGACACGTATAAAGCAGGTGCTGAAAACCACACCCCCGATGAAGGTAATTTTTACAAACGCCGCGCTGCAGCCATACAAGCGTATTATGAATGGCTTCCAATTCGCCCGCCAATGGGCGAACAAAATCCCCATATTTACCGCACGTTCAATTTTGGAAATTTAATAAGCCTACATATGCTAGATACTCGTGTAATAGCACGCGATAAACAACTCCTCTACAGTAATTACCAAAGCGCTGAGACTAAGCAATTAGATATTACTCGCTTCATGAGTGACTTAAATAATCCACAAAGGCAATTACTAGGAAACACTCAGCTAGCCTGGCTTACAAATGCAATAAAAAACTCAAATGCAAAGTGGCAAGTATTAGGGCAGCAAGTACTCATGACAAAAATGTGGCTACCTATAGAGGTTTTTTTTCAATCTGAGCGAAAAAAAACTGCGCAAATACTTGAAGAGCTAGTTTCAATAAAAAACGCGGTACTGGATAATAAAGCTGTAACACGACAGCAATTAACACGCATAAATACATTAATGCCCTATAACTTAGACGCGTGGGATGGCTACCCTAGCGAACGCGAAGTACTGTATAAAAGCACTGCTGCATTAAATAAAAAATTAGTCGTCCTTGCGGGTGATACTCACAATGCATGGCAAGGCACGTTAAAAAATAAAAGGGGTGAAAACGTAGGGGTAGAATTTGCAACACCAAGCGTGACCTCACCCGGTATGGAGCACTATTTAGCACTTAACCCGCAGCAAGCTAAACAAATGGCCGATTCACTTTCGTTACTAATTAACGATTTAGATTATTGCGAATTATCGCATCGTGGTTATATGTTACTTACAATTACAAACAATCAAATTACAACCGATTGGCGTTATGTGGATAACATACAATCACCTACTTACAATCTTATTAATCAGCACCAAAGTATTTATAAAGGCTAACTTATATAACAGTGCTTTATAAGGTTAAAAGGCAAATACACTCAGTATTTACCTTTTAACTTTTTGTACAAAGCCTAATTAATTACAACTGTAAATCAGTGTCCACGAAGCATCACTTCCTGGCGTCGTATTAGTGTACCAATTAGCAATGTATGCATTGCCTTGATATTGCATTTTATCGTCTGTGTTATTGTGCGTATAAGGACCTGCAGCATAGTCTTTTTTCACCCAATTAGGATATGCGTTTATATCACTGCAGTCTGTAGAGCTCACTATAGCGCATCCGTTCGAATCAACACTTGCTCCTGCAGGTGTATCAGGACATTGATCAACATCATCATATACGCCATCGTTATCGGTATCAGTTTGTGGCTCCTCTACTTCCAATACACAGCCTACATCATTTACCGTTTCGCCGACTGGTGTATTTGGACACTGGTCAATATCATCGCTAACACCATCAGCATCAGTATCAGATACTTCACACCCGATGCTATCGACAATAGTATCCGCAGGTGTATTCTCACATTGGTCAAGGCTATCAATAATACCGTCGCCATCACTATCAAGCTGAATGTTGTCATTAGCATCATGCCAACTTTGAATGATTTCTTTTGCTTTAGTACCAGAGGCTGTTAATGAATCCCAATCTCCACCTGGTGTGAACATTGACGCACCTTCACTTTTATCGTTAAGTGCCCACATTGCATGGCTAATGTTATTAGTTTTTAAAAATGCCATCCAGGCATCTGTTTCATTAATATTAACACCACCATTACCATCTGCATTTACACTACCCCACTCGGTGGCAAATAAAGCAATGCCGTTATCTAAAGCAACTTGAGCTTTATTACGGTATGACTGGCCATGCGTACCTGCATAAAAATGAAGAGTATAAGCAACATTCGCACGATCGATTGGGTTTTGTGACGCAATATCAACATCCTGAGACCATGTTGGCGTACCAACAACAATTAAATTGTCAGGATCAATTGCGCGTATTTTGTCTATAACGGTTTCTGCGTATGGCTTAATATCGTATTCCCATGATATTTGTAATGGCTCATTATAAATCTCATAAATTACGTTATCATTGTCTCCATACTTAGTGGCTACTTCTTCAAAAAATTTGATTGCAGTAGCTTGATCTTTATGCGCTTCGTGGCTATGGAAATCTATTATAACGTACATATCTTCGGCAATTGCCGCAGTAACAACTTCATCAAGTCGACCCATGTTACCGTTCCAATCTTGATTTATATCACCGCCAGCACCGTGGCCAATTGCTGCACGTATAATAGTTGCACCAAATTCAGACTTAGCTTTAGAAACTGTTTGCGCGGTGTAAAATTTTTCACCACCCCAACCTGTATTACTCCAAAACAAACTAGGGCCTGCAAAACTTTTACTTACACCGTCTGCCAATACCTGATTGCCGCTTACCGTTAGCTTTTCAACTTCAGCATTTGCTACTGACGTCATTCCTAGCATTAATGCTAAAGATAGGCTGCTAACTTTAAAGCTTCTTTTAACACGATTATTGGTACAAATATTCATAACACTTTCCTTAAAAATTATTAGCTTTTTTAGGCTAAAACAATACATTTTGTATTAATTTAGATACACAAATAATAACTAATACTATTTGAAAAGCGAGAATAGCAAACTTTTGTTAACAACAAAACGCCTATTACAATATAAAAACATTAGATAAATTAAAATTAAAAATCATAAAGTAGTACATTCGAGTTATTTAGAGGCAACAATAAGGAAGATAAGGGGCTTTACAATACATTTACATAAGTGGATTTAATTGAAAAATAATTTACTAAAATAAAAAATGGCTGCTCTTGGCAACCATTCATTAAAAAATCAATCTAAAATAACCATAAAATTTATTTAATGTGAGCTTTTCTACCTAAGCGATAAGCATCAACAATGCTCAAAGCCCACACAATAACCATTAAGGGTACATACTTATATTGTGCAAGCTTTGCGCACTCATCAGAAGGTTGTTGCGCTGCTTTTAATATACCCGCGATTGTCATGGGTATTTTACCCGACATAAGTTCATTAGCAGTACATTGAGCAATCGCAAAAATATCTTTAAGCGTCAATATTAATAAAATAGAAAATACACCTGCAAAAATACTCCCTATTAGATGTTTCTTTAACGAAAAGTGCCCCGCTCCAGGGTAAACAACAGCGGTAAGTAAAGCCGCTTTTAAATCTTTTTTCATGTTTGTTTCAGCTCGTAATATGGATTACAGTAGACAACAACATAGTGAATTAATTCTCTTTAAAATCAAGTAAAAGCTTAATTAACTCAAATCGAGAACGCATAAAAACCATATTGAAACTTTCAGCGTACAACTGTACACTCAAATTAAATTTTACAGTGGTAGGATATGTTATGTCGTTAGACGCGCCTTATTCCCGAAAAGAAGAAAAGCTCAATGTATTAAGCCATGCATTGGGTATTGCATTTGCAGTGTTTGTAATGTGGGATTTGTTCACTCAAGCAACCAGTGTTAAAGCATATATAAGCACAGCTGTTTATGGGGCAAGCTTATTTATTTTATTTTTATCATCCACACTTTATCACGCAAGCGTACAGCCTAAACTCCGTGCCTTTTATAAAAAATGTGATCACTGCGCAATTTACGTATTAATAGCGGGTACGTATACCCCCTTTTTATTAATATCGCTAAATGGCGCTTGGTCTTGGGGCACACTTAGCTTTATATGGGCTGTAGCACTTAGCGGCGTTGCTTATAAAATACTGGTTAAAAATGGTAACAAAAAAGTATCGTTAGCTACTTACTTACTCATGGGCTGGTTTGCCCTAGCTATTGTATACCCGCTTTATTTAAATATTGATGTAAATGCACTTTATTGGTTACTCGCCGGTGGTATTTTTTACAGCTTAGGTACTTTATTTTATAGCGCTAAAAGCACCCAATTTAGCCATGCTATTTGGCATTTATTTGTGATTGCTGGGTGTGTGTGCCACTACATTTCAATTACTAATTACGTGTATTAGTACATGTAATTAGTAATTTACTGCCACGCACATAAACCGCATTAATTTGGCTACCCTTTTACGTAAAAGCGCGTTGTAGCTTAGTCGATATCACCTGGCCTTAATTAAAAACGCTGTTATTTACGGCTCTGAATATAAGCCTATCATTGTCCCTTACTCGCCTAATTAACTAGCTCAATAAACAGCGTGTAACATTTTCGGTACTCTTATCCATTTTTTACCCATTTTATTCACTTACTCTTCTCCTAGTTTAAAAATAAATGCTTTAAAATAAGTGAGATAGCTTCATATCTTGAATGTAACGCTATGGCATATCTATTGCTCCTTCAATATAAATGGTCAGTAAAACCTTGGCCAAGCAAATACGTTAAAGGAGATACAAAGTGGGCGCATTCCAAGCTGATTCTACAATTGAGTTAAGTGCTACATTAGTAAGTTGCTACTTATACTCAATATTTTACAACCACACTCACTTTTACGTCTATTCCCGCAAAGCAAAGAGGTAGGTAACACGCATTACTGCGTTATCTAACATTAGGCTCTTTGTGATTACATGCAGTTAATCCAACTTAAACTTTACGTTAAAGGAGACGTTGATATGCCAACTAACCAATTTACGATGCAAGACCCTAGAAGCCAATATCAAATGGGACGAACCGAAAAAGACAGTGATCAACCAGACCCAGGCCTAGATGAAATTTTAAAACCCAAAGCAGATCACGGCGAAGATACCTATGTAGGTAGCGACAGATTAAAGGGTCGCAAGGCGTTGATCACTGGGGGCGACTCGGGCATTGGGAGAGCGGTTGCCATTGCATTTGCCAGAGAAGGTGCCGATGTAGTTTTTAATTACTTAGCCAGCGAAGAAGCCGATGCGAAAGAAACACTCGATATATTAAAAGACAGCGGTAACAAAGCATGGGGAATTGCAGGCGATATCTCTGACGAGAGTTTTTGTAACGATCTTGTGGCTCAAAGCGTTGAAAACTTAGGCTCAATCGACATATTAGTGAATAATGCGGGTAAGCAACAGTTTGTTGCCGAGTTAGACGATTTATCTACCGAGCAATTTTGCCAAACATATGCAACAAATGTATTTGCTATGTTTTGGATAACAAAAGCGGCGGTAAAACATATGCCACCGGGCGCTAGTATTATTAATACAACCTCTATCCAATGTTATCAACCCTCTGCTGGGCTTCTTGATTACGCATCGACTAAGGGTGCAATTACAAGCTTTACTAAAAGCTTAGCAAAAATGGTGATTGATAAAGGCATTCGGGTTAATGGGGTTGCTCCTGGGCCAATTTGGACCCCGCTTCAACAAAGTGGCGGCCAACCGGCTAAAAAATTGCCTGAATTTGGTGATAACGTGCCATTAGGTAGACCAGGCCAGCCTGCTGAACTAGCACCAACCTATGTATACTTAGCATCGCAAGAGTCAAGTTACATTACCGCTGAAATAATGGGCGTGACAGGTGGGCAGCATCTACCTTAATCATGATGGCTAACTCATATTAGTTAATCTCAGCTTATTGATTTTATAAAATAATAGCGGCGTATATACGCCGCTATTATTACCTAGCTTTTTTTCAATCACACCTAAATAAAGCCCGCTAAATATTGGCCAGGCTCTGGTTAACAACACCTTAGATACACACTAAAACCTGTGCTTACACAGCAGTATTTATACACGCATAAATTAACTGCTTAAATAACTCAAGCAGATTAAGTGTTATCTTTTTTAGCACGTATACCGCGAATGAACTCTTCTAAATAAGGTGTAAACTCTAACGCGAGTGCTATAAATAGCACAGTTGCCAAGTAAGTTATTGGTAAAGGAGATGCTTTTAATTGCAACGTAAAGTCAGGAGGAAAGCCGCCTGATGTAAATAAAGCGGTAAATTGTCCCCAATGGCGCGCAATAATTAAAACCAAAGCTAATAGGGGTATCATTTCTAAAAAACTGTGTATATGTTGCTCTACCGGCCCTACCCTTCGCTTACTTACCGCATAAGTTACATCCCACATTGCTGTAAGCTCATGCAAAAAAAACAACACAATACAAATGGCGATAATTAAACTATTAACTTCAAAAATTAAAACTAAGATTAACGGAATGCCCACTTCGGCAAACATTAATAAATGGATAAATGACTCTTTAGCACCGCTGGTTGCAGAAATATTACTACGTCGATGACAAAACCAATCAGCAATGCCAGCGACAAGCCAAACAGGGATCACAAAGTACATTAAAATAACTAAAGTTGGGTCAGTCATAGTTTTTTTAGTCCTTAATATTTGGTTTTTATAACCCTCATGCTGAAATTAAATATCTACACTTAATCACCTCGATTATTCATCACTAGCGATGTGAAAAAACGTATTTTTCAAATAATTTATCAGTCAAATTTAAGATGGCTTGGGGATTACTTACTTTTTACCTTTTGCAAATGAGATACCATTTTTGAACGCGCCCTTGAGTCAACATTTGGTATGCTCAAAATCTATTTACAACAAATAAGTATTTCAAGTGTTATGCCAAATCTCGACGCTAAATTGAATTAATGAAGGTATAGGTAGGTGTAGAGGTGTTTTTACTTTGCCGTATATATTTTTATTGTGTAAAAAATAGAAAATATTTCACTTATCATTGTAAGTTTTTCATTTATGAGGCTAGATAAGGAGATTGTGCTAAAAGTAGAACTAAAAAGCCCAATTTGTTGTAGATTTACGATAGCTAAAAAAAGTAAGCTGCACACTTATATTAAAGCAGCCTTTAAAAGCTCTTTTACGATTATACGTTCACTATTGCCATCTACACTCGCGCATATTTACTTTATCATTCTTAAAACTAACACCTTCTGATAATAGCTTTTGGCGTTGTTCTTGGTATTTATCACTGCCTTCGGGAAACGATATTTTTCCTTGGCTATTTACTACCCTGTGCCAAGGTATAACCGAGTCGTTTGGCATTACCTTTAACAAGCGCCCTACCAAACGTGAATTTTGCGGGAAACCGGCAAGCGTTGCTATTTGCCCGTAACTTGCTACAAAACCTGCAGGTATATTTGCAATAATGGTGTAGATGAGGGTTTCTTTATCAATATTACCGGTCATTAACGTAAGCCTCACTGAGTACTTTAAATTGCTCCCAAATAGAGCGCGCAACGGGGCCATGATGTATTGCATCACGCCTAAATGCACGCACTTCTATACCAAACTCATCTTCTCTGTCGTTTATCTGTATTTGCTGCAACAGCCCGGCTTCTATTTCTGGGGCGCAGTAATCTATATTCATCATTGCCCAACCTGCGCCTTGTAATAAAAACGACTTTAAATTGGTTACATCATCTATTTTCATTAAGGCTGAGCCTTTTGAATACGAAAGCTTGTCGCTGTCTATATTTAAGTCGCTTTCAAACATAGCCAAACAGGGGTAATTTTGTAATTCGTTAAAGGTGATATGTTTTGGAAACGTATTGGCCGCTGCAATTATACCAATATTAAATTTACCTATTGGCAGACTTTCTAGGTGCCCTGTTGCATGAAATAAATCAAACCACGGGCCAATGCCAAGCTCTACTTGGCCGCTATTTACTTGCTCTAAAGAAACAAAGCGTTTGCCACTGGTTAAATTAAACTCTGTGCGTTTAAATAGTCTAAAAGTATTACTTATGATCTCGTTGTAACTTTGCTTTTGGCAAATTTGCTCATAGCATATTCTAAATTGTGGCTCGTTACCCAGAGCAAGCTCTTTAGCAAGCTGTGCTAGCTCATCATTTGCATGCAATAATTGTTGTGCTTCGCGGTGAAAAACACGGCCTTTTTCAGTTAACTGTAATCGGTACTTGGTTCTATCAAGTAACTCAAAACCTATTTTTGCTTCAAGGTTTTTTATGGCAAGTGTAAGCGCTGGTTGAGTTTTATGTAATTTAAGCGCCGCGCCACTTAAACTTGCACTTTGTACAATGGCATCTAAAATTTGTAATTGATTCAGCTTCATACTGCGCTCAACATGATCATAAATAAAACTTATTATGTTTCTAAAATTTAATGAATTTTATTTTATATGGTTGCAGCGTATCCTGCACTTAATTATTTTGCCCATCATTGCCACGGAGAAGACATGAAACTCTTTCGTCTATGTATACTTACTACGACTTTACTTACCTTAATGGCCTGTTCTGAGCCAGAAAAGCAAGTAAAAGAAGAGCCCATAAGGCCTGTTAAATTATTTAATATTGGACATGATTCGCAAACAAATGTACGCAGTTTTCCTGCTGAAGTGGTTGCAAACCAAGGCTCTTACTTGGCGTTTAGAGTAAATGGTGAGCTTGTTGAGTTTCCGGTTTTAGCAGGTGAAGAAGTTAAAAAAGGTCAGCTACTGGCAAAGCTCGACCCAGAAGACTTTCAACTACAATACGATGATAGAAAAGCCCGCTTTGAGCTTGCTAAGTCGCAACTTGGTCGTATTGAGCAATTACTTGAGAAAAGAATCGCGAGCCAATCAGAATACGATGAAGCATTGGCTAATATGCAGGTAGCTGAATCTGCCTTTAAAATTGCCGAAACAAATTTAGAATACAGCGAATTACGCGCACCATTTGCAGGCACTGTAGCTAAAGTATTTGTTAAAAACTTTGAAAACATTCAAGCCAAGCAAAATATTTTACGCCTAGAAACCCGCGATTTAATGGATGTAGAAATACAAGTGCCTGAAAAAATAATCGCGCGTATTAAAAAAGGCAGCGACTACCACCCAACAGTGGTTTTTGATGGTTTTACCAATAAAGAATACACCCTTGATTTAAAAGAGTGGGATACACAAGCCGATCCTACGACTCTGACTTACAAAGTGGTTTTTTCCCTGCCCGTTCCTAAAGATTTTAATTTATTAGCAGGCATGACTGGGCGTGTATTTATTGATTTATCAAAAGTTACTAGCTCGCAAGTGGCTTACACTATTTTACCAGTTGAGTCGGTTTTTTCAGAAGCTAAAGAAAGCGTGTCAGATAACGCCTACGTATGGATATATAACCCTGCAACTGGTGTTGTAAACAAACAAGCGGTTAAAGTAGGCCAAGTACACCGCGATGGCATCGAGGTGTTAAATGGTGTGAAAGAAGGCCAAATAGTTGTATCTGCAGGCGTGCACTCACTAGATGAAGGCATGAAAGTACGTCCATGGAATAAAGAGCGAGGCTTATAATTATGAGCTTTGCGCAGCTTTCTATAGAAAAAAAAGTAATTAGTTGGATGTTTGCACTGCTGTTATTAATAGGCGGCAGTGTATCGTATTTCGATTTAGGCCAATTAGAAGACCCTGAGTTTACGCTTAAAAAAGCCATGGTGATTACCATGTACCCAGGTGCGTCGCCTCAGCAGGTCGAAGAGGAAGTCACCTTCCCTATTGAAAATGCAATTCAACAATTACCCTATGTTGATTTTGTTACGTCTATTTCATCAAACGGTAAGTCGCAAATCTCAGTAGAGATGAAAAGCAATTACCGAAAAGAGCAGCTTCGCCAAATTTGGGATGAAATGCGTCGTAAAATTAATGACCTTTCTCCCTCTCTTCCTAGTGGCGTATACCCAAGTACCATTTTAGATGACTTTGGTGATGTGTATGGTGTGCTGTATTCGGTTACAGGTGACGGCTACTCGTACGATGAGCTTAAAGATTACACTGATTATTTAAAGCGCGAGCTTGTACTAGTTAAAGGTGTAAGCAAGGTTACTATTGCTGGTGAGCAACAACCACAGGTAATGGTTGAAGTGTCTTCGCGTAAGTTGGCGCAACTTGGCATAGCACCTAGCCATATTTTTGGCTTACTGCAATCTCAAAATACAGTATCGAACGCAGGTAAAATTAGAGTGGGTGATGAATCTATTCGCTTTCACCCTACTGGCGAGTTTAAAGATGTGAGTGAACTTGAAACTCTTCTTATATCTAAACCCGGCGCGAGTGAACTTATATACCTTGGCGATGTAGCAAAAGTATTTAGAGAATATGCAGAAGTACCCAGCAATGTTATTCGTTACAATTCAGAGCAAGCGCTATTGATAGGCGTGTCGTTTATGAACGGTGTAAACGTTGTAGATGTGGGCAAGCGTATAGATGATCACTTATCTGAACTTGAATACCAGCGCCCGCACGGCATACATGTTGAATCGGTTTATAACCAACCTAAAGAAGTAGAAAAATCAGTAGATGGCTTTATTGTTAGTCTTGTAGAAGCAATTGCGATTGTAATTGTTGTACTGCTTATTTTTATGGGCTTAAAAAGCGGTATTTTAATTGGCGGTATTTTATTACTGACTGTATTAGGCACCTTTATATTTATGAAGTTGTTTGCCATAGACCTGCAACGAATTTCACTTGGCGCACTTATCATTGCGCTAGGTATGTTGGTTGACAACGCCATTGTTGTCACCGAAGGCATATTAATAAACTTAAAGCGTGGGCAAACAAAACTCAAAGCAGCGGTTAATATAGTAGAGCAAACTAAATGGCCACTGTTAGGTGCAACGGTTATTGGTATAACCGCGTTTGCACCCATTGGCTTAAGCTCTGATGCAACGGGTGAATTTGCAGGTAGCTTATTTTGGGTTTTATTTATCTCGCTCTTATTAAGCTGGATAACGGCTATTACATTAACGCCATTTTTTGCAAACTTAATGTTTAAGCAAGATGAGTTTAAAAAAGATAAAGGTGATAACGACGAAGACGACGACCCTTATAAAGGCTTTATTTTTACAGGCTATAAAAAGCTATTAGATGTGTCTATGCGCTTTCGCAAAACCACACTGGTGCTTATGGTTGTATTGCTTTGTTCTGCAGTTGTTGGCTTTGGTGCTGTTAAACAGTCGTTTTTTCCGGCATCTAATACGCCCATGTTTTACGTAGATTATTGGCAACAACAAGGCTCAGATATTAGAGCTACGCTTGATGGCATAAAAAAGCTAGAAAACTACTTACAAAAAGAAGAGCTCGTTGAAGAAATAACCAGTACCACTGGTCAAGGTGCACCGCGTTTTATGCTAACGTATGCGCCTCAAAAATCGTACTCATCTTATGGTCAGCTTATTATTAGGGTAAAAAACCGTGAAGCGGTTGCTGTAGTAATGCAAAAAGTTCGCGAGTATTCACAAAATACGCCGCTTTCAGCTGAGCTTAAAATAAAACCAATGGAAATTGGCCCATCAACCGATGCAAAAATAGAGGCGCGTTTTACAGGCCCTGATCCTGTTGTGCTTCGTAAACTGGCTGCAAAAGCTGAAGAAGCAATAGCACAAGACGACGGTGCTTATAATATTCGTGACGACTGGCGTGCACGTACTAAAATGATTCGTCCACAGTTTAACGAGCAAAAAGCGCGCCGCTTGGGGATTAGTAAGTCTGATCTTGATGATGTGCTGCTTACCAGCCTTTCGGGCAAACAAGTGGGTGTATACAGAGATGGTACGCAGTTATTACCTATTATTGCTCGCTCCCCTGCTAATGAGCGTCTAAATGTAGAAAGCGTTCACGATTTACAAATTTACAGCCCTGTACTGGGTGTATTTGTACCGGTTACGCAAGTTGTTGATGAGTTTATTGTTGAATGGGAAGATAGCCTTATTATGCGCCGCGACCGTAAACGCACGATAACAGTTATGGCCGATCAAAATGTATTAGGAGATGAAACTGCCGCCAAGTTATTTGCGCGTATTCGTGGGTCTGTAGAAGCGATAGAACTGCCACGCGGGTATACATTAGAATGGGGCGGTGAATATGAATCATCGACAGATGCCCAAAAAGCAATATTTGGCTCGCTCCCTCTTGGTTATTTAGCGATGTTTGCAGTAACTGTATTACTGTTTAACTCTGTAAAACAACCTTTGGTTATTTGGGCTACGGTACCACTTGCCATTATTGGTGTTAGTGCGGGTATGTTAATAATGAATGCCGCATTTAGCTTTATGGCTTTACTTGGCTTATTAAGTTTAAGTGGCATGCTGATTAAAAATGGAATTGTGTTAGTTGATCAAATTAATCTAGAACTGCGCGATGGCAAATCGCCTTATCAGGCGGTGTTTGAATCTGGCGTTAGTCGTGTACGCCCTGTTGCAATGGCAGCTATAACCACCATTTTAGGTATGATACCACTATTGTTTGATGTGTTTTTTCAGTCAATGGCTGTAACCATTATGTTTGGTTTAGGCTTTGCCACGATACTAACGCTAATTGTAGTGCCAGTGCTTTACACTGTAGTATTTAAAATAGATTACGAACCAAAACAGTAATTTAGTAAAGCTATAAAACACGTATAAACGCAGCTCGCTTAACACGGGCTGCGTTTTTTAATATATAAAACAAACTAGAGGTCATTTACACTTTGTTACTCAGTTTTTACTTAGCCCACGAGGTTACAAACCTCGCGCCACGATTAAACCGCCCCTAGTTTGAACAAATTTTAATCCTGAAAGGTCAACAGGTCCTAGCACGATGGAAAGCTTCGCGGGTGGCTTGGTATTTTGTTTATACCGGTTTTAGTTTATTTATGGCTGTGGGCTAGTTTTTGTATTTCAGTAAAGTTATGGACGTATTATTATAGCGACAATAGCTGGCAGCAAGAGTACCAGCTACTGGCTGTAGAGGCGTGTCCGAGTGATTACGAATACAACTGCGCAAAACTGGTTGTGCTTGATTTACAAACTTACAGAAAGCGCTCTTTTAGGTGGTATTTAGATAAACCAGCATTAAAGCGGCTAAAAAATGAGAAAATAAACATAGTGGGCGTTAAAAGCCCACTAGGGTCTGTAGTTCATCAAATACAGTGGTAGTTGAGCTTTTAATACACTACTTTTTTAAACTTAACGTGCCAGATGAACGAGCTTTACGATTTGCTGGCTTGTTGTTATTTGAGTTTTTATTATCGTCTTGCGTATTTTTACTAGCTCCACCTTTACCTACATACGTAGTAGATCGTTTTTGAAATGGTGAGTTACTTCTTTGAGTTCGAGTGCCTCGTTCATTATTAAATGCACGTGGGTTTTCGCCCTGAAAATCACGCTTTTTAGGCTCGCCTTTATTGCTATTACTCATGCTATTTTGCTTGTTGTTATCAACCGAGTGCTCTTGCGTTTTACCCGAATCGGCTATCGAGTCGTTAATTTGCGCCATTTCTACATCGGTTAAATGACGCCACTGCCCTACTTTTAAGCCCTTAAGCGTCACGTTCATAATGCGTGTACGTTTTAATGTCACAACTTCATAGCCTAAGTATTCGCACATACGGCGAATTTGGCGGTTTAAGCCCTGAGTAAGGACAATTTTAAATTCTTGAGGAGCCGTTTGGGTCACTTTACACTTTTTGGTAACAGTATCTAAAATAGGGATGCCGTTTGCCATTTTGGTCACAAATTGGCGGTTTAGTGGTTTATCAACTGTCACCACGTATTCTTTTTCGTGGTTATTACCAGCACGCAAAATTTTATTTACGATATCGCCTTCGTTGGTTAAAAAGATTAGCCCTTCTGATGGTCTATCTAATCGTCCAATAGGGAAAATACGAGTTTGGTAGTTAACGGCTTTAACTATGTTACTTTGAATTTTACTCTCGGTGGTACACGTAATACCAACCGGTTTATTATAAGCAATATAGACACGCTTTGGTTTTGCGCGAAGGGGGTTACCATCAATCAAAACGGTATCAGTATCTGCTACTTTTACGCCCATTTCTGGAATATTACCATTAACCGTAACACGACCCTGCTCAATAAATTTATCGGCTTCACGACGTGAGCAAAACCCGGTTTCACTTATAAATTTATTTAAACGTTTTAATTCGGTCATGGCACTTAACAGTCGTAATTTTAAAGGCGACTAGTGTAAACCACACACACTTATTTTTCGCCCCTAAATTAATATAAATAGGTGTTTAAGTACTAATTTTTAATTGAGTGAGCTTACGCCATATAAATTCAAGCGGCCCTTGTATATAAAAGCGGCTATATAGCGCTGTAAATAACAGTTGCACAATGACCAAAGCGGTTGCCACTAACCAATAATCTATGCGGTTAAAGCTTAATACCCACTGCGGAAATAAAACTTTATAAAGCAGTAATTGCATTATAGTTTGACTTATATATAAGGTGAATGCTAATCGCCCTGCTTGTTGAATAAGCGTACCAACGTGTACCCTGTTATTGCAAAATTTAACTATGATATGAATATAAAGCACGGCTATAAAAAGCGCTGCAAATGTATTTACTAATTCTTGAGTAGCGATACTTAAACCATCATTTCCCTGAAGTATTAAAAGCCTTAAGCTTGTAAAAACAAACGCCCCACTAACGCATACAAATAACTGCTGCGAAGTAAGCCCTTTGGTAAATACCTCCAACTTATATAAGTATATTCCAATGAGCATAATGCCAGAAAACATCAAAAAAGCTAAGAATGGAACCGCTACAACTGCAATCATATTGTAACCTAAGTTACTGATAAAATAGTCCTTATAGTGCGGGCTATATAAATCTATAAATGCTTGAGAGTCGCGGTGAATATTCTCATCAGGCAAGTTCATTAAAAACAAAAAGGTCACTGCGCAAGCCAATAACATAAATATAATGCCTCTTTTTAAAAGCATATTATTATTAGTTTCTACAAATTTAAGCACCCACCAACCGCATACTCCGTAAACAAATAAAATATCGCCAGCCCAAAGTAAAAAACCATGTGCCAAACCAAAAATAATGAGCCAATACAGTCTCGCTTTTATAGGAATAGTTGATTTGTAGCGCTGCCACTGAATAAATAGGCCAGCACCAAAAAGAAGGCTGAACAGCGTTCTAAAACGCCCATCAATAAAAATACTACTAAGGGTTTGAATAACAGCATCGCTAAAAGGTGGAGTAGCTAATGGTGTATAGATATATTCCCCTAATCCAAAAGCATAACCGTTCATGTAAACAAGGCAAAGCACTGCAATACCGCGTATAAAATCCATATTATAATTACGCATAACTGAGATTTAATTTCCTTTAACTTTTATTTTTATAATTATCTGCCCAATCAACAGCTTGTTGATATAAGTTAGGTAATACTTTGCTATCGAGATTAATTAATATTACAGCTTGTTCAAGCGCCCACCAGCTTCCAGTTTCGTACGCTTTAACCACATTCAAAATATAATAAAGGTTGTTTTTTTCATTTAAAAGCGCGGCTTTTATCTCATCTGGAAAGGGAAGTTTTTCAACGAGTAGGCTCATTGGTTGATCAAGTATTGCATCAAGTAATGAAAATAGCCCAGTTAAAAAAGCTTCTCCTGATTGCTGCTTAGCGACTTTTTTTGCAATTAACTCGCAAAAGCGAGCACGCACAACACACACTTGCATAAGTTCTGCTGGCTTCTTACCTGCTGTGTGTGCAGTAACAATAAGACTCACAAACTTTTTTAATCGCTCGTGCCCAAGGTAAACCAAAGCTTGTTTAAGTGATGATATTTTACTTTGAATAGGAAAAACACCACTATTGATTAATCTAAGCAACTTATAGGCTAACGCAGCATCAAGTTCAAACAAACCAGCAATCGCTTTTATATCTGGACTGGGTTTCATTATCTCTGCGTAAATAGCGACGACTAAAGCATAGTTATAATCAATGTCGTTTTGTTTGACCATGGTGGGTTTTGCAAAAAAGTACCCTTGAAAATAATCAAACCCCATTTTATGGGCTAATTCAAAATCCTCTTGGGTTTCTAATTTTTCAGCTAAAAGCTTAATTTTTTTATGTTGCTGAAGCTTTTCTATTACAGGTGTTATTTCACTTAATGGTGTAATTGAAATATCAAACTTTATTAATTTAACAAGCTTTAAAAACCTATCCCACTGCGGTTTATAAACAAAATCATCAAGTGCTAATTTGTAATTACGATGAAATAAGTCACGACACATCTCGTAATTTTCATCGTTTGGCTCTATGGTTTCGAGCAATTCAATTACAACATCTTGGCAAGGTAAAAACGCACATAAATCAAGCTCTAACGATTCAGGGCCGATATTTATTAATGCTTTTTTACCCGAGGTAATATGGCGAGTTCCGAGATTTAATTGGTTTTCCATTATTAGGCGCGCAGTGGCTTCGCCTTCACAAATATCAGGGAAATAATTTTTAGGGCTGTCCCTAAATAGCAACTCGTAGGCAACTACGTTTTGACGACGATTAAATATTGCTTGCCTTGCAACAAATACAGACACATTACCTACTTTTATTAAATTTACCAATACCAAGTAATTAATAACGTAAATAAGCTGCTATGTCACGGAGCTAAAGTATATTTACATTAACTTTATTGATATAAGTATGAAATATAATCAGTTGCCACTTGAGTCCACGAAAAACGCGCACCTTTAGCATTAGCTTTAATTTTTTGCCATTGCTTAGGCTGTTCTTTGTGTAACATTAGTGTTTCATCTAAACACTTTAGCAGTGAATCGGCTTGCTTACTAAGCGTACCAGCATTAAAACTAAAACCGTTGTCATTATGCTTTACGGTATCTTTTAGTCCGCCAACACTGTGAACCAAACAAGGCTGCCCTGCTCGCATTGCCAGCATTTGGCTAATACCACAAGGTTCAAATGAGCTAGGCATTAAAAATAAATCACCTAATTGATACATTAAATCACCAACGCCTTGTCCGTAACCTTTCAAAAATAAAAGATTTGCATTGCGCGCCATTGCTTTAGTAAACGCCTCTTCTAGTGCTTCATCTCCTGAACCTAATATAATAACCCGGCCATTAAATTCATCCACTATTTTGCACACTTCATCGATAACTAATGAGCTTTCAATAGACTGGCACAACAGCAACACTTTTTGCTCAGTAAGTCTGCCAACACTTGTAACTAATGGCCCTTTAACAGGTGATGCCATAAACTGCTGTAGTCGTTGATGAGCAATATAGTAGCCACTTTCAAGCTGTGGCGTTTTTGCCATCCAGTTAAATAAGGTGTCTTGTGCTTGGCTATATAAATCATCCATTGATACTTTTTTATCTGTGCTATTGGGGTATTCACAGCCATTTAAAATACCAACGAGTTTTCCTTTGTCTGCGGCATTTTTTAGGTCTTGCTCTAACCCTTCACCACCAAAAAAACCAAGTTCATAATTACTCGGTTTTAATACTTCTTGACTATACGTTGGCGACACTAGGTGAACCTTATTTGCCAAGTTAATTGCACTGCGCATAGGGTTAAAGCAATGTGGATAGCGGGGATCACACAGTTGCTGCCCATCGTAACTAAGTGAAGGAAACCACGCCTCTAGGCTTGAGTCGTCATACTTAAAAGGTCTTATTCCTTGCAGTGCAATATTATGAACTGTGTAGGCAATGTTTAAGTTACTTAATGTTTGATAACGTGGTTCGAATTTAAGTAAAACAGCAACACATGCACTGTGCCAATCATGTAAATGAAGTGCTGTTGGGCGTTTTAATACACCTTGCAATAACGCTTCACACACAGCTGCATTAAACAAAGCGAACTTGGTTGCATCAGTTGCAAAAGGTCTCCCTGGGGCATCGTTACAATACACACTGCCCGAATTACTAAATAATGGATGGCTAATAACAATTTGCGTTACATTACTTTGACTCTGCTCTACTTTAAAAAGTGTTAATACATGTGGATGAGCATTAAAAGCAACGGTTACATCACCAATGTGAGTTCGATTTAGATCGTGTATACCATAATCGGGGATCACCACATCAACTGTTATGCCTTGCTCTGCAAGCGCTTTTGGTGCGTCACGAACCACATCCGCAACGCCACCTACTTTTGCGCCTGGTAACGCGTCGTTTTCTGCTGCAACCATTAATACATGCATTAATTCACTACTTCCTATAAACCTATATTAGCTTGCTCAAATATGAGCAAGCTTGTGTTGTCGTGCTTATTTAGCTAATTGTTACGCTAGCTTTTTATTCTCTTGGGATTGACGCTCTAACTTTTTTGCAAGCTCAGTGAGCATATCACGGGTGACAAGTACTATGCCCTTTTTAGACACTCTAAAGCCATTTTCTTGATCTGCTTTGCGATCAATACCAATTTCAAGCCCTGCCGGTATTTCACAGCTTCTATCAATTATCGCGCGTTTAATTTTACAGCCACGATTTATTACTGCACCGGGTAAAATAACTGACTCCTCAATGGTACAAAAAGAGCGAACATGCACATTAGAAAACAACAATGATTTTCTGACCACTGAGCCTGAAATTATACAGCCACCCGAAACGGTTGAGTCCAGTGCCATTCCGCGTCTATCATCGTCATCAAAAATGAATTTGGCTGGCGGTAACTGCTCTTGATATGTCCATATTGGCCATGTTGGATCGTATAAATCAAGTTGTGGCTCTGGCATTACTAGCTCCATATTGGCTTCCCAAAATGAATCAAGCGTACCTACATCGCGCCAATAAGGCTGACCTTCTTGAAGTGGATCTCTAAATGGAAAAGCAAACACATTATGCTCTTCAATAATGGCTGGGATTATATCGTGCCCAAAATCGCGTCCTGAGCCTTCATTTTCAGCATCTTTCTTTAGCTGTTCAAATAAAAATTCAGTATTAAATACGTAATTCCCCATTGAGGCTAAACACGTCCCTGGTTTACCTGGTACTGAACTTGGCATAGCTGGCTTTTCGTCAAAACGACATACTCTGCTTTGCTCATCCACGGTCATAACACCAAAGGTATCTGCAGCTTCTTCAACTGGCACTTCTAAGCAGCAAACAGTCATATCTGCGCCCTTTTGAACATGCTCAGCAAGTAGCGCACCATAATCCATACGATAAACATGATCGCCTGATAAAATCATCACGTACTTAGGGAGCTCGTGACGAATAATATCTATGTTTTGAAATACGGCATCTGCGGTACCACAATACCAATCATCACCTTGGCGCTGAGATGCAGGCAAAATCTCTACAGATTCTCCAAGCTCCTTCTTAAAGTGTCCCCATGCTCGGTTAACGTGTCGTATTAATGAGTGCGACTTATATTGTGTGGCAATACCGACACGCCTCACACCAGAGTTAATACAGTTTGATAGCGGAAAATCAATAATTCGATGCTTTCCGCCAAAATAAACTGCAGGCTTTGCACGCCAATCTGTTAGCTCATGCAGGCGAGAACCGCGTCCGCCTGCCAGTATTAACGCGTAAGTTTCTCTGGTTAGGCTACTTATGTAGCGATTTGCATAATTAGGCATAATACTCTCTCCATTTAGTCTAGGCTGTTAGTGGCATGGCTTGTAGTTGTCGTTAAGTCTGTTTCACTAATATTGAGGGGTTCTAAATGCCAAATATCTTCACTGTATTGGCTTATGGTTCTATCACTTGAAAACATACCACTGGCTGCCGTATTTAAAATACTCATTTGTGTCCAGTAGGTTTGATCTGCATAGGCTTTATCAACCTCTTTTTGCGCCGCTACATAGCTTTCAAAATCATGTGCAGTGAGCCATGGATCGTGTGGGCTCTTTATTGAATTTGTAATGTCTTCAAATAAGCATGGTTCAAATAAATTGAAATGCCCGCTTTGAAGAAGTTGCATTACATTATTTAAATCACTATTTTGCGCAATTATATGTTCGGGGTTGTAACGCGATTTAATATCGTCAATTTCGTGCGCTTGTGCACCAAACAAAAAGAAGTTATCAGCGCCAACAGCATCTCTAATTTCAATGTTTGCACCATCTAATGTGCCAATAGTCAGTGCACCATTCATCATAAACTTCATATTACCAGTGCCAGAAGCTTCTTTACCTGCTGTAGATACTTGCTCTGATAAATCTGTTGCTGGGCATATAGTTTCCATTGCCGTTACATTGTAGTTTGGTAAAAATGCGACTCGTAAATAGGGCGCTGCTAAAGGGTCTTTATTAATAACCTCAGCGACATTATTAATCAGCTTGATTATTTTTTTAGCCATGTAATAACCCGGTGCAGCTTTACCGCCTAATAATACACAGCGAGGTACTATACCCTGAGTGTCGCCACGGCGAATACGGTCGTACAAATGAATAACATGTAATATATTTAAAAGCTGACGTTTGTACTCGTGAATACGTTTTACCTGTACGTCAAACATCATTGACACATCAAATTCAACATCACATCGCGCTTTAACTAAATCAACTAAACGTTGCTTGTTTTCGCGCTTAGCGTTTTGCCATTGACCATGAAATTTTTTGTCATCATAAAATCGGCGTAAATTACTAATTTTAGAAAACTCTTTAACCCAATCTTTACCAATTTTTTCGCTAATTAATTCGCTTAAGCTCACATTACAATGCGCAAGCCAACGCCTTGGGGTAACACCATTGGTTTTATTATTAAATTTGTTTGGCCAAAGTTCGTAAAACTCTTTAAATAAACCTGCTTTTAATAATTCTGTGTGCAGTGCCGCAACACCATTTACAGAGTAACTACCCACAATAGCTAAATAAGCCATGCGAATTTGCGGCTCGTTACCCTCTTCTATAAGCGACAGCGCACGTTGTTTTTCAACGTCTCCAGGCCATTGCTGGGCAACTTGCGCTAAAAAGCGTGCGTTTATTTCAAATACTATTTCTAATATGCGCGGTAAAAGTTTTGCAAACAACGATACAGACCATTTTTCCAGCGCTTCTGGAAGTAACGTATGATTTGTGTAGGCCATTGTTTTAGTCGTAATTTGCCACGCATCATCCCAATCAAGCTCGTAGTCATCAATTAAAATACGCATCAGCTCTGCCACTGCAATGCTTGGGTGGGTATCGTTTAATTGAAATACATGATAATCAGCAAAGTCTGTAAAGTTTTCGCCATGTTGGCTTACCCACTGATCAACAATGTCTTGAATACTTGCAGATGACAAAAAGTATTGTTGGCGTAACCTAAGTTCTTTACCATTTTCGCTGCTATCGTTTGGATACAGCACCATCGTAATTTGCTCTGCTAAGTTTTTTTGCGCAACCGCTTCTGAGTAACTGCCAGCATTAAACTCGGTTAAGTTAAATTCATCAGTTGCCTCTGATTTCCATAAGCGAAGTGTATTTACAATATTGTTTTTATAACCAGGTACAGGTACATCATAAGGTACAGCTAATACATCCTGTGAGCTTATCCATTGACGATGCTCACGTGCGTATTTATCTGTGTAGCTTTGTACATACCCGCCAAATTTTACGCGTTTAGCATGCTCAGGCGCACTAAGCTCCCAAGGATGACCTTCCCTAAGCCAATTATCAGGCTGCTCTATTTGGTTGCCATCTTTAATTGATTGATTAAACATACCGTATTCGTAACGCAGGCCATAACCTACAACCGGTAGCGCTAAACTCGCGCAACTATCTAAAAAACAAGCCGCTAAACGCCCTAGGCCACCATTACCAAGCCCAGCATCGTGCTCGGCATCTTCAATCGTTTCTATTGAAGTGCAATACTCCTGCAGTGCAGCGCTTACTTGCTCATCTAAATCTAAGTTTAATACGGCGTTGCCTAGAGCTCGCCCCATTAAAAATTCAAGCGATAAATAAGCCGTTTTACGGCGCTTATCTTGCTTAATTTGTTGGTTTGTTTCTCTACAACGCGCAACAAGTCTGTCACGAATAGTAAGTGCTAATGCATGATACAAATAATGCTGCGACTCGCCGACTTTATCTCGTCCGAGGGTATAATAAAAATGCCGTGTTAAGTCATCTTTAAGGGTACTTTCATCAATAATAGGGCCTTCTTGCCAACCCTTTACTACACACACTTGTTCACCTTGTTTAGCCATGACCTACGTCCTCTAAATTGGCACTAAAAACCCAACTACTTTGTGCTGAAATTTCAACCATCGCATCTTCATTACTTCTCGCAGATGCATTATTGACACTCGATAAAACCATTTGCCACTGCGCTTTAATTGGCGAAGGTGGCAATTGGCAAAAAATTGTTTTTTTACTGGCATTAAATACAATCAGCAATGCATGTTTATTTTGCTTATCAAGTAAGCTGTACATTAAAAATTGTCTGGTCTGTTCATGCCAATGTGCATCAGTCATGGTTTTACCTTGCTCGGTAAACCATTTAACTGTAAAGCGCTCGTCTATATCGTCTAAAAATACACTGTGTTTAAACGCACTGTGTGCACGTCTAATTTTAAGGGCGTCGTCTATAAATCGTGTTAAAGAATGATTCAGCTGTGAGTCTTTCCATGCAAGCCAACTCGTGCGATTGTTTTGACAATAAGCATTGTTATTCCCCCCTTGAGAATGTGCCATTTCGCTGCCAGCAGCAATCATTGGCACTCCTTTTGACAGTATTAAAGTAAGTAAAAAGTTTTTTTGCTGTTGTAATCTTAGTGATGTTATTTTTACGTCACTGGTAAAACCTTCTACGCCACAGTTAAATGAGTGATTTGCACTGTGACCATCTCTGTTTTGCTCGCCATTTGCTTCATTATGTTTATGCTCATAACTCACTAAATCAGCAAGGGTAAAACCATCATGGCTGGTTATAAAGTTTATGCTATTGAGTGGGCCTCGCTGGCTATGCTCAAAAATGTCAAACGAGCCATGTAATCGTTTAGCTACGTTTGCAATTATGCCGGTTTCACTTTGCCAAAAGCGCCTAATAACATCACGATATTGATCGTTCCATTCTCGCCAAGGTGGCGGAAATGCGCCTAATTGATAGCCGCCTGGGCCAATATCCCATGGTTCACTAATAAGCTTTACTTTGTTTAATACGGGGTCTTGTGCAATGGCTTGTAAAAAAGTATGCCCAGAGCTAAACCCCGATTTAGAACGTGCCAAAATAGTCGCTAAATCAAACCTAAAACCATCAACCCCCATCACTTCAACCCAATACCTTAAGCTGTCGAGTACTAGTTGTAATGTTTTTGGGTGATCAATATTTATGGTGTTACCACAGCCGGTATCGTTTATATATACGTTAGGTTGATCGTGTGCAGTACGATAATAAGCTAAGTTATCGAGCCCTCGCAGCGACAATATTGGGCCATCGTTACCAGCTTCTGCTGTGTGGTTGTAAACAACGTCGAGTATCACTTCTATGTCGGCGTCGTGAAACTGCTTAACCATTTGCTTAAATTCGTTTATATCGTCATTTACTAAATAGTCTTTATGGGGAGTAAAAAAGTTTAGTGTGTTGTAACCCCAATAGTTTTGCAGCCCTTTGGCAGTTAAAAATTGTTCACTAATAAACGCATGAACAGGTAATAACTCTACTGCGGTTACGCCTAAATTATGTAAATGCTCAATAAAACTTGGGTGACTCAACCCTAAAAACTTACCTTGTAAAGATTTAGGTATTTTAGGATGACGACAAGTAGTTCCTTTAACGTGGCATTCGTAAATCACAGTATTAGACCAGCGATGCTTTGGCTTCTTATGCTCGTAATGAACCTGAGCAGCCACTTTAGATTTTGGAATATCAATAGAATTATTAACACAGCTTTTTGTGCCAATTGGCATTTGCCCATAATGGCGCTCACTCCATGTAAACTCACCAAAAATGTCTTTCGCGTATGGGTCAATTAGTAACTTGTTTTCATTAAACAGCAAACCATCTGATGGATTATATTCTCCTTCAACCCTAAAACCGTAAAGTGCCCCTGCGCTAAGTGGTGATATATGAATACTCCACACGCCACCTTCGTTGATGTTCATTGCCATTTTTAAAATTTCTGAATGACCACTTTTATCAAACAAACAGACATAAGCTTGGCTTGCATTAGGTGCATATAACGAAAAGTTTACACCGTTATCACTAACACTCGAACCCAGTGGCTCTACATTGCCATGGGCAGCATCGAATAGATTACTCATCATCAACCTTTTGTAAGTAAATAGTGGTTAGGCCACCAATGGCAATAGAAATACTTTGCTTGAAACCATGATTGTCTTCATCGATTGTGTTTACAATTTGCAATGGGTTATCTGTTACTTTAATTCCTGAACCAAAAAACTGTGTTTCATCTGTATTTAAGATAACTTTATATTGCCCTTTATTTGGTACACCAATGACGTAATTTTCATACGAAGCGGGTGTAAAATTAGCAATAACAACGACAAAGTCTTTGGCAGTTTTTGCATAACGTACAAAGCTCAAAATACTTTGTTGGTTGTTGTTATTATCAATCCAAGTAAAACCAGCAGCGCTAGAATCAAGCTCGTACAAAGCAGGTTGATTTTTATAAACCGTATTAAGTGCTTTAACCGTTAGCTTTACTCCGTTATGGCTTTGATGCTCAAGTAAATGCCAATCGATAGAATGGTCATGCCCCCACTCTTTACGCTGAGCTATTTCACCGCCCATAAACAATAGTTTTTTACCCGGATGCGCCCACATAAATGCGTAATAAGCGCGTAAATTTGCAAATTTTTGCCAATCATCACCTGGCATTTTTTCAATTAAAGAGCGTTTGCCATGAACTACTTCATCATGGCTAAGCGGTAATATGTAGTTTTCGCTAAAAGCGTAGACCATAGAAAAGGTCATTTCGTGGTGATGATGCTGACGGTACAAAGGGTCATGCTGCATATAATGAAGGCTGTCGTTCATCCACCCCATATTCCATTTATAGCCAAACCCAAGCCCGTTATGTTCAACACTTTGAGTTACACCTGGCCAAGCCGTTGACTCTTCAGCCACCATCATAATGCCAGGGTTATTTTTGTAGCTGCGCATGTTCACTTGTTTTAAGCACTCTATTGCACCTAAGTTTTCACGTCCGCCATAACAATTAGCGACCCATTCACCTTCTTTTCGGCTGTAATCTAAATAAAGCATGGAAGCTACAGCGTCTACTCTCAGCCCATCCAAACCAAATTGATGTAGCCAATACATCGCGTTAGAAATTAAAAAGCTTTTTACCTCTGGGCGGTCGTAGTTGTATATGTAGGTATTCCAATCAGGGTGAAAACCTTGGCGCATATCAGCATGCTCATATAAATGAGTGCCATCAAATCGATGTAACCCATGCGGATCACTAGGAAAATGACCCGGCACCCAATCAAGTAATATACCTATATTGGCTTTATGACATTGCTCTACAAAATATTTAAAGCTATTGTAGTCGCCAAAGCGGCTAGTTGGTGCAAATAAGCCCACGGGTTGATAGCCCCACGAGCCATCAAATGGGTATTCACTTATTGGCATAAGTTGTAGGTGGGTAAACTCCATTTCTTGCGCATAGCTAACTAGTTTGTCGGCAAGCTCTGTGTAACTTAAATAACGATTATTCTCTTCTCGCTGCCATGAGCCTAAATGTACTTCGTATATGCTTATTGGCGCATCTATATGATTTCGCTTTTGCCTATTGGTTAATGCACTTTCACTTAACGTTATTGGCTCAGGTTTATATTGCAAAACACTTGCTGTACCCGGTGCTTGTTGCATTTTAAAAGCAAAAGGGTCCGCTTTTTCAAGCACTTCTCCACTTTGTGCAGTAATAGCAAACTTGTAACACATATCAGCCTCAAGCTTAGGAATAAATAATTCCCACACACCACTTGCTGGATGAAAGCGCATAAAATGACGATTAGCTTGCCAAAAATTAAACTCACCAATTACAGATACACTTGCTGCATTAGGTGCCCAAACACAAAAACGTACACCTTCTACGTTTTGCAAAGAGCTAAAATGGGCGCCAAAATGAGAGTAAGCATGTTCTAGGCTACCTTCATTAAATAAATACATGGCGTCTGTATCAAGTGCGCTCTCAAAGCTATATTCGTCATAAAAGGTAGAGAGGGTATTTGAATATTGAGCACTGCATTGGTAGGGCTTTGTGGGTAGCTCTTTTACCTTAGCTATAAATAAATCAGTGTCTTTATATCGTTTAGCTTCAACACTATTTTCATTTAACGTAATGCTTGCACTGATTGCTGAGGGTAAATAAAGACGAATTTCTATATCTGAATTTGTTTTATGTGCCCCTAAAAAACTAAAAGGGTCTTTGAATCGCCCTGCATTTAATGCATTTACCTGCTCATCATATTCTGTATTATTTGTACTGCTCATTTAACCTTTCCTTATTGAGTCTATAGCAGCTAATAGCGGAGCATTTTTAGTAAAAATATCTTTACTTGAGTGCGTTAATACACGACGCCAATTAGGATACTCTTTATCTGTACCGGGGATGTTAACGGGGTACTTTTGCTCATCTAAATCATCTATTTGTAGCGCGAATAGGCCTGATTGAGAACCTGCTAAACAAAGCGCTAGCTGAGCATAAACATCTGTTGCATTACTATTTAATACTAGTTGAGGTTTATTGCTGTGGCTGTTTATAAAACGTAAAAGCTTATGCTGCTCTTGAATTCTTTGTTGTTTTTGTTGCTCGTATTCACTTTTATTAATCAATTCATATTGTTGCTTAATATTTAAATCATCGTGACACCACCAGCCCGAGAAAGGCGGCACGTCATGATTAGCTATCATTAACAAGCAATGAGGCGCTAAGTCATCTACTGATAAAAACTCACCATCGTGTTGTTTTTCAAAATAAAATAAACTATTTGAAAAAATACCACTGGTAGATAACGCGTGTTTTATTTCAGGTGGAACTATGCCTAAATCTTCACCAATGACAATGCTTTGATTGATATGCGATTCAATTTTTAAAATAGCGAGTAAATGCTCAAACGGATAGTAAACATAGCAACCATCTTGGTGCCCGTTAGTGTCAAAGCACCACCATAAACGCCTAATTGCCATAACATGATCTATTCGTAAACCGCCTACACTTTGCATATTGGCGCGTATTAAAGAGCGGTAATATTGATAATTGTTATGTTGTAAGCTCTGTGGATTTAATGCAGGTAACCCCCAGTTTTGTCCGGCTTCTGCCCATGGATCTGGCGGTGCACCAACATTTGCTCCCTCAGAGAATAATGCTTGCTGATTATAAAATTCAGCTCCATCACCAGCACAACCAACGGCGAGGTCGTTGATTAAGCCAATCGCCATTCCTTGGTCTTTACAGCTTTGTTGGCAAAGCGCTAACTGCACAGTAGCTTGCCATTGTAAGTAATAATCAAATGCTGGCTCTGTTGAATTTAGCGTAGAAAGCGTACTTAAATTTTCATTACAAAATTTATCAAACGCTTCACGCCTTTCATTACTGGCTGTTAATTCAAAATGATTATAAAGCGCTTTAAACAAAGCATATTTGACCTGGCTAACCTTATGGTAATTAATAAACTGATCGGTTGCGTTTAATAAATCAATTACATCATCACTATCCATAAGTACATTTAATTGCGTATTATTTTGTGCATCTGCACTAAGTGCGACAGAAATATAAAGAGGATTAAGCAACGCACGGCTATTAGGGCTATATGGACTTGCTCGCTCTGGTATATTGGCAAAGAGTAAATGCAGAGGATTAAGTAATATATAATCCATATTTTTCGTTCCACAAAGAGCAGTTAGCTCAAGTAAATCGTTAAAGTCACCTACACCTAATTGTGCTTTATTTTTTAATGTATAAAGCTGAATTGAAAGCCCCGTACGCTTTACGTCTTCAACCTGAAAAACCTGATCAGGAACACTCCAAATTTGAGTACGAGCAAGCTGTTCACCTACTTTAACAGCCGCATCATGATAGCCAATCGGCATTTCATTAATTGGCACAGCAAGCTCGATATAACGAACACCATGTAAATAGTATTCACCTGTGACTGCTAAGTTATACAGATTATTGAGTGTAATATTTATATTCAAAGAAGGTACAGTTATGTTGACTGGTAAATTCTGCTGGCGCTCATCTATTTTAATTTTTAAGAGCTGGCTTTGTTGCTCAACCAAACTAACGTTTGCGACTAGACCTAACCAATTAGAGGCATCTAAATCATAATTTAGTTGAGCTATTTGCGCTTCATTATTTGTATCTACGCCACAACATTGTAAGGCACGTTTGCGCGTGTCTTCGCTAAAAAATACCTGTTCACCTGTATACTTAGTGAATTCATAGCCTATGCCATGCAGGTAAAACAACTGCGAAATTGCGTCCATTTACCCGCCTTAATTAATGCGTTGAGTATTTACTATGCTGTTTTCAGTACCAAAATTATTTGCGATATAGCCGTCGGCTTGATGATCGTTATCCCAAATGTCTCCATTTACTAAATAACGAAAGTGAAATTGCTGGTCTACAGGTAAGCGTTGTTTAAATTTAAAAACGCCTTGTTTTTTATTAAGCTTCATTGGCACAGGTTGCCAATCAGTAAATTCACCTAATAAACAAACTTGCTCTGCTTCAGGGTGAGAAAATTCAAAAGTTACTTCAGCTTCATCTTTTGTTTTAAAAAAACGCTTATTCAACATAACAGGCTCCAACTAAACAATTAAGGGTATTTAATCTTTGCCACAGGGCCGATTTAACATCAAAGGGCGATGTGGAATCCATTCAAAATCATTAAACGTGTTGTTAGTTAAGCAAAACTTTATTTACGCTTTATTACAGTGCAAATGTTATTTTTACCGCACCAACAAAGTGCATTAATCATTAATATATTACGTTTAAAATGATACTTTTATACAGAGCAATATTTAAACCAACTCAACAAAACTGGTACATACCCAATATACACATATTTAGGGCACTTAAATCCAAATAAAATTAAAAGTATTAAATTCTTTTTTTATATACTTTCATCATGGATAATACACAGCATCCTAATACTCTGAAATATAATTAATTTCATGTTGAAAAAAAGCATTTTAATAACTACCGCCATTATTTTTTTAGTTGTAGCTGCATTTATTGGTACTTCAATATACACCTTATATAGTAAAAAAGAGATTTCTGTTGACCCCAAACTAAAAGAAATCTCAGGCATAGAATTTGATAAGCATCAACGCTTGTGGGCCATTAATGACAGTGGCGATGAGCCTAAGCTTTATAGACTAAATAAAGACGGCTCTATTGCTAAAGAAATTTTAGTGACGAATGCTAAAAATATTGATTGGGAAGACATGACCCAAAATAAATTTGGGCACTTTTTTTTAGGTGACTTTGGTAATAATAAAAACGAACGCAAATGGCTAACTATTTATAAAATAGAAAATCCAATCGATATTAAAGGTAATACAACCGAAGCTGAAATAATAAAATTTACCTATCCTGAGCTTGACGGTACCCCAGTAACACCAGAGCAACGTAACTACGACCTAGAAGCATTTGTTGCACTTGGGCGTCATTTATACTTATTCACGAAAAACCGCACCGAACCATTTGATGGAATAACAAATGTTTATAAAGTTGGCGATCATGCTGCTAATTTTGACGCTCAGCTTATCGATTCTTTTAAAACGTGTACCACTATGGAAAAGCTGTGCTGGATAACATCTGCGGCTTTAAGCCCCGATCGTAAAAAGCTAGTACTTTTAGATTCAACAAGTATTTGGTTATTTGAAAACTTCAAAGGTGATAAGTTTTTCTCAGGGGACGTTTCGCGTATTGACCTAGGCATCGTAACTCAAAAAGAAGCAATCACCTTTTATGACGACAACACCATTGTGTTTACTGATGAGGAATTTAAAGGCATAGGTGGCAATGCTTACTTTATAAAATTAGATGAAGTAACTAAAAATGTTATACGTAAAGTATCTAACCTTCAAAGCGCTGATAAGTAATACTTAATCAGCGTCTTAAGCTAGCGTTTAAACGCAGCGCCTTTTCTACATCAATACCAATTATTAATACCCCGATGTGATTATAGTGCTCATTAAATACAGGTATACTTAGCTGTACTTGAAAGTGATGGGTAGATGCATCATATTCAACATTATCAAAATAATAGTCATCTATAAGCGTGAATACTTTATTGAACTTATCTTCATCACCTTGCCAGTAATCAGAGGTTAATTTACTTATAGCTACATTTTTACCTTGGTTATCCGTAAGAATTACCTCGGTCACACTTCCATTAAATTGAGATTGCCATTCATTTAGCTTTTTAGATAACGCTTTATCGAGCATTAATTTACCTAACTTGGCTTGCTCATTTTTCACCTCTGTTTGCCATTGCTTATCAGCTTTAATCAGCTCATCTTCGCTCAATGGCAAACTGTTACTAATGAGAGTTTGCTCTGTTAAATTTGCCTGCGCTGCTAACGCTTTAGCTTGATTATATATAAAGCCTAAAACGTGATCTTTTTCGCTTTTTGATAAAGAAAAGGGAGTTTGAGAGCACGTTGCAAGATTATCGTCAAATTGACTCATAAAATTAGGAAAGCGTTTAATTAAAGAATTAGAAGCAAACAAGCCTAGCGGTACATACCGAAAAAACTCTTTGCTGTAAGCTGATTGATCTATTTCTAAACGTGAAGTTACATGCTCAAAATCATCTAAATCAAGTAATATTCTGTCTACTCTTTGATGGTGTAAAATTTTGATTATTTCCTCTATAGAGTTAACTTCAACTTGCACCTGAATATTTTGAGATTTAAGCCAATTAGCTTGGTAGCTTCCTCTTACAGCACCATAATGTATTTTTTCTTCAGGTTTATTAACGCTGTCTGGATGAGTAAACCAATACCACTTCTCTAAAAAAACAGGTGATGTTATTTTTCCATATGCTTTCATTTCTGGCGTTAAATGAGTAGTAAAGTATCCATCTAAACGGTGAAGTTTCACTTCTCGTCGAGCACGAAGCCAAGGTAAAGTATGCAGCTTAAAAGGTGTACCCATTTCATATAGAATACATTGCACTTGATTTACAGCGTTGTCGGGTGACGTGGTCGGTAAATTTGAGCCAAACTTTAATGGCTCAGACAATCCAAGTAACATAAAAAAAAAGTATGCAGGCATAATCCATTGCTAATAATTGCAAAAATTAAAACAAGTATAGTTAAGCATACAGATAATGCATAATTTAAAAATAAAATATAGCTATAGAATCAAAGGCTAACAATTTTATTTTGGAATTAATTATAATTACAACAATTGCTAGGTCGTGTTGACCTTTGGTGGGTGATTTTGCAGCAGTATATTTGTTTTTTAAGCAAGCCAGAGCCTATGTAGTGTGTTTACACCCCATAAATAGGCGATAACGCGGGAGCAGTTACCGAGCCCACTAGGTTACAAACGTCGCTCCGCGATTTAATCTTCCTTGGATTGAACAAGTTTCAATCCGCAAAGATCAACACGCCCTATCGTTTAAATTTAGTTTCCAAAATTACTGACGAGGTTGTGCGCTCTACGCCATCTAAATTACCAATATCATCAAGCAGGTGGCTTAATTTTTCTAAGTTTTGCGCTTGTACAACAGCAATTAAGTCAAACTCACCGCTTATTGCATAAAGCTGAGAAATAGCATCGATTTGTTTAAGCTCTAAATTGGTTTTGGTTGTGAGTTTTTGCATCACCTTTATAGATACATGAGCCGAAACCATACTACTTAAATAGTCTTCACCGTAATCTACGCTATACCCTTTTATAACACCGGTTTCTTCAAGCTTTAACATACGGCTTTGCACAGTAGAACGCGATAGATTAAGCATACGCGCTAGGTCAGAGATACTTGCACGCGCATTGGTTTTTAAAATTGAAAGTAGCTTTTCATCTTGTGGAGTTATCATATTGCTTATTAATTTCGTTATTTTGACTTTTATTGTAATCATTTTTCACAAAATAGCACTGCAAATTTAACCTGCAACCTTCGATAATAACCACCAATAACAAAAATTATCTAGCTGAGAAAACGCTAACGTTTTTATTTTGCTAATCTTTATTCAATATTCACAATTTTTAGGTGTACATAATGCAAGTAACAAGAGACTTATTTAACGATGTAATGGTGCCAAACTACAACCCGTCGGCTGTTATTCCGGTACGCGGCGAAGGCTCACGTGTATGGGATCAAAATAATAACGAGTTTATTGATTTTGCTGGTGGTATTGCCGTTAATTGTTTAGGCCACTGCCACCCTGCGCTTGTATCTGCTTTAAAAGAGCAAGGCGAGAAAATTTGGCACTTATCAAATGTAATGACTAACGAACCTGCCCTGCGTTTAGCACAAAAAATGGTTGAAGCAACATTTGCTGATAAAGTTTACTTTGCAAACTCAGGCGCAGAAGCTAACGAAGCAGCACTCAAGCTAGCGCGTCGTTTTGCTTTAGATGTACACGGCGAAGAAAAATCGCAAATTATTGCCTTTAATAAAGGTTTTCACGGCCGCACATTTTTTACAGTAACCGTGGGTGGCCAAGCTGCTTACTCTGATGGGTTTGGTCCTAAGCCTGGCGACATTATGCATTGTAATTACAACGACATTGCAGCATTTGAAGCACTCATCAGTGATAAAACATGTGCCGTAATGATGGAGCCACTACAAGGTGAAGGCGGTATTATTTCACCAACAGATGAATTTGCTAAAAAAGTACGCGAGTTATGTACTAAACACAATGCACTGCTAATTTTTGATGAAGTACAAACAGGCGTTGGCCGCACTGGCGATTTATACGCTTACGAAGGTTTAGGTGTAGTGCCCGATATTTTAACTACAGCTAAAGCTTTAGGCGGTGGTTTTCCTATTGGCGCTATGATCACCCGCACAGCTATTGCAGAGCATTTAAAAGTAGGTACGCATGGCTCTACTTACGGTGGTAACCCACTTGCCTGTGCAGTAGCAGAAGCAGCCTTTGATACAGTAAATACGCCTGATGTATTAAATGGCGTAAAAGAGCGCGAGCAGTTATTCCGCGATGGCTTAAACGCTATTAACGAAAAGTACAACGTATTTAGTGAAGTGCGTGGTAAAGGTTTACTTATTGGCGCTGTATTAAACGAAAAATTTGAAGGCCGCGCACGCGACTTTTTAGTTGCCAGTGCTAACAATGGCTTAATGAACTTAGTGGCGGGCATGAACGTGATTCGTTTTACCCCTTCTTTAGTAATTCCATTTGAAGACATTAAAGAAGGCCTAGCACGCTTTGAAAAAGCAGTAAGCGACGTAGTAAACGGCTAATTTAAGAAGGCGCGCCCTAGGGCGCGCTGTTGGAGCAAGTAATAAATGCAAGTATTACGTCCTATTACCACTGCAGATTTTGCTGCACTTAAGCAAATTGCAATCGAGTCAGGCCATGGCTTTACCTCACTGCCTGTAGATGATGAGCAATTAAAAGAAAAAATAGACCGCGCCGAAAAAAGCTTTGCTAAAAATATCAATCAGCCACTCGATGAAAGCTACTTATTTGTTTTAGAAGACAGTGAAACAGGTGAGGTTATTGGAACAACCGCCATAGAAGCCGCTGTTGGCTTATCGGTGCCGCTTTATCATTACCATTTAGGTAAAACAGTACACCACTCGCCTACACTTAATGTTTATAATACCGTTGATATTTTAAGCATGTGTAACGATTACACCGGATGCTCTGAAATATGTACTTTGTTTTTGCGCGAAAACAGCCGTAAAGGTTTAACCGGGCGCTTTTTATCACGCTCACGCTTTTTATTTATGGCCCAGCACAGCGAACGCTTTGCCGATACCGTCATTGCTGAAATGCGTGGTGTAAGTGACGAAGAAGGCCATTCACCGTTTTGGCAGTGGTTGCAAGAGCACTTTTTTAGTATTGAGTTCCCCAAGGCCGATCATCTAGTGGGACTTGGCGATAAAGTGTTTATTAGTGAGTTAATGCCTAAATACCCTATTTACGTCAACTTACTAAGTAAAAAAGCCCAAGCAGTTATTGGCCATGTGCATGACAAAACAAAACCGGCGCTCAAACTGCTTGAAAAAGAAGGTTTTGAGCATCGTGGCTATGTTGATTTGTTTGATGCGGGCCCAACGGTAGAAGCAAAACTTGGTAATATTCGCAGTATTCGTGAGTCTCAAGTATGCCCTATTACAATTGGCGAGCTGGAACATATTAGCCAGCACAGCTCAGATACACTTGCCGTTTGCAACCAAGGTGTAAGTGGGTTTAGAGCAACCTTTACCCAGCACGCCCATTATAACCACGCTAAGCACACATTAGTAATAAGCCAAGAAGTGGCTGATGCCCTTAATCTATCCCAAGGAGATGCAGCGCGTTTTTTCCGCCTGTAAAACAAATATGAACACACACCTTATAAATAACCAATGGCATTCAGGCCAGGGCCCCGCTTTTAGCTCTGTTAATCCGAGTAACGGCGAAGTTGTATGGCGAGGTAATGGCGCAAATGCCGAGCAAGTAGATGCTGCAATTAATGCAGCTAGAGCCGCACAAGTACAATGGGCAGATACGCCAATTGAGTCGCGTATTACCATACTTGAAAACTTTGTAGCGCAATTAAAAGAGCACAGCGAAGAATTTGCAGCCATTATAGCGCGTGAAACTGGCAAGCCTCTTTGGGAAACACGCACAGAAGTAGGCGCTATGACAGGTAAAGTGGCCATTTCTATCAAAGCCTATAATGAGCGTACCGGCACCACAGAAAACCCAATGCCAGGTGCTAAAGCCTTTATACGCCATAAACCACACGGCGTTGTAGCTATATTTGGTCCTTACAACTTCCCAGGGCACTTACCAAACGGCCATATAGTACCTGCCATTTTAGCGGGTAACACCGTGGTATTTAAACCATCTGAGCTTACACCTCACGTTGCTGAATTTACTTTAGCACTTTGGTTAAAAGCAGGCTTACCAGCGGGTGTCATTAACCTAGTGCAAGGGGAAGTAGAAACAGGTAAAGCACTTGCTTCACATAAAGACATAGACGGCTTATTTTTTACCGGCAGCTCAAACACTGGCCATTTACTACATAAGCAGTTTGCCGGCCACCCAGGTAAAATATTAGCGCTTGAAATGGGCGGGAATAACCCATTAATCGTTAAAGATGTAGCCGATGTAAGCGCTGCGGTGCACGATATTATTCAATCTGGCTTTATTACTTCTGGCCAGCGCTGTACATGTGCCCGCCGCGTGTTTATTGAGAATTCAACCAATGGCGATGCCATTTTAGAAAAACTAATTAGCGCGACTAAAAATATTGTTGTTCACGACAGTTTTGCAACTGACCAGCCATTTATGGGTGCAATGATTAGCGAAAGAGCAGCCCTTGGTATGGTTACTGCGCAAAAAGAATTAGTTGAAAGCGGCGGCGAAATACTCGTTGAGCTTAAGCAGCTAAAAGCAGGAACCGGCTTTGTAAGCCCAGGTATTATTGATGTTACACATATCGCTAACATGGCCGATGAAGAACACTTTGGCCCGCTTATAAAAGTTTACCGCTACAACAACTTTGACAGCGCAATAGCAGAGGCTAATAACACCAGCTTTGGTTTATCAGCAGGCTTACTTGGCGATAACGAAGATGATTACAGCCACTTTTTAAAGCGCATTCGTGCTGGCATTGTCAATTGGAACCGCCCTATTACGGGTGCCTCTAGTGCTGCGCCGTTTGGTGGTATTGGTGCAAGTGGTAATCACCGTGCTAGCGCATATTATGCGGCAGATTACTGCGCTTACCCTGTTGCGTCGGTTGAATCAGAAAAAGTGAATTTACCGCAAACTTTAGCACCTGGCTTAGTAATAGAATAATACCCATTTTTAAGGATTTAACATGCATACCAACGTAAATACATTATTTGAAAACCTATGGGATAACTATTTAGCAGTTACGCCATCGGCAGATAAAATTCATGACCTTTTAGGTTCAACCCAAAAAGACGACATAATTAACGATCATATTGCGTTACGTACGTTCAATATAGAAAAAGTAGGCCTTGAAAAACTAGCAGCACACTTTTTAGCGTTAGGTTACACAGAGTGCGGCGAATACCACTTTGAAGCTAAAAAGCTATACGCTAAACACTACGAACACAGCGATCCTAATCAACCTAAAGTATTTATTTCTGAGTTATTAGTAGAAAAGTGCTCGCCAGAGTTACAAGCTATTGTTACCGATATGGTAAATCAAATTGATGAAAGTGCTGTAACGGCTGATAACTTTTTATATTCAGGTACACATTGGCAAGTAAGCGGTGAAACCTACAAGCAGTTATTAGCAGAAAGCGAATATGCCGCGTGGATGTCAGCATGGGGCTATCGTGCCAATCATTTTACTGTAAATATTAATATGCTTGCCAAGTTTGATAACATTCATGATGTTAACCAGGCGCTTAAAGATGCAGGCTTTGCGCTTAATACATCAGGCGGCGAAGTAAAAGGCTCACCTGAGGTGTTACTAGAGCAATCATCAACACTTGCTGATGATTACGCCGTTATGTTCAGTGATGGCGAGTTACGCATTCCTAGTTGTTTTTATGAGTTTGCAATTAGATACCCTAAAGCCGATGGCGAGCTTTACACAGGCTTTGTCGCAGCGTCTGCTGATAAAATATTTGAAAGTACCAACGTACGCTAATACTCGCAGTGGTTGAGTTTTCGACGTAAAAAAAGCCCTCTTGGGCTTTTTTTATAACAATTTTATTCTAGAACAATTACACTAAGGGCTATGACGAATATATTTAAAACCTCTCTAATTATTCTCCTGTTGCTCGTATCAAAAATGAGTGTTGCAGATGAGCCTATTACATTACTTTCTCGGGCTAATGCCGCTTCTGATGGGTTTTTAAATTCAGATGAAACATTTAATCGCCTTTTAAGCCATGCTTTTACTACTAAGTTACAGTGGACCAACCAAGCGCGCCTTATTAAGCGCCTTACAACTAACGAACCCGTTTGCAGCTACGACTTAATTAAAACACCAGAGCGCGAACAGCATATTATATTTTCAGAGCTCCCTACAACGGTTTATGAGCAAAGAAAAGTTTATGCATTTAAAAGCTTTTTGGACAATCTGCCCAAACGAGTTTCAGTTTTAGAGTTACTTGAGAAAAACCACACCTTAGGTATTGATTCAGGCACTAGCTATAAAGAACTTGAGCCCATATTAAAAAAATATAAAGACCAAGTTGCATCAATTAGCAGTGAAGATACAAGCTCGCAACTACCAAACTTACTTATACATAATAGAATCGATATGATTATTGATTATGAAATAAATATTCAAGAAACATTTAGCGACGAGCAGTTAAAAAAAATAGGTAGCCGAGCAATAGCTGAATACCCAGAGTATGTTAATGGCTACTTTGCATGTAGTAAAACTTCGCAGGGCAGTAAAGTCATTCAAGCCTTAAATCACTTGATGAAAACCCCGGCAATTTATAATTATCTACGCCAGCAACCTCAGCACTCTTATAGCGCTGACACCTCGAGTAAAATCATGCTTGCTCACAAACAAATGTTCGTTATCCCCCCAAAGATTAGTAAAATTAATCGTCAAGATAAATAATTCGAATTAACTTAACCCGCTGATATTTATAGATAATAAAATAATTTTATTTTTATTAAAATTTTTATTGCACTGATTAAAAACTCGTTTTATTATCTCGCCGCTTCTTGATGATAGCCAATCCGAGTACATTACAAACCCTGTTTGTAGCAAGGCGATAGAGCAACTATCCAAGAGTGAATTTGACTGTGCGTAAGCACTCTTGATCTCACTCAACCGACTTGTGGATAACCATAACCCGAGCGGTTGCTTAATTGACTCGGAAAATATAATGACTTTATCAACTCAACTAAAAGACACCGTAACTAAAGTACCTGCAGCAGCGGTTGCTGCAAATCAAGCATTTGATTATGTACAACCGACCAACACGCACATTGAACAACTTGCAGCACAATTTGGCGCACCACTTATGGTCCTTGACTGCGAAGCTATTCGTCGCCAATACCACGCGCTTAAAAATGCACTACCAGGCGTTGTTTTACACTTTGCATTAAAACCATTGCCTTTAGCCGCTGTTGTACGCACTTTACTTGAAGAAGGTGCAAGCTTTGATTTAGCAACAAGTGGTGAAGTTGATTTAGTGGCAAGCCAAGGTGTGCCAAGTGAGCGTACTATTCACACTCACCCTATTAAGCGCGACAGTGATATTCGCGATGCGCTAGCGTATGGCTGCACAGTGTTTGTTGTTGATAACATAAACGAGCTTGAAAAGTTTATTGCCTACAAAGATCAAGCTGAAATTTTAGTGCGCTTGAGCTTTCGTAACAAAGATGCATTTGCAGATTTATCTAAAAAGTTTGGCTGCAGCCCTGATGTTGCAATTGACATTATTAGCTACGCACAGCAACTAGGCATTCGTATAAAAGGGTTATCGTTTCATGTTGGCTCGCAATCACCAAACCCAACTAAATACGTTGAAGCAATTAATGCGTGTGCAAAAGTAATTACCAAAGTCAGTGAGCTTGGTTTACCAGCACTTAGCACACTCGATATTGGTGGTGGTTTTCCTGTGCCATACAGCGTAGATGTACTACCAATTGACGTTTTTTGTGCACCAATAAACGTAGCTTTAGCGCAATTACCTGAAACAATGCAAATTATTGCAGAGCCGGGTCGTTTTATTGTAGCAAGTAGCGTAACTAGCGTAGCCTCAGTTATGGGCCAAGCGCAGCGCGAAGGTAAAACGTGGTATTACTTAGATGACGGTATTTACGGGTCTTTCAGCGGCTTAATGTTTGACGAAGCAGCATACCCTATCGACAGTGCTAAACAAGAAGGCGAGCGTTTTGAGTCTGTACTTGCTGGCCCAACATGCGACAGCATAGACGTAGTGAGTGACTCGATTATGTTACCAAAACTAAACAACGGCGATTTAATTATCAGCCGTATGATGGGCGCATACACACTGGCTACAGCAACCGACTTTAACTTTTTCAAACGAGCTGAAGTTGTTGTATTAAACGAGCAAGTACACAGCCAAGTATTAACTGGCTAATTGGTTAATTTCCTCAACTATAGTTACGTTGGCTTGTAACTATATACTTAAACGCAGTTGCTCATTCCAACTGCGTTTTTTTATATTTTCTGCAATCGATATAAATGTAGTTCTACCTTTGAGCCAATAAAAAGGAGCTAACGCTCCTTTTACAAAAATAACGGCTTGTAATCGTTTTCTAACTGCTCAAACGACAAATCACCAATAAAACGACCAAAGCTTAGCCACGTTGCTAAACCACGTAAATCTTTGAAGTGCGGAGGAACAAATTTAGGGTCCTCAATTACACCTAAATCGTGCAGTTGCGATATGAGTCTAAAATCATCAATGGAGATTTTACCGACTAATAATAATGGCAGCTGATCAATACGCCCTAGCTGAATAGCTACGCGAATTAAGTTATACACCAAAACAAAACCTTTAATGTAGGCAATATCTTTTGTAAATGGTAATCCATTTGCTGTACTGCCTCTAAATACCCGTTGCGCTAATGTGTAGCTGTCATCTTTTGAAAGCCCTTGCGCCACATAATCTCTATATATGTCTACAAACTCAGCCCCATCTATCACCTCGGTAACTGCTTGAATACGGTTAACTAATTTTGATAAACGCCTCGGCGTTGATTTAAGAGTAATTATTTCGGTTAAAACAGCTAACCCCTCTTGGGTTACTGTTGAACTTGGGGTGCCTTTACTTAAACAAGTTAAATAAGGCTGAGCTAGCCCGTTTTGCGTCGTACCTACGTGTATCCAGCCTTCGTGAACTTCTAATATATCAAGCTCGCGCTGAGAAAATTTAACGTCTTGGTTTAGTTTAATGTTATTAGCACCGGCCGCTGCATCACTTACAATGCCGTCGCTAAGCATTACTTCTACATTAATACCTGCCATACTACTATTAACTTGCTCAGATAAAATACGTACTGCATCCACCGCATCAATATTTTTAGGATCATCAGGTAAAATATCGGCAACTAACAAATTTTGCAGTGGTTTTTCTAGCATATTTGCAAGTTCGAACAGTGAAGGCTCACCTGCATGAAATAGATCTTTTGGGTGACCAAATAGCTCTACTGATAAATCATGAAATTCAGGTGTGCCTCTGTATTCCAGCATACTTAGAACCGTTTTATATTCGCTACACATTTTACCCATATATTGCGAAATAGGATTTAACTGCCCTAGCTGATTTATAATATTTCTATTAAGTGTAGAAAAAGCTTGGCGTAATTCACTAGGTACAAACCCTAAATCGCGTTGCTGGTAATAAGCACGATCAATTAAAGGGTTTTTTTGACATTTTTGTCTAAAAAACTCTTCTTTTATTTGTTTATCCCAATTAATAGCATCGAGTATTCTAATAGGCGTTTGTAACGCTATTAATTGATCAGATAATTCTCGTGTTTTAAGTAGTAACGCCTTGTCTATCATAGTAAAAGCTCAAGTAAAAATGAGCGCTGAGCATAGTTTATAAATGCAAAAATACAAAGTAAATTTACACATAATTAAGCATTGTTTTTTAGGTGATCGAGCCGCATATCTATAACGTAAATCTATTTAACTTTTAAAGGTGAAATATGAAAAACGAACTCGATAATAAACAAATTTTAGCAGTATACGAGCGTATTCAAAAACGTGGAGTAGCAACTAATGAAGGTAAGCATTATCAAGGTATTACCGCTTATTCTGATATAGACGGTTACACTATATATTTACAAGGCAGCGGTGTAATTCTTCGTTTTGGTTTTCATAACGCCTACCACCTAGATTACGAACACGACAAACACAAAGACGATTTTTTAAAGAAAATTGTTAATATTGCTAACGAAGAATAATGTACCCTAGAAAAGTTAGAAAGCGTAGCGACAGTAAACTCAATACCTCGTTTATAAATCAGGTTATAGCTGCGCTTAAATCTGATCCCGCTAAACTCGCCATCATCCGTAAAAATTTAGAATATTATCGTAATCAGCGTCATTTAAAGCGCGGTTTTTTACTCGCCATTGAGCGTTTTGACTGGGTATTTGAAGCCAGTGATGACGTAAATTTTATATGCGATCAAATTTTAGCTGACGATTACATAGGCAATCGTCTCAGGCGCTATCCACTTTTATTTAAAGGTGTGCTCGATGAAGGATAAATCTCCTCATATTTGCCACCCGTTAGTTATTAGAGTACTAAGCAATTAGGTTGTATTTATGTCATTGGTTTAAAAAAATACTATTAGTACTCTAATTATTACCGCACTAAATATTTTATTATTACTTTTATTAGCATAAAGCAGTAAAGAAAACAGTACAGTAAATGAAAAACCCAACAAACAGCATAACCATCTGTTTTATAACAAATTATACCCCACAGTTAAATATCCTCTTTCTTACAAAATTTAGCCCCATTTGTTAATAATTCATCTACATTTTGGCATCTCAAGGTTTACTTCACCCTTGAATTATTAGACCTATTACCTTAAGCTTATCTTTATTGAACGTTCAATTAATAAAAATTATGCCTAAAGTTGGAATGGAACCTGTCAGGCGTCAACAGTTAATTGACGCGACAATTGAGTCAGTGGCGATGCGTGGATTACAAGCAACCACTATAAACAGCATTAGTAAAAATGCAGGTTTATCGTCAGGCATTATTAGTCATTATTTTGGTGGTAAGCAGGGTTTAATAGAAGCGACTGTTCGTTATTTGCTTTCTAATCTTAAAAAAGACCTCATTGAAAAAGTTAGCCATAACACCAGCGCTACACAGCGCCTTATGTTTATTGTTGAAGCTAACTTTGCGCTTGTGCAACAGCGCAGTGATACCACCAAGACATGGTTGAGCTTTTGGGCGCAATCAATGCACGACGACGAGCTTCACCGACTGCAAAATGTAAACAGTAAACGCTTGCAAAGTAATTTAGCATTTTCATTTAAGCAATTAATGCCTATTGAGCAAGCAAAACAAGCTGCTGAACTTAGCGCTGCCATGATCGATGGCCTATGGTTAAGAACAGTACTTAGTAAATCCGACGTAAACCAGTTTAAACACAGTGAAACTTTAGCTAAAAGCTATGTAAATTCACTCATCAAGCAATATGGAGCCTAGCGTGAGCAAACCAGTCTATCAAAACTTTATTAATGGCCATTTTCTTGCTAACCAAAGCGGTGAAACTTTTGATGTAACTAACCCTGCAACAGGTGATGTTATTTATAGTGTAGAAGTTGCCGATGAATTTGTTCAAAACGCAGCCATTAAAAGTGCAAAACAAGGTTTTGCACAGTGGTCTAAAATGACACCTATCGAACGCAGCCGTATTTTATTAAAAGCAGTCGCAATACTTCGCCAGCGAAACGATGAACTAGCCTTAATAGAAGTGCTTGATACCGGCAAACCAATGCAAGAAGCAAACTGTGTTGATATAGAAACCGGCGCTGATGTAATCGAATACTTTGCAGGCCTAGCCCCTGCACAAGTGGGTCAGCAGCAAATGGTAGGTGATGACTTTTACTATACGCGCAAAGAACCATTAGGTATTTGTGCCGGTATTGGTGCCTGGAACTACCCGCTACAAATAGCATGTTGGAAATCTGGCCCTGCCCTTGCAGCTGGCAACGCATTTATTTTTAAACCATCTGAAGAAACACCACTAGGCGCTATTAAACTGGCCGAAGTATTTGTTGAAGCAGGTGTACCTGCTGGCGTATTTAACGTTGTACAAGGTGCAGGTGACGTAGGCCAATGGTTAACCTCGCACAGTGAGATTGACAAAGTGTCGTTTACTGGTGAAGTAGGTACAGGTAAAAAAGTAGTAGCAAGCGCTGCTGGTACCTTAAAAGACGTAACAATGGAGCTAGGTGGTAAGTCGCCGCTAGTTGTATTTGATGATGCAAATATAGAGCAAGCAGTAAGCGCAGCCATGCTAGGTAACTTTTATACGCAAGGCGAAATTTGCACTAACTGTACACGTATTTATGTTCATAAAAATATTTATCAGCAGTTTATTGATGAGCTTAAAACGCGTACAGAGCAAAATATTATTGCTGGCGATCCGCAAGATTTAAACACAAACTTTGGTGCGCTTATCTCTAAAAAGCATCAAGACTTAGTAATGAGTTATGTTAATAAAGGGATTGAAGAAGGCGCAACACTGCTTACCGGTGGTTCAACGCTTTCACCTGAATCTGCGCCTAATGGCTACTTTGTTGCACCTACCGTTTTTATTGATTGCAACGATGAAATGACTATCGTTAAAGAAGAAATATTTGGCCCAGTAATGAGCGTACTTGTTTTTGAAGACGAAGACGACGTAATTGCACGTGCCAATGGCACTCACCTAGGCTTAGCTGCGGGCGTATTTACAAGCGATATTAAACGCGCACACCGTGTTATTCATCAATTAGAAGCGGGGATTTGTTGGATTAATGCCTATGGTAACTCACCTGCTGAAATGCCTGTTGGTGGTTATAAGCAATCTGGTATTGGCCGTGAAAATGGGATCGAAACACTTGATCATTACACGCAAACTAAGTCTATTTATGTTGGTATGGCCGACATAGAAAGCCCATTTTAAGGCGCCTTACTATGAGTAATCATTACGACTATATTATTGTTGGTGCAGGATCTGCGGGTTGTGTTTTAGCTAACCGATTATCTGAAGATTCCAGCAATCGCGTGTTACTGCTTGAAAACGGCGGCAGTGATAAAAGTATTTTTATAAAAATGCCAACTGCACTGTCTATTCCTATGAATACCGATAAGTACGCATGGCAGTTCCATACTCAACCAGAGCCACATTTAGATAATCGTGAAATGCATTGCCCTCGCGGTAAGGTACTCGGTGGCTCGTCATCGATTAATGGTATGGTGTATGTACGCGGCCACGCTAAAGACTTTGATGAGTGGCAGCAGCACGGTGCTAATGGTTGGGACTACCAATCGTGTTTACCGTATTTTCAAAAAGCGGAAAGCTTTTACCTTGGTGAAAACACATACCGAGGTGGTAAAGGCCCACTTGGCGTTAATAACGGTAACGAAATGCAAAACCCGTTGTACACCACATTTATAAAAGCCGGTGTAGAAGCTGGTTATGCTAGTACAGACGATTATAACGCGTCGCAGCAAGAAGGCTTTGGCCCAATGCACATGACCGTTAAAGACGGTGTACGCAGCTCGGCTTCTCGTGAATATTTAGACCCTGTAAAATCGCGTAGTAATTTAACTGTACTTACCGGCGCACTTGCTCAAAAAGTTATTCTTGACGGTAAAAAAGCCACAGGCATCGAGTACAAAGTAAACGGTAATGTTCAAACAGCACATGCAGCAAAAGATGTTGTTTTAAGTGCAGGCCCTATTGGCTCTCCGCATATATTACAGCTATCTGGTATTGGCGATAAGGACATCCTTGAAAAAGCAGGCGTTGAAGTTAAACACCACTTACCGGGTGTGGGTCAAAACTTACAAGATCATCTTGAATTTTACTTTCAATACAAATGTAAGCAGCCAATTACACTAAACGGCAAATTGGGCCTTATTTCCAAGGGCTTGATAGGCGCTAAATGGTTATTTACTCGTAAAGGTTTAGGCGCTACTAACCACTTTGAGTCATGTGCATTTATCCGCTCAAAGCCTGGAGTTGAATGGCCTGATATTCAGTATCACTTTTTACCAGCCGCTATGCGATACGATGGTCGTAGTGCATTTGCAGGTCATGGTTTTCAAGTTCACGTAGGTCATAACAAACCAAAAAGTCGCGGCAGCGTTACTATTCAATCAGCTAACCCTGAGCAACCGCCACAAATTTTGTTTAATTACTTACAGCACAAAGACGACATTGAAGGCTTTAGAGCATGTGTGCGTTTAACTCGCGACATTATTGAGCAAAGTGCCTTTGATGATTACCGTGATGAAGAAATTCAACCAGGTAAACACATTCAAACAGATGAAGAAATAGATGCCTTTGTACGCCAAGCCGTAGAAAGTGCTTACCACCCTTCTTGCTCATGCAAAATGGGTGAAGATGATATGGCCGTTGTTAACTCTAATACCCGAGTGCACGGTATTAAAGGCTTACGTGTTGTTGACTCATCTATTTTTCCAACCGTTCCTAACGGAAACCTTAATGCTCCTACGATTATGGTTGCTGAAAAAGCAGCTGATTTAATTTTAGGTAAAAGTCCATTACAGAAATCGGATGTGAGTGTTGCCATACCAACTAATTGGCAACAAACACAACGTAGTGCGGAGATCTAACTTTAGCCACATGCTTGGTTTAGCCTCGTCGGGTTAAACCACAGCGTGCCTTGCAGTGGCACACGATGTAAATAGGTTATGTTGTGTTAATGCGAGAATAAAACAATAAAATACGGAGTGCTTATGAATTCTATATATTCATTTTGGGAGGGTAACAATGACTATTTGGCTTAATGCAGGCATCATTTTTACCTTACTTGCCATTATCACTATTTTAATAAAATGGGGTAATGTTCGCGTTGTTGGCGTAACACCAGTTCGCACCTTTACGTTTATAGCAATATTATTTACATCAGGCCTTGATGTTGGCCTTATAATGTTTCCTTTAACTGAGTTTGCAGGTTATGCAGACATAAAAGCAAGCCCAGAATACGCGTTTGCAAATCCACTGGCCATTGAGTTTGGTTACTGGGGATTTTTGATCTGGGGATTTTACTTTCTTACGTGTTTTTATTTCTGTGTAATAGAACCTAAAGTTAAATTTTTCGAAATTCCTTGGGTTAAATTTATCAATAATGTAGTAATTATTGGTACATGTGCGTTTACTGCTTATTTATTACTTACAAACCTACCATGGTACTTACCTGAGCTCGGTGATGGCGAAAGCGTTATACCCACTTTTTACTTTGTGGTATTAGCCGCTATATGTTTTGCGGTTTACTCAAGTACGGATATTAAATACGTACGTATTCTAAGCATTGCAACTACTTGGTTATTTATTGCATTAATTGGCTTTATGTGGGCCGGTGCATTTGTGTTAGGTGACAGTGAAATGTCTGCATTTACAAGTAACGTAGCTTCCATTGGTGTTTACTTTGCTAATATTAATGAGTTTGTATTACCTCTTAACGATTACCACGAATTTTACTTATTTTGGTGGTTTGCGTGGAGCATAATGATTGGCCAATTTACATCTCGTTTTGTTGGCGGACTTAAGACATATCAAGTACTTGGGGCAATGCTAATATTCCCTTCAATCCCAATTGCAATCTGGTTTAGTGTGCTTTATCACTATCATGATATGGGTATTCCAACTCAAGGTATTAAAAACTTTGCGATGGTGTTTGTAGGTGTTGTGTTTGTAATCAATTCACTTGATTCATTGATACGCTTATATACCGATAACTTAAATTTAACGGTAAAACGTTTAGGTAAGCTTAACTATATGGCACTAAATATAGTTGCCCTTTCATTGCTTACTTTATTATTTAAGCTAGAGTTTTTACAAATTCAATGGGTTGGTGCGTTAGTAATTGGTTTATTCTTTGTGTGTGCAGGCTTTATTGGTTACAGCAAGTTTAAAACAGTTAAGAACATAGATAGCTCACCAAAAGATAATAAAATTGATTATACAAAAATAGAAACTGTACATTAGGGATCAACAATGAATAATAAATTAAAACAACTAGCAATAGCAGTACCATTCGCACTTTTATCAACAACAGCTGCGGCAGATTGGTCAACAACAATCACTGCAGCATCTGATTACACCTTTAACGGTGTAAGCCAAACAGATAACGACCCTGCAATTCAAGGAAGTCTTGATTACGCTTTCGATAACGGTGTCTACGCCGGTGCATGGGCTTCAAATGTAGACTTTGGTGATGACACTGATTTTGAACTTGATGCATACCTAGGGCGTTATGTGCAGTTAAATGATGAAGTAAGTGTTGATTACGGTATTGCGTATTACACGTACCAAGGTAATAACAGCGATGGCAACTACGCCGAAGCTTACACTAAATTCGGTTACGCAAGTGAATACGGCCAAACTGAGCTTAACTTTTGGTACAGCTGGGATTACTTTGGAACTGGCGCAGGCCATGTAATATCTATGGTTGCACATACCTATGAACTAGCGCCTAACCACGCTATTCGTGCAAGCTTTGATATTTCTAACTCGCTTGATGGCGAAAAATGGGCATGGGATGTAAATCAAAAGAAATCATACAAACATTACCGTTTAGCATATCAAACAAGCTACGAAGGTTTTGGTATTGAAGTTGCTGCAGAAAACACAAGCTTAGATTACGATTATGCAGATGAGCGTATTGTGCTTGCAGTGTCTCGTACATTCGACCTTTAATTAGCGTTATAGCCCTGGGCTCTAACTAGTAAATATTTTTATCAGAACCTAGGCTATATAGATACAAAAATGCCACCCAATATAGGGTGGCATTTTTTTACTAACTCTTTACTCTCTAACTAATAATATCCCAAGCACTGGTTCCTGAAGCAGATAAGTTACTATTATTATTACGTAAAACTTTGTTTCCCACGTTTATCGATGTCTCGGGTCGGCTAACTAAATAACCTTGCACTGAACTCACACCTATTTTTTTAACTAACTCAAATTGTGCGATTTCTTCTACACCTTCCGCGACAATTTTAAGCCCTAACTTTTGTCCAAGTTCACTAATTGTATTTAAAATATCATTATACTTTTGACTTTTATTAGCCTGAGTTATAAATGAGCGATCTATTTTAATTACATCAATGGGTAAGTCAGCAAGTGTACTTAATGAGCTAAAGCCGGTACCAAAGTCATCAATAGCAATCGTGATCCCTTCAGCGCGTAAGCGTCCTAATTCTTCAATTATTCTAGGGCTTGCTTTAATAAAGGTAGATTCTGTTATTTCGAGCATTAACGATGTTGCTGGCAAGCCGGTTTTTTTCAGCTTTTTCATGATCCAGTCATAAATATCCCGGTGCTTAAGTTGCACACCCGATACATTAACCGATATTTTAACTTTACGCATACCAGCATTATGCCAAGCAGCCATTTGTCTACACGACTCAAGCATAATCCAATCGCCTAACTCTAATATTAAATTAGACTCTTCAGCTATTGGAATAAATTCAGTAGGTGAAATCATTCCCTCTACGGGATGATCCCAGCGAGTAAGCGCCTCAAAGTAATCAATCATGCAATCTTCTACGTGCACAATAGGCTGAAAAGATAAATAAAAATCTTTACACGCAACAGCTAACCGCAACTCTTCCAATAGATAGTGGTAGCGACGCATTTTGTTACCCATTTCAGGCGAGTAAACTTTAAATATACCCTTACCATCACTTTTAGCTCGGTACATTGCAACATCGGCAAGTTGTAATAAAGCCTGAGGGGTTGATGCGCTTTCTGGATATGTAGCAATACCAATACTTGCGCTAATTTTTACTATTTTATTTCCCAGTACAAAATCTTTTTCAAGCTCGCTTAAAACATGCTTAGCAATTTCTACAACTCTATCACTTTCATCTAGTGACTCTATAAAAATAGAAAATTCATCTCCTCCTAAACGAGATAAATTTTGCTCTAATTGGTTTGCAGTATTTATATTACTTAATTTATGGTGGCGTAAAACGTTTGCTAATCGGCTCGCTACTTGTACTAATATTTCATCGCCAAAACTATGTCCAAAAGAGTCATTAACTTGTTTAAAACCATCTAAATCAATAAATAAAAGTGCGCATTTGAGCTCTTCTTTTGATGTGTGGTTAATTTGTCTGTCGATATGTTCTATATAAGCGTGACGATCAATGAGTAAAGTAAGCTTATCTTGGCAGATGCTCGTTTGGGTTTGCTTTAAATAGTTAGCAACATGTGTATTTAAACTAGTGATTGACTGGCTTAAACTACTCACTCCTGAAGGGTTTTCTGCTGGTTTAACATTTAAATTAAAGGCATTAAGTAACGTGTTTGCTTGAAGGTTTAATTGAGCTATTTGGTTTTTATATTGGCGTTTTCTTCTTTCTCTGCGAAGGTAAGCTCCACAACCAAATAGCAAAATACAAACAATTAAAAAATTAATAGGTGACGCTAATGTCATCAGCACTAGTTTTTGAGCATTCGCCGCTAAAAATTCGGTGTCCGTTGTTTTTATAAGGAGATAATTTACCGAAGAGTCTTCTATTATGTAATGGCCATTAATAATAGGATTATACCAAGGGGCCATATTTAACGAGGTGCTCGCTATTTCGAAACTACGTATATCTATATCAGAGTGAAATAAATTGATGCGATTAATTTGATTTGTCAGTTCTATATTTATGCAAAAGCAAAATAAGATTAAAACTAAAATTATAAATCCAACAGGCTTCAATTTACTCATCAATAAAATCCATCTAAATTACTTCTCCTACAAATCCGTTACTAAAAGGTGATTATATCGCCTGCATTTAGTACTAAGCAAGCGATAATACAATACTTATTAATGAGCATTTGTAAGGCCAGCAATAATAAAGAAGTAAATTATTGCTTGATCATTAACTAATTATAGAGCGTAGTGAATAAAAATAAACCAATTGTTAAGTATTATGTATAAATTATTCTCACTATCTCGTAATCAAGTTTTTAGCAATTTGATTACCAGTCATTATGAATTAACAATACTAAAGCTTAAAGTTGCCACGCATAACTTACTTTTGTAAAAAATGTGCGCTGATCACGCTCAACATGCTTTAGCGAGTCGTCTTGATAACTTTTATCTGAGTACCCTAAGTAAAATAAGGTTTGCGCATTTATTTTGTACGAATAAACAAGTTGGCTGCCATAATCTTTATTTATGTGGCTTACTTGATAAAAGTAAGCGTCTTCATTTCTATCAATATCTTCAAATTGTAAAATTAGTTTTAGCATTGAACGCATACTAAATTTATAATAAAGCCTAAAATCTAATAAGTTAGCGTTATATACTCGCTCACCTTGAGGGTTATCTAACACACTGTAATTATGCTTAACGTCTACCTGCCAGTGATCGTTTATATCCCACTTAGCTTGCGTTTGCGTAGCGTACGAGTCGCCAATTTGCTCATTTGCGTAATCTATACGGCTACCATATTCACCATAAAACGAAAGCCATATATTATTTTTAGGTTTAAAGCCTGTATAAACAAAGCCAATGTTTTGGTTATAAAAAGTATCGTTATAATTCTCATAACGATGAAGTAAGCCAATTTCAAAAATAGACTGTTTTTGGCCTTTTAATGTTATAAACCCTTGGTATTCATCTTCAAGTAAGTCGCCATTTTGAGCCCATGTTTTATTCCAGTCGGCCTCGTAAGACCATGACGTTAATAAGCCTGACTCGTCGCTGTACCAAGTTTGTCCGCCTACAAGGCCTACTTTTTCGTAATCTACTTTTTCTTGGTAACCTAGGTCTGTACGATAATCTTCCCCGATATTTTCGTAGCTCGCAGACACATTGTAGTCACGCTTATCTCTTGTGAATTCAATAGCGTATGCTTCATCTGATTGATTTTTAACTAAATTATAGTTATTGGTTAAAAACGCTGAGTTTTTAGAATCAGCTGTTGCCACTTGATAGGCAAGCGTATCTGATTGATTAAACCAGTAACTGCCATCAACAGAGATCACCGTATTGTAGTAATCATCACTTTCTCTATGAGTAGTACTAAGCCCTATAGTACCTTGATCGCCAATATCATATTGATAACGGGCAGCTGCTGCGTGAGTTTTTTCCTCTAAAATAGCAAAACCAGAGCCTTGGTTTGTAGGTAATAAAATATTACTGTTATCGTCATCTGCATACATAAATGCATAGCTATGCTGATCCGTTTTGCCAGTCAGTTTTGCCCCTACCTCAGGCTCTGCAATAGTGCGGGTGTAAAGTAGTTCGAATAAACTACTTTGAAAATACGATGCCCCATCTAAAAAAAACGGGCGCTTTTCGTCATAATATATAGAGTAAGTCGTGTTTACATCAAGCTCTAAAGCATCACTTTCTATTTGCGAAAAATCAGGATTAATTGTCGCATTAATCACCGCATCTTGAGTAACACCCCAGCGTAAATCTAGTCCTGCTTCGGTATTAATATCGCCGTTATCCCAGTTGCCAGGTAAGGTTGGCTTTGAATCATTTCTAAGCGCTGTAAGCGTAGGCGTTAATTGTAAATTTTTACTGGCTTTTACGTTTTTAAAACCGTGGAGTTTATCAAACTGACAAAGGCTGCATTTTATATCTCGGTCAAAACCCATATTTGAAAGTTGATAAAGCACGTCACGTTGATAATTTCGTAACACCGCAAACCCCCACGTTAGGTCGGGCTTATTTTCAGGAAATCGAAGTGCTTTAAAAGGTATACGCATTTCAACGACAAAGCCTTGTCCAGTGATTTTACCTGCGCTATCCCATATTGCATCCCAAGATGGGTCTGACTGCCAACCATCGGTGTCACTCATTCGAGTATCACCTTGCGCCCCTAATGGGTTTACATAAAATTCGTAAGCTGAACGCTCATCGTTAAAGGTATCAATAATTAAAATAACCGTGTCGTCTTGCCAAAGCGTATCTCTATCACGAAGTGACGCTGTAATTTGGTTAGGCTGAGGATCTTCGGCTACAAATGCAACATATAAGTTGCTGCCATCTTCATACATGTAAGCGTCGGTTTTAACAGGTGGTATACCCTTTTCGTTTGGCTCATCTTGAAACGCAATAGGTACTAATGTGGCATTTTGCCAATGTGGCTCGTCAAGTACGCCATCAACGGTAATATTAGTACTGATATGTGACAGCGAATACTGTGTTTTTTCAGCGGCTAATAGTGGGGTTGTAGATAAAAGTGCAAAAGTAAGTGCAAACAAAACACTGAAGTGTTTTTTTATAGTTATAAAGTACTGCATAAACATCCATTTAGAGATATTTACCCTAAAAAGGTAAACTTATCTACGGAGTGTAATTTAAGTCAGTACATTTGTTAATAGTATGATACTAAAAATATTGGATATTTTAACTAATTAATATTAAAGGATTAATTTAAAAAGCTAGGTTTCTATTAATTTAAGCTTATTAGCCACACCATTCCATTGGTCTGCATCATCAGGGGCTGGTTTTACCTCAACAATACGCGGCCAAACTAAAGCAAGCTCAGCGTTAAGTTCAGTAAATTCTTTTTGATCTTCTGGAAGTTCGTCTTCTTGATAAATTGCCTCTGCTGGGCACTCTGGTACACACAAACCGCAATCAATACAATCTATTGGGCTTATTGCTAAAAAGTTAGGGCCTTCGTAAAAGGCATCTGCAGGGCACACTGCCACACAATCTGTGTATTTGCATTTAATACAGTTTTCGGTGACTACAAACGCCATAACAGTTAAAACCCAATAATTAATCATCTAAGGCGCGGATCATACCCAACCACACTAAAAACACAATAAATAAGTGCCATAATTGGCCAATTTAACGTAGTATATGCGCCCTCAATGTAAAGCCATTACGTGCCCTACACTTCTTATTGTGAGCGGAAATAAACCCGCTAAGACACCTAAAAGAGATACTAATGATACGTTTAACCGAAATAAAGCTGCCGCTTGATCATAACGAAGATGCTATAGGCCAAGCCATAGTAGACAAACTAAAAATAAAACCTGAGCAATTACACAGCTATAATGTGTTTAAACGTGGCTACGACGCACGTAAAAAAACAGCTATTTTACTTATTTACACTCTTGATATTGAAGTAGATAACGAAGAAGTGCTCCTTAATACATTTTCTAAAGATCAGCACGTAAAACCGGCGCCCGACACTTCATACAAATTTGTAGCGCAAGCACCTGCTAATATTACCGAGCGCCCAGTGGTAATTGGTTTTGGCCCGTGTGGTTTATTTGCGGGTTTAGTCCTTGCTCAAATGGGCTTTAACCCGATTATTTTAGAGCGTGGTAAAGAAGTACGCGAACGCACAAAAGACACCTTTGGCTTTTGGCGTAAACGCACACTTAATACTGAGTCTAATGTGCAGTTTGGTGAAGGTGGTGCAGGTACATTTTCAGACGGTAAACTATACAGCCAAGTAAAAGATCCAAAACATTATGGTCGTAAAGTTATAACCGAATTTGTAGAAGCCGGTGCACCAGATGAAATTCTATATGTAAGTAAGCCGCACATTGGTACGTTTAAACTTGTTACTATGATTGAAAAAATGCGCGCGCGTATTATAGAGCTTGGCGGCGAAATACGCTTTAGCACACGCGTAGATGACATTCATTTAGATGATGGACAAGTAACCGGCTTAACGCTTTCAAATGGTGAAAAACTAAATACTCGTCACGTTGTACTTGCAGTAGGTCACAGCGCTCGTGATACCTTTAAAATGATCCACGACAAAGGTATTTATGTAGAAGCTAAACCCTTCTCTGTTGGCTTTAGAATCGAGCACAAACAATCAATGATTGACGAGTGCCGCTTTGGAGATAACGCAGGCAACCCAATTTTAGGCTCAGCCGATTACAAACTCGTTCATCATTGTGATAATGGCCGCACGGTTTACAGCTTTTGTATGTGCCCAGGGGGCACTGTAGTAGCCGCAACCTCTGAAGAAGGCCGTGTTGTTACTAACGGTATGAGCCAATATTCACGTAGTGAGCGTAACGCAAATAGCGCCATTGTTGTAGGTATTAACCCAGAAAAAGATTTCCCTGGGCACCCGCTTGCAGGTATTGATTTACAACGTAAATTAGAAGAGCAGGCTTATGCATTAGGCGGCAGTAATTATGATGCCCCTGCTCAGCTTATCGGTGATTTTTTAAAAGGCAAACCATCGGGTAACATTGGCGGCGTTGAGCCTTCATATACACCAGGGATTAAATTAACCGATTTAGGTAAAGTACTTCCGCAATTTGCTATCGATGCTATACGCGAAGCCATACCTGCATTTAATAAGCAAATTCGTGGTTTTTCAACTAACGATGGCTTATTAACCGGTGTAGAAACGCGTACATCATCGCCGATTAGTATCAAACGCGATAAAAGCTTTCAAAGTATAAATACAAAAGGTTTATACCCAGCAGGTGAAGGCGCAGGTTACGCAGGTGGTATTTTATCTGCAGGCATTGATGGTATTAAAGCGGCTGAAGCAGTTGCACTCTCAATGTTAGAAAACGCTTAAACCGGTTTTTTAAGTTATTTACCGAAAAGCCTCACTTTGTGAGGCTTTTTTGTGCTAAATGTATAATAAATAACAATTAGCGGCTTAATAGAATGACCAAAACAACCATTATTTCTTTAATTTGTGTGCTTTGTGTATTTAGTGCTAAAGCGAATAATTTAAAAACTATAGAGCAAATTCACATAGCTTATAAAAACAAAACTACAAATGCACAACACGTTACACAAGCTTATATAAACCGAATAGAAAAACTCAACCCACAATATAACGCTGTGATTAATATCGATCCCTCAGCTATTGAACAGGCTAAAGCTTTAGATTTACTCTATGCAAACTCTAAATGGGCCGGGCCACTTCACGGCATACCCGTTTTGCTTAAAGATAACATAGAGACCAAAGGTAAATTACCGACTACAGCGGGCTCTTTGGCTTTAAAAAACAATATTACAAATAAAGATGCTTTTGTAGTTAAAAAACTGCGAGAAGCGGGTGCTATTATTTTAGGTAAAGCAAACCTGAGTGAATGGGCCAATTTTCGGTCTTCGTACTCTTCTTCTGGGTGGAGCGCAGTAGGTGGACAAACACATAATGCTCACGATATAACTAGAAACCCGTGTGGTTCTAGTGCTGGCTCTGCAGTGGCCGTAGCACTTAACTTTGCACCAATTGCACTGGGCACAGAAACCGATGGCTCTATTACCTGCCCCGCATCAGTTAATGGTGTATATGCTATAAAACCAAGCATGGACCAAGTATCACGCAATGGGGTTATTCCCCTTTCAAGCAGTCAAGACACTGTTGGACCTATGGCTCATACCCTAAAAGATGCGCTACTTGTGCTTGCAGTATTACAAGGCAAAGATAAAAAAGATGTATCAACACATGAGTTTGTTTTAAATTCAAAAGAGTTAACGGCTAAATCAACACTCAAAATTGGTGCGCTACCAAGTGATAAATTTACCATTCAAACTCAGCAGCTTTATAAAAAGCAATTAAATGCACTTAAACAAGCAGGGCATACCGTTACTGAAATAGAAGTAACCGACAATCTAGATACTTTATTCGCTGATGAATACTACATTTTACTTTACGATTTTAAAGCTGAAATAAATCATTACTTATCTAACACACCAAAAGAAGTAAAAACTAAAAGCTTAGAGGCACTCATAAACTTTAATAGCCAAAATAAAGAAACAGAAATGCCCTACTTCGGACAAGATATACTTACTAAGTCGCAGGCAATTGATTTAACAAATAAAGATAAATACCAACGCGTTAAAGCACGCTACCGTGCACTGGCTAAATCAGCAATTACTAATTTATATAAAAATAATGATATAGATATTGTTATTGCCCCAACAGTATCGCCAGCGTGGAAAACCGACCTCATTAACGGTGATAATTTTAAAGGCAGCAGTAGCTCTTTGCCCGCAATAGCAGGAAGCACACATATAACACTCCCTTTGGGCAAGGTAAGTAACTTACCGGTTGGGTTATCTATTATTGCTAACATAAACCAAGAGCAAGCTGCGTACACTTATGCTGATATAATTGATAAAACACTTTCATTAAATACAAAAAAACCTGAGTAAACTCAGGTTTTTTTTAATTAAAATTCGCGTTTCAGCTTACTTTTTAAGGGTAAGCTTGGCGCCTTTTAAGCTTTTACGTACATTTGAAATACGCGAGCGATTTACAGCACGTGCTTCGCCTGTTGCTTGCCCTGTAGGCTTATTAGTACGGCTACGGCGTAAATGCGCTGGTTTTTTACCAATTTTATCAATAAGTACTTCACGGTTACTTACTTCGTAACCCTCTAAATATACACGCTTAATTTTTTGGCCAATTAGCGCTTCGATTTCAAATAAAGTATTTTCTTCTTCACGGCTTACAAATGAAATTGCTTGGCCTTGGTTACCAGCACGACCTGTACGGCCGATCCGGTGTACGTAATCTTCAGCAAGCCACGGTAAATCAATATTAATTACACGTGGGAGGCCATCAATATCAATACCACGTGCTGCAACTTCGGTTGCAACTAAAACACGTACTTTGCCTTCTTTAAATTCACGAAGTGCACGTCGGCGGTTACCTTGCGACTTATCGCCATGACATACAGTGGCAGGAATACCGTCAAGGTTAAGCTCTTTTACAAGCTCATCTGCCGTTTCTTTCATGTTTACAAACACAAGTACTTGCTGCCAGTTCTTTTTACCAATCAGCTCTGAAAGAAGCTCTTGTTTACGGCGCTCTTCTACTGGGTACACAACGTGCTGAACGGTACTTGCTGTGCTATTAGTTTGATCAACACGTACAATTTCAGGCTGTTTTAATACTTTAGCAGCAAACTGTTTAATCGCAGCTGGGAACGTAGCCGAGAAAAGTAATATTTGACGCTGCTCGTCACAGCTTTTAATAACACTTTGCATATCTTCAATAAAGCCCATATCAAGCATACGGTCAGCTTCATCAAGTACTAAATGTTTAACGCTTGCAAGGCTTAAATTACCTAAACGAATGTGATCAAGTAAGCGCCCAGGTGTTGCAACAACAACATCTACACCGTCTTTTAGTGAATTAGCTTGGCCTGCGGTATTAACACCACCAAACAAGCTCACTACTTTTAAAGGAGTGTGTTTTGCGTAAGCTTTAAAGTTATTAGCTATTTGCTCTGCAAGCTCACGCGTTGGCGCAAGTACTAATGCACTTGGTGCATTTGTTGTGCTGTGCTCTGATTCAAATAATTTTTGGATGATAGGTAAAGCAAACGCTGCCGTTTTACCAGTACCAGTTTGGGCACTTGCTAAAACGTCTTTACCTTTACGAACAGCCGGAATAGCTGAACGCTGAATGGGCGTAAGGGTGTGGTAATTAAGTTCGTCTAACGCCTGAATAAGTTCAGGGGCAAAACTAAAAGATTTAAAATTCATGCTGTATAACCTGCGGCCACATTATCAAGGGTCGCAAATTATACAGTAAAAATGAGTCAACAGTTAGTGATTACTGCCTATAATTAAAAACTTAAGATAAAATTAATACATTGTCGATATTTAATACTTCTGCCTTAGTGCCAACGATATCATCAACGTTAAGTTCGTTAATTAATATTTCGCCTTGAGCTTGCTGCTCATCACTAAGTGGTAAGTACGGTAATCTAAATACCGGGTTTACAGCACCTGTCATCATCATTGCGGTGTTAATAGCAATAGGGTTTGGCTCGCAGAATAACCAGTTCATTAAAGGTTGTAATGAGGCATTTAACGCATCATTTTTAGTATCCATTAATTGGCGGAACAACCCAGGTATAAGATTAGAGGTAACCGATATAACACCGTGAGCTTTGTGCACATGGCGCGCGTCGTGCGCTTCGTCATCGTTACCAGACCAACATGCAATACCTTGCTGCTCGTAGTGTGTAATACGTTCATTACCGCCACATTCTTTTATACCAATTAGGTTAGGGTGCTGTACTAATGGCTCAATAATATCAGGCGTTAAGTCTTGCCCTGTACGCCCTGCTACGTTGTAAATAAACGCAGGGCCTATATCAAGTACTCTTTTAAAGTGCTCGTTAACACCAGCTATAGACGTACGGCCATAATACGGGTTAATTTGCAGCGCTGCATGCATGCCGCTGGCAAAACCATATTTAGTAGCTTTTATTGCTTCACGCGTATTGTTACTGCCTGTATTACCTACAATCAGTAGCTTATTGCCATACTTGTTTGCACTGTGCGCAATAAGCATTAAATGCTCTTCCCAGTTCATTAACTGGCCTTCGCCGGTTGTACCACCAACCACAATGCCATCTACTCCCGCTGCTATTTGTATTTCAATGAGTTCGTCGTACTTTGCTAGGTCTATTTCACCATTGGCTAAGTACGGGGTTTTAATAGCGGTAATTAAGCTTGCTTGTTTAATTTTCTCTAGGGTGCGCATAAAAATTCATTATTTATAAAACTTGCGCTATTTGTAACATACTTGCACGCATTTTTGCAGGCCTAAGCGAATAATAAACGTAAAATGGCTTGTGTTATTTAGTTTGATAATACAAAATACAAACACTGTACATTTAAACAGTGTTTGTATTTTTAACTTTAAGCGAGCCATTATGCGTTTATCTGACTACTTAGCCACTCATTTTTATAACACCGATGAGCTTTGCCATGCTTTAAATATTGATGCCGAGCAACTAGATACATGGCAGCAACACAGCGTATTTCCTAAGCCAAGTTATTGTATAAAAAGCCAATTAAGTTGCAGCTCGTATTCTGGATTGTATGAATGTGAGGAATACGATGATTATTACCCGCGCGGTTGCGTAAATTGGGGCCAAGGGCTTATAAAACAAAAGATTGAATCATCGAGTAATGCCTTTAATTATTTTGCACAGCAATACACGGCAAGCCTTACTAAACTTGCTCAGCAAGGTTTTACCTTTAACGAAGAATTGTTTGGTTGTGAAATAGATGAACACCTACAACAAGTATGGCAGCAGTTTTTATGCAGTAAATATGGTGTGCTTACACAAAATGGTTTAATTGACGAAATAGTATGTGTTGATATTGGCAGATTATTAGTTGACGACATCACTGAGCTGCGCACTAAAGCATCCTTAAATCAACAGGAGCGTACACAGCTACACCCCGCAATGAAGCTATTAAACAAAGCGCTAGGCCACGGGGCTGATCACGAAAAACAACAAACCCTACGCACCCGTTACATAGATGCGCTTATTTTAAAATACGATTTGTCTATTGGGGCGTATTGAATTTTGTGGATTGAAATTTGTTCAATCTAGGGGGGATTTAATCGCGGCGCGAGGTTTGTAACCTAGTGGGCTAAGTAAAAACCGAGAAACAAAGAGTTAATCGCCCCTGTAAAGAACCCTTTGGGCAGCGCATGTTTGGAATTTATGCTGCGTTATCGCCTATTTATGGGGAATAACCACACGTCATAGACTCTGCCTTGCTTAAATAAAAAACACACTGCTGCAAATTCAACCACAAAAATACAACACGCTCGAAGTAATGCTATATTTATTTTGATATAAACGTAGTACTAAAGGCACCTAAACCTTCGTAGCTAATGGTGATTAACTGATCAGTATTAAGCTCAACCACACCACAATATGAGCCAGTTATAAACACGTGCCCTGCTTTTAAGTCAATTCCTTTGGCCGATAAATAGTTAACCGCCCAATAAAGAGGAAGTTGCGCAAGCTCTGCAGGGTGAGCACCAGCAAAGCTTAACTCAGCGTCAGTTTGCTTAATGTTAATATTAACAGTACTTGCGTTATAGGCTTTTGTATTATCTATTTGTGGGCCTACATATACACCTTGGTTAGATAAACCGTCGGCTAATTTTTCAATGTGAGTACTTGGAGTACCTTCATCAAACCTTTTTTGAATAAGCTCAAGTGCTAAATGAGCACGAGTAAAAGCCGTATCAATATCTTCGTTAGAATAATTTTTATTGCTTGGCAAATCGCTTTCTAAAATAAACGCAATTTCTGGCTCGATAAGCGCTTTATTTTGGGTTGTATAGAGCGAGCAGCTTTCGGTTTGCTCTATTGGAGCATGTAAAAGAGGCGCTAAAATAATCGAACCATCATCTAACGGCAGCATACACTTCCAGCCGTATACTGTTTGATCATTTAAATAAATCATCAACTTTTGTACTTCTATTGCATCATCAGTCGAGTCTAGTATTAACTCTTTAGGAAAATTTGAACGTGCTGGGCTTTCCCCTCTTTGGGCTAATAAATGAGTCGCAATTAATTTTAGTTGTATTGAGTTATTCACAAAAATCTCTTTAAAGTACGCTACTACTGGTTAAGCAGTAATCGGCAAAGGGGCGATTATTAATTTAAGCATTAATACATCAAGCAAAATGGCTGCATTAAAACTATCTCTCAGGCAAAAATTGGTAATTATTTAAGTATCAGTAGATTTAAGTGATCGTAAAAAAAGCCCTAAACCACCAAAGGCTAAAATTATAATTACTATTAAATCAAACGAGGTCATTGTACGCATACTAAAACGTACGCTTGATATAACACCAAATATTAAAGCCGTTAATGAACCTAAAGAAAGTACCCAACCTAAAATATTTTTGGAATTATAAAAAATTAAACCCACTCCAAAAATAAAGGGGATCATTACCATGCCACCAGTAATGCCAAAACCACCTAATGCATTAACACTGTAAATACGAGAACTAAGGCCAAAGTTAGAGGTTACCGAGATTGCGTTTAGCAGCATATAAAAGCCACCACACATCATTATTAATCCAATAAAAAAATGCCCTATACCACCAGAGCTTCCGCCTGCACCTTTCATTTTTATTCCTTTTATTTTTTATTAGTTGTTTTTACAATGCAAAGGTTCTACTTAAATGATGCTTTTACTTCGTAGCCTTTACATTGAAGCCGCTCTTTAAGTACTTTACTTTACTCATAATAAGAAAAATAAAGTACTTAAGGAGCAATAACACTTAGCGAGTAATTACATGCCAAATTACATAAAACCAAGATAAAAAACCGTGCAAAATTGCCCATATAACAGATTCGTTTTCACTCCACGAAATTGCAATTGCTAACGCCGTACCGAAGGATACACCATATTTTACTATCTCATTTCTTGAGTTTCTCATTATTTATATCCTGAGTTTTTATTGTTTTATATAGTGAGCAACATAGTAATAAATTGAGTTATTAGTACTTAGAAGCGCTTATTAAATCCAATATTTATAACACATCATAATTTTTGCATGTTGTATTTTTATAATCACACAAGTTAACTTTTATATAAACAGGAGATTAATGATGCAGGAAGGAATGGTTTGATAGTTATATATTAGGTATCACTTTAATGTTTTTAAGTTTGTTCTATCCGAGGATTACTTGAAGCCTCGCGGGACTGGTAACTGCTCCACTGATATCGCCTATTAGTAGGGAGCAACTACACTAAGTAGGCTCTACTTTAGCTAAAAACCAATCATATGGCTGCAAATTCAACCTTCAAATATAAATAAGCACTACAAAAAAGGCGATGTATAATTACGCCGCCGCTTAAATTAATTGAATCAATTAGTTATATTTAACCAATAGATTTGTACACTTCAATATTACTGCTGGTTACTAAGCCTGTTACTTGTGTGCCAAAGGCTTTAAAATGCGGCTCATTTTTATGCGCTTCAAAATGCTCATCAGATGCCCATTGCTCACTCACTAAATAAGTCGTTTGCTGCGCATCACTTTTAACCGATAGCTCATAGCGTAGGCAGCCTACTTCTTGGCGCGAGTATTTTTGTAGATTTTCAAGTGCGGTTAATACAACGTCTGCATCAATATTTTTACTCGAAATGGTGGCGATTACCGTTAACATGCTGAGTCCTTTATAAAAAATAAAGGTGCAGATTTCTGCACCTAGTGTCATATTACGTATTTTATTACTGATCCCACTGCGGCGCAAAATCTGGCGTTGCTTGGCGGTCGCCACAATCAAGACCGTCAATACGGGCAATGTCCTCATCATCTAACTTAACGTGGTCGTTAAAGTTATCTTCTAAGTTTTTACGCTTAGTTGATGATGGAATGGTAGTCATGCCATTGGCGTTTACCCATGCAATAACCACCTGCGCTGGAGATGCATCATGTTTATTGGCAATATCAATAATCGTTTGGTCTTTAAGTACTTTACCGACTACAAATGGCATATACGCAGTTACGTGTATATCGTGCTGAGCACAAAATGCGCGCAATTTAGTATTGGTTAAGTATGGGTGAACCTCAACCTGATTGGTAAATATTTCACGCGAGTCAAGCGTCTGCATTGCTTCGTTTAAGTTTGCAATAGTGAAGTTTGATACACCAATGTGTTTAGTTAAACCAAGCTGCTTAGCTTTTAATAACTCAGTTAAGTATTCACTCATTGGCTCATCATTTGAAGGCGCAGGCCAGTGAATAAGCAGTAAATCAACTGACTCTACTTGTAGCTTTTCAAGCGATTTTTTTACACTGGCAATAAAGTCAGTTTTATTGAGTTTATTGTTCCACACTTTGGTGGTTAAAAATATTTCGCTACGCGGAATGTTGCTGTCTTTTATGGCTTGGCCTACTTGCTCTTCGTTACCATAAATTTGCGCAGTATCGATATGACGAAATCCTACTTCTAACGCCATTTTTACTGAATTGTAGGCAGTCTCGCCTTCTAAACGGAATGTTCCCATGCCTAAATCTGGCATTTCTATTACACGTTGTGTCATGGCTCTATCCTTATAAAATAATCGGTTAAAAACAAGCTCTTTTAAAGCTTTACAAAATACACCTTTTACTTCTTTTGTGTCGTCACTTAAAAATCTATGACCTCAATATAGGTAATGAGGCCATTAATTTAAGTTTCAACCTTAGCAGAAGATAGTTTATGCTCGCTGAACTTCTCGCTTATCAAGCATGCCACTGTAGCGGGTTGCTACTAATGCTAAAGCAGAAATTGCTGCGCCTATCCATGCGGTGTCTTGTAAGGTCATACCCTCTACAACACTTCCGCCAATAATAGAGCCCAGTGCTATACCAATATTAAATGCCGCTATGTTTAAGCCCGATGCGACATCTACCGCATTAGGAGTGTGCTTTTTCGCTTGTTTTACTACATAAAGCTGCAAGCCCGGTACGTTACCAAATGCAAATGCACCCCATATTAAAATCGTTAGTACAGCGGCTATTTTTGACTCCATGGTAAAGGTGAAAGCCAATAAAATAATTGTTAACGCGCTAAATATAATACTCAGAGCGCTAATTGGGCCGCGTTTATCGGCCAATTTCCCGCCCCATATATTACCAACCGCTACCGACACACCATAAACCAGCATTATTAAACCAATAGCTGAGGGGGCAAAGCCAGTTTGCTGCTCCAATATAGGTGCTAAATAAGTAAACGCGGTGAACGTACCGCCGTAGCCTAATATAGTCATTAAATATACGAGCAATAAGCGCGGCTTAACAATAACCTGAAGCTGCTCTTTAAACGTCGCCGGAATAGACTGTTTTAAGTTTTTTGGTACTAAAATTGCGCTACCAATTAGAGCAATTAAGCCAAGTAGCGACACCACTAAAAACGTTGCACGCCAGCCAAAGTGTTGGCCAATCCATGTACCTAACGGCACACCCGTTACAAGTGCAACAGTAAGACCAGTAAACATAATCGCGATTGCACTGGCTTCTTTATCTTTGCTTACTAAGCTTGTGGCAATCATAGAGCCAATTGAGAAAAACACACCATGGGCAAGCCCCGTTAAAATGCGCGCAAGTATTAATGTTTCGTAGCTTGGCGCTTGCCAAGCAAGTAAGTTACCCAAAACAAACAAGCCCATTAAGCTTATTAATACAATTTTACGGTTCCATCGCCCGGTGAGTGCAGTTAGTACCGGTGCACCAATAGCTACACCTACCGCATACAAACTCACCAGTAAACCCGCTGAAGGTAGGCTTACGCCTAAATCGTTTGCAATGGTAGGTACTAAGCCTACTATTACAAACTCAGTTGTTCCTATTGCAAATGCGCTTAAGGTAAGCGCCCACAAAGCCAATGGCATAGTTAAATCCTCGTAATTAGTTTAGGCATGCAGTTTGACCAAAAAAGCATTTGCAAAAAATAGCATTAGTGACAAAATACTTTTGTAATTAATGCAAAAGTAAGGTACTAACGTATGGCTCAACATGCCAAAACAGAAGACTTAGAAATGTTTTTAACGGTGGTTGATAGCGGTAGTTTTTCTGCTGCGGCAAATTTGCTTGATCAACAAGTAGCTAAGGTGTCGCGTGCGGTATCTCGCCTTGAAAATACACTGCAGTGCACTTTATTAAACAGAACTACACGCAGATTAGAGCTTACCGAAGAAGGTCATACTTTTATAAAATATGCGCGTGATGGCTTAAACACTCTGCAAACTGGCGAAGAAGCAATTAAGCTTTTAAATCAGGCACCTAGCGGTAAGTTAAGAATAGATGCTGCAAGCCCGTTTGTATTACACCAATTAGTGCCACGCATTGATGAATTTACAAAGCAATACCCGCATATCACGCTTGATATAACCTCCCACGACAGCATTATTGATTTGCTAGAACATAAAACCGACTTGGCCATTCGCATAGGTGATTTGAAGGATTCTAATTTGAACGCTAAAAAGCTCGGCGTTAGTAAATTATATTTAGTAGCAAGCCCAGCCTATTTAAAAACTGCGCCAGGTATTTCAAAAATCAGTGACTTAAACCAACACAAACTTATTGGCTTTACAGACTCCCCAAAATTAAATAACTGGCCGCTAAAATCCACTACTAATTTAAAATTTAATTTAATGGCCAGTAGCGGTGAAACCGTGCGCCAATTATGTTTAGCAAACCAAGGGGTTGCATTGCTTTCGCATTTTATGATTGGCGATGATTTAAAAACAGGTAAGTTAATAGAAGTACTACCTAATAGTATAATCACCCCTAATAATCGTGAGGTAGTGCAAGCTGTTTATTATAAAAATAGCGCGGTATCGTCGCGCATTGTCGCGTTTTTAGATTTTATAAAGCCAAAGCTTTCATTATAAGTGACGCATTTGGGCTTTACGTTAGTATAAACAGTATTAAAATACAAAGGGACACTATGGACTCGTTAACGCAAATAGTACTAGGCAGTGCTGTAGGGCATGCTATTTTGGGTAATAAAGTGGGCCGCAAAGCCGTTTTATGGGGAGCAGCCTTAGGAACTTTACCCGATTTAGATGTATTTATACCTTATGGCGGCCCTGTAGAAGCGTTTACTTACCATCGTGGTTTTAGCCACTCTTTATTAATGCATTTATTAATAAGCCCACTTATTGTTTGGCTTATTTTAAAAATACACACCGGCATGCAAGCTTATAAAACACGATGGTTTTGGCTGGTATTTTTGTGTTTATCTACCCATGCCTTACTCGATAGCTTAACCGTATATGGCACACAGTTACTTTGGCCTTTTACTGAGCACCCCTTTGCTATTTCAAACATGTTTATAGTCGACCCGCTCTATACGCTGCCCTTATTATTTGGTGTAGCTTGTACATTATTGCCAAAAATAACGAGTGCGCGTTCATATAAAATAAACACCACAATGCTTGTACTTAGCAGTATGTATTTATGTAGTTCACTCATTTTAAAAGTAATTATTGACGATAAAGTAACGACGGCCCTTTCTGACAGGCAAATAAAAGTTAACAATTATATAAGCACCCCTGCGCCACTCACTACATTGTTATGGCGTGTAGTTATTATGTCTGATGGGCAATACTACGTAGCATATGCGTCGGTATTTGATGAGCCAAACGAAGTAACAATAAATGCCTATAACACCACTACCTCATTATTAGATGATATAAATAATGATTGGGGCATCAAACGCTTGCAGTGGTTTACTAAAGGTTTTTACAACGTACGTCAGCAGCAAAGTAATATAATACTTTCTGATTTACGAATGGGTATGGAGTGTAATTATGTATTTAACTTTGTTGTGGGAGAAAAAACCGATTTAGGCGTGAACGTGGGTAACTTTGAAAAAATAAGCCAGCGCTCTAATTTAAGAAGTATGAGTAAAATATGGGATAGAATTTGGAACCCAAATGTCTCTTTAGTGACTAATAGCTGCAGCAATAAATAACAATTCAGTTTAAACTTTATATACCAAATAAAATTTAAGTACGATAGACCTAACTTATCAGGGTTTACTTATTTTTTGAGGTTAAATTTACAGCTGAGCTATATGTATTAAGCAAATCAGTAACTATGTTGTGTGTGTAATTATTTTGTGTGATTAATTACTATCAGTTGGCTGTCACGCAGCATATAAGCTAAACATGCTCTACCCTTTGGTTTTATTTAATAGGGGTTACACTGCTTTTTTTGTTTATACATTGCAGTATCAGCATCTTGAATCATCTCGACGACTGTTTTATCAGTATTATATGTAAAATTTACCACTCCAAAGCTGTAATCAATATTATACGGTTTATTTAAAATACTATTAGTTTGCTCAATCGCATTAGTAAAACACAGTAAAGCATCATCTGCTTTTTTCGCACCTGAATCACTTAACATAACTACAAACTCGTCTCCACCTAAGCGCCCTATTACTTCACAATCACAAAATGAGCTTAGCATCACTTGCGCGAATTTAGTTAAGACAAAATCTCCTTCGTGGTGCCCATATACATCATTAATTTGCTTAAATTTATTAAGATCAAATAGTATCAAAGTCATAGATACTTTATTTTTCTTACAATTATTTAAGGTGTGCTCAGCAAGACTCAAAAAACCGCGTCGATTAGAAATTTTAGTTAACTCATCGATTGTAGCCAGTTGAATAGATTGTATTTCTTGCTCCACTAAGCTGCCTAAATCTCTTAGTAACTGCTTTTCTTCATCGCTGAGGTTTCTAGGCTTATCATCCGCAAGACACAGCGTGCCTATAATCACTCCCTGTTTTAACTTTAAGGGGAAGCCCGCATAAAACCTAATTTTAGGATCGCCAACAACAAAAGGATTATCAAAAAATCGTTCATCAGATGAGGTATCAGGAATAATTAACAATTCATTTTGATTAATTGTGTGCCCGCAAAAAGAAGACTCTCGCGGAAGTTCACATACACCCAAGCCTTGTCTTGATTTAAACCATTGTCGATCCTCGTCAATTAGAGTAACTAAAGAGATAGATACATTAAACAAATGTTTAGCAATACGAGTTACACGATCAAAACGCTCCTCATGTGCTGTATCAAGAATTTTAAGCGCTCTCAATGCACGTAATCGCTCTATTTCGTTACTTGGAGTTTCAGGTTTAATCATTTTAGTTCTATTAATTTTTATATACTGGGTGAATATGTAAGAGCCGTAATTCGTTAAATTGTATAGCCTACGAATAGCCTAACCCTTTAAAATTAGAGCATTACTTAAAAATAGCAATAATTTAAATGAGATAGCTAGATAGATGAAAAAACTTGAAATGAAATTTAACTAATAACAGTACGTTTTTAAATTTGCATTAACTGCTAGCCCAAGTACATCAAAATTTAAAAACTTTAGTGGCTAAATAAAACTATTTAAATGACCGCTAAAGTTTAATAAAATTAATTTTGGTGCTCATATTGGCCGCGGTAAACCTCAAACACTTTTAGCACTGTGTGTTGCTCCTTGGTTAAGTTGTCAAACCAGTCGTCAAACAACTCATCATCGTCCTGCTCACTAAGCGCCATATATCGTGCTAGTAATTCTACAATATCGTTATGATTGCATGTTAAAGGATTTACTTGTTGTGCTAAGGCACTATGGTCACGCTCTCTAAGGGTTTCCATCACCCCTTGATCAATTTGTTCTTGTTGTATTGCGTCGCTCATACATAACCTCTGTAATAACTTTTTAACCGTTTTTAACTCTCAAATATAGTTATAACAGCCTAAACAGCAATAGCCAGCATTTTTGATCCAAGTGCTTATTTTTTGATTTATTTGCGCAATTAGCCAGCAATTACGGCCTTTTTGAGGAACATAGACACTTGCAATGCAAATTTAAATACGTTAAATTTAAATGATACATTATCACATATCATTTAATGAGGCGTATTATAAAACCAAATATTCATCCCGATTACCAAGTGGTTGCTTTTCACGATACCGCTGCCGACTCGTATTTTATTATTGGATCTACAATTAAAACAGATCGAACGGTAGAAATTGACGGTAATACTTACCCATATGTTCCTATTGATGTATCGAGCGACTCGCATCCGTTTTACACTGGCAAGCAAAAAACAGTCTCAACTGATGGGCGTGTGGCACAATTTAATCGTCGTTTTAAAAATCTATCTACGGCTAAAAAAGCTGATTGATAGGTTTTTTCATGCTTAGGTGCGCTTTGGGTTTTGTATTGTAAGTTCAAATAACTTACTGATTATTAAAACTTAGTTTAAGGCAATAGAAGTATGAAGAGGTAGTAACTAATTTGTTGTAGCAATACCGCCGGGGTTATATGTTCCTCTGCGGTATTTTTATATTTTATTTATGGTTATTTAACCACTACCGAAAACTCAGGAACGGCTTGAATCACCTTTTTAACTGTACAGGTATTTACAGCCGCAATAAGTGCTTTTTTATATTTAACAGGAAAGCCATCAGGTAAATTAATTTCAATCGAGAATAACTTTTTACCATTATCGTCTACATTTTCATTATTTTGAGTAAGGGTCATACCCTTAGTAGAGATATCTCGCTGTTCACAAAACTTACGCGCATAAAAGCCAGCACATAGAACCATACTTACTAAAAAATAATCGAACGGCTCTGGATGCTCTGCACTGCCCCCAGCATTTACACTTTGATCGCTTATTACTTCTAAATCGCCAAATTTAGCACTTTGCTTTTGACCTTCTAACATTGAAACTGAAATTTCCATTGTTTTTCCTTTTTATTCTAAATTTAAACTATGAACCAAATAATAACTCAAAAAACCCTGGTGGCTCATGTAATTCATGATATTTTTTACGTAAATTATCAATGTTTTTTAAAGGCGCTTTAGCCGCATTAAGCCCCTGCTCGTTAGCCGCTTTTTTAGCAAGCTTAGCTTGCGTAATTACCTTATCAAGACCTTGTAATGATTGCTCAGGCTCTTTATGAAATTTAGCTGTTTTGCTTACCTCAACCAGCTTTATAAATTCATTAATTGCTGTATTAAACTCAGCTAAATCGCTAGCCTGTACTGCTTGCTTATATGCAAGCCCTGTGTTTTTCATATTGATTTCAAGATCGACATCCTGCTTTGCAAAAGAGCTTGTACTAAACAGTATTGTAAAAATAATAACTAAAAACTTCATGGTCAAACCTATTAATTGAAAACAGCCAAATTGTATCAAGTTTACGTGTCAAAGTAACTTAAGGAGCAATTAAGGCTATTAAAACTGTAAAGGGGCTTTACACATTAAAACTACGTTTTTTTGGTCTTTAATAATGAAAAAAATTCAAACTATGCTTTTTTTGGAAAAAAAGCCTTACATAAAAAACATTTCAAAACATTATTTACGTACACAATACTAACAAATGTGTATACATAATACCCAACACCTATTTCTTAGCTTAATACTTATTTAGTTAAATACTTTTAAATAAAAAATAAACGCTATAAAAACCAGCTAAAAAATTATTAAAACAATAAATATGTAAATGATGTAAAAACATGACAAATACTCAATGTAACTTATCTTTAAACAGTCATTTTATGTACACCCAAAAACTAATGTAAAAAAAACAATAATAGCCATTAAGAATATTTCAAGTTGCTTATTTAGCAGTAAGTTACTTACTTTTAATAAAATTATCAGCATGCAATAATCGCCGCCCTCATAACAAAAGTTATTGGTTTTTACCAAATACACACTGTATTCGGTAAAAAGAAATACTGTTATTAATTATTAGAAATCTCCTTTGGGAAACACATGAAACGTCATAATTTACTTTCTACTAGCATTAAATGTGCATTAATTACTGCTGCTGCAACAGCAAGTAATTCAGTGCTTGCGCAAGATGAGCAAGCGACAAAAATTGAACGCGTTGAAGTAACGGGTTCACGTATTTTACGTGAAGGTGCTATTGCACCTGCACCAGTAACAGTTATAAGCGGCGAGCAGCTAATTAATACCGGCGCTGTAAACATTGGTGAAGCGCTTAACAATTTACCAGCACTTGGCAATACATATTCTATGGCTAACTCAGGCCGCTTTATTGGTACTGCTGGTTTAAACATTCTTGATTTACGTAACATGGGTACAGATCGTACTTTAGTACTTGTTAATGGTAAGCGTCACGTATCAAGTTCAGCTGGCTCTCAAGCGGTAGATACAAACACCATTCCAAGTGTGTGGGTTGAGCGTGTAGAAATTATCACTGGTGGTGCATCAGCTGTATACGGTGCTGACGCAGTTACAGGTGTTGTGAACTTTATATTAAAAGACAACATAGAAGGTATGGATTTTAGTGTTACCCGAGGTTTTGCCGATTTAAACAGCTACAACAACGAAAAAGCAACATTCTCGTACGGCTCTAATTTTGATAACGACCGTGGTAATGCAGCTTTCGCTATAGAGTACTCAGGCCAAGATTCATTAAATGCACTTGACCACCCTTGGACTAGTACTTCGTTTAGTAGCTTACCTAACCAAGCCCAAACGGATGAGAACAAAAATAGCGCGGACTTCCCAGACGATATTTTAACACCTAATGCAGGTTATTACGCCATCAATGATGCAGGCGTTTATGCACTTGAAGATCCAACTAAGTATATTAATAGCTTTAACGCTGATAGCAGCGCACGCGACTTATACATAGGTAATAACGCAGATTTATATTCATGTGCAGAATGTGACTTTTTTAACTTAGGCCAATTTGAAGAAATTCAACCTGAGTTTGAGCGTTATAATGTAAACTTTAAAGTTAACTACGATGTGACCGACGACTTAAACGTTTACTTTGATGCTAAATACGTAAACAGCCAAGGTGAAAGCATAGGTCAACCTGCGTTTTTCTTTTTTGATGACGAAAACAGCATTAAAATTGATAACCCTTACCTAGATCCAACTATTAAAGCGCGTATGCAAGAAGAAGGCGTTGACTCAATCATGGTTAACCGCATGATGAGTGACCTTGGACGCCGTGTTGAAAACAATACTCGCGAAACAACACGCTTTGTTACAGGCTTAAAAGGGACTGTGTTTGAAGACTGGGAATTAGATACATCAGTTGTATACGGCCAAACAGATCTAGAGCGTAAAAACGGCGCTAACATGATTTTAGCCAACTACTTTAATGCACTTGATGCTGTTGAAGATGCAGATGGCAACGTTGTATGTCGCAGCGCTGCTGCACAAGCTGATGGCTGCGTTCCTGTAAATATCATGGGTTTTGGCGCACCATCTCAACAAGCGATTGATTATATAAATACGGTATCGGTTGGTACCTCAACTATTAAGCAAACGGTTGTTTCTGGTTCACTTGCTAATGGCGCTATTTTTGAGTTACCGGCAGGTTATGTAGGTGTTGCATTTGGTGCTGAGTACCGTAAAGAAGAAAGCGAAACAAAAGAGCCTGATAACGCAGAAGGTACGTTTTTTAACGCTTTAGGGGAAGACAAAGGCTCGTTTAATGTTCGCGAAGTATTTTTTGAAGCGACAATGCCAATTTTAACTGACTTACCGCTTATTCAAGATTTAGTATTTGATACCGCTGTACGTCATGCTGATTACAGCACAATTGGTGAAGCAACTAGCTGGAAGCTAGGCCTTGATTGGACAGTTAATGATGAGCTACGTGTACGTGTAACACAATCTGCAGCACTTCGTGCGCCAAACATAAGTGAGGTATTTGGTGCAGCAAGCCAAACTTTCTACAATGTAGAAGACCCGTGTCGCGCTGAAAACATAGCTAATTTATCAAATGCAGCAACACGCACTGCAAACTGTGCTGCATTAGGTGTTGCAAGTGACTTTAACTCAGGTTACGACTCAGCCTCTTTAGATGGCTTAACAAGCGGTAACCGTGATGTTAAAGGTGAAGAGTCAACAAGCACAACGGTAGGTATTGTTTACCAACCTGAATTTTTAGACAATGCTGTACTAACTATTGACTACTGGGAAATTGACCTTGAAAATGCAATTGACACAATCGACGCGCAAGAAATTCTTGACCGTTGTGTTGACAGCGCAACAGGTATAGACAACCAATACTGTAACTTGATTACACGCGATGCAAATGGCGAAATTTCACTAATTCAAAACTCAGTACTTAACGTAGCTGGTCAAAAGGCTTCTGGTGTTGATTTTGAACTAGGCTATGACTTTGAAGCGCTTGAAGGTAGCTTTAAAACACGTTTAATTGGTACATATTTAATTGAACGTAAAGATTACCCGTTCCAGGATGATCCTAGTTCATATATTGAGTACGCAGGTACAACCGGCGAAGCGAAATGGCAAACTAACTTATCTGTAACTTATGCTATGGATAATTTTTTCTCAACGGTTGAAACACGCTTTATTAGCGAAGTTGATTTATACACAAATGTTGATCTTGCGAGTAACTCGAACCCAAGTAACCAAATGTCTTACGGTAAATACTTTATTACCGATATGACTGTTGGTTATAACTTCGATAGCGGCTTAGGCGTTAAAGTAGGTGTTGATAATCTATTTAACCGTAAACTTCCGTACGGTTCACGTGGTACAAGCGCTGGTAGTGCAAGTTACGACAATATTGGTCGCTTTGGCTACATTAACTTAAGCTACAGCTTATAATTAGTAACAACGTTATTAATTAAATTAAAGGCTCGCACTGCGAGCCTTTTTATATCAATCCTCTTAATTAAGTGATCAATTTTGAGGATTGGTATTATTGCGCCTTATTTTATATTGCTTAGCCATACACTTTGATAAGGCTCAAGTTCTATTGTTAATTGCTCTTCTTCAATTGTTTTATCAGCGACTAAGTCAAACCATTGCTGAGTGTTAATTAAGTTTAAATCAGCTAATGTGAGTGTTTGTGGTTTGTCACTAATGTTATAAACACAAAATACACTTTGGCGTCTGTCTATACTTTGCCTCCAAAAGCCAAATAATCCACCCGCTAAATGCAGCGTAAACTGTGTCGCATTAGGATGAAAGGCACTTTGCTTTTTGCGCACTGCCAATAAGCTCTTAATACCATTAAATACCTTATGATGATGACTGTATTTCTCACCAATTGCAGCGAGTAGCTTTGACTCTTGCCAGCGATGACGGTTAATAGCACGGTTATGCTGTGAGTTTTCAAAGCGATCGTAATCGTTAGTAGTACCTAATAAACTATGAATATAAAGCCCAGGGATCCCCTCTAGTGCAAACATAATGGCATGTGCACACATAAATCTCTCTAGGCCAAACTTATCTGGGCCATTGTGCGTACCTTGCATTGCATCAAATAACGCTATATTTAACTCGTACGGTGTATGTGTGCCATCGTTACTGGTTCGCATAGATACCCTGCCACCAAATTGCATAGTGGTACTTACGAGCGAAGCAACTTCGCTGGGTTGTAACAAACCTTCAATGGGTCTAAGCCCTATTCCATCATGCGATGCGATAAAGTTAAAATAAGCCGTACCGTTTTGCGCCGGTGGCATGCTCATCATCCAGTGCTTAATAGCTGTGCTATCACCACTTAATAATGTATGTAGTAATAATGGCGGTAAGGCGAAATTATAAATACTGTGCGCTTCGTTAGCATTACCAAAATAAGACAGGTTCTCTTGGTTTGGAATGTTTGTTTCGGTAATAATTACCACGCTTGGCTCAGTATGCTCAATCAGGGTACGTATTAGCCTAACTGCCTCATGTGTTTGTGGCAAATTAATACAATTGGTATTAAGCTGTTTCCATAAAAATGCAACCGCATCGAGTCTAAATAAGCGAACTCCATTATCTAAATAATGGCGAATAATGCTAATAAATTCTTTTAAAACTTCTGGATTACCAAAATCAAAATCAACCTGGTCGTGGCTAAACGTACACCACACGTGTTTTTCACCACTTGGTGTGGTAACCGTATTTAACAACGGTGACGTTCGCGGGCGTACCACTTGGCTTAAATCATCCGTTAAGCTGGCTGTTTTAAAGTAATCTTTACCTGGGTGTAAGTCGTTTAAAAAGTTTTCAAACCATACACTTCTGCTCGAGCAATGGTTAATAACTAAATCTGCCATAAGCTTTACGTCTTTAGCTATATTTTGAATATCATTCCAATCACCCAGCGATTCATTTACCTGTGCATAGTTCATAACCGCAAAGCCTTCGTCCGAGCTGTACGGATAAAATGGTAAAATATGCAGAGCATTAAGCTGCATATCACAGCGCTCCTTAATAAAGCGATGTAGCGTTTTAAGCGGCGCTTCAATTGGGCTTGATACAGCAAATTCACTATCGTCATGTTTTATAATAGAGTCGCCGTAGGCAATTAATATTATATCTTGCTCATCCCATCGGTTTGTATGAGGTGTAGGGTCGCGCAGTGGATTACTGCCTAAAATAATTTTAATAAGCTGCTGAGCAAGCTCAGTAACCGATAATGGCAGTTCAACACCTTCGTAAATAATATGAAGATGCTGCTCAACTCGTTGTAAAAATAAATCGCTAACTGAAATCACATGCGCCCCTTTTTTTATTAGTTTTAATTTTAACTATATTCTTCGTTATCTAGCTCTACGGCCTCTTTTAAGCGCTCAAGTACGTCTGGCATTGCTGATACAACACGGTTCCAACTTGGCACAAATGGCGCTTCCATTGGGTTTTCTAAAAAGTGTTGACCTGCTTCCATAATATTTTGCGCAAACATTTCAACGGCTTTTTCTTCTTGGTGTACATCAAGCGTTAAGCCGTTCATAAGCGCATCGTTATGATACGTTTCTATAAAGTCTAACCCAATACGATAATACGTTGCTTTTAATGAGCGAATAGTTTCACTAGTAAAAGTAACGCCTTGTGTAGCCAGTTTTCTAAATAATGCTTTAGTTATATCTATAGACATTTTAGATAAACCCGCACTTTGATCATCTAGTGAAAGCGCTTGGTGTTTATGATCGTAGTTATCGGCAATATCTACTTGGCACAAGCGGTTATGTGAATAGTTACGGTACATTTCGCTCAGTACGCCTATTTCAAGGCCCCAATCACTTGGAATGCGAATATCATTTAATACATCGCGTCTAAACGAAAATTCACCAGCTAATGGATACCTAAATGAATCCATATATTCAAGGTAGTCTGTATTACCTAAAATTGTTTTAAATGAGCGTAGTAATGGCGTAACTAATAAACGCGATACGCGGCCGTTAATTTTGCCGTTTGCTGTTCGTGGGTAAAACCCTTTACAAAATTCATAGTTAAAGCGAGGGTGTGCTACAGGGTAAATTAAACGCGCAAGTAAGCTTCTATCGTAGGTTAAAATATCGCAATCGTGCAGCGCTATTGACTCAACTTCAGCAGTGGCTAACTTATAACCCATGCAATACCATACGTTTCTGCCTTTACCTAGCTCTCTTGGGGCAACGCCAAGTTCTTGCAGTTCTTGATCAAGTGCTTTTAAACGAGGTCCATCGTTCCATAGTACTTTATGATTTTGATTCAACTCTTTAAAAAAACTAAGTGCATGACGATACTGTTCTTCATTTGCTCTATCTAAGCCAATGGTTATTTGCGATAAGTAAGGCACATCACGTAGTTCACTTACTATATTTTGCAGCGCAGGGCCTTCAAGTTCACTAAATAAAGACGGGAGTATTAACCCCATTGGACGTTTTTTGCTAAAGCTAAGTAGCTCTTGTTCTAGATCTTCTATTGGTCTATCGGCAATATTATGTAGTGTTGTAATAATGCCATTTTGATAAAAATCAGCCATGAGATGTTTGCTCCTCAGAAATACTTAAAATACTGCTAATGCACGGCAACGACGTTATTTCTTCTATCCACCCAAGTGGTGCTGGCGATTGAGAATAACGTGCTTTGTTGTGCGACAATTTAACCGGCTTTTTACTGGCCGGATTGGCAATAATAATGGCGATATTTGCTTGCTCTAACATTTGCTTATCGTTATCGCTATCACCTAGTGCAATGACCGTGAGAGGCTTTCTAAAATGATGGGTAAACTGTTTAACTAACCACTGCTGCGCAGCGCTTTTGTCGGTATTTTTGGCAATATGAATAAATCTACCACCAATTTTTATGTCGTAACCGAGTGCTTTAACATCTTGTACAAAGGTGCTAAGTAACTCATCGTCACCATACCAATAAAGGGGATCTGAATAATCGCGGGTTTGGGCGCGCCTTGCTTGCGCATCATCGAGCCCTGTAAGCTCAGATATTTGCTCGCTCGATAAATCACTAAATAATTTATAATGCGCTTTGTAATCACTTTTTAAAGTATCTAAATCCTTTAATAAGCTCGATAGTGGCTTAGCTAGTGCATAGCACCAATAAGCGCCTATTTTTTTACAACCAATAGGCTTAAGTTCAAAATAGTCCTCTGGAATAAATACCGCGGCACCATTTTCTACAATAAAAGGCTGTTGAATATTTAAATCGTTTTTAAGCTCAACCACTTCACAAAATGTTTTACTAGTATTAAACACAACAGGAATGTGAGCACTTTGTAATTGCTGCAGTAACTCACTGATATTATTTGTATTGTAGTCAGCATGGTCGAGCAATGTACCATCTAAATCTGTAAATATAATAGGCTGTAGTGTGTCGTCACTTGTAAGGTGCATACCGCTAATATCGCGGTTGCTATCAAGTTCAATTAAGGCATTGGCTTTAGCGCTTAGTGTATTTAAATTTTCTCGAGTAATGCGCTCAAAATGAGAAATAAAATACACCAGCTGCTCGTTATTCATCGTGCCCGAGCCCTCACCTTTTTTAGCAATTAACTTTTGTTCTTGCTCTTGTCGCCATGTAAAAACATCTGTAAAACTTGGCGCTTTAAGCATGACGGTATAGTCAATTAAGCTAAAAACAGATTTATATTCGTTTGCTAAGCAGCTGTTTACACAGCGACGCCAAACACCTTCTTTGTCGTATTGCTGCTCTAGTTCGTTAAGTGGCTCGCTTAGTGAAAATGGTGGCTGAGGCTCGCTGCCTACACACCAGCCTTCTAAAATAACAATGTCGACAGGTTTGTCGTTTGTAACCCATTCGCTTTTAGGTACGCAGTCGTCTTCATGTTTATTAAAACGAGGAAGCGGTACGTTTATCTCGCCAGCGAGTAAATTAGTAATTGTGCTATTCATTAAGGCTACATCGTGAGTACCTGGTACACCACGAGTAGTAAAAAGAGGATGTACATCGCTTGCAAGTTCAGCACGTGCTTGTTTGGCTAAATAAAAATCGTCAATAGACAATGCGACACTATTAAAAGGTGTGTTTTTAGAAAACCAAGTAACTAAAAAATCCGCAAGTGTTGTTTTTCCTGAGCCTTGGCATCCATTTATAGCAACAAAAATAGGAGTATTTGTTTTTTTAGATTCTAGGATGTCATGCGCAAGTGGAACAAAATATTGTTCACTTAAATATTGATACTTTAAAGGCAGTTGGTGTTTTGTTAAAAACGGGGTTATATCCACAATATTGGCCTCTGACATAGTAACTCCTTTGCATACAATGCGTTCTGGGAGTTAAATGCAGATACTAGACCATTATTATTTTTGTATATAATTTAGTTACTTAAAAAAATAGCGCATTTAAAATGCGCTATTATGGTGCAATGTTTTCTACTTACGTGCACTATTAACTCTCTTGCGACTGCGCCTTAGGTAATACAAGGTTTAGTACAATGCCTAAAATAGCGCATAAACTAACGCCCTCTAAGCTAAATTGGCTGCCACCAATATGCATACCGCCTATGCCACACACCAAAATAAGCGCCACAATACTTAAGTTACGCGGTGCGGTTAAATCATCACCCGACTTAACTAACGTATTTAAACCTACTACAGCAATAGATCCAAACAGTAAGATCATAATTCCGCCCATTACCGGTACAGGTATGGTTTGTAAACCAGAGCCCATTTTAGCAACAAAGGCTAAAATAATGGCGATCACAGCTGTCCACATCATTACTTTTGGGTTGAAGTTTTTAGTAAGCATGACAGCGCCCGTAACTTCTGAGTATGTAGTGTTAGGCGGGCCACCAAATAACGATGCGGCAGAAGTAGCAAGGCCATCACCAAATAAAGTACGGTGAAGTCCAGGCTTTTTCAAAAAGTCTTTATTGGTAACTTGGCTAATAGCCATCATGTCGCCAATATGCTCAATAGCTGGGGCGATTGCTACTGGCACCATAAACAAAATAGCTTGCCATTTAAACTCTGGCCATGTGAAATTTGGTACAGCAAACCACTGTGCGTTAGTTACCGCATCAAATTGCACAACACCCATTGCAAGCGATAAACAATAACCCGCTACAACGCCTGCTAATATAGGAATAAGCTTAAATACACCCTTACCCCACACAGCAAAAATAAGTGTAACCACTAACGAGAACAATGAAATATAAATAGCGCTGTTGTAATCAATAATTTGAATACTACCGTCACCACTTTTACCCATTGCCATATTTACAGCAACAGGTGCAAGTGCAAGGCCAATCACCATAATTACTGGGCCTACAACCACTGGCGGTAAAATTTTATGAAGCATTGCTACTCCTTTAAACTTAACTAATAAGCTTAAAAGCATATAAGCAAAACCTGCAGCCATTAAGCCGCCCATAGTAGCTGGTACACCCCACATTTGAACTGCAGCAATAATAGGTGCAATAAAAGCAAATGATGAGGCTAAGAATATAGGTACTTGGCCTTTAGTCACTACCTGAAACAGTAACGTACCAATGCCGGCAGTAAAAAGTGCAACATTAGGATCAAGGCCAGTTAAAAGCGGCACCAATACTAACGCACCAAATGCAACAAACAGCATTTGCGCGCCAGTTAAAATAGTTTTTATCGAAAAAGTGTCATTTTTTTGCACTGAATACTCCTAAACAGTACCAAATATTTTATCACCCGCATCACCTAAACCTGGGATAATATAACCCTTTTCGTTTAAGTGGCTATCTACAGATGCAGTAAATATTTCAACATCGGGATGAGCTGTTAGTGTTTTTTCAACACCTTCAGGCGCTGCAACAAGCACGATTACTTTAATATCTTTACAGCCTGCTTTTTTAAGCATATCGATTGTCGCAATCATAGAGCCACCCGTTGCAAGCATAGGGTCGATCACTAAGCTTAAACGCTCATCAATATTGCCAACTAACTTTTCAAAATATGGAACTGGTTCAAGTGTTTCTTCATTACGTTCAAGGCCAACAACACTCACTTTAGCTGCTGGTAAAAGCTGCATTACGCCATCCATCATGCCAAGGCCTGCGCGTAAAATTGGCACTACAGTAATTTTTTTACCTTTAATGTGCTCAACCTTTAACTTGTTGCCATCCCAACCTGTAATTTCGTTATCTTCTAACTGTAGGTTTTTAGTTGCTTCGTAGGTTAATAATGTACCTACCTCAGAACATAATTCACGAAAACTTTTAGTGCTAATACCATGCGCGCGCATTAGGCCTAATTTATGTTGAACAAGAGGGTGAGAAATAACGTGAATAGCCATGATATAAACCTACTGATACAAGAATTTGCGGTATTTTATATTAAAAAAGGTCATTTGACCTGTAGTTTTAGCAAAGATTTCATAGATCGTGCCAAAATTCATTGATTTGATTGATATTTATGCAAACCATCTATCCATTGTGTTTATTAAATGTTACCTGCTAACGAGGTGTTTACCTGCTTAAGCATGTAACTATTTATTTTTAAATGTTCAGGGCTCCACCCTGCTAAAAAGCGATAAAAATCAGCCCATGCTAACGGCCATAATTTTTGCCACTGAGCAGTAACATCATCAGCATTAATAGCTGGCTGGTAAATTGTAAGCGCACTTTTTAAATGCGTAAAATAATAAGCTAAATATTCATCTGCACTATCATGGAGCTGCTCATCATTAAAGCAACTGGTCATAAAGTACATTACATCTATAATCCCTGCCCCAGCCCCCACATATTGAAAGTCATACCCTAGTATTTCACTTTGCTCATTAGCTGCAAAGTTGGCAAGTTTAGCATCGCCATGAATCAGCGTTTTGTAGTGTGATGTTTGCAGTATTTTATCTATTTTATGTGCAGCACTTTTAATATCGGACTTTTTATCGTCGTGTTCATTTAATTTATTAAACTCATCGGGTCGTGTGCTTAAATGCCAATAATTACCTTGCTGCCATAACCCGTTAGCAGGTTTATTTAAGTTAAACGCATGAAAGTTTGCCAGCCACTTTAATATAGCTTGAACATGTTGTGACCCTGCTTGAGCAAACCCATGTTGGGTAAAGTTTTTAAACACCAGCGCATATTCATCAACGTTATTGATAGCACTTATACATTCGATGCTTTTTGCTGTGCTAGGTAAAAACGGGCTGTAACGCTTATAAAAATTATATTCAACGCTATAAGAGTGCTGTTTTCTTTTTAGTGCAAATTCGCTCTGCTTAATTTTAGGATGGTGTATGTATCGTGGTATTTTAATAGCCTTAACAACACATGACTCATCATCAAGCATGCACTCTACAATACTGCCACACCCACTCCAAAGCGATGTTAGTGTATCGCCAACTTCAATATGTTTAAAACGAGACTGTAATAGAGGAAGATAAAATGCCATTGCTATAATAAGTAATTAAATTTTATATAGCTTAACATTATTGGGCGTTTTTAATAAAACTAAGGCATAAAAAAGCCCCGCTGTGTTTTATATAAGTTTTGTATGTAAGTAGTGGCCAAAATCACTACACCAGGTTATTTCCATTTCATCCATTAAATAAGTCATTAGCCTATTAAATCTAAATTGCACGCATGAAAATGGCTGCATGGTGCAGTTGTGATTTATTACTGAATAGTTTAAGTTTTATGCTAGTAGCTTTTCGCAGTTACTGATATTCGCTCGGCGCTTTCGGTTTAAGTTTTCACAATAACCTTCTTGTGAGGCTGGCCTGCCCACTGCGCCATGAAATACGCGCGTAAATTGGGTTGTAAGCTTTAACCAGTTTTCTAAAGATATATTCACCCTTTCTAGCAAAGGAAGGTTCATATTATCAATATGACCGCGCTTGTCTTCTCGTATACAACGTCCTGTTAATTCAACAAGTTCAATGTACGATCTAAGTTCAAACGGGAGTCCTTTTGGCATTATCTTACGTGGCATGCCTGAAAAGCGCTGTAGTTGTTTTGGTTGTTTACCATCCTTTGCATACGTTATACGCTGTTTGATGCTGGTATGGCCTGAATCCTCTGGAGTGTTAGCCATTTTAGCTCTAATAGGGTTTAAATCGACATACGCCATGCAGGCCGCAAGGGCTGCTTCATCTAGTAATGCTTGCGATTTGAATCTACCCTCCCAGAACCGTCCAGTGCAGTTATCTTCTTTATTTGCTCTGCGAGCAATGTTTTCATTTAACAACCGCATAAACCAGCTAAGACTTGATAGGCGCTCTCGATATTCTTTTACTGTTTGATTAAAAAATATGAGTTCTATTTTACTTAGCTTTTCGCCCTCTATGTATTTTTGCGTAAGTACAGTGCCTTTACACAGCTTGTGCCAGCGAATAATAATCGCTTTATCATTTAGCCTATTCGCTTTCTTATCATCAACATACAACACTAAGTGCGTGTGGTTACTCATAACAGCATAAGCACAGACATCAATGCAAAATACCTTAGCTAACTTAAGCAGTTTGTCTTCAACCCAGCCTCGTCGATGCTCATAAGATTGACCAGTAAAACGGTCTTCACCACATAAAAAAGCACGACGCACGCAACGTGAAATACAGTGATAGTATTTTGTATCAACCAAACTTACTTGACGCTTTCTTGCGATTGCCATAAGACACCCTGCTTGTTTTTTGCACTAAATAAAGGCTAGCCTTCAAGTTCGAAAAGTGCAAAATTTTAGATGGGTGTCTTGTTTATTATGGCGAAGGCTAGCCTTCAAGTTCGAAAAGTGCAAAATTTTAGATGGGTGTCTTGTTTATTATGGCGTTAAAGTGAATATGTGCTTCATGGCTCACCTATGCATAACGCTTTGCATATAGGGATTTTAGGAGCGCTTTCCAGCGAGTAAATTCCCACCATGATGCACTTGTTATATGCCGTTGGACATTGCAACGGCGCCTTCTTTAACTTGCTCGTTAGTTAGAAAAGTACCACCTTGAGGCTCAAATACAATGGATTCCTTTTCACACCCAATTAGATAAGCAGAGTTCAACGCCACAATCATTTCATTCATGTCTCCACCCCACCTAAAAGTAATTACTACAGGTTCCTGATATGTTGAAGAATCAAAACTAGGAAAATAGTCTGAAAACTCTGATAAAGGAGACATATAAGTTTCCACACCAGAATCTTCATCATTCAATTTGACAGGAAGAAAGCCTGTATGCTTTGTGAAATCCACATTTTCAGAGTAATAAACCGGTACGTTTAATTTTTTTGATAATTCGTTAAGCGAGTCTGTGTTTGGGACATCACTGAGTGACAAAATCACATACAAAGTCATAGACATTAAGAGATCCTTCTAATTTAAATTAGGCATATAACGCCCCACTAAGAGGCAAATAATAGTTGGCTATAATAGAGAGCGAAGCGAACAAAGCCAACTGTTATTTGTCCTGCTTGAGTGGCTTGTTAGGGCTCCGTTAGCACAAACCTTGGATTAAAATTTCTTGATCAAAACTGCTAGACCACGATTTTATCTTTATTTTATTTGATGCTGGATACTCAGAGTTATCAATTGGTAAGTCAGTTACTTTTAATAGAGATGAACCATTCAATTGTTCATTTAACCAATAACTAACAATAGCCCATTCATCACTAGTAATTTGTAAAATAAACTCCAGAGCATCATCGTAAGCTTCATTATTTCCAAAGTCATCAAAATGCGCATGATAAGCATCGAATGAAACTGTGACTTCTTCGTTAAATGTATCAAGAATCAAAAGATCATCTGAGTCACCACTTGGACAAGGAACTTTTGCTTCGAAAATTGTGACCCCTTCGTATGTTGTCTGGCAACCATATTCTTCCCATTCAGGGAAGCGAGAATTAAACTTTAATTCTACTTCTTTAGAAAATTCATCCATGCTCAATAGGTGCCCTAACGCCCATTTAAGGGGCTGATAACAGTTTGCTAAAATGTGTAGCGAAGCGAAACCGAGCAAACTGTTAGCAGTCCCGCTTTAAAATCTTGTTAGCTGTACTTTACACCCAAACATCATTTTCAGCCGTTAGCTCGCTACCTGAATCACCGGTATTAACGACTCCTTTAGGTTCAACAAGCATGATTTTACATTCACTGTTAGCAACAGGTTTATGCTCTACACCTTTTGGAATTACAAACATTTCACCCGAATTTAGGGTCACGATGCCGTCACGGAATTCTATATTAAGGATACCTTCCAAAACGATGAATACTTCATCTGTATCAGGATGATCATGCCAAACAAATTCGCCTTCAACTTTTACTAACTTAAATTGATAGTCATTCATTTCTGCAACAACACGCGGAGACCAGTGTTCAGTAAATTTCGAGAACTTATCTTTAAAATTTATAGCATCAAACTTCATTCTTACTCCATACATTCATGTATTGCTAACGCCTCGTTAAGAGGCAAAAAGTTGTTGGCTAAAATTAGCGACGAAGGAGCAAAAGCCAACTGTTTTTTTGTCCTTTTGAACGACTTGTTAGCTCTCGGGACAAGCATTTTCCCAAGATTTAATTTCCTCCAACAAAGCCGCTTGAACTTGTTTATGCAGCGATACGTTATGTTCGTTAAGGCTATAGTTATACACTATATCTTTGTACACAACGTTTACTTTACAATTGTATGAGCCAGCTAATTTACCACAAAAGGCAATATACCAGTCTTTAGCTTTTTGTTTATTTGAGTTTTTAACTGGAGCTGACTTTACAAGGTGCCAAGGCCCTATTTCTTTTTTGAAAGTGAATACTTTAAAAAAGTCAGTTTTTGGATCTTTATATATTATTGGCTTTTCAATTTCTTGATGGATATTCCATGCATTATCGCTGAGCCCATTAATATCAATTGTCGATAATGGGTAAATAATTCCGTTTACGTCATGCATCACTTTCGGGTTGTACTCGTTCGCATGACTTAAAGAATACTCAGGCACCTTATTCTTTATCCGTTGAGCAGGAATATACACTAATTGTTGCCCTGCTGAGTCGTCCAACTCACCTTTTATAGGAGCCAATATTGAATCCATGAATGAAGTATTTGGTGAGTAAGATTTAGGGTAACAAATAGTAGTTTCATCAAATGTCACTCTAACTAGTTTTTCGGCTACCGAAGAGAACGGCAAAAATAATAATATAAGAGCTAGTTTAAAGTGCATGATTTGATAAATCCATTTAGAGAGCTAACGCCCATATTAATAGGCAAAAAATGCTTGGCTATAATTAGCGAAGAAGGAGCGCAAGCCAAGCGTTTTGCGTCCTTTTGATTGACTTGTTAGTTTTTGAAGCTCTCATACGTCCCAAGCCAATCTTTGTGCTCAGGATATTTTTGCTTATAAGCCTTTAAGTCTGACTTTGGAGCATACTTAAAATACAAACCGAAATAGTCGACTAAGTAATCTTCACCTTGACCCATTCGCCAAAACATATCTGTTGGATGGTAATTAGGAAACTTAATCCATGGTGGTTCAGGTGGATTAATTTTTAATTCATTCTCGTATCGTTCTTTAAGCATATTTTCCCACGAGGCTTTATGCTCAAGATACTTGTTCCATTGCTCGTCAGTTAAGTCGGCTGGTTTATCATTTGCCATTGTCACCACTGATAAAAAAATTAAATTGAAAAATAATACTCGAATCATACTCATAGAAAACTAGACATAATGACTCCCACACGGTGTTAGCCTCCGCTTTTCGTGGGTTAGCTTAATTCAAAGCCAGAGCCATAATTAGTTTGTCAATTAACTAAACAGCAGAGGCTAACATGAACAAACATAGCATACTTTTTATCGGACTTGATACACATAAAGAATTCAATGAAGTCGCCTATATTGAAGAACATAGAGGCTCTCAACCTGTTCACCTTGGTCGA
>NZ_LOFG01000019.1:0-235812 GCF_001469205.1 Pseudoalteromonas sp. H103 | reverse complement strand
GACACAAACGGTTATACAGAAATGTATGTACCGTACTTAGTAAACAGCGCAAGCCTTTACGGCACAAGCCAATTGCCTAAGTTTGCAGGCGACTTATTCCACACATTAGGCCTAGTAAACGACGACGGTGAACAACAAGCTGGCTTTAGCTTAATCCCTACAGCAGAAGTACCGCTTACAAACAGCGCACGCGACGAAATTTACGAAGAAAGTGATTTACCAATTCGCTTAACTGCACACACGCCATGTTTTAGAAGTGAAGCAGGCAGCTACGGGCGCGATACACGTGGTTTAATTCGCCAGCACCAGTTTGATAAAGTTGAACTAGTACAACTAGTAAAACCAGAAGATTCTATGCAAGCACTTGAAGAGCTAACAGGCCACGCAGAGCAAATACTACAAGCACTAGAACTTCCGTACCGCAAAGTCATTTTATGTATGGGCGACATGGGCTTTGGCGCAGCTAAAACATACGACTTAGAAGTATGGTTACCGGCGCAAGATACCTACCGCGAAATTTCGTCTTGTTCAAATATGCACGATTTCCAAGCACGCCGTATGCAAGCACGTTTTCGCCGTGAAGGTGCTAAAAAACCAGAGTTACTACATACACTAAACGGCTCAGGTTTAGCGGTTGGTTGTACACTAGTTGCCATACTAGAAAACTACCAACAAGCGGACGGCTCAGTTGTAGTACCAGAAGTATTACGCCCATACATGGGTGGACTTGAAGTGATTGGTAAAGCGTAAAATACTAGCTGTCAGTTTTTAGCTTTAAGTAGAAAAGCCTCTGTTCTAAATGAACAGCGGCTTTTTTATTGAGTAAAAATTTATATCGGTACTAATTTTTACCGACACATATAGATTTTACTTAAGTGCCGTACTTTTAATTGCTAAGAGGTTACGAGCGATTTATTAATTTAAAATCTTTAGGTACTGCAAATTTACTATCGCGAACGTCTTTCATTTCAACAGACTTTATTTCGTAAACATAGCGCACTACAGGATCTTTACGCCAGTGATCCATTACCATTTCTTTACCCTTATCCATTAGCCCACCAAGCAGTTGTGAACCAACTTCATCTAATCCTGCGCTATAATCAACAGGTTCACGTGCAGTTTTACAGGCTTTTAGTTGTTGTTTCCATTCCAGTTTGATTGAAATTGGATAGCCTTTAATAGTTGCTAGTTTTTTACCAATTTCACCACCGAACTGACTATCTTCATTACTTATATCGCCTGTAAAACCTGCAATAGCCTTATAAGCTTGTGCGCCTAGCAGGTTCATTAATGCATTGTCATCGCCAATGGCTTTAAGGTAACTATCTTGAAACTTCTCATGAACTTGTAATGCACGTTTGGTTTGAGTATTTTGTGGTGTTGTCCAAGAATCAAAAGTTACGATGTTTTTATCTTCTGCACCCGTGGTATCGTGGTAGCGAGTAGTCCAGTTAACAACGTACTGCTCTGTATCGAACCCATTAATTATTCGGCTTTTCCCTGTTTTTTCTACATCAAATGAATTCTCTTTCAAATCAACACTACAACCAACTTCTTCGTATGTTTGATATTCTTCAGCATCTTCATCTTTCTCAAACATGCTGTCAGTAAAACTTACCTCATCACAACCTGCCATAGGGCATTCGCTATACGTCTCGTCATCATAATCGATGTAATAGCTTTTATTCTTAGGGGAATCAGCAACACGAGACTTATCAGAATTTGCCCAGCGCATTAGCCAGCTATCAAACGTATTTATTTCGTGGATAACTCGCTTTGATTCACGGGTTAGTACAGTCTGCTTTCCTGTGTAGTCAGGTACATATAAACCATTAATTGCATACTCAGCCTTGAGTACAGAAGTTGTATTTAGTGGAGTTGTATCTCTACTTTAGTACTGGCACAACCGGCAACAGCTAAAGCAACTATGGTAAGTGTAAATGATTGTTTCATTTTCAGTTTCTTCCTTATTAAACTTGTACGAATTGTAAACCAATTGGTTTGTTTGTAAATAAAGGACAATGCAAAAATGTAATTGTTTTGGGAACGATTACTTAAGTATATTTACGAGCTTTATATTAAAATTATAAAAATTATTTTTTAAGGTTAAAGGGAAATATAGACTTCATACATTATAACTTTAATGACTAAAGCGACTTACTAAAAACCGCTTTATTTAAATTGTTATGACTTTCTAAAAGCGAAGCGCCTCTAACCCTATTTGTAAACTACTTTGGCTTTATCAACATCAGCTTCGCATCTTTGCCATCGGTTAATATTGCTACATTACCTTCAGTGGTTACATACACGTCTCTTAATCTTCCTGTTGCTTGTGGAAATATATGGGTCTGGCTGAACTTTTCATTAGCTAAATTAACACTGTAGAGCTTTTTATCAACGAGTGTGGTGATGAGCGCATGTTTTTGTAGTGAAGGGAATGCAGTGTGTTTAGAGCCGTAATACGCCATGCCGGATGGGGCGATTGATGGCGTCCAATCTACGCTAGGCTTTTGCATACCTTTATATTCGGTAAAGGGTGAAATACGCGCTTGCGAGTAATCTTTGCCGTAGGTGATCACAGGCCACCCATAATTAGTGCCAGGGGTTAAATAGTTTAGCTCGTCGCCACCTGCGGGGCCGTGCTCGTGGCTAATAATTTGCTCGGTATCGTAATCATTCACTAAGCCCTGTGGGTTACGGTGACCGAGCGAGTAAACAGCGTGTGCATTGGGTTTTTTGTGATTAATAAATGGGTTATCTTTTGGGATAGTGCCATCTAGGTTTATACGTAATAGTTTGCCAAGTTGGCTGGTTATTACTTGCGCTTGCTCTCTATAGTCAAAGCCATCACCAGTTGAAATTAATAATGTGCTATCGGGTAGTACGAGGGCGCGGCCAGCGTAATGTTGTGGTGTGTTTTTATCAGTCGCTACTTTAAAAATAACATTAGGCTTTGAAAAGTCAGTGCCATTAAACGTGGCTTTGGCAACAACAAGCCTGTTTGCGCTTGCTTCACCTTGGGCATAGGTAAAAATAACTTCTTTGGAGTCGTTATAACCTGGTGATAACACAATGTCGAGTAAGCCACCTTGGCCTGCAACGTACAAACCGTCCAGATTTAATTTTACTCTTGATTGTACGTCGTTTTTTACTATAACTACGTGACCATCACGCTCTGTAATTAACCATGTGCCGTTTGGTAGTTCAACCATGCTCCACGGAGACTGTAATTGCGTAGCCAGTGTTTCTGTACTGTATTGCTCCTTTGGTAATGCGGCTTGTGCATTAACAGAAAACGCTAAAAGCGAAAGCAAAGTAAAAAAAGAGATACATTGTTTACCGGGCAAGCCTTTGCTAGCATGGCTTGCATAAGAGAAAAGCTTTATTTTAAATTGAGATAACCATGTCGTTTTTAACACGTATATTGCCTTCATTTTTAGTTTCTTGGTTACTTACATTCACACTTGCTAGCTTGTTTCATAGCCAATACGTTGTCAATCAATTAGTTAATGTAGGTGTAGTGGTGGGCTTTGGTGATCGGGCTAGTTTAACGCTTGATGATTGGCTAGGCCTATTACCTACCTACGGGGCTATTATTGCTGTGGCACTTGCCATCGCTTTTTTTGCTACAACAAAGCTTAATAAAAAGCTTCAAAAATACGGTACTCAGCTATTTGTTATTGCTGGCATTGTGGCATTTGCTATTGTGTTAATTGCCATTGAATCAATTATGAATATTCATATTATAGCGGGCGCAAGAGGATGCGGTTTTTATGCTCAACTGCTTGCAGGTGCGGTTGGGGGTTATACGTTCTCCCACTTAATTAAGACAGCTCGCAACCCGAAAAAGTTAGGTGTGTGAATATAAATACGGCTCATACGTTATTTACTGATTAATAAATAAAGGCCGCTGTCTATTGTAAACAGCGGCCTTTAAATATGGTTTTAGAATCTAACTAAAAATCAAACTAATGAGTTTGTAGCTACTTAGCCCAAAAATTAGGATTAAAACGGGTAGAGTTACTAGGTTTAAAAGCAAAGAGTTTGTGTAGTTTCCCATAACTCCTTTTTGATTAACCAGCCATACAAGGTAGGTGCTTACAATTGGAAGTAATAACCCGTTAGCCGCCTGAGCGAATATAATTACCGCAACAGGGTCTAAACCGAGAGATGCTACGCCTGCGCCAAACAATAAGATAACAATAGCAACGCCTTTAAAGCGTGCGTTACTCATATTGTTAGACCAGCCTAACATGCCACACACAGCATAAGCACCGGCAAGCGGCGCTGTAATGGCGCTTGTTAACCCTGCAGCAAATAAACCAATAGCGAAAAAGTAATGAGCTGCATCACCAAGTAAGGGCTCTAGCTGCACGGCCATGTTAGCCGCACTAATTTGCCCCGCATCTGTGCCATAAAAGGCGACCGATGCGGTAGATAAAATAGCTAATGTGATCACGCCTCCTAAGGTAATAGAGAGGCCGGTATCTACATTAGTTTGCTTAATTACTTTGTTCAGATCGCTATTGTTATTGTGCCTTGTGGCGAGCACACCTGAATGTAAAAACAAGTTATACGGCACAATGGTAGTGCCAATTAAAGCAAGTATGGTTGTAATGGAGCCCTCAGGCATACTAGGAATAAAACCAGCAAATACATCGCCCAGTGAAGGCGATGCCATTACAAGTGTGGAAATAAACACTAAGCTCATTAAAATAACGAGTAAAATTAGCGCATTTTCAACCACTTTATGTTTACCGCTATACAGTAATGCAGCACTTAAAAATGCGATAAGAGGGGTCCATATTTGAGCGTTCACCTGCGGGAATATTTCAATTAAGCCCATACTAGCGCCACTTAAATTTCCCGCTTCATAGGCGGCACTGCCCACACCAATAGCGCTAATAACTAAAAATATAGCCAAAGATTTAAATAAAGGTGTTTGAATATTTGCTCTGAGCGCTTGAGCTAAGTCTTGCCCTGTTGCAACGCCAAGGCGCGCCGCCATAGATTGTAATAATATGGTGGCAACCACTGAAAACAGTAATGTCCATATGAGTGCAAAACCAAAGTTTGCACCTGCCACACTTGCCGTAGTAATGGTTCCTGGCCCAATGAAGGCGGCGGTGACTAGTAGTCCTGGTCCTAATCGCATAAATTGACCTTAATAGTGCTATTGCATGTTGCTATTTAAAGTTACATCTAACGTTTAAAACCAATAATTATACGCGATGCCTGTTGTGTTATTGCTGCCACTTAAAATAAGTGCCCTGCAGCGATAGTTGCTCCTTGACTGGTTCTTTTTTATAAGCATATGCTAAAAAAGGTCGCGTAGGATACCAATTTATATATAAATTTAAAGGGGATAGAATGCGTTTGCGTAAATTTTAAACGAATATATAAGCCCACCTAATGCTAATAAGCATATTTACATTACAAGCGCTTTAATTGCCTCAAGCCCTTTTTTAAGTGTTACTTCATCGTTGGCATAGTTAATACGTACGCACTGGTGTTTGTGCTCCCAGCTATCTTCAATACCTATAAAAAAGTTATGACCAGGAATTATATACACGTCTTGCTCTTTAAGTTTTTGGTAGAGCATTTCGCTGGTTATTTTTGAATCTTTAAACCATAGCCACATAAAAAATGCGCCTTCGAGTTTATGTAAGTACACAGGAAGATCTGCAAAAATTTCATCAAACAAATTAATTGCTGTTTGGGCTTTATTTTTATAAAAAGGGAGCACAGTATTTTTACACAGAGGCAGTAGTTCGCCATCGTTAATTAAGCGCGTTACCAAGCTTGGGCCAATAGCATTAGGTGATAACACCATAGAGCCATTAACTCGTCCAATGGCTTTAATAATCTCGTTATTCGCAACCACAATACCGGTGCGCAGGCCTGGCAAGCCTAGTTTTGAAAGCGACATACATAATATAATGTTTGAGTTCCACGTGAGGTTTGCATCGGTGTAAATACAACCTGGGAATGGGTCGCCATAGGCGTTATCAATAATTAGGGGAATATTGTATTTGTGTGCAAGGGCGTCTAGGTGGCGTACTTCTTCATCGGTAATTACATTACCGGTTGGGTTGGTAGGGCGCGATACGCACAGCGAGCTTATGCTGCTATCTTCAGCAAGTACTTTTTCAACCGCGTCAAAATCAATTACATATTTAAATTGCTTTGAGCCATTAGAGGTATTTAAAATTTCGATGTCGGGCTTTATAGCCACAAACATATCATCTGCTAAACCTTGGTCGGCATAGCCAACGTACTCAGGCGCTAGAGGGAACAATATACGCTTGGTACTGCCATCACTCATTTTACCTGCTAACATATTAAACAATACAAAAAAGTTAGCTTGGCTGCCATTCCCCAGTGCTACATTATCGGCGGTTAACCCCCATGCAAACTCGCTATTAAGTTGTTTGGCAAGGGCTGCTCTAAATTCATCGTTACCGGTTGGGCCATCGTATAAACCAAACACTTGCGTTACTTTATTACTGGCTACTAATTTTTGTAATTCATCTAAAAATACGGCATTAACCTCTGGTACTTGTGCGGGGTTACCACCGCCAAGCATAACAATATTTGGGTTATTGCTGCTGTTGGCGCTGCCTAAATCTTCCATAAGCTGCGTTATACCATTGGGTTGTGTAAATTTAGTGCCAAAATTTGAGTAGTTCATAATACCTGTATTACGTTAATAACGGGGCAGGCAGTATAGCGTAAATAATGAGCCTAAATTGCATGATGAGAATAATTCATTAGCGATTTTTAGGGCCATACAAATGCTCATTACCGGTGTCCATATATAGGTCGTATTTTGTCATTACTTTGGTAAACATAGGCGCTTGCAAAAAGTGGTTTAACCATGCATGCACCTTGGTATATTCGCTTTGAGCAAACCAGTGTTTATCTACGCGGGCAAATTGCCTAATAAATGGCAGTAATGCGTAATCGGCTAAACTTTTATTGTCGCTTATTAGGTATTTGTGCGCAGTGAGTTTAGCTTCAAATTGCTTTATAAATTCTTCACATGCTTGGCGGAAATATAACTGCGCCATGTCTTTTGTGCGTGCGTAAAATTTATATTTTTCAAGGACGGGCTTAAATTGTGTGTCGTTTAATTTAATTAACTCAAGCATACGCCTAAGCGCTAACGGCTCATGAGTATGTAATAAATTATGCGGATCGTGCTCTTTAAGCGCCCAAAGCATTATATCTAGGCTTTCATCTATTACCTGGTGATTAGGTAATAACAAAACTGGCACCGTACCTTTAGGCGATATGTGCAAAAGATGCGGTGGTTTTTTTTTAGTTTTTATAGCGCGCAGTAAAACATGTTGCTCTGCCATTAAAATACCCATTCGCGCACGCATAGCATAAGGACAGTGTTGTAATGAGTATAATAATGGCAGTGTCATTAAGTTACCTTAGCTATTTAGGCCTTCAACATATTGCTGGCGGGTTTGTACTTTAACCATGCTATTTAAGTGTTCAACCGCGTGTGTTTGCCCGCTAATTAAGTTTTGAAAGTGCGCGAGTAACTCGGCTTTATCGAGTTTTTCTTTTGAGCCTGAGCCTATATCGGTTAAATCAATCATAAACTCGTCAAACTTATCGGCAAAGTCGCTCACAATATCCATATTTAAAAATTGCTCATGATTATAAATACTCGGATAGCCGCCTTTTTGTTTATCAATGGCAAAGCTAATGCCTTTTACATTAGTAACGGTGGTTTCTTTTTTACAACTGAGCATACAACTTGCGTCAATACGTGGTTTTTTACAGCCAACGGTTTGCTGGAAAAAGCACTGGCGGCTGGTCATCATAAGTATTGGGTGATAAATGCTGTACAACATTTTAAAGTTATTAGGGCGTTTAATGTTACGCATTTGTGGTTTGTTTATTTCGTTGGAAATAAAGGCGCCTTTGGCGTTTAAATCTTCTTGTAGCGTAAGTAACGCATAAGAGTTTGTTGTATTAAGAAGTGGACCTGCTATCCACTCAATACCCATTTGCACAGCTTTATACGCCACGCCTGTGTTGTTACTAATTATAAGCTTAGGTTTTGCCACTTCTAGTAAACGCACAGCTTCGTCAAAATCTTTACCAATTAGCACAGCCGGAAACCACGGAATTAACTGTGGGTGCTCTAAAAATACATTTATGTATTTATCGTTATCGGTCCTAAAGCTTTCAGGTAATTTAAAGTAAACATCGCCCTTTGTTAAATCGCATAAATGAACGTCTTTTATGTCCGATATTAAAACAGACAGCGTTATGTCGTTATTGGCTTTAGGGTGGTTAACGAGTTTTGGTAATTCTACTGGTGCTATTACGTCCTTACCTTCGTTTAATAAAAACGCTACTTGCTTTTTAATACGGGCAAGCTCTTTAAACGGAATACTTAAGTTGCTACCAAGCTTTGAGTAATCCATATTCATAATTTCAAAATTGGCATTACTAAAGGTTTTAAAGCGCTTATCAATGGCAGCAATATCAACAATTGATTTATCAGCGGCTTGCATCATCATTTGCGATTTCACTTCAAAGCGTTGAGGTTGCAAAGTGCTTTGCTCTGCTAGGGTGTTGTCGTGCTTATCGTTTATTATGAGTGTTACTGTAAATGGCTGATTTAATTGTCCGCTAAACTCAAAACGTAGCTCACGTTTAGAAATATCTAAACAGGCAATTTTGTTTTTAACAAGTAAGTCTATATCGTTTTTTTCAGCTGCGAGCTCTTGTTGCGCATCGTAAATTTGTACAACAGAAATAGCGTTACTTTTTTCGTTTGCGTGATCAAAACTGTGATCGCGCGGATTATCGGTAAACATGTTTTTGGTCATGTCACCTTGTAAAAACTTATTAGTAAAGTTACGGTTAAATACTTTGTATAAGCTTGAATCGTCTTCAATTAAATTACCGGTTTGTACAAAGGTGTCTATTTGTTTACGCCAGCTATCAACTACGGTATGTACGTAGTTAGCGCCTTTAATACGGCCCTCTACTTTTAACGAGTCAACACCTGCAGCTACAAGCTCTGGTAAATCAAAATAGGCTGAGTTGTCTTTTAAGTTAAGTGGGTGTTTGTTACCCATGGCTGTTGGCTCGTATTCATCGCGACATGCCTGCGAGCAGCGCCCACGATTACCTGAGTTGCCTACACTTACAGAGCTTGAATAACATTGCCCCGAAAACGCAATACATAATGCGCCGTGTACAAATACTTCGGTTAATACATCGCACTTGTGTGCTACATCGGTCAGTATTTTAATTTCAGTTAAGTTAAGCTCGCGCGATAAATTTACACGTGTAGCGCCAATGCGCGCTAAAAATTCAATTTGCGATTCGTTATGTGTCGTTAACTGAGTTGATGCATGGATATGCAAAGTAGGAAAGTGCTTTTTAACAATATTAAACAGCCCTAAATCTTGCACAATAATGCCATCGAGGGTTGTATTTACTAGCTGGTTTAGTAGTTTAAATAGGGCACCCATTTCGTGCTCTAATATAACAACATTTAGCGTTAAAAATATTTCACAGCCATATTCATGGGCTAAGCGAAGTACGCCGTTAAGCTCATCAAACGAAAGATTAGATGCGCGGTTACGTGCATTAAAGGTATCTAACCCGCAATAAACCGCATTAGCACCGGCTACAATGGCGGCTTTAACCGCGTTTACATCACCGCCTGGGGCTAATAGTTCGATCTTTCTGCTCATTACAACTTCACTTTGCTCATATTTAATTGCCGCGAATATTATATGTTTAGCCACCTTAATGCTATTTATTGAAAAATATAATAACGACAAACAATAACGTTTTTATAAAACTTAAAAGCGAACTGCTTTATTACGTGTACATGTAATACAATGATAATCTACTAATTTAACGATCACTTTAGGCGACATCCATCAGTACATTCGATTCAAAACAACTAACTGCAGGTATATGCGTGCAAGACGATATAGTAACTAATACAGAGCTCAAAATAGCCACCTTTAACTTGTTTAATTATCTTGCACCGCCTAATGCGTATTATGATTTCGAAAAAATTTATACCGCGCAGCAATGGGCTAGGAAACAGCGTTGGATTATTGATTACTTAACACATCACCAGCCCGATATAATTGGCTTTCAGGAAGTCTTTAGCATTGATTCTTTAAAAGAGTTAGTCGGCGGGCAAGGTTATAATTACTTTGCAGTAGTTGATGCGCCAGAAGTGATTGATGACTTTATTTATAAACGCCCTGTGGTGGCTATTGCCTCTAAATACCCAATTATTGAAGTGGCTGCGGTTGAGCACGATAGCGACCTTGCAATTGAGCTTGGCCTTAGTAGTGATTTTACATTTAGTCGCAAAGTACTAAGAGCAACCCTAACGCTTCCGCATATAGGCAATACCGATTGTTATGTGGTGCATTTTAAATCTAAGCGCCCATCCATTGAAGTTGATGAATATAATAAAGAGCTAACGGCCGAGAAAAATATAATCGAAATATTAAAAGCGAATGTAGCGGGCGGGTGGGGCTCAACTATTCAGCGTGGCAGCGAAGCCACACTATTAATGATACAAATGATTGCCCGTCGTGAAGCTACGCAGCAACCCATGGTGTTAATGGGAGATTTTAACAACGAGCTATCTGATGGTGTACTTAGCCACTTACTTACAAGTACGCTGCGTTTTGCCCCCGCGTTTGATGCAAAAACCTACCTTGTGAAATACTGCTTGAATGACTCGTGGGATTTATATAAAAAAGCAGAGCTTAACCGAATTAACGCAGTAAACTTAAATAGCACTGATACACCCGACAATGACCACTCTGATTGCATAGTTAAAAGCACTGAAAATGTAAATGTTGAAGCTCAGCTAATTAGGAAACCAACCCATTACTATGGTGCGAGTAGTTCGGTACTTGATTACATTTTGCTCTCGTGTGAGTTTGATACCGGCTACGATGACAGTTTTTTTGAGTTAAGCGGCTACCATACCTACGATAGGCATTTAATAAATCCCGAGTATGAGCGTGATGATTTAACTACCGACCATGGTGTAGTACTTGTAACGCTTAAACTAAGAAGTTAAGTTGTTCTAGGCGCAATACATAAAGTGCACGTTATAAGTATGCATACAGGCTATAAACTTGACCAAGCGCACTAGTTTGTATATTTTATCGCCACAATTTAGAGTTTAAACAATAATAAATTACTTAAATGGTAAATATGGAATTTTATACCTACTGCAATAATACTCGAAAGATGGACCTCACTCCTCAGGTGCGAGCCTTTGTTGCCAATCGAATTTACAATTGTAAATTTTTAATTAAAGCCTTACTTTTTACTCTTTTTATTATGTTAAGTGGTGTAGGGGCACAAGAAATTACCCCGTATAGCTCAAGTAACGAATCTAATAGTGGGTTGCTAAAAAGAGCGGAGTTACTTTTAGATACTGATGTAATAACAAGTATCGAACTCAGTAAAAAATTACTGTCAAAAGCTCAAAGCGCTAATGATGTGTTGTTAGCAGCAAAACTGCATAACTTATTAGGCAAAGCGTATAAAAAGAATAACAATGCTAAAAAATCACTCCATCACTATTTACAATCTTCTCAAAACTACCGAACACTAAATGATGCGCGTAACCAAATAAAGGCATCAATTAATTATGTAAAGATATTACTCGACGATAAACGCTACGATGAACTTGCCAGCAGTATTGAAACTCTACTCCCGACAACTCTTGTATATGATGATGCGTTTTTAATTGCGCAGGTGCTTATTATTAAAGCTGATTCTTTTTATAAACAAAAGCAATACAACGTTGCCAATACTCACTACATATCAGTACTAAAGTATCTAACTAACAAAAACGTAGAAATACAAAAGCAGCTTGGAGAAACATACAAAAAGTTAGCCCAATCGCATAAGCGCCTTAAAAATAGAGAGCAAACGGCTCATTATTATAAAAAAGCGTTAGATGTTTACACTAGTTTAGGTGATTTAAAGTTAATGGCTCGCACTCTAAATACGTTAGCAGAAGCGCAGCGATATTTAGACAACCTCGTTGTAGCTCTTGACTATTCTAATCAGGCGATAGAAATACATAGAAAAATTGATGACCCAGAAGGTTTAGCCAAAGCATTGCTTGGGGCAGGTATTATATATCGGCATATTAATCTTTATGATAAATCACTTGAGCATATTAATGAGGCATACATATATTATAAAAAAATCGATAATGCGCTTGGTATTGCTAAAACAGCAAACCAAATGGGATTGATATACACTCGTTTAAGGCAATTTGATCAGGCAGAAATTTTTTATCAAATAACCATCGATTTGCCCAAAGGAATGGTTGAAGAAAAAACACTGGCATCAGCCTTAAGAGAAATGGCTGTTATAAAGTTAGAATCGGATGATTTAAAAGCAGCAATGCAATTTGCAAAAAGGGCGTACGCAACTTATAAAACAAAAAATCTAACGTCGTACATTTCTACAACAGCGAGGATTATAGCTAATATTTATCGCTCGCAAGGTAACAAAGACCGGGCATTAGAGTATTATAGAGAGTCATTATCGTTTGCTAAAAAAACGGGTAGTAAGCTTTATGAAATAAAGTCGCTAACAGCGCTTGCTGCGACTTTAGTAGGTATTGATACAAATGAAGCCATTACATTGCTAAAAAGATCACTCGCTTTATCAACCCAAATAGATGATAAATTACATATGCTATACGCTTACCGTGAGATCCGTATAGCTGAAAAACTGCGTGGGCATATAAGTGAATCGCTGCGTTACGCAGAAGAAGAAATAGCGCTAACCGAAATTATTCAAAACGAAAGAGACGAAGATAAACTAGCGCTTGAAAAAGCCCATTTGCATTCTTACAAAATGGAAATGGAACTGGAGATGCTAAGAGAAAAAGAAAAGCTATATCAATTAGAGCTTGCTAAGAAAAACAATGAAATTGAAATTTCTGGCCAAGCAAGAGTTATATCTGAGTTAGAGCTTTCGAAAAACAAATATGCAAGTATTGCGCTTGCTTTTTTATTAGCAGCTTGCTTAACAATTGTTTTATTGGTTTATAGAAGTTTTATTGCGTCTAAAAAACGTAATGAAGAGCTGGACTATTTGGCAGCGAGAGACCCTTTAACTAATTGTTATAATCGTCGTATTTTATTTGAGGTAATGAATCGGGATTTTTTAGATCTACCTCAGATTGATGAGTACTGTATTTTAATGGTCGATATTGATCATTTTAAAGCAGTTAATGACACCTATGGCCACAGCATTGGTGACACAGTCCTCATTGGCGTTGCAAAGCTTTTACAAGCAAATGTTCGTGATGGTGATAGTGTCGCTCGTTTTGGTGGGGAAGAGTTTTGTATTATTTTACCTAATACCACTAAAGAGCAAGCAATACGTATTGCAGAAGCCCTTCGTATTAAAGTAGAAAAAGCGATGTTTGATGAAATTCCTGTTACCTGCAGTTTTGGTGTTACGTCTATTAAGTTTAACGCAAGAACACCTTCTGAATTGATTGAACAAGCTGACTTGGCGCTTTATGAAGCAAAATCATTAGGACGAAATCAAGTAATTTTATGGGATTCGTCTTTTGAAGATTTTAAGCTTTTCAGATCTGAGTAAAGCCTTTTTTCATGCTATCTTTTATACTTCATTATAAGTAAATTTTATACAAAATTGAGAGTTACTTACATATGTAACTACTGTTATTAAATTTACTACCGAAATATCAATGATTTATTTTTGGTCTCAAAATTGCAACGAGCATTTAGTTAAACACTAAGCAAGGGATTAATAATGACTGAAGTTGCACTTTCGGCCTATTCGGCTTTTTACCTATACTTAATTATGTTGCTTGTGCAATGGGCGGTGGCTACATTTAGCAAAGCTAAAGAGCCCAATGCGGTACCAGGTAAAATAAGCGATGATTTATCTCACGACAGCTTTATTTTTAGAGCGCATCGTACATTTCATAATACACTTGAAAACAGTGCGTTATTTATAGGTACTGTGTTATTTGCGTTTGTGATTAATTACCAAAGCCCTATATTTGCTATGTGTGTTTGGGTATATGTAATAGCACGCTTAATTCACATGGCGCTTTATTACGTTATAGCAACTGAGAAAAACCCAAGCCCGCGTTCTTACTTCTTTTTGATAGGTGTGCTGGCAAACGTGGTTATGCTAGTCATGATTGGTTTAAGATTAATTTCATAAAAAAATTTAAATCACATAAATAAAAAAGCGAAGAGGCTAATAGCTTCTTCGCTTTTTGTATTACATAGTAGTGAGATGTAAAATCACGGCTTTATGGATGTTAAGTTATTCCACCCCAATAAATCCGCCTGTTTGATGTGCCCATAGGCCCGCATAGATTCCACCTTGGGCAATTAATTCATCGTGAGAGCCTTGCTCAACTACGCCACCATTATCGAGTACAATCAACCTATCCATTTGTGCAAAGGTTGAAAGCCTATGTGCAATTGCGATAACCGTTTTGCCCGTCATTAAGTCATCAAGGCTTGCTTGAATTGCTGCTTCTACTTCTGAATCGAGTGCGCTGGTGGCCTCATCGAGTATTAATATTGGTGCGTTTTTAAGTAATACGCGAGCTATGGCAATACGTTGGCGCTGACCGCCCGAAAGTGTTACACCGCGTTCGCCCACCTGAGCGTCAAACCCTTTATTACCTTTGCTATCTACTAAATCGTTTATAAATTCAAGTGCTTTAGCTTGCTTGGCTGCATTTAACATTTCCTCGTGGGTTGCGTTAGGGCGCCCATACAAAATGTTGTCTTTTACCGAGCGATGCAGCAAGGAAGTGTCTTGCGTTACCATAGCTATATAACGGCGTAGGCTTTCTTGGCTTACATCTGTTATTTTTTGACCATCAATTTTAATGCTGCCTGAGTCGGTATCGTAAAAGCGCAGTAGCAAGTTAACAAGCGTAGATTTACCAGCACCAGAACGCCCAACTAAACCTATTTTTTCACCCGGTTTTATGTTGAGATTTAATCCGTTCATTACCGGGCCGCGGTTTGTCTCGTTAGCGGCTTTTCCGTAGTTAAAGTGTACGTTTTCAAACTCAATGCCACCTTGAGTTACTTCAAGTGTAGTGGCGTTTGGTTTGTCGTCTACTTTAATTGGGTTTGAAAGGGTTTTCATGCCGTCGGTTGCGGTGCCTATGTTTTCGAACAGGCTGCTTATTTCCCACATTATCCACTGCGCCATGCCGTTTAATCTAAGTGACAAACTAACCGCTACGGCAATAGCACCGGCACTAATTGCACTAAGTGACCATAAATAAAGTGATAAAGCGGCAACACTAAATACTAATAAATAATTAAGGGTATTTATTGCAAAGTTAAGGCTGGTTACCAAGCGCATTTGTTTATATACGGGCTGTAAAAATACATCCATACTTTGTTTGGCATATTGCTCTTCGCGTTGGGTGTACGAAAAAAGCTTAATGGTTGATATATTTGTATAGCTATCGACAATTCGCCCTGTCATTTCAGAGCGAGCGTCGGCTTGAGAGCTAGCAATTTTTTTAAGTTTTGGTACAAAATAAATTTGTATAGAAGCATATAGTACAAGCCATGCAAGTAACGGTAGCATTAAGCGCCAATCGGCTTCAGCAACTAAAAACACCATAGCGCCAAAATAAACCACTATGTACATGAGTACATCAAGCAGTTTCATGACGGCTTCGCGAACAGCTAAAGAAGTTTGCATTACTTTTGTTGCAATTCGACCTGCAAATTCATTTTGATAAAAGCTAACACTTTGACGCAGTAAATAACGATGCGCCGACCAGCGGATCGACATTGGGTAATTACCCAATAATGCTTGATGCAAAATAGCAGAGTGAAAAAACACAACAATTGGCAGTACAACTAAAAGCATAACAGCCATTTTTATCAGCTCAGATTTTTGCTCTACAAATAGTGTTTGCGGGGTATATGTGCCTAACCAATCAACTAGCTGGCCCATGTAACTAAATAGTGATACCTCTAATATAGCTAAAAGAGCTGCACTGATAGACATTAGCACTAACGATAGTTCCATGCCTTTGGTGTAATGGCGGCAAAACGCAAATAAAGTAGAAGGCGGCTGAGTTGGTTTTTCCTCAGGAAATGCGTTGGTCATTTTTTCAAATAATCGATACATTTTAAAAACTTAAATAGCAAATAATGGCGGGTATCATACCATTTTAGTTTTACCGCGTGTTTATGTTTATAGGATAAATGATTTATTTAAAGTGGGCTTGAAAGGTTGATGCCGCGGCTCATGTATAAATCATCGTATTTTAGGCCACCGTTACCATATGGTTTTTTTAACGGGCCAGTATTACAGTTAGCCAAAAAATAAATTAGAGGTAGCTCGCGCTTCATCCTAAATTTAGCATTTTTATAGACTAACGTTTGCGTTTTAAATTCACCGCCTTGCACATACACATTATATTGTTGCCCTTGCATTTTTACTGATGCGTTATTAACAACATACCAAACGTTGTACCACGTATTTGTATTTAAAGGCTGTGCTGATTGCGCTGTTTTATAATTTTGAATGTTGCTGTAGCCAGTATCAGTTTTAACCATAAGCGCGCCATCGTTTATATGGCCGTTCGACTCAGCTTTATCGGTCACTCTGAGTGTGGGTTCAAATGCGTCATAGCCATATTTGTTTATTTCGTCCGGCTGTAAATTACTAAGCCCAAAAGCATGATTATTAGGAAAGGCGGCAACATTAATACGTGTATAAAAAGTATATGTTTCGCCAACGGGTACTGGTTTTGGCAGCTTTTTATAAGTAAGTGCTTTACGATTACCAATTACGCCTTCAGCCGCTGGTTTTTTTAATAAATAGTGATTAGCGTCATCGCTGCTTTGTCCCTGCTCAATTATTGTTATTTGCGGGTTGGGTTGATGTGGCTTGGTTTGATTGTCGGTATCGGCTTTTTGCCAGTCACTAAGATTATTCTCAAAGTTATCTATGAGTAACCACTGCGATGAAGATGCATTGTGATGATTTTGATTACATGCAACTAACGAAGCGAGAACAGGTAGTAATAGGGTGTGTCTAATACACATAAGCGCTCTTTATAAGATTTTGATTAGCGTAAATTGGTTAACCAATTTGTCGGTTTTTTATTTTTAAACTTAGCTACCTATATAACCAATTTGTATTTTGTTAGTCAACAAGTATTTAATGAGTACCCATAATGAAACTTAACACTTACGTTTTATTTTTAAGTCGGTATTATTATTTTAAAATAGACTAATCAAAATAATTAAGGGATTTTATGTATACTGGTACTTGTTTATGTGGCGAAGTAAGGGTTGAAATATCAGGAAGTATTTGCAGTATTATTCATTGTCATTGTTCGCTTTGTCGAAAAAACAGCGGTACTGCATTTGCTACTAATGGCTTTGTAAATACGTCTGAATTTAGTGTTACTAAGGGCGCAAATAAACTTAGTGAATTTAATTTTAAACCAGGGCGAGCACGATTTTTTTGTAAGTGCTGTGGTTCACCAATTTACAGTGCTAACAGCGATGATAAAAGCCGGGTAAGAATTCGTTTAGGCCTAATTGATTCAGAGATTACCGAGCAAGTTGTGTCTCATAACTTTGTTACATCTAAAGCTAACTGGGAACAACTAGAAACAAGCCTGCCATGTTATGAGCAACACGAGCCAGGAAGATAAAAGTTACTCTATGTGGTAAATACTGTTTATTTCTTTATACAGTAGGGGGGCTATCTGCTTAAAAACGGCGGAGTTTTGTATTTCTTCAACGTTAATGTGAATAAGCGTTTGCTGGCTCAAAATAACAACTATATTTTTGTATTCGTTAAACTCAATAATTGCAATACAGTTAAAGTGCTGCCTTAGTAAAACTAATAATGCTTGTAGCTCTTGTCCTGTTTGTGGATTTAAGTTTACCAAAATTTGACAGTGCTTTGCGCTACAGCGAGTAATGTTTTGCCAAAAGTCATTGCATGTTAAAAAAGGTTGATGATGCTCGCCGCTAAATATATCAATCGCAATTACATCAAAAGTATTTGTACATTGTTTTATATAGTGTTCAGCTGATTGAATATATACATTATGGTGACTTGGTAAATTAAAGTGTTGCTTAGCTATGGTGTTGATTGTTGGGTTAATTTCTACAGTATTGAATGTACTAATTGAATCTATGTAAGCAGTACAGTCGTTAAGATAATACATGACTCGCTCAAAGCCTGCGGTACCTAAACCTAAATTTAAAATATTTAAATTCGTTGTTTTAAGGTCAATCAAAAATAAAAACATGCACTGATTGATAGGTATTAACACTTGCTCGTTGTGTTTGAGGTTCATTATTCCTTGGATCACCACATCGTCGTTGGTGTTTTGGGCAAGGGTAAGCCATCTATACAGATTATTTTGATAAACACATACCGGGCCAAATTGGGTAGGTTTAAATTCAATTTGGTTTGCTTTTACCGTATCTTCTTTAAGCTGGCGCATATATTAACTATTTATAAAAACACAACGATAGTGTGCCACGAAAAACACCTATCTACATACACTAATTATGTAACAAGGTTTGTAATTTAGCCTGTTAATTGCACTTGGGCGCGCTCGTTTTAGTATCTACCTCAAATATATTGCCATCAAACCTAAGTTAAGTAATGGTTACCTTATAATAACTAGGAGCGATTAAATGCTTAAAACACCTTTTAAAATATCAACAAGATTACTTAAACTTAGCGTACTTGCCGGTGCATGTAGCGTTGCTATGTCAGCACATGGGCAAACACAATTACAATATACCGATCAACAAAAGTTACATGACATAGCAGCTCAAGTATCAGCTGTACGTATTGGCAGCGATATTCAAACGCTGGTGGATTTTGGAACTCGTCATACACTTTCTGATACTAAGTCTAATACTCGTGGTATTGGCGCTGCTAGGCGCTGGATCAAAAAAGAGTTTGAAAAAATATCAGCGCAATGTGGTGGTTGTCTTGAAATAATTGAAGTAAAAGACACTATATCTGGCGAAAAACGTATACCTGATCCTGTTGAAGTAGTAAATATTGTTGCTATACAACGCGGCGCTACTGAGCCTAATAGAATGGTGATAATGTCGGGAGATATTGACTCACGTGTGAGCGATGTTATGGATTTTACGAGTGATTCCCCCGGTGCTAATGATAATGCATCGGGCGTTGCTGGGGTTATTGAAGCGGCTCGCGTACTGAGTAAATATAAGTTTAATGGGTCAGTTGTTTATGCTGCTTTGTCAGGTGAAGAACAAGGTTTGTTTGGCGGTAAAATACTCACAGCCTATGCACAAAAGCATGATTGGCAAGTACATGGCGTGTTAAATAACGACATGATAGGCAATATTACAGGTATTAACGGCGTTACCGATAATACAACCGCACGTATATTTTCTGAAGGTACTCGTGTTGTTGAAACTAAAGAACAAGCAAGAACACGCCGATTTACCGGTGGCGAAGTAGACTCAGCTAGTCGTAATTTAGCGCGTTATATTGATACAGTTGCCGATAGGTACATTGAAAATTTAGATACAATGTTAGTTTACAGGTTGGACCGCTTTGGTCGAGGCGGGCATCATCGCCCGTTTAACGATGCTGGTTTTGCAGCGGTGCGCATTATGGAAACTAATGAACATTACGATCGTCAGCACCAAGATTTACGAACAGAAGAGGGCATTGAGTATGGCGATACTATCGAAGGTGTTGATTTTGATTACACAGCAAAGCTCACTTCACTTAATGCAGTAACTATGGCCTCTATGGCGTGGGCACCAGCACCTCCTAAACAAGTTAAAATATCTGGAGCGGTTACAGCCGATACGTCTTTTTCGTGGGCAAGCAGTGATGATAATAATATTGCCGGCTATAAAATTTATTGGCGTTACACAAGCGAGCCACAGTGGCAGTTTAGTAAATACGTAGGGAATGTAACAAACTATACGCTTAAAAATGTTGTGATTGATAACTATTACTTTGGCGTGGCCTCTGTAAGCAAAGAAGGGGTTGAATCACCTGTTGTATTTCCAGGCGATGTAGGCTCTTTTGATCATAATATTAAATAACGCTTAAAAACCCAGCAAACAAATCTTATTAGGTGCAAAGCAGGTGTTTTATGCTTGCACCTTATTTGTTATGCCCTTAGAGTGTTAAAAAAGAAGTAATAAGGTTAATAAAAAATGCAGCAACAAGAAAAAAAACCGTTAACAGAAAAAGAGCAAGTTATAACACCAGAGCAGCGAATTGCATGGCAACGTGAGTGTTTTCAAAATGCACAAAAATATTTAGCAGAAAAAGGCATTATGCCAAAGTCTGTAGTAGATAAAGATAGTCGCTTTTTGGCTCCTCTTTGCGCTATGTGGAAGTTTAAAGCGCAAAATGGCAAAACGTACTGGGTTGTTACTGGGCGTTTACCTACGGATCATGCAGAGGTAAGTGCAGCAAAAGATGCACGTGATGCTATGCGTTACTTTTCATTGCAGTGGCAGTTAAAGGCTGATCAAATAATGAGTATTGGCGCACGAGACCAAACACAAGTTAACTTTGCAAATTTACTTATAAATCGTGCACATGGTTTGTACGAAATGCATGAAAACGAACAGTTATGGGCTAATGAGCCTAAGTAATCAGCATTTAAGTTAAGTAAAATAAAAAGGGCAAATTATGAATTGCCCTTTTTTAATGTACGAGTGTAAATGGCTTAGTAACAAAGTCGGCTACTTCACACTGCATTCTTTGCCTGGGTATACCGGCTTCCATAAACACACACCCTTGTTTTATAAAACCATTTTGATTGAAAAGTTGAACTTCGTTTAAAATACAGTTAATACAAATGGTATTAATACCTTGGCGTGCTGCAAGCTTAACAATAAAGTTTAAAAGTGATTGATATACAAGGGGGTTACGGTGCTCTGGTAGCACTGCAATACGGCCAATTAAGCCGTCACTGCATAATCTGCCCGTCGCTACGGCTTGTTCAGACTCATCGGTAACGAGTACATGTTGGCATATTTCATCTAGGCTATCGAACTCTACTCTTTTGGGTATATGTAACTCGTATACAAAAACGCGTTCTCGTATTTGCTGTAACAAACTTTTTTGTCTGTTCCAATCTACTTCGTTAACTCGATAGCCCATAGCTCACCTCTAGTTATACCATATCCCTTCATTAACTAGTGTAGTAAAGGTTTTAATAAATTCTAGACTGGGTTGGTGAGCCATTAAATCTTCGCTACTAAAATAGCTGGTATCGGTTAATAATTTAACTGCATTTAAATCGCTCATTGGCAGTTCATAATTTTCACCATTAACACTTAATAATACTGCACTCCCAAGTATTTGGTAAATAGCTCTAACACCCCCTAAACGCTCAAACACATTGTTTTCATCGTTTAGTAATTGGGTTGTATCATCGCTTGAAAGTTCATCTTCTAAAGGTGCTAAATCCATTTCGTGTTTGGCTTGGCTTAGCGTGTTTCCAAGCCATTGTTTAAAGAGTTCGTTATTCTCTAAAAGGGTGGCCATTAAGGTTTTAACTTTATCAACTTCAAGATTAGTTAGTTCACCTTTTGACTCTCTAAGAGTAAGGTTATGATCGGTATAGCGCTTTTGACCGCTTTCGGTATCAATAATATGATCGGCAAAACTTGATAGTAAATCTTGTTGGTTAGGCGCTCTAAAACCGACTGAATAGTTAAGTGCATTTTCAACGGCATAACCTTCATGTGGGCAACCAGGCGGAATATATAAAATATCGCCAGGCTCTAATATACAGTCTATTACGGCTTCAAAAGGCTCAACTTGAAGTAGTTTTTTGTTTTGAGCAAATTGCTTAAGTGTTGGGTCGGGTAAGCCGACACGCCAATGACGCTTACCTTCACCTTGAATAATAAACACATCGTACTGATCTAAATGAGGGCCAACACCGCCTTTAGGCGTTGAATAGCTAACCATTAAATCATCAATTCGCCAATTTGGAATAAATCTAAATGGCTCCAGTAATTGGGCTGCCTCACAATGCCAATGATCGACTGCTTGAACAAGTAATGTTGAATGTTCTTCGGTTAATAATTCAAAGTTTTCAAATGGACCTTGGTGTGCTTGCCAGTCGTTATTGTGGTTAGTGACAATACGCGACTCTATGCTTTGTTCCATAGCTAGGCCTGCTAATTCTTCAGCTTCAATTGGATCGTTAAAATTACTAAAGCCTTGCTTTATTAGCAGTGGTTTTTTTTGCCAAAAATGGGTTAAAAACTCTTGCTCAGAGAGGTTGTTTATTTTTAGTTGGTACATAGAGTTGGCCTATAAATTTAAGACAAAAAAAGCGAAAGGGATTATCCTTTCGCTTTTTATATGCGCAATTTAGTATTTAAACTAAATCGTCAATAAACTCAACAGCGCGGCCAATGTAGTTGGCAGGTGTTAGTTTTTTCATTTCTACTTTAGCGTGCTCTGGAAGGTTTAAACCATCGATAAAGTCAGCCATAATCTCTTGATTTACGCGCTTACCACGGGTTAAATCTTTAAGTTTTTCGTATGGCTTTTCGATACCGTATTTACGCATTACCGTTTGAATTGGCTCAGCTAGTAATTCCCAGTTTTGGTCAAGCTCTTCAAGCAAACGTTGCTCGTTAACTTCAAGTTTGCTAATACCTTTAAGTGTTGACTGATACGCAATAAGGGCATAGCCCATACCCACACCAAGGTTACGTAAAACCGTTGAGTCGGTAAGGTCACGCTGCCAGCGAGATACTGGTAATTTTTGTGCAAGGTGAGCAAAAATAGCATTTGCTAAGCCTAAGTTACCTTCTGAGTTTTCAAAATCAATAGGGTTAACTTTGTGCGGCATAGTTGATGAACCTATTTCACCCGCAATTGTTTTTTGCTTAAAGTGATTAAGTGCAATATAACCCCACATATCACGATCAAAGTCGAGCAATATAGTGTTAAATCGAGCGATAGCATCAAATAACTCAGCTATGTAGTCATGCGGTTCAATTTGAGTAGTAAATGGGTTCAGTGTTAAACCTAAGCTTGATACAAACTTATCTGCATGTGTATGCCAGTCGTAATCTGGATAAGCGCTTAAGTGAGCATTATAGTTACCAACAGCACCGTTTACTTTACCTAGCATTTCAACTCGAGCAATTTGGTCACGCTGACGCTTTAAACGCATGTATACGTTTGCAAACTCTTTACCCATTGTAGATGGTGTAGCAGGTTGTCCGTGCGTACGTGTCATCATTGGGATTGCTTTATACTCAACAGCTTTTTCTTTAATAGCGCTAAGTAAATCATCACAGTAAGGTAGTAAAACCTTGTTACGAGCTTCAGTTAGCATTAAACCATGAGATAGGTTATTGATGTCTTCAGAGGTACATGCGAAGTGGATAAATTCGTTAATTGCATGAAGCTCTGCGTTGTCGGCTACTTTTTCTTTTAGTAGGTATTCAACCGCTTTAACATCGTGATTAGTTGTACGTTCAATATCTTTAACACGTTGTGCATCTGCTTCGCTAAAGTTATCTACAATTGCGTTTAAAAGTGCATTTGCTTGTTCGCTAAATGCAGGTACTTCTTTAATTTCGCTTGCTGCAGCTAACGCTTGCAACCAACGCACTTCAACAATTACGCGGTATTTGATTAAGCCAAATTCGCTGAAAATACTACGTAGTTCAGTGGTTTTGCTGCCGTAGCGACCATCCACTGGAGAGATAGCCGTTAACGCTGAAAGCTCCATAATAACTCCTAAATTTTAGTTTGAACGATAATTAAATTTTTGCTTTAGCTATGGCGATAATTTTTCTTTTTGCAAAGAAAAAATGACGGCGTTTACCGCCCATTTGTCGCCATAATACTGCACTTCTAATACCGGCAAGTAATAATGCACGGATTTTATTTTGAGTGAGTTGCTGTTTTAATAACTCGGGTTTACCATAAACCTGAATTCGGTGCCCAAGGGGGCTCAGCACCGACGAGTATATATCTGCTAAACCGGCAACAACGCTTTCGTCGGTAATAGCAAAGTGGTCTAAACGACGATGGATATCATCTATTCGTTTACCTAATTCGTTTAAGCTTTTGTCGTTTGCACTCAGCGCGCGCTCAAGCTGCATTAAACCACCTACGTATTTTACTATTTCAACATCCTTTTGAGCACCAGCTGTTAGCTGAGCTAATAATGTTTTATAGCCATCACGTAAGTTATGCGTACCTTGATACACATCAACCGGTGACGCAGGTGATGTTTGTACAATACTTGCGAATAATACTTCTAGGTCGTGTTCGTTATTAGAACCGTATTGTGCAATTTTTTGAACTTGTTTAGCTACTTGACACATGGCGGCAAGCGCCATCACTTGGTGTTCATTCATTACTTGATCACCGAATCAATAATACCACCGCCTAAACATACATCGTCTGCATAAAATACAGCAGATTGACCTGGTGTAACTGCTTTTTGTGGCTCGTCAAATAATACACGAGCCATACCGTCTTCGCCTACAAGCAGGGTACAGCTTAAGTCTTCTTGGCGGTAACGTGTTTTAACTGTACAACGCGTTGACCCTTTTGGACCAATGCGGTCAACCCAATGTAATTGGTTTGCATTAAGACCATTGCTATAAAGGCGAGGGTGGTCTTTACCTTGGCCAACAACGAGTACGTTACGCTCTAAGTCTTTATCAACTACGTACCATGGCTCACCAGAGCCTTCTTTCATGCCACCAATTAACAAACCTTTGCGTTGACCAAGTGTATGGTACATTAAGCCTTCATGCTCACCTACGTTATTACCGTCCGTGTCTTCGATAACACCTGGTTGCGCAGGTAAAAACTTCTGTAAAAAATCTTTAAACTTACGCTCACCGATAAAACAAATTCCTGTACTGTCTTTTTTATCGTGAGTAATTAAATCTTGCTCTTCGGCAATGCGACGTACTTCTGGCTTTTCTATATCACCGACAGGGAATAAAGTTTGCGCGATATGCTCGTGGCTTAATGTGTATAAAAAGTAGCTTTGGTCTTTATTGTTATCTAGACCACGGCACATTACGTATTTGTCGTCTCGTAGTTCACGGCGAACGTAATGACCCGTTGCTATAAAGTCTGCACCAAGAGCTTGTGCCGCAAACTCTAAAAAGGCTTTAAATTTAATTTCTTTATTACACATTATATCTGGGTTAGGTGTACGGCCTGCTTTGTACTCCTCTAAAAAGTACTCAAATACGTTATCCCAGTATTCTGCTGCAAAGTTAACAGTGTGAAGTTCTATGCCTAACTTGTCGCATACTGCTTGTGCGTCTTTTAAATCATCGGCTGCTGCACAGTATTCGTCATTGTCGTCTTCTTCCCAGTTCTTCATAAACAGGCCTTCTACTTGGTAGCCCTGTTGTTGTAATAAATATGCAGATACAGAAGAATCAACACCGCCGGACATACCAACGATGACTTTAATGTGACTATTTTCGCTCATGAATAATTTCGCTTATACAGATTGCTGTTAACTTGGAAAGGCCGCGATTATAGCATGTATTTTGTTTGTGCTTAAAGGGAGAGGGTGTGTAAAGAGCCTATTTTATGCTGATTTTATTTTTATAATAAATAGCAAACAATGCTCAATAAAAATAAATAAGCCTTTGGCATTAAATGTACTAAATAATTATCATTTTAGATAAAAAACAAATACTTTAGTTTTTTGTACTTATTTACTAGTATTTTGTTTGAAAACTATTAAAGTAAATATACACTTAGGTAAAAGTATTAGAAGCAAACTTGGCATTAATAACGTCATTAAAAATATAGTCAATGGAATGAATATATGAATTATGCCTATCAGGTAAGTAAAATAGAATCGTTTGTCGTACATTACATAGCAAAACCTGACTTTCAAATTAGCGATGTTTTAGCAAACCCAAAACATGAATTTAAGCAGTCAGCGTATCATTTATTCTACGAGTTAATTAAATTAAAAAAAGTGCATGTATATCAAGAGCCAAATCCTGTTAATGAACTTTTTGGCTTAATAAGAAAGTCACTTTATCTGTCTGATCAAACCCAGAGCCTTGTGTTACAAACCGTTGAGGGATGGTGGCTCGAGTGGTATTTTGCTTTAATTATGGAACAAAAAATCAACAGTGATAAAGGTGATATGCCATCAAGCTACTTATCACAAAATATTTTAAATCCTATGCGAAAGCATGAGTTGAGCCATTACGCTAAGTTATTTACTAAACTACCCATGCCTATATGTAATGTATGCGCAAACACAGGTGACATACTTAAAGTAAACCAACGATTTGTAGATGTATTTGGTTATTCTGTTAAAGAGGTACCAAATTTAAAAGCCTGGTGGAAAAAAGCATATCCAGATCCTCAATACCGAGAGTTTGTAAAAAAACTTTGGCAGGAGTCTTTAGATGTTGCACAAGAAAACAATAATGATATTCCTGCTAATAATTATAAAGTAAGTTGCAGCGATGGCTCGCAAATATTGATGGAAGTCTCTGGTATAAATATTGGTGAAGAGTTTATTGCCGTTTTTAATGACGCAACGGAGCGAATGGAGGCAGAAGATATTCTTAGAGATATGGCATTTCTTGATTCGCTAACGCGAATAGCAAATAGGCGCCGATTTGACGAGAAACTTGTACAAGAATTTGACTGTGCTCGTGACAGAAATGGTGCGCTTTCTATTATTTTAATAGACATAGACTACTTTAAGCAATTTAACGATCGGTACGGGCATATGGCAGGAGATACCTGTTTATACGATGTAGCTCAAGAAATAGCTTCCACCGTTAGTCGACCTGAAGATTTTGTTGCACGCTATGGCGGCGAAGAGTTTGTTGTTTTATTGCCGCAAACAGACAGGCAAGGCGCTTTGTTTATTGCCGAACAAATTGAAAAAGCAATTGAAAGTTTAGCGATAGTCCACGAGGATAGCTACAGTGGTTTATTATCACTAAGTATGGGAATAAATACTATTGACGATAACGATACAGAGGACCGATTTAGCTTTGTTAAGGGGGCGGATAACGCTCTTTATTATGCTAAACGTCAAGGGCGTAATTGTATTGCACTTGCAAAAAGTGAAACTAGTTAATCGTCATAAATTGTATCTAGGCTTAAAGGCGCTTTGTTTAAACTATCTTGTATACATTTCAAAACAAGGTGGCTTCTAAGGGGAAGGTCTTTAATTTGCTCATAGCTGTGCCAATTAGCCGATATTATATCGCTGTCTTTTGGCTCAAGCACTGCGGTTTCACTTGTTGTTTCAAATAAAAAACAAAACCTTAAATAATGTACGCCGTTAGCTGCATGCAAATTATAAACACCTAAAAAGCCGCTAGGCTTTAAACTTAAACCCGTTTCTTCTAAAAGCTCTCTAGAGGCTGCTTGAGCCAGCGTTTCTTTTTCTTCGAGATGACCTGCAGGTTGATTATAACAAATTCGCTTAGTAAATTTATCTCGCTCTTTAACGAGTAAAAACTGCTGCTTATTTTTTACTATTGCAGCAACAGTTACATGTGGTTTATGCATCTAGAGCACCTTTAATGACGTTGTAATCGCCTGAATTAATATCATCTAAGGTGTAATTACCAATACTGTAGCGAATTAGGCGTAATGTAGGGTGGCCAATATGAGCAGTCATTCTGCGTACTTGCCTGTTTTTTCCCTCATTAATTGTAATACTAAGCCATGTAGTTGGGATTGACTTACGTTCACGAACGGGTGGGTTACGTGGCCATATATCAGGTTCGTCAATAATTTTAACATTAGCCGGAAGTGTTAGGCCGTCTTTTAGCTCAACCCCTTTGCATAATGCGTTGATCGATTCGCGAGTGGGCTCACCTTCTACTTGCACCCAATATGTTTTGTTTGTTTTTTTATTAGGGGAGGTTAAGGTATTTTGTAATTTTCCGCAGTTGGTTAAAAGTAATAAGCCTTCACTGTCACGGTCTAACCTTCCTGCAGCATATACTTCTTTTATAGGGATAAACTGTGCGAGTGTTTGCCTGTTGTCATCGTCGGTAAATTGGCAAAGAACATCAAACGGTTTATTAAAAAGGACAATTTTTCTATCTTTAGAGGCAATTTGCGGCTTTATCTCTCGTCTCCCTGCAGGCTTTTTAAGCGCACTTCGCGAGTAAGTGCGCCCGGTATTACGTTTAGCTGTCGAATCAGGTGTGTTTTTATTGCTCGATTTGTTTTTCATTAAATACACCTAGCTGGCTTTGGTAGTCCGGCAATTTTAGTTGCTTGTTTAGCAGGGCCTTTAGGAAATAATTTGTATAAGTAAATACTATTCCCTTTATCTTCTCCAAGCGCTTTAGCCATGGCTTTTACAAGCATACGAATAGCAGGGCTTGTATTGTACTCAAGGTAAAAATTGCGAACGAAGTTTATAACTTCCCAGTGTTGCTCACTCAGGGTTATATTTTCTTGCGCGGCAATAACAGGGGCTAACTCTTTAGTCCACAGTGTGTGATCAAGTAAATAACCTTGTTTGTCGGTGTCAATGTGTAGATTATTAAATTCAAGCATGGGTTACCAAGTAATAGATTGATTGGTTGATAAGGTAAGCGCTACAAATTCTTCATAGCTTATTGCTGTATCGTTGTCTGATAAAGTTATTGCACGCACTTGAATGTCTTGAGCTAGTAATAAAAGTGAATCTGAAAATTGTCTAAATTGTTTTTTAGCAAAACAGGCATCGCCTAACAAAAGTACTTTATCTGTGGGCTGAATTAAGTTTTCAAGTTGATTTGCGCAGTAATTATTTAGCGTTTTAGAAAAAATATGTAGGGTACTCATATGTTCACCACATGTTTTTGGTTTTTAATTAAGGTTTGCTGCTCGCTAAAATTAAGTGTTTGAGCTGCGATGAGTAAATCATGTTTATTTAAACCGTAATCAAAAAGTGACTTTTCACACACATAGATATTTTCAACATCATAGATTTCTAGGGTTTTAATATTTTTAAAGAAATCTTTTATACCAATAGAGTTTGGTTGTTGGTGTTTCTTTAAAGCAAGAACTGCCGGGCCGCTAAACAACCAGCTAACGTTTTGATCTACAGCGGCAAATATTAATGTCATGTCGAGCGCATCACGAATATTTAAATCATCAAATGGGCTGCTTTGGCTTATCACTAAAACGTTAATCATTTAAATTGTATCCACTTATCAGCGTCGCTTGCGAGCATTGCAAATTCGGCTAATCCCGCAACTGCAAATACACTGGTGTTTTTTATAGCTAACCCGCGCTTTTCTGCAGCGGTTACACATAGCATCAGGTTTATATTTTGATCTGCTAATTGTTGCCAAAGGTCTGTTATTTGAAGTTCGTCTGAGGGTAAATCAAAATTATTTGAAGCGTGATATATGCCTTGCTGATATAAAAATATCGCATCTATACTATGGCCTTGTGCTAAACAAGCTTGAGCAAAGCTAACCAATCGTTGTGTTGTGTCGTGATCAGATGGTGGTGTATGCAATGAGAGTACGAAACGCGGCAAAACAATTCCAATAAAAAAGCCCCAATTAAGGGGCTATTTTAACAGAACTTTTTAATTAGTCATCACTTGCGCCAAGTAGAGCAAGTAAAGACGTAAATAAGTTATATACATTTAAGTATAAAGACACTGTAGCGCGAATGTAGTTTGTTTCGCCGCCGTTGATGATTCTGCTTGTATCAAACAAAATCAAACCAGACATAATTAGAACGACAGCTGCGTTAAGCACCATAAACATTAGCGAGCTGCCAACGAAAATATTAACAATGCTTGCAACGATTACAACAATTAAGCCAACAGTTAAAAAGCCACCCATAAATGAGAAGTCTTTTTTAGTGTTAAGTGCATAAGCAGATAAACCAAAGAAAATAAGCGCTGTAGAACCTAATGCTTGCATAATAAGCATTGGGCCATTAGGCATTGCAGCGTAATGATTTAATAATGGGCCAAGGCCTGCTCCCATTAAGCCTGTAAACGCAAACACCCAAAACACACCAGATGCAGACTCTGCTTTTTTATTTACAACAAATAATAAACCGAAAGAAACTAGTGTAAACACAAGTCCCATAAAGTAAGGTAATTGTAGTGCCATTGAAATACCAGCTGTTACTGCACTAAATGCAAGTGTCATAGCAAGTAAAAAATAGGTGTTTTTAAGTACCTTATTTGTTTCAATGGTCGACATTACCGGTTTTGCGGTATTGTACGATTGATTAAACGCCATTGTAGAGCTCCTTAAAGTGAAACAAGTCTGTTTCGATAATTTAACTAAAATTAGATTACCAACTCTTATATGTTTGGGCAAACCTTTGTAGATCAATAGAGTGTTATTTTTAAATTTAAGTTCCTGAATCTTATAAAAAGTTATAATTTGCTTTAAGTTTAAACAAATTAATTGTTTTTTAAGCACTTAAACAATTAATTTAAAAAAAAGCTTCACAAAGGCAATGGGTTTCCCTATTATGCAGGCCGTGCGGAGAGATGGCAGAGTGGTCGAATGCACCGGTCTTGAAAACCGGCATGGGTTTATAGCCCATCTAGGGTTCAAATCCCTATCTCTCCACCACTTATTTAATAAGTGTGTGGTATTAATTATATATCATTCATTTAAAATAAATATTAGTACACTCTTACTAATATTTATAATAGATTTTGGAGAGATGGCAGAGTGGTCGAATGCACCGGTCTTGAAAACCGGCATGGGTTTATAGCCCATCTAGGGTTCAAATCCCTATCTCTCCACCATTATAATAAAGCCCGCTATTTAGCGGGCTTTTTTGTGCCTGCGAATTAAAGCTGTTTTATTTTTCATCTTTTTTAAGCCTTTAGATGAGCATGGCTTCTTAGTAGTATCCATCATCTGCAATAACTTACAAAGCTTGCGTAAATCTGTATGTAAAATCATCATAAATTACGACCATAGTCTCTGTTTCTAACCTTAAGATCTTGGTGCATGCTTAATATATAGTATTTAGGCTTGTGTATTAAGGATTTTAAATGAAACATCAACTAGCAAAAAGCGTAGGGCTTTCGTTATTATCGCCTGTTATTGTAGGCAGTTTACTTGGTGTTTATTATTCACTTACGCTGGAAGGCGAGTTTGTCTCAATATTTTTAAACTTGTTAATGACTGCTATATCAAATGCACACATTGTAGGCTTAACAATGGCGGCTTTCGTAGTTCCCGGGTATTTACTTATGTTTAAGTATTCAAAGGTTAATTACTCTGGTGTACTAACGCTAGGTTTGTTAGGTGGGGCTATTTTTAGTTACCTCTTGAGTGCCACCACAGGCGAAATATTTTTAATTAATAGTGTTATGTCGGCATTCGCTGCGGGGCTATTTTTATTTGGTCTTCGTAAATCAGCAAAATCATAATTGCAGCTTTATTAATCAAGGGCGCTGATAAACGGCGTAAATTCCTTTTTTTTACCCGCAAAAGGTTCCAATTTTTCACCACAAAGAGTACCTTTAGCTACTGTATGTTTAATAAGAAGTAGTTTGGTATGCAAAAGCACGATTTTTACCAGTCATTAGTTAAGCAAACTGAATCGCTGATTGCCGGTGAATCGAATGTAATTGCTAATATGGCAAATATAAGCGCGCTGTTATTTACCTCTTTAGAAGATGTAAATTGGGCGGGTTTTTACTTTATGGATTCACCGTCAGAATTGGTATTAGGCCCGTTTCAGGGTAATCCTGCATGTATTCGTATTCCAGTAGGAAAAGGTGTATGTGGAACGGCTGCAGCTACATTGCAAACACAATTAATTGAAGATGTGCACGCATTTGATGGGCATATTGCCTGTGATGCGGCGTCAAACTCTGAGATTGTTGTACCTATCATGAAACATGGTAAAATATTTGCAGTGCTAGATATTGATAGCCCTAGTATCTCTCGATTTGATACTGATGACAAAGCAGGCTTAGAGGCATTAATTAAGTGTTTTGAGGCTAGCTTGTAATGAAAGATTTGCTAAATGTTCAAGACTACCTATTTGCTATACAAGATGTTGGCGATTGGGAAGGCGATGAAGAACATGTAGCGGAAACGCTCAATGATTTGATTCACATAGCGTGGGACCGTCTACCAGACGACTCCGAGTGTGAATTTATTGATGAAACAATTAATGGTATTTGGGAACACCTTCGAGGTGATATGGCTGTAATTGAAGCTGACTTCGAAGAGTTGGTCGACTGGGTAATACACTACGTCGATTCGTCCCTTGATGAAAAGATGTGAAAAATAGGTTCTAAAATGGAAACCACAAACAAGCTAAAAGATATTAATGAAGTACTGGAATTCTTATACCAAGAATTTCCTCAGTGTTTTAAACAAAAAGACGGGATCAAACCGCTTAAAGTAGGTATTTTTAAAGATATCGCTGAGCGTATTGAAGGGTCTGAAAAAGTAAGTAAGACTCAAGTACGTCAAGCCCTTAGAAAATACACGTCAAACTGGCGTTATTTAGAAGCTGTGACTAAGTCAGAGTTTCGTATTGACCTTGATGGTAATCAAGGTGAAAAAGTTGAGCAAGAGCACATCGACCATGCACAAAAAGCATTGGAAGAAAGCCGCGCTAAAATGGCTAAACGTAAAAAACAACAGCGTCCACGCCAAGACTCAGATTCAAAATCTTTCAAAAAGAAACCAGCTCACGCAAATAAAGCGGGCGAGCGTAGTGCTTCAGCTAACAAACCAGCTAAAGTTGCACCGGCTAAACGTTCAGGAAAAATTGAACCTTTACCAGCAGACGAGGTCAAGGTTAATAACAAGGTTAAGGTTAAACTTGGCCAAGCACTTGTAAATGCAGTAATTACAGAAGTGAACAAAGATGACGTTCACGTTGAATTAGTGACAGGTATGCAAGTTAAAACTAAAGCTGACAGCTTATACATCATTTAAGCTGTAAATAAATTAAGGAGTTGTGTATGAGTAAAAAGTTTACGCTCATTCCGTTAGTTGCTGCCCTGTTTTCAGGTTCATTATTTGCTGCTGTAGAAGCCGTTACAATCGACGATTTACCTCAGCTCAAGCAAGAAAGTCAACATGGAACTGCCAGCAAACGAGTGGCTAGCTTATTTACTCGTTCACATTACACACCGGTTCGATTTAACGATGAGCTTTCTAGTAAAGTCTACGATCGTTATATCGAATCCCTTGATTTTAATAAAAGCGTTTTTTTAGCAAGCGATGTTGCGTCTTTTGATCAATACCGTGACGACTTTGATAACGCTTTGACTACCGGCAAATTAGGTTTCACGTTTGATATTTTCAACTTAAGCCTTAAGCGTCGTTTTGAACGTTATGAATATTCACTTACATTGCTTGAAAAAGAAATGACGTTTGATAAAGAAGACGAATACTTTTTTGATCGAGAAGATGCAGCGTGGTCAACGTCTCAAGCTGAGCTTGATGAAATTTGGCGTGAGCGTGTTAAATACGATGCTTTACGTTTAAAAATGACCGGTAAAGATTGGAACGGCATTAAAGAAGTACTGACCAAGCGTTATAAAAATGCGCAAAAACGTTTGGTGCAATCAAATTCAGAAGATGCATTTCAAATTGTAATGAATTCACTCGCACGTAGTATTGAGGCACATACGTCTTATTTATCGCCACGTCGTGCAGAGCAATTCAAAATGGACATGGACCTAGAGCTTGAAGGTATAGGTGCAGTATTAAGTCCAGATGAAGATTACACTGTTATTCGCAGCTTAGTGCCGGGTGGCCCTGCTGATAAAACAGATCAAATTAAAGCTGATGACCGTATTATTGGTGTTGCCCAAGATGGCGAAGAATTTGTAGATGTAATTGGCTGGCGTTTAGATGACGTAGTTGATTTAATTAAAGGCCCTAAAGGTACTAAAGTACGCTTGCAGTATTTAAAAGGTGTTGACGCTCATGGCGCACCTAAAGTAGTTGAAATCACGCGTGATAAAATCCGCTTAGAAGATAGAGCAGCTAAGTCAGAAGTATTTGAGGCAAAATATTCTGATTTAACAAGTAAAATAGGGGTGATTGAAATCCCAGGTTTTTACAACAACCTATCAAAAGACGTCAAAGTTGAATTAGCAAAGCTTAAAGAAGAAAAAGTGGATGGCATTATCATCGACTTACGCCAAAATGGTGGTGGTTCTTTATATGAAGCAACACAGCTGTCAGGCTTGTTTTTTGACCAAGGCCCTGTTGTTCAAATTCATACTTTAAATAACCGTATTGAAGAGCAAAAAGACCGTGATGGCATTACTTATTACGACGGCCCATTAACTGTATTAGTCGATCGCTATAGTGCATCTGCGTCTGAAATATTTGCAGCCGCTATGCAAGACTATGGTCGTGCAGTTATTATTGGCGAGCAAACCTTTGGTAAAGGTACTGTACAGCAACACAAAGGCTTAGGCCGTGCTTACGATTTGTACGACAATGCGCTTGGCAGTGTGCAATATACAATTGCTAAATTTTACCGTATAAATGGTGGTAGCACGCAGCACAAAGGCGTTATTCCTGATATTTCGTTTCCATCAGCAATTGACCCAGCAGAGTGGGGCGAAAGTAAACAAGATAATGCTTTACCTTGGGATAGTATCGTAAAAGCGAAATACAAAAAATTAGGTAATTTAACGCCTATCATTACTTATTTAGAAAAAAACCATGAGCAACGCATTAAAGCAGAGCCTGAGTTTAATTATGTATTTGATGATATAGCCCGTTATAACGAAGAAAAAGATCGTAAAACTATTTCTCTAGTTGAAGCTAAGCGCATCGAAGAGAAAGACGAAGGCGAAGCACGTGCACTTGTGCGTACAAATGAGCGTCTTAAACGTTTAGGGAAAGACCCAATTGAAAATCTAGACGACGTACCTGAAATGATCGAAGAGTTAGACCCGTTTTTAGAAGAAGCGGCGTTGATCACTCAAGATTATATTAAATATGGGCGTATCGCTAAAAAGTAACCACTGGTTTTACCTCTATAAAAAAGGCGCTTTAGCGCCTTTTTTACTACCCATAATTTAGTAAATTGTTATAATCGCCTATTACTTTAAGTTGGGTTACCTTATTGTGCTCAATTTATGCGTTAACCGTTCAAAAATAATAATTAAACACGCAGCGAATGTGTGTAGGAGTCTCTATTTTGAAGCCATTGGAAGATAAACCAATTAAGCCCGCCTCGTTTTTTGATGCACTAATTCCCATCTCTGTATTAATCTGCTTACTCGGTGCCGCTGTATATTTATTTGGTGATAACTCATCATCAGGCCCTAACCAAATTGCACTTTTATTTGCTACTTTTGCAGCCGCTTTAATTGGCCTAAAAAATGGTTATACCTGGAAAAAACTTGAGCAAGCAATGATTGAGGGAATTACACTTTCACTTGGTGCAATTTTAATATTATTGATGGTGGGTGCTTTAATTGGTACTTGGTTACTCTCGGGTACTGTACCCACTTTAATTTATTATGGCCTACAGGTTATTAACCCTAGTTGGTTTTATGCAGCGAGCTGTTTAATTTGTGGCATTGTAGCTATGAGTATTGGTAGTTCGTGGACGACAGCAGCTACTATAGGTGTTGCCTTGTTAGGTGTAGCAACTGGCCTCGGGCTTGAGCAAACAGTTACCGCAGGTGCAGTTATATCGGGTGCTTATTTTGGCGATAAATTAAGCCCACTATCCGAGACAACAAACTTAGCACCAGCAGTTGTAGGCGCTGATTTATTTGAGCACATACAGCACATGCTATGGACAACCGTTCCTAGCTTTGTAATTGCACTGATTATATTTATATTTATGGGCTTTAATGCCACTGCTTCGAGTGAAGCAGGGCGAATAGAAGAAATAACAGTAATTTTACAACAAAACTTTAATATTGGTTTTGAAATGCTCATTCCACTTATTGTCCTATTAGTATTAGCAATTAAAAAAATGCCAGCTTTTCCTGCTATTTCCATTGGAGCTGTTGTTGGTGCAGTATGGGCAATGTTGTTTCAATCAGACTTAATTGCGAGTCAAATTGATGTATCTCAAGGACAATTAGTGGGTTACTTTAAACTAATTTGGACAACCTTTTTTGATGGTTTTAGTGTAGATACTGGTGATGACAAAATGGACTCATTATTAAGTGGTGGTGGTATGGCAGGAATGCTTACAACCACATGGCTTATAATGACTGCGCTTATGTTTGGCGCTATTATGGAAAAAACAGGGTTGTTAGACATTTTTGTTAAGAGCATATTAAAAGTTGCTAAAAGTACAGGGTCTTTAATAGCCTCTACTATTGCTACGTGTGTGGGTACAAATATTATTGCAGCTGATCAATATATAGCTATAGTTGTACCTGGACGAATGTTTAAAGACGAGTACGAAAAACGTGGCCTAAAGCCCGTAAATTTATCTCGTACGCTTGAAGATGGTGGCACAATTACAAGCCCGCTGATCCCGTGGAATACATGTGGTGCTTATATGCAAAGTGTTTTACTAATAAACCCATTTGACTATGCATTGTATGCTTTCTTTAATTTGATTAACCCATTCTTAGCGATTGTTTATGCCTATTTAGGTATTAAAATTTTACGTATTAAACCTAAGCAATCAGCTTAAACTAAACAGCTCCTTTATTTAAAGGAGCTTTTTTTGGAGTATTTATGACTGCACCTACTAAGCCTCAAGCGCAATATTTAAAAGACTATAAAGCCCCAAATTTTTTAATTGAGCACACTGAGCTCACTTTCGACTTGCAACCACTCACAACTAGAGTGACGGCTTTACTTACTCTTCAGCGTGCCGATAATAACAATACGCCGCTAGTGCTTGATGGTATAGATTTACGCTTAGTGTCTTTATCTGTAGGGGGAGCTGCTATAACGGATTACCAAATAGTGGGTGAGCAACTTATTATTAATAATCTGCCAGAGCAGTGCCAATTAAGCATTGTGACTGAAATATCTCCGCAAACTAATACCTCACTAGAGGGGTTGTATTTATCTGGTGGTGCTTATTGTACCCAGTGTGAAGCGCAAGGCTTCAGAAAAATAACTTACTACATGGATAGACCAGATGTGCTTGCTACATTTGATGTAACCATTATTGCAGATAAAAAATACCCGCAACTACTATCCAATGGTAACCAAGTAGACAGTGGAGAAACACAAGATGGCCGCCACTTTGTTAAGTGGCAAGACCCATTTAAAAAGCCAAGTTACTTGTTTGCTCTTGTAGCGGGTGATTTTGATGTACTTAAAGATACCTACAAAACTAAAAGTGGTAGAGATGTTGAGCTTGCATTATTTGTTGATAAAGGTAATTTATCTAAAACACCACATGCTATCGCGTCACTTAAAAAAGCAATGCAGTGGGATGAGGAGCGATTTAACTTAGAATATGATTTAGATATTTACATGATTGTAGCCGTAGATTTTTTCAATATGGGTGCAATGGAAAATAAAGGGCTAAACGTATTTAACAGCAAGTGTGTATTAGCAAATCAAGAAACAGCCACAGATAAAGATTACCATACGATTGAGTCAATCGTGGGTCACGAATACTTTCACAACTGGACGGGTAACCGTGTTACTTGCAGAGACTGGTTTCAGTTATCGTTAAAAGAAGGTTTAACGGTTTTTAGGGATCAAGAATTTAGCAGTGATATAGGCTCTCGTGCCCTCAACCGTATTGATGCAGTAAAAGTAATGCGTACTCACCAGTTTAGTGAAGACGCAGGCCCAATGGCACATCCAATACGTCCTGAAAAAGTAATAGAAATGAATAACTTTTACACCGTTACCGTTTACGATAAAGGTGCTGAAGTAATACGCATGATGCATACCTTATTAGGGGAAGAAAGCTTTCAAAAAGGGATGGTTCTGTATTTTGAAAGACATGATGGGCAAGCTGTCACCTGTGATGATTTTGTAAGTGCCATGAGTGATGCGTCAGGTGTCGATTTGCAGCAATTTAAGCATTGGTATAGCCAATCAGGAACTCCTCGATTAAATGTAGAACAAAGCTTTGATAACGACACAAATACATACTCGTTAATAATAGAGCAGTGTGCACCTAGCAATCAGCCTGAAAATAAGCCTCTACATATTCCTTTTGCCATTGAGCTTTTAGATGCCAATGGACAAAGTATTGAGCTTGAGTACAAAGGGGAAAAGCAAGATCACGTACTTAATGTTACAAGCAAAATACAAACGTTCAGTTTTGATAATATAGCCACTAAGCCTGTTGCCGTTTTACTTGAGGATTTTTCTGCGCCTTGTATTTTGACTCAACAAACTACGCAAACCGAGCTGCTGCATATAATGCGCTTTGCTCGTAGTGACTTTTCTCGCTGGGATGCGCAACAACAACTGTTTATTAAAGCTGTAAAATCACAAATTAGTGATGCAAGTAATAGCGCATTAAGTGCTGATATAATAAATGCACTTCGTGTACTTATTAGTACTAAAGAGGGTGATTTAGCGTTAATTGCTGAATTACTTAAAATACCAAGCTTTGACACATTAGCTGCTGAATTTGATGTAATTCCTGTTGATGAAATAATAAAAGTAACCCATACATTTGAGCAGCAAATTGCTGATGAGCTAAGTGATGAGTTTGTTAATTGCTATAATTCGCTTCAAGATGATGGCAGTGTAAGCGCAAGTGCTGTTGCAAACCGTGCTTTAAAACAATTATGTTTGCATTACCTTGCTAAAACACAAAAAACGGAAGCTATTACGTTTATTAATGAAGCTGCAAACTCAAACAACATGACCAATGTGCTAAGCGCCTTAAGTGCTGCTGTAAAAGCATCAAATCCAATTCAACACACTCTTTTGAGTCATTTTGATAGCCAATGGCGCTATGATGTATTAGTTATGGATAAATGGTTTGCGCTTCAAGCAATGCAGTCGGGCAAAGATGCCATAGATAACATTAAAGCGTTGTATGAACACCCATGTTTTGATTTTTCAAACCCAAACCGCGTACGTGCCCTTGTAGGCAGCTTTAGCCATTTTAATACTACACAATTTCATCGTGCAGATGGTAAAGGGTATGAACTATTAGGCGATTTACTGATAAAGCTTAACGCTATAAATCCGCAGAATGCATCACGAATGCTAACACCATTTATGTCATGGAAGCGCTATGATGATGCACGCTCTCAAGCTATGAAACAGCAGTTACAACGCTTAGCTGACCTTGACGGGTTGAGTGACGATCTTTATGAAAAGGTAGAAAAAGCGCTCGCATAAATGATTGAGTATTATTTTAGTATTAGATTGAGCTATAACGAATGTATGGATTACTACCATGGTCGTTTTAGCTCATTACAGGTAGTTGAAGATAGCGGCAAGACAATTCGTTTTGCTGCTACTCATTTAAGGCCCTTTATATCAAGCATAGGTATACGAGGCCGTTTTAGAATTTTGCTCACCCCTGAGAATAAATTTATCCGCCTTGAACGAGTGGCCTAACACTCGGTTTTTATGTTATAAAACAATAAAAATATTATCTTTTTGTTAATTTCAATTTGTTCTATTGTTAATTTACGTGTATAAATTATCTGGTATGACGTCTTACCAATACGTAAACGTCAGCTAAGAAATATAAATAACTGATTGAATGCGACCATTTGTAATTTGTTTAATTCGCTTCTATCGTTACGATTACACTAAAAACAATAACTTGATCACACAAAATGACCCGCGACAGGGGGGAACCACAATGATAAGAAGATCGCTTTTTGTTAAAAACAAAATCGCTATAGGTTTAGCAGCCGCTAGCTTAGGTTTATCAGCAGCAAGTTCACACGCTGCAACATTTGAAGCTGGAGGTTTTGATATCACCTTCGATTCAACCTTTTCATATGGCCAAAGTATCCGTGTTGAAGATAGAGACTTCAGTCTTATTGGTAAAAGTAACAATCCAGCATTTGACTGGTCAGGTTACAACCCAGCACTAAATAGCACTATATATTCATCACAAGACGTTTGGGCCCAACCAGGCTCTTATTCTAACAACGGTGATGCTGGTAACTTAAACTTTGATAGCGGTGATTCATTCTCAAAATTATTAAAAGGAACACACGACCTTTCAATAACTAAAGATAATTACGGTTTGTTCACACGTTTTATGTACTTTTATGATTTTGAGTTGATGGATGGTGATCGCGCTTATTCAAACCCAACTTCTGGTGAAGGTGTTGACCCGTGTGACGATAAAGATACAAAAGAGCAAAGCTGTGCAGATATCCGTTTACTAGATGCATACGTTTGGGCTAATTTTGATTTAAACGACGGGAATAACCCATTATCAATTCGCTTAGGTCAACAAGTAGTTAACTGGGGTGAAAGCACACTTATATCTCATGGTATTAACGTAAACCCTGTTGATATAGATCGTTTAAAAGCCCCAGGTGCTGAGCTTAAAGAAGCATTTATTCCGGTAGGCATGCTTTGGGCCTCACTTGGTATTACCGAAAATATTACACTTGAAGGTTTTTACCAGTACCAGTGGCATGAAACTCGCCTCCCTGCAGCGGGTACGTACTTTTCTACAAATGACTTTGCAGCAGAAAATGGTTATCAACAAAATGTTCAACTTGGTTTTACTTCAAACCCAGATATTGACGTTGCTTTTTTAACGGATAGCTTAAATAACTTAACGTCTGATTTTGCAATGGCAGCTGCGGCGCAGGGTATTGATCCTGCAAGTGCACAAGGCCAAGCATTACTTGCAAGCATGTACCTATCGTACCCAACGAAAGTTGCGCTTAAAGGTAAAGGCGATAATGGTAAATCTGAGCCTGATGATGGTGGTCAATATGGTTTACGTTTAGGTATGTTTTTACCTGAGTGGAACGATACAGAAATTGCACTTTATCATGTAAATTACCACAGTCGTCGTCCTCTGATTTCAGGTCGTGTATCAAACTTTTCCAATGCATCTATTGCGCAAGATTTAGCGATGATCATGACTACAGAAATCACCTCAGATAATGTAGCTGATTTAACTGCGTTTTCTAAAGCTGAAAATGAATACCCAGAAGACATCAAGCTTTATGGTTTAAGCTTTAATACGACAATTGGTGAAACAGCTTTTGCGGGTGAGTTTGCATTTAGGCAAGATGAACCTCTACAAATTGATGACGTAGAGCTTCTTTACACAGCTATGCCTGAGCAATTGGCTGTTGCTGGTATTCGTCCTGATTTTGCGGGTATTTCGCAAATGAGTATAGGCGATGCGGTAAGTTCTGTTGCTGCAGGTGAAGTTGCTAGAGGTTATATTGAACGCGATACATCGCAAATTCAGTTTACGGCAACTCATTTATTTGGCCCTTCACTAGGTGCTGATAGCTGGGCTGTAGTTGGTGAAGTGGGTGCAGTTAAAATTCACGATATGCCAGGCTACGATGAAATGCGCCTAAATGTGTCAGGTACCGGTCGCAGTGGTGTTATTACAGGCCCAGGAACAACTGATTACTCTACGTTACAACTAGGCCTTTCAAACGGTGCAGAGCAAAAGTCATTTGCGACAGCATCATCTTGGGGTTACCGACTTATTGCTAAAGGTGATTATTTTAACCTTTACAACGGTATTAACTTCTCTCCACGTTTTGTATTTTCTCATGACGTAAATGGTAATACGCCAGATCCTATGTTCTTATTTATCGAAGATCGTAAGTCTTTAGGCGCTACTATGAACTTTAACTACCAAAATGCTTGGTCATTAGATGTAAGCTATAACTCATTTTGGGGTGGCGGTGGTATTAATACCTTCTCAGACCGCGATTACGTTTCTTTTAACTTAAAATATTCAATCTAGGGGTAACATTACTATGATTAAAAAACCTACCCTCATCGCTACCGCATTTTGTAGCTTATTTGCAAGCAGTGCCGCATTGGCAAAAATGAGCGCTGATGAAGTTGCTCGTTTAGGACAAGACTTAACCCCATTGGGTGCTGAAAAAGCAGCTAATGCAGATGGCTCTATTCCAGCTTGGAACAACGGAATTACAACTGCACCAAAAGGCTATGAGCCTGGCATGCATCATTTAGACCCATATACTGCAGACAAAGTACTTTTTACTATTGATAAAACAAATATCGATAAGTACAAAGCTAACTTAAGCCCAGGTCAAATTGCATTATTTGAAGCATACCCTGACACTTTTAAAATGCCTGTGTATGAAACTCGCCGTTCTGCGTCATACCCTCAGTTTGTATATGATGCAACTAAAAAGTTTTCTGCTACTGCTGAGTTAGTTGAAGGTGGGAATGGGATTAAAAATACTGCTATAGGTATTCCTTTTCCAATTCCTCAAACGGGTTTAGAAGCAATTTGGAACCATTTATTGCGTTATCGTGGGCAGTCAATTGAACGCTTTGGCGGTCAAGCGGCGCCTACAGCATCAGGCTCTTACAATTATGTAGGTTTTGATGAGCAGTTATTAGTTAAATATTCTGATCCAAGTGCAACACCTGCAGAGCTTCAAGACTCAAACATTTTGTTTAAATTTAAACAAAGCGTTACAGAGCCTGCGCGTTTAGCGGGTACAGCGTTATTAGTTCATGAAACAATGGACCAAATTTTAACACCTCGTCAAGCATGGACTTATAACTCAGGCCAGCGTCGCGTGCGCCGTGCACCTAACGTAGCTTATGATGCACCAGGTACAGCAGCTGATAGCTTACGTACAACTGATGACTTTGATATGTTTAACGGTTCTCCAAATCGTTACAACTGGACGTTAAAAGGTAAGCAAGAGTTATATATTCCGTATAACAGCTATAAACTTCACAGCGACAAGCTTGAGTATGATGACATCTTAAAACCAGGTCATATCAACCCAGAACATACACGTTACGAAAAACATCGTGTATGGGTTGTAGAAGCAAACTTAAAAGATGATACGCGCCATATATACAAAAAACGTGTATTTTATATTGATGAAGATAGCTGGCAAGTACAGGTTACGGATATTTATGATAACCGCGACCAACTTTATCGTGTAGCTATGGCTTATGGTCTTAACTATTACGAAGTACCTACACAATGGAGTACGCTTGAAGTTTATCACGATTTGAATTCTCGTCGTTATTTAGCGATTGGTTTAGATAACCAAGAAAAAATGTACGATTTTTCACAGTCGTTTAATGATAACGAATTTACATCAAGCGCTCTACGTCGCGCTGGAAGATAGTAATAAATTAGGCACTTAACTTTAGTTAAGTGCCTTTTCCTTTCACATCGCGTTTGTCTAATATCAAATCGCGCAACGTTTTCCTCAGTATATAAAGACAAACAATTATCTCGTTCAAGGCGATTAAAATTTATGAAGTATTTGGTATATGCCAGCCTGATTATAAGCGGTGCGAGTGTTGCACAAGAAGCTCCTCAAAATGCAATCAGTGCAATTAATGCAGATAAAACGCTATTAACTGATATTACAGATACAGGTAATGGCTTAATTGCAGTTGGTAAACATGGCACAGTAATAAAGAGCCTATCAGGCGATAAGTGGCAACAAGCTGAACTTGTACCAACTCAAGTGCTATTAACAGCTGTTGATTTTAGCAGTGAAAAAAAGGGTTGGGCTTGTGGGCACGACGCTACAATCATTAATACGACTGATGGCGGTAATAACTGGCAGTTACAACAAGTTAAACCTGAATTAGACAAACCTTGCCTCGATATTTTATTTGAAGACGATTTAAACGGTTTTGCAGTCGGCGCATACGGCATGTTTTATCATACTAGTGATGGTGGAAAGCATTGGCAAAAACGCTTTTTAGACTCGCTATTATTTAGTGAAGATAGAGACTATCTCAACGATTTAAAAGAAACTGACCCTGAAGGCTATGAAGCTGAAACTGCCTCTATTTTACCTCATTTTAACCGTATAGAAAAAACAGATAATGGTTTAATGCTCGTTGGTGAAATGGGTTTAATGGCTACAAGCACCGATAATGGGCAAACTTGGGTTCGACTTGAAGAAATATACCCAGGTTCATTTTTTGCGCTTGCCTCTGATAGCGAACAAGAAATTGTAGCAGGACTTCGTGGTAATGTTTTTGTTAAGCAAAATAATGAACAGCAATGGCAGCATTTCGAAAATATTAAAACAGCCACCATCAACAGCATTATTAATTACAATAATAAACAATGGCTGATGCTAGCTAACAGTGGTGTTATTTTTCATCTACAGGATGGATTATTAACGCATGAACAACTCGCCGACGGTAAAGCCATTCTTGATGGCACAATTTTAAATAATAAACTAATTATGGCGACTGAAGACGGCATTAAAGTGAAGGAGTTAACCCCTTAATGCATAAGTTACTCGATTTTATTGAAAAGGCGATTTTTAGACATCGCTTAATTATGCTTATAAGTTTTGCACTTATAACGTGTTTGCTTGTATTTAAAGCAACTCAGATTCAACTTGATGCGTCATTTAATAAAAACATCCCGTTAAATCACGATTATATGAAAGTGTATACCAAACACGAAAAACAGTTTGGCGGCGCTAATAGTATTTTAATTTCGGTATGTGACGACAGCGGTAATATTTTTAACCCTGAGTTTTTTACTCAATTAAAAGCAGTACACGATCAACTTTATTTCATTCCTGGTGTTAACCGTCCATTAGTAAACTCTATATTTTCTCCAAGTGCTCGTTTTGTTGAAGTGGTAGAGGATGGTTTTGCTGGCGGCCCAATTATTCCTGCAAACTTTAAAGCTGATGCACGTGGTTTAGGTGTTGTTAAAGAGAACATCGAAAAAGCTAAAGTAGTAGGACGCATGATTGCAAGTGACTACTCTTGTGCCATGGTGAGCGCTCAATTACTCGAAACTGATCCGCAGACTCAGCAAAAACTAGATACCTTAGCGTTTGCTCAAAAACTTGAAACCGACTTACGTGAGCCGTTAAGCACTGATAAAGTGAGTATTCATATTATTGGTTTTGCAAAAATGGCCGGCGATATTGCTGAGGGTGCAAAAGGGGTTGTCTTATTTTTTGCAATTGCGATTGCTTTTACCTTTATTATGGTTTGGTTATTTTGCGGTAGCTTAAAGCTGACTATTTTACCTATAGCGTGTTCAATTATTGCCGTAGTGTGGCAGTTAGGATTGCTTTCTAGCTTAGGGTTTGGACTAGACCCAATGTCTATTTTGGTCCCGTTTTTAGTATTTGCCATAGGTGTGAGCCATGGCGTGCAGATGATAAATGCTATTGGCAAAAAAGTGGGTGAAGGAAAAACTACACGTGTTTGCTGTCAATCAAGCTTTAGAGCTTTACTAGTACCGGGTGGTATCGCACTACTTTCAGACACAGTTGGCTTTTTAACTTTACTTACCATTGATATTGGTATTATTCGCGAGCTGGCGATAACAGCAAGCTTAGGTGTTGCTGTAATTATTTTTACTAATTTAATCTTGCTGCCTGTATGGGCTTCATATATGAATTTTGAAAACAGCGTCCATATTCAATCGGGCGATGCCGAAAAACCAAATATGCTAGATAAAATTAGAGACGTTTTAGTTAAAGCAACCGATCCTAAAATAGCTAAAATGATCATTGGATTTACGCTTGTATTGTTTGCTTTGGGTTATTGGCAGGCAGATAAGATGCGTATTGGTGATTTGCATGCTGGCGCGCCATCATTACATCAAGATGCTCGTTATAACCAAGATACTTTTTTAATTTCAGATAAATACACAATTTCATCAGATATCTTAAAAGTGATTGTAGAGGCGTACCCAGCCGCATGTACTGAACACGATGTTATGCAGCGTATTAGTCGTTTTCAATATAAAGTTGAAAATGTAACTGGGGTGCAATCTGCTGTGAGCTTAAGCTCTGTAGCGCAATCTGTTAACGCAGGTTATAACGAAGGGAATTTAAAATGGCAAAGCCTACCACGTAATTCTGCAAGCTTAGTTCAATCAACAGCGCGTGTAGAAACCAGTACCGGGCTTTTAAATGGTGATTGCTCTGTTATGCCAGTGATTATATTTTTAGATGATCACAAAGCACAAACAATCGATACGGTAATTCAAAGCGTTAAGCAATTTGCACAAGAAGAGGGCACAGACAAATTAGCCTTTAGATTAGCTTCAGGCCCTGTAGGTGTTATGGCGGCAACAAATGAGTCAGTATCAGCGGCGCAAATCCCTATGATGCTTTATGTGTATGGCGCTGTAATCATTTTGTGTTTACTGAGTTTTAAAAGTGTAAAAGCAACGATAGCAGTTGTTCTGCCACTTTATATTGTATCAACCCTTGCACAAGCTTTAATGGTGCAGTTAGAAATTGGTTTAACAGTATCTACCTTGCCAGTAATTGCACTAGGCGTTGGTATTGGTGTTGATTACGGTATTTATATATTGTCGTCGATGATGGGGCAGCTTAAGCAAAATGTACCGCTTAGTGTCGCTTATCGAAATGCACTTGTAGAGCGAGGCAGTGCAGTACTCTTTACGGGGATCACACTTGCTATTGGTGTGAGTACTTGGATTTTCTCAGATCTTAAATTCCAAGTTGATATGGGCATACTGTTAACCTTCATGTTTTTAGTGAATATGTTAGGTGCAGTGCTGTTATTACCTGCAATTGGTAGCTTGCTCTGGACTGACCAGAAAAAATAATGTGAATAATTTTGCTCCTAAATGGCCTGTATAGGCCATTTATATCTATAATTTGTGAATAGATGACCAAATAGCTGAAATGCTTAAAATGTTTTCATCGAAAAGGCTGTTTATTAGCTGTAAAAGGGTTAGAATTTAGCTGACTCCACACTAATAAATCGCTGTACAAATATTCTGCTTTTTAGCAGCAATAGATTAAGGAACATACAATGACACGAAATGAAGGCCAAGCCTCGGTTATCTTAGATAATGTCTGTAAGCTTATCCAGAAAAAAGTTCACGCTGATAATGTGTTACTCGTTGAAAAATTCGCCAAAGCCTTGTACAGCAATATGTCTAAAGAGGATTTGGCACACCGCAACGATAGTGACCTTTATGGCGCAGCACTAAGCCTTTGGAATTCGCTAGAAAAAAATACCACTGATGACGCTTTTATTCGCGTTTTTAATCCTGAAGTGGCAAAAGACGGCTGGCAGTCGTCACACACTATCGTAGAGATAATTACGAAAGACATGCCATTTTTAGTAGACTCAGTGCGTATGGCCATGACGCGCGAAAATATTGCCTCTCACTTATTACTTCACTGCCCATTAAAAATTCAACGCGATAGTGATGCAAAAATCTCTGGCTTATCAAATTTAAAAGCAGAACAAGAATCAACATCAACCAAAACTGTTTTCTTCATTGAAATTGACCGTCAAACAGATACATCTGTGATTGAGTCTTTCAAAAAAGAACTTGAGTCTGTATTAGTTGATGTCTCTATTGCTGTAGATGATTGGCAGCCAATTCGTAAAAAGTTAGTTTCGGTAATTAAAGAGTTACCTAAACGTCATCACAAAAAAAGCAAACACGAAATATCAGAAACAACAGAGTTTTTAGACTGGTTAGCTAAAGATAACTTTACGCTAATGGGCTACCGTGAATATGAATTATGCCCAGTTCAAGGTGATTACCAATTAAAAGGTAAAATGGACACAAGCCTAGGCTTGATGAAAAACTCTACAGAAGAGCATTCACGTTTATTATCAGAGTTACCTGAAGTCGCTCGTCAAGAAGCTCGCAGCAGCAATTTACTTATTCTAACAAAAACTAACTCCGTTTCTCGCGTGCATCGCCCGGCTTACATCGACTACGTAGGTATTAAACGTTTTGACGATGAAGGGAATGTTATTGGCGAAGACCGCTTTATTGGTTTGTTCTCTTCAAGTTTTTACAATAACAGTGCAGCTGATGTACCTGTATTAAAAAGTAAAATTAATCGTATTATGGATATGTGTGACTTTGCTAAAGGCACTCATGCTTATAAAGCGGTATTAAATATTTTAGAAACCTACCCACGGGACGAACTAGTTCAAGCACGCGAAAGCGAACTTTTAGAAGTTGCTATGGGCGTTTTACAAGTACAAGAGCGTGACATGTGTCGCTTATTTGTACGTAAAGATGCATATGGCCGTTTCTTATCTTGTATGGTTTACGTTCCGCGTGAGCGTTATAACACCGCTCTGCGTCGTGAAACCCAAGATATTTTAGCTAATGCATTTAATTCTGACGATAAAGTCGAATTTACTACTTATTTCTCTGAGTCAACACTTGCGCGTACTCATTACACCGTTCGTGTGACCGACAACAATATCGAATATAACGTGAAAGACATCGAAAACAATTTAGTAGAAGCTGCGCGAACGTGGGAAGACAAACTACAATCTGCACTATTAGAATCTGCAGGCGAAGCACGTGGTAACGATTTAAACCGTAAATACTGTAATGCATTTGCACGCTCATATAAAGATGAAGTATTGCCAAGTGCTGCGGTTGTAGATATTGAAAAGTTAGAATTACTTAGTGACGAAAACAAGTTAGAAATGCTGTTTTACCGTCCACAAGAAGAAGCTAACAGCAATATTGTACGTTTGAGCTTATTTCATAAAGATGAGCCAATTCATTTATCTGATGTTATGCCAATGCTTGAAAACTTTGGCTTACGCGTTGTTGGCGAAACGCCGTATTCAGTTAAAACAAGCGATGGGCGTATTAATTGGATCATGGACTTCTCGATGCTAATCGATAGCAAAGGGATGGCTGACTTTGATAAAATTTCAGCACGTTTTCGTGCTGCGTTAACTAACGTTTGGGGAAACCGCTTAGAGAATGACGGCTTTAACCGTTTGGTGTTAATGGGCGGCTTAACAGGTCGTGAAGCCTCCATTTTACGCGCTTACGCTAAGTACATGCGCCAAATCGGTGTTACTTTCTCGCAAAGCTACATTGAAAGTACGTTTGCAAATTACCCTAATATTGCAGCGCAAATTGTAAATTTATTTGCTAAAAAGTTCTCAGTTAAAAGCCCTGCGAGTGCTAAAACTCTCGAAAAATTAAGTACTCAAATATACCTAGAGCTTGAAAACGTAGCAAACCTTGATGATGACCGTATTATACGTTTATACGTAGATATGATTGTTGCTACGTTACGTACTAACTATTTCCAAAAAGATGATGCAGGGCAGTTTAAATCGTATGTGTCGTTTAAAATACAGCCAAGCCTAATTCCAGATGTACCACTTCCACTTCCTGCGTTTGAGATTTTTGTATATTCTCCGCGCGTTGAAGGTGTGCATTTACGCTATGGTAAAGTTGCTCGTGGTGGACTTCGTTGGTCAGACCGTCGTGAAGATTTCCGTACTGAAGTACTAGGCTTAGTTAAAGCGCAACAAGTTAAAAATACAGTAATTGTACCTGTAGGCTCTAAAGGTGGTTTTGTATGTAAACAGCTACCAAGTGAACGCGAGGCGTTTATTAAAGAAGGCCAAGAGTGTTATAAAATATTCATTCGTGGGCTTTTAGATATAACTGATAACATTGAGCGCGGCGAAATTGTGCCTGCTAGAGATGTTGTTCGCCACGATGAAGACGATGCTTATTTAGTTGTTGCAGCCGATAAAGGAACCGCTACGTTCTCTGATATCGCAAATGGCATAGCCAATGAATATAACTTCTGGTTAGGTGATGCATTTGCATCAGGCGGCTCTGTAGGTTACGACCATAAGAAAATGGGTATTACCGCCAAAGGCGCGTGGGAGTCTGTTAAACGTCATTTCCGTGAAATGGATATTGACTGTCAAACTACCGATTTTACTGTAGTGGCAATTGGTGACATGGCAGGGGATGTATTTGGTAATGGTATGTTGTTATCTAAACATATTCGTTTACAAGTAGCATTTAACCACATGCACATATTTATTGATCCGAATCCTGATGCAGCTACGTCTTACCCAGAACGTGAGCGTTTATTTAATTTACCGCGTTCATCGTGGGAAGATTACAATAAAGAATTAATTTCTGCTGGTGGTGGTGTTTTCTCTCGTGCTGCTAAATCAATTACGCTTAGCCCAGAAATGAAAAAAATGTTGGGCACTAAAAAAGCAAGCATGACACCTAATGAGCTAATGAAAGCCTCATTAATGATGAACTTTGATTTATTATGGAATGGCGGAATTGGAACATACATTAAACACTCTAAAGAAACCGATGCTGATGTAGGGGACCGTGCAAACGATGCACTACGTATCAACGGTAAAGAGTTAGGCGCTAAAATAATTGGTGAAGGTGGTAACTTAGGCGCCACTCAATTAGGTCGTATTGAGTTTGCTGCTAAAGGCGGACGTGTAAATACAGACTTTATTGATAACGTTGGTGGTGTAGCGTGTTCAGATAACGAAGTTAACATCAAGATTTTATTAAATGGTTTAGTAGCTGAAGGTGATTTAACGCGTAAACAGCGTGATGAGCTGCTTTATTCGATGACTGATGAAGTGTCTGAATTAGTACTTAAAGATTGTTACCGTCAAACGCATACAATTTCTATCACGCAGTCTAAAGGGGCTTCCACCCTTAAAGAAAAAATTCGCTTTATTCATGCTCTTGAAAAAGAAGGCAAGTTAAACCGCGCTATAGAGTTTATTCCAAGCGATGAAGAATTAGCTGAACGTGCAGCAGCGGGTAAAGACTTAACTCGCCCTGAGCTTTCTGTACTAGTATCTTACGCAAAAATGGTATTAAAAGAGTCTTTAGTAACAGAAGAAATTACTGAAAACCCTTATTACCGCCAATTACTTGTTAAATCGTTCCCACGTCCTCTACGTGAGAAATTTAACGATGCGATGAATAATCATCCACTGCGTAAAGAAATTATAGCGACTAAACTTGCTAATAATATCGTTAATGACATGGGCTTAAACTTCATGGTACGTATGCATGAAGAAACAGGCGCTAACGAAGCTGAAATAGCATTGTGTTATTCAATTGCCAGTGAAATATTTGAAATGCGCGATACTTGGTCTTCTATCAGTGCGCTTGATAATAAAATTCCAGCATCAGTTCAAACAGAAATGCTTTACCAACTTCGCCGCACGGTTCGCCGCGCAACACGTTGGTTCTTACGTCATCGTAATAAAGCACTTACTATTGAACAATCAATCGAATACTTTGCACCAGTATTTAAAGACTTGAGTGAAAACTTAAATTCTTACATGGTCGAAAAAGAGAATGAACGTATAGTTGTTGAATCAGATAAGCTAGCTCAAAGCGGTGTACCTGAAGATATCGCTAAGCGTATTGTGTCTTTATCTAGTTTATTCTCTGTAATGGATTTAGCAGAAATAGCTAATAGCTCAAGTAAAAATATTTCTATGGTATCAAACACCTACTTTAAACTAGGTGCGCGTATGGGCCTGCATTGGTTCTTAGATCAAATAACGCATCAGCCTGTTGCTAATCACTGGCAAGCTCTGGCTCGTTCTTCATATCGTGAAGAACTTGATTGGCAGCAACGTACATTGTCAGAAGTTGTTCTTAATAGCTTTGAAGGCGATGACAACGATGTTGATAAACAAATTGATCAATGGATGGACAGCCAAGATTTATTGCTTCAGCGCTGGAAGCAAATGCTTGCTGAGTTTAAAACATCGCAAAGCCATGACTTTGCTAAGTTCTCAGTAGCACTTCGTGAATTGATGCTGTTAAGCCATAACTGTGATACTCCATGCAAATAACTAACTTTTAACGGTTATTTATTTAGTAAATAATCAGTTAATTTTTAAAATTGCTATATAATACCTCAGCCTTGTCTGAGGTATTTTTTTGTCTGCAATTTAAAGAGGATTATATTGATGTTTTATGATTTAGCTCGCCGTTTTATGTTTACCCGTGATGCGGAGTGGGCACATGAGTTTGCACTTAATAATCTTCGTCGTTTTTCTAATACACCGCTTAATGCAGCTTGGTCTCAAAGTATTGCAGATAAACCGGTAAATTTTTTAGGACTAGAGTTTAAAAACCCTGTTGGACTTGCAGCTGGCCTTGATAAAAACGCTGAATGTATTGATGCTTTTAGCCAAATGGGGTTTGGCTTTGTAGAAGTGGGTACGGTTACACCTCGTCCACAAGCTGGCAACGATAAGCCACGTATATTTAGACTTCCTCAGTCAAATGCGATTATTAACCGCATGGGTTTTAATAATAAAGGCGTGGATAATTTAGTTAATAATGTTAAAGCTGCTAAATATACAGGCATTTTAGGCATTAATATTGGTAAAAATAAAGATACGCCTAATGAGCAAGGTAAAGATGATTATATTCATTGTATGCGTAGGGTTTTCGAACATGCTTCTTATATTACCGTAAATATTTCATCACCAAATACACCAGGACTTCGTGACTTACAATACGGCGCAGCACTGGATGACTTATTGCAAAGTTTAAAAAATGAGCAGCTTGATTTAATTGCAAAGCACAATAAACAAGTGCCAATGCTTGTAAAAATTGCGCCAGATCTTGATGAGATCCAAATAGCACAAGTAAGCGAATCATTATTAAGTAATAAAATTGATGGTGTAATTGCAACTAATACCACGTTAGAACGCAGTGCAGTAATGGGGCAACAATACGCTGATGAAGCGGGTGGATTATCTGGATTGCCTGTGAGAGAGCGCTCTACGCATGTAGTTAGCGAATTAAAACGCTTAACCAAAGGTAACTTACCAATAATTGGGGTAGGGGGTATTGATGATGCCCAATCAGCAAAAGAAAAGTTAAATGCCGGTGCAAATTTGGTTCAGGTTTATACTGGGTTCATCTACAAAGGTCCACAATTGGTCAAGTCGATCGTTAACGGCTTATAAGGATCAGTTATCTAAGCTTTTGATCGTTCAATAAATGTTCTAAGCAGGCATTTATAAAATGGTCAAAAGCGGTTATACTTTAAGCTTATTGCATTATTTATCTACTACGTTATCCAAGGAGGAGCACATGTTACAAGCATCAAAGCAATGGCAGTGGATTGCTTGTCCTAAACAAAATCGTTTATTACTCGATTTAGACGATGATATGCAATTACGCACACCTTATAAATTAAGACAACTTACCGACTGCGTATTTAGTAATCCTCGCTTTAGCCTTGAAGATGCTGCATTTTACGAACAAGTTTATAATTACTTAGACGGTTTTAATTTATATAAGCCTGCTCAAATATGCCAAATAGCGTTAAATGCAACAGCTGTAAAATTTCACTTAAAACCTGTACTTGCTAAAAGCTGGTTTTTTCAAGAATATACCGGTAATGAACCAAGTGTTGAAGCAATCATTAAGCTTGCCTCTAAAGCCCAAATTGGTGAATTCTTAATTGTAGAGCATTGCCCTGATGCTTCTATTTGCATTAATTTGAACGAAAACTTTAAACTTGATGATAATTTATCACTTGAGCAGTTTGAAGTGATCCGTGTTCTTAATAATCGCGTTCACCCACTTTTAAACCAGCAATATCAAAGCCAAACAGCATAACCAATTTTAACGTTTATACGTGTGTTTATGGCGCGTTTGTTCCCCAACCTATGTTATAATCCTGCGCAATTAGCTATTAAGGGTTATTACTTTGCAATTTATCGCACTTACTTCTATCGGAATCGAAAATTTATTGGTTGATGAACTAACAGAGCTTGGCGCAGTTGTCTCTAAGCAAACTGTGGGTTCTGTTCGTTTTGAGGCTGACTCATTACTGGCGCAAAAGGTGTGTTTATCAAGCCGTTTTGCTACGCGTGTGCTTATGCTTATCGAAGAAAAAGAAGGCGTTAACGACAAAGATAGCCTATACAAATTTGCTCGCTTACAACCATGGCAAGAGTGGTTTGGTCCTACACAAACATTTGCCGTTGATTTTAATGGTACAAATGACTCACTTAAAAACACTCAGTTTTCAGGACTAGTGATTAAAGACGCCATTGTAGATTATTTCAATGATTTATATGAGCAGCGCCCAAATGTAGATAAACAAGATGCAAACGTGCGCGTTGTTGCGCGTCTTAATCGCCATGGCGTTTCAATGTATATTGACTATTCTGGCCCGCGTTTATCTGAGCGTGGTTACCGTCAAGGTCAAGGTAAAGCGCCAATTAAAGAACATTTAGCCGCTGCACTTATTAAACGAAGTGGTTGGCTTGATAATGTAAACCAACCTTTATTTGACCCATGTTGTGGTGCCGGCACTATTTTAATAGAAGCTGCGGGCATGGCACGCAATGAAGCCCCTGGTTTATTTAGAGAAGGGTTTGCTTTTGAGCGTTTGCCAAGCTTTAGAGCTGCTAAATTTAAACAACTTCGTGAAGAGCTATTAGCGCAAATTACCGATCCTAAATTATGGTTAATTGGTCACGATTACGATGCGCAGGTACTCGATAAAGCCATAGCAAATGCTGAGCGCGCTGAGCTTGATACTGTTATTAAATTTAAACAAAGCGATGCGACTAAATTAACACCCGTTGCTAAATTACCTGGGGTCGTTATTTCAAACTTACCTTATGGCGAACGGATTGGCTCTATGGCTGAGCTTGTAAATTTACACCGTAGTATGGGTGTTGGTTTTAAAAAGCACTTTAACCACTGGAAACTTGCTTTACTGGGCATGGATGAGAGCTTATTTAAACTGTTAAAACTAGTTAGGCTTAAACGTTATAAGTTTAAAAATGGACCGCTTGATGTTGAGCTTAATTTGTATCAATTAGATGATAAGCAAGTTAGTTTGACGACTGAAGATAAGCCAGCACTTAACTTTGAAGGCTCTATGTCGTTTGCTAATCGTTTGAAAAAGAACAAGCAAGGGTTAAAAAACTGGCTGAAGCAAAATGAGGTTCAAGCGTATCGTGTATATGATGCTGATATTCCAGAATACAACGTAGCCGTAGATGTATATGGCGATTCGGCTGTTATTTTTGAGTATGCAGCACCGAAAGAAATCGATGAAAAAACATCAGATAAACGTCTTCAAGATGTGATTAGCTTAACAGCACAGCAGTTAAAAATTTCACCAGAAAACATTGCTGTAAAAGTACGTAAAAAGCAAAAGGGTGAAGAGCAATATACACCTATGGCAAAGCAAAATCGTACAATGGTAGTTGAAGAATTTGGCGCAAAATTCAAAGTTAATTTGTTTGATTATTTAGATACAGGCCTGTTTTTAGATCACCGTTTAGTACGTCGTTATATTCAAGAAAATGCTAAAGATAAACGCTTTTTAAATTTATTTGCGTACACAGGAAGCGCATCAGTGCATGCAGCGCTTGGCGGCGCAAAGGCTATTACTACAGTTGATTTATCTAAAACCTACTTAAAGTGGGGACAAGATAACTTTGATTTAAATAATATAAGCAATACACGTTATCGTTTTGAGCAAGCCGATTGCTTAAAATGGCTTGAGCACGCAACAGCACAATACGATTTAATATTTTTAGATCCGCCTACGTTCTCTAATTCTAAACGTATGAAAGATGCATTCGATGTGCAAAGTGATCATATTAAGTTACTAACTTGGGTTAAAAAGATTTTAAGCCCTTCAGGTACCTTAATTTTTTCTAATAACAAGCGTGGGTTTGTTATGGATGAAGTAGGCTTAATTGGTTTAGGTTTAAAAGCAGTTAATATTTCTGAAAATACATTATCGCCAGATTTTAAGCGCAACAAAAAAATTCACAATAGCTGGTTAATTACGCATGGCTAAATGGGTTTTGTATCATACAGATGGATGCCACTTGTGCGAGCAAGCTGAGCAACTAGTTACTAATTTGCTTGATACCTCAAGCTCATTAGAATTGGTTGATATAATTACTGATGAGCAGCTTATTAACAAGTATCAAACACGTATTCCTGTATTAAAAAGTGAACAAGGCCTGCAACTATATTGGCCTTTTAGTGCACACAGTGCACGTGAATTTATGACGCAAGCAGATTAAGAGCAAATAAGAACTATGGATTTAATTAGAATTTTAAAAGCACAACTTGCCTTTGGCACTCATGCGTTACTTAATAATGCGGATGCTGTAATTGAAAGCGGCGAGCGAGTGTGTATTGTTGGCCGTAATGGTGCTGGTAAATCAACACTTTTAAAAATACTCGATGGCCAAGTTATTCTTGATGATGGTGAAATTAACCAATTAGGTGGATTAAAAATATCTCGCTTAGAGCAAGATCCACCAAAAGGCGCCAGTGGTACAGTATTTGATTACGTAGCCCAAGGTATGCCTGAGATTGCTAATTTGCTCATTGATTTTCATCATGTTAGCACGCAACTACAAACTGAATGTACAGATAAATTACTCAATAAACTTGAACGTTTATCAAATCAGTTAGAGGCGGCTGATGGATGGCGTTTTGATAGCCGTATTCAATTAGTATTAACGCAATTAGAATTAACACCTGAAGCAAAGCTTGAGTCTTTATCGGGTGGGTGGTTGCGTAAAGTTGCACTTGCTCGCGCACTTGTAAGTGAGCCTGATTTATTATTACTTGATGAGCCAACGAACCATTTAGATATGGCAAGTGTAATGTGGCTTGAGCAATTTTTAAAAGAGTTTAAGGGTGGGATTGTATTTATATCGCATGACCGTGCGTTTATTCGTGCTGTTGCCACTCGTATTTTGGACTTGGATCGCGGGAAACTTATATCTTACCCTGGTGATTACGCTACGTACCTTGAACAAAAAGCACATGATTTGAAAGTTGAAGAGAGTCAAAATGCGTTGTTTGATAAGCGACTTGCCGAAGAAGAAGCCTGGATCCGTCAAGGTGTGAAAGCAAGAAGAACACGTAACGAAGGACGTGTACGTGAACTTAAGCAACTTAGAAACGAGCGTAAACAACGTGTAGATCAAGTTGGTAAAACAGATTTTAATATTGAAACAGCTGATCGCTCAGGTAAGTTAGTTTTTGAAGCCAAACATTTGAATCATGCATTTAAAGACAAAGTAATTGCTGATGATTTTTCTACTTTGGTTATGCGTGGTGATCGTATAGGTTTAGTGGGTCCAAATGGTATAGGTAAAACAACACTCTTAAAGCTTTTGTTTGGGGATTTAGAAGCCGATAGCGGTGTAATTAAGCAAGGTGTAAATCTAGAGTTTGCTTATTTTGACCAATACAGACAAAAATTAGATGAAGAAGCGACTGTTCAAGATAACGTGGCAGAAGGTAAGCAAGAAGTAATGATGGGCGGGCGTTCTCGTCATGTACTTGGTTACTTACAGGACTTTTTATTCCCGCCAGCTCGAGCTCGCACGCCTGTTAAAGCGCTCTCTGGTGGCGAAAAAAACAGATTGCTACTGGCAAAACTTTTCTTAAAGCCATCTAATATTTTGGTACTCGATGAGCCAACCAATGATTTAGATATTGAAACGCTAGAATTACTTGAAGATATTATTAATCAATATCAAGGTACGGTCTTAATAGTTAGCCATGACCGTGAGTTTATTGATAATACATGTTCAAGTGTTTGGGCATTTGAAGGTAACGGTAAAGTAACGGATATCGTTGGTGGTTACAGTGATTATGAAGCCTATGTTAATTATCTTGCTGAACAAGCTAAAACAGCACAACAGCAGCCTGTAAAAAAAATTGAAAAAACAGCGCCTGAACCTGTAGCTAAAGCAGAAAGTAAAAGCAATAAACTCTCTTACAAATTAAAACTTGAATTAGAGCAACTACCAAATAAAATGGAACAACTTGAGGCTGAAGTAGAAGCTCAGCAAATAATTGTGAGTGACCCTGACTTTTTTAAACAAGACAGTGACGTTACCACTAAAGCATTGAACCATTTAGCACAACTTGAGTCTGACCTTGAAGCTGCCTTTGAGCGCTGGGAAGAACTTGAAGAATTAAAGAATCAGTAGTAAGGACTAAAATGAAATATAAATTACTCGCTGCCAGTATTTTAGCGACATTAAGCACATCTGCAACAAGTGCTACTTACCAGTTAAGTGAATTAGGGACTCTTGAAGACGCTAAATATTCTTACGTATCAGATGTAAGCGAAAGCGGGCATATTATAGGCTTTGCAAACGGCTTATATAACTTGCCAATCGATACCAGCTACATAGACTTTGGTGAAAGTGTAGTTGAAAGTGCATACGACAGCGAAGAAGCGGCATACGAACTAAGTGATAAAGAAATTACATTTACACTAGATGATATTGATAATAATGATGCTGTAAGTACAAACCCAGATGCCCATAGCTTTATGGTTAGCTTTTTATCGAGTTCTTCTTTAGGTATTTCAACTAACTTCGAATACCAAAAACTAAGCTCTTTAATTGGGGTTGTATTTTCAGATGAGCAAGTAACAGAGCAACCGTTATTTGATATAGCATCTGTCGATTATGATGGCTTAACACGCTCAACAACAAATATTTTTAATGCAGTTAGTGAAGATGGCGTAATGGTTGGTTGGGGCAGCGCGCCTTATGACAAAGTATCTTTTACACCTGATGACGAAGATGATGCTGAAACATGGTTCACCCATGAGTTTATTGAACGTGGTGTCGTGATAAGTTCAACTGGCGTACAAGTACCTCTAGAGCCAGAATTTAATGAATATGGCGGTACGAGTCGCGCAAATGATATTATTAAAACGAACAGTGGCTACACAGTTGTAGGTAATGCATCTATCGATATTCCACTTGAAAGAGAAGAAGATATCGAAGATAACTGTGATAATGAAGATGAGCCAACATCCGTTTGTATTAACTTATTAAACTCTAATATTTCTCGAGGTTTATTTAATAAACGCGCAGTTAAGTGGGAGCTTGATGAGTCTTTAAATATCACTTCATTTGAAGAGCTAGGCTTAGCGCTTGCTCCTGATGAAGATGAAACTGAAGACGATGCATTTACAAGTACTGCTTTAGCAATAAATGAAAATGGTGTAATTGTAGGTTCTTCAAATACACGTTATTACAAAGATGACGATACAATTATTACTATGCCTGTATATTTTAAAGATGGGGCAGTAACTGATTTTATAGATCAGGAAGATGATTGGATTTCTGGTAGTGCAGTTGCCATCAACGATAACGACGTTATAACTGGTAACGCAGTTAAATTTATTGAGGGTACAAGAAGAAGTAAATTTTTCTATCATGATATTGAAACGGGTAATACTGTGTTTCCAACAGATTATTTCTCAAGTTCAAGCTCATACGGTAATGATATAAACAACCAAGGTTATATTGTTGGTGAAGGTGAAGTAGGTGTTTCTGATAATACACGCCGAAAAGAAGCCTTTATTTACAAAATTGGTGAAGATACCATCACTAATTTAAATGATTTATTGCCTTGTTATGATACTGATGGTGAAACTGACTACGGTTACACTATGGTAGAAGCAACATCAATTAATGAAAATAATGAAATTTTTGGTACAGCGACTAAAACGGTTGAAAAACGCGATACTTTAGGTGGTATTGAAACCGATGTTAACGGTGAAATTGAATACGAAAGTGTTGCAATCGCGGTAAAACTTACGCCTATTGCTAATGGTGAAGTAGAAAATTGCGCTGCACCTGAGGCTGAAGAGTACGAGCGTAGCTCTGCAAGTTTCCCTTGGTATACATTATTACTATTACCATTAGTTGGCTTAAGACGTGTATTTCGATTCTAAGCACTAAAATATTAGTTACAAAAAAACCAACTTAATAAAGTTGGTTTTTTTTCGTCTATAATAAATATTAATTATTTTTACGAGCGAGCCATGCCTTTTTAACAGAGCGGCGCCAAATTATATCAATACCAAAATACGCGATGATAGAAGCTATGGAAGCACATACTAAAGAGCCTAATAAGAATGCCGGGCCAATAGTTTCAATACTTTGTAAAAACCACTCCCAACTCGCTTCAAATACGAAGTGTTGCTCAGGTTGGTTTAGAATTAAAGTACCCACTAAATACGAACCATAAAAAATAGGCGGCATAGTCAAAGGGTTGGTTAGCCACACTAAAGCAACAGAAATAGGCATATTAACTCTAAATAATATAGCGCCAGCTGCGGCTAAAACCATTTGAAAAGGGACAGGGATGAAGGCAAAAAATAACCCGACTGCAAACGCGCCTCGTGCGGAGCGTCTATTTAAATGCCAAAGATTTGCATCTTGCAATAGGCGTCCAAATATTTTTAGCATTTTATGATGCCTAATTGTATTTGGATCAGGTAAAAATCTTTGGATCGTTTTTTTAGCCATTTAAAGCAACCATTTACATCTGTGTGGATATGTCTTGGGTTTGTAATTGGTTGTGTAACAACCGTATTTTATTACCAAACTCTCGAATTCACAATATTCACAATTTCCATTGTTATTGTAAGCGCTTATTTTAAGCCGTTTTCAAACGTATTGTTAGGCTTTATTTGCGCAATTTGCTGTGTAGGTATCAATTTTTATGCTTTTTATAGCTTTGAAATACCAAAACAGGATGAAAAGTATGCGCTTAGTTCTACTGTTAAAATTGAAGAGATAATTTCTTCTAAAGCACCTCAATATATAAAAGTTAAAATCTTATCTTTAGAGACAAATACATTCTCGCGTTTTAGAGCTCCAAAAGCTTTGCTGAGTGTAAATACACAAGATGTTTTATACGTAGGTGATGAGTTTTCTGCTTCACTAAATTTGAAGTATTTTAGAAGCAATAAGAACTTTTATGTATTTGATAGTGAGCGCTATGCATTTATAAATAGAATTTTATTTAAAGGTAAAGTTCTTAATAAAAAGTTAGAAATAAAACATAACAATAATAAAAGCTTAATTTTAAGCTATCAAAATTTTTTAAAAAACACCTATAAGCATACAAAGTTGCTGTGGCTTTATTATGCTCTTCTTAGTGGAGATAAGTCTTTAATGAGTTTTGAAGACAAACAACTTATGCAATCACTTGGGCTAAGTCATTTATTAGCTATATCTGGATTGCATATAAGTTTGATTTTTGGCTTGGCTTATATATTTACGCGCTTTGTGTTTATAAAAATAAACCTGTTATTTGATCAATCAAAAAATTTATCTATTTATTACAGTCTTTCAGGCTTTTTAGCCGCTTTTATATATGTTTATTTAAGCAACTTTTTAGTGTCAGCGACACGTGCGTTAGTTATGTTAGCGTGTTATTTATTACTGTACTTTATCGCCAAACAGCCTCTTAGATGGCGAAGTGTTTTATTCGCGCTTGTGATTGTTCTTGCAATAAACCCATTTTATTTATTGAATCCTGGACTCTATTTTTCTTTTTTAGCCGTGGCTATTATTTTTATTGTTATCAGCAAATTACCAATAACAAATACGCGTTTAAAAAGTAAAGTACTGGCTTTAATTGTCATTCAATTTGGCTTGTTTTGTGGGTTACTGCCACTATCTTTATATTTTTTTAATGGAGTGAGCATAGCGGGTTTGGTTATCAATTTAGTGGCAATTCCAGTGCTTTCAATAGTTATTTTACCCTTATTAATCGTGTTTACTCTCTTAAGTAGTTTTATAGATATAAGCTTAATAATTCAATTTTTTGACCATGGGGTACATCATTTATTTAATCTACTTAATCAGATACCTGAAGTACTTAGATGGCTTAGTACTGGGCAAGTGAGTTTAACCTTTGTTGTATTTTCGTACGCTACAATGCTGCTATTGTATTTATTACCTTTTAAGTGGTTGGCTTTATTACCTATTGCTGCAATTACGTTTAATTATTTTGTAAAAAATAAGCCTTTGTGGCAATTACATGTTTTTGATGTAGGCCACGGGTTAATGGTTTTAATTGAAAAAGATAAACACGCACTCGTTTATGATTTTGGACCCAGCTATTTTAATCGATACAGTCGTACAAGGAGTATTTTATTACCTTATATAAAAGCTAATAAATTAAACGTGGACACTGCCATTTTGAGTCACGAAGATAATGACCATGCTGGCGGGTTAAAGCATTTTATAGATGCAGGATATAAAACAACGCTTATGCAGTTTCACTCTAAAAGTATAAGTGATGCATGTGATGAAAAAAGTATAAATTTTCGAGGGTTAACAGTACAAACTTTTAGCAGTAGTAAGTTTAATAACGAAAATGATGATTCATGTGTAGTTAGGGTATTTAATCATAACCACAGTGTATTACTTACGGGTGATATATCTAAATCTCGAGAGGCTCTACTAGTTGCTTCAAAAAACCACTTGCAAAGTACTGTAATGTTGAGCCCACACCATGGGAGCGATACATCATCGAGCAGTGAATTTATTAATGCGGTAAAACCTCAATTTGTTATTCATTCAAGTGCTTACAAAGGTCAGTGGGAATTTCCAAAGCCTTCTGTAGTAACGCGCTATAAAGAGGCTGGCGCCAAACAATTTACAACAGGTAAACTTGGACAAATAACTGTTAAATTTTATTCACATGATTTGGTTATAGAAACAGCAAGAGAGCAGGAAAGTTATTGGTTTATCAAAGATTGACGTTTAGTTTTCTCTCATCGGAGGATACAATACAGGTTGTTACTGTATTTAGAGAGTGTTATGGATCAAAGTACTACACAAATATATAAACGTTTGATTTCTTACGTTGGCGATTACAAGACTGTCGCTATCGTCGCAATTATAGGCATGATTGGATATTCAGCAATGGACGCTTTATTTATTCAATTAATGAAGCCGTTTATTGATCAAGGCTTGAATCAACGTAATACAGAAGTTTTAAAGTACGCACCTTTTGTAGTAATAGCGTTAGTATTAGGGCGTGGTATTTTTAACTTTATGTCCTCGTATTGTTTAAGCTATGTAGGTTCACAAGTAGTTCGCTCTTTGCGCCAACAGTTATTTGAGCACATACTCCATTTACCTGTGTCCTTTCACGATAAAAACTCAACCGGTGATTTAATTTCAAAAATCACTTTTGACACAGAACAAGTTCAGCAAGCAATTACTAAAGCGTTACTTATAGTTGTACGCGAAGGGGCTTTTGTAGTCTTTTTACTGGGTGTAATGTTTTATACCAGTTGGAAGCTTTCACTAATATTTTTAGTCATCATTCCACTTGTAGCGGTAATAGTTGCTGTAGTATCTAAACGCTTTCGCCACATATCTAAAAATATTCAATCCGCTATGGGGCAGGTTACCCGTAGTTCTGAGCAAATGCTTAGCGGCCATAAAGTGATTCATGGATTTGGCGGGCAAGACCAAGAAGTAAAGCACTTTTCAAAGATCAATAACCATAACCGCCAGCAGCGAATTAAAATGGATGCGACAAAAGCGTTAAGCGTATCAATTATTCAAATTTTAGCAGCAAGTGCTATGGCCGTTATTTTATGGGCCGTATCGCTACCATCAATGATTGATACTATTACGTCTGGTGATTTTATGGCGCTTATTGCATCTATGATGATGTTACTTCGCCCACTTAAACAACTTGCTAACGTTAATAGTGATATGCAGCGTGGTATTTCTGCCGCGCAAAGTATTTTTTTAGTGTTAGATGAAGACATTGAAAAAGATACCGGCACCGTTTCAGTCGATAAAGTTAAAGGTTTAATTGAAGTTAAGAATGTAACTTTCAAGTACCCAACTAAAGATGAAGCCGTTTTAAACGATTTATCTTTAACAATTAAAGCTGGTGAAAATATAGCGTTAGTTGGTCGCTCAGGGTCTGGTAAATCAACTATTTCAAACTTGTTACCCCGCTATTATGATTTACAGCTACCAAGTGAAATTTTACTTGATGGTATTCCTCTACAAGATTATAAATTAACAGATTTACGCCGCCAATTTGCTTTAGTATCTCAGCAGGTGGTGCTGTTTAACGACACGATTGCAAATAACATTTGTTACGGTATTCAGCGAAATGTATCTGATAAAGAATTAGATCAAGTAGTTAAACAAGCCCATGTTTGGGAGTTTGTAAAAGATTTACCAGAGCAGCTTAATACAATGGTGGGTGAAAACGGTGTAATGCTTTCTGGTGGTCAACGCCAGCGAATAGCTATAGCTCGCGCAATTTTAAAAGATGCGCCAATTTTAATTTTAGATGAAGCTACATCTGCACTAGATACAGAATCTGAAAAATTAATTCAGCATGCGCTTGATACATTAATGAAAGATAAAACGTCTATTGTAATAGCACACAGGCTTTCTACTATTGAAAACAGTGACCGTATTTATGTAATTGATAATGGTCGTGTTATAGAAAGTGGTGACCATAATACCTTACTTGCTAATGACGGCACTTACTCAGCATTATGTAAAATGCAGTTTGGTGATCAGGCGTGAGTAAAATAGAACAAAGTTGGTTTAAACCATTTGGTCTAATCACGTTTTTGTTATTACCATTAAGTGCTTTGTTTTGGCTCATTTCGTCAATTCGCACAATTTTATACAGTTATAATTTATTAAGTGGTTTTGCATGTAAAACCCCCATTATTGTTGTTGGGAATATTAGCGTAGGTGGGAATGGTAAAACCCCATTTGTGTTATGGCTGTATGAGCATTTAACTAAGCAAGGTTTATCGGTTGGTATTATAAGCAGAGGTTATGGAGGGCAATCTGATAGTTACCCGTTACTAGTAACTGACAACATAACTACGCTTCAAGCTGGCGATGAGCCCATACTTTTATATCATCGTTTAAAATGTCCGATTTCTGTAGGACCAAATCGTCAGCAAAACATTGCCCTATTAGAAGAAAAGTATAAGCTCGATGTCATCATCTCAGATGATGGAATGCAGCATTACAAAATGCCGCGTACTATTGAATGTTGCATTGTTGATAGTCAGCGCCGCTTTGGTAATGGCTTATTGATGCCAGCGGGGCCGCTACGTGAAACAACAAAGCGTTTAAATAGCGTAGATATTGTTATTGAAAACGGGGGTGATGCAAACAATAGCTATCAATTGCAAACGAGTGCTCTTTGCTCAGTTAATTCGGGTGGTGAAACTAAAACTAAAATAACCCAAGCACATGCAGTCAGTGCAATTGGTAATCCACAACGATTTGAAAACTCTCTTAAAGCACTGGGTATAAAGTTATTATCAACCCATCACTTTAGAGACCATTATGCTTACAGCGCTGATGATTTTGAGCAATTTGGTGAGCAGAGCATAGTAATGACTGAAAAGGATGCGGTAAAGTGCCGCTCTTTTGCTAAAGCTAACTGGTATTATTTACCAGTCGATGCAAAGCCTACAGATATTGTTATAGACAAATTAAATTTATTATTAAAAGAAAAAGGAATACTAAATGGCCTTTGATACAAAGTTACTTGAAATAATTGCTTGCCCAGTATGTAAGGGAAAATTACGTTTTGATAAAGATAATAATGAGTTAATTAGCACAGCAGCTAAACTTGCTTATCCTGTACAAGACGATATTCCAGTATTACTTGAAAATGAAGCCCGTGAGTTATCTTTAGAAGAGATTGAAAAGTGGAATTCGTAGTTATAATACCTGCTCGTTATGCATCTACACGCTTACCAGGTAAGCCTCTTGCTGACATATGCGGTAAGCCTATGGTGCAACATGTATATGAAAAAGCCTGCTTATCGGGTGCGAGCAAAGTTGTTATAGCAACCGATCATCAAAAAGTATTTGATGAAGTCAGTCGTTTTACGCGTGATGTTGTAATGACTCGTGAAGATCATCAATCGGGTACTGAGCGTTTAGCTGAAGTTGTTGATTCATTAAAACTTAATAGCGATACGATTGTAGTTAATGTTCAAGGTGATGAACCATTGCTAGCGCCAGAAAATGTATCTCAAGTGGCTTCACTTTTAAATGATTCAAGAGCACCAATGGCCACGCTTAGTGTTGCTATTGAAGAGCAAGATGAAGTGTTTAACCCAAATGCGGTTAAAGTGGTCAGTGACATAAATAAAAATGCATTGTACTTTTCACGAGCGAGCATTCCGTTTGATAGAAATGCAATGATGACAAAAGGTAGTGAGCTTCATTTAGCCCCTTTTCAGCGCCATGTGGGTATTTACGCTTACAGGGCTGGGTTTATTAAGCAATATATTGAATTGAGCACCTCTCCTTTAGAGGTTTTAGAGTCACTTGAGCAGTTACGTGTTTTATACCATGGTTTTAATATAAAAATAGAGCAAGCTCATGTTACGCCACATGCAGGCGTCGATACGCCTGAGGATTTAGAAAAAGTAATAGCCTATTTAAAAAGTAGCAATGCGTGAATGACCTTTTGTACACACCCTTGAATATTATTTTTACACATAGCGACTTTTATATATTCGAAAAGCCAGCAGGGCTAAATTTTCATTCTGAAGATGGCCCTGGCCTCGTTGTACTCGCTGAGCAGCAAACGGGCGAAAAGTTATTTGCTGTTCATCGCCTTGATAAAGTCACATCTGGACTCATTATTTTAGCGCGAAATAAAACATCTGCGGCTAAGTTTACAGCTTTGTTTACAAACCACGCTGTTGATAAATATTATCTTGCTGTTAGCGATGCTAAGCCTAAAAAAAAGCAAGGTTGGATAAAAGGAGATATGGCTAAATCTCGTCGTGGTATGTTTAAACTTCTTACTAGTAAAGTAAACCCTGCCATTACACGTTTTTATTCTTTAAGCTATAAAGCTGGTTATAGAGCTTATATTTTAAAGCCATATACAGGTAAAACACACCAGCTTAGAGTGGCATTAAAAAGTTTAAGTGCTCCCATATTAGGAGACACACTTTATGCGGGTTCAACTGCTCCGCGTACTTATTTACACGCATTTGCATTGAGTTTTGAATGGAAAAGTGAGTGTATGCAATTTACTTTATTCCCCGACGAAGGGGATGAATACAAAATATTAAATAAACATCAAGATTTTAAGGCTTGGCAGTCGCCATGGCAATTGGATTGGTAAATGAGTGAAAAAGTAACTGATATCCGTTTTGGCGGTATTAAACGTTTATATGGTAACCAGCAATTTGATTGGTTACAAGAGGCCCACTTTTGCGTTATTGGCATAGGTGGAGTAGGAAGTTGGACCGCTGAAGCTTTAGCGCGTACAGGTATCGGTAAAATCACACTTATCGATTTAGATGATATTTGCGCAACTAATATAAACAGACAAATTCACGCACTTAGCGGGACTGTAGGTCAAGCTAAAGTAGATGCGATGAAAACTCGCTGCGAACTGATTAATCCTGAGTGTGAAATTAACGTAATTGATGACTTCATTACTCTTGATAATATTCAAGAGCACATTCAAGGTTTTGACTATGTGATTGACTGTATAGATGCAGTTAAAGAAAAAGCCGCTTTAATTGCTCACTGTAAGCGTAATAAACTACCTATTATTACAACGGGTGGGGCAGGCGGGCAAACAGATCCTAGCCAAATTACTTTTGGTGATGTAGCAAAAACTACGCAAGACCCACTATTAGCTAAAGTACGTTACATATTACGTAAGCAATATAACTTTAGTACCAACCCAAAACGCAAATTCAATGTTGATTGTGTTTATTCTACAGAGCAGCTAGTCTATCCTGGAAGCGATGGTAGTGTTTGCCATGCAAAGCAAAGTGCAGATGGCAGTATGAATATGGATTGTAATAATGGTTTTGGCTCTGTAACTATGATTACAGGGAGTTTTGGTTTTTTTGTAGCAGCTAAAGCTATCCGAAAATACTTAGATAAAAAGCAGCGTTTGCAGGCTTAATACCAATCCGCTTAATTAAGTGAGCTATTTTGAGGTTAAAAAACGTGTTGATATCTGGGAAAAAATTCGCTATTTAGTTGTTCTCGGCAATCGCTCCTGCATTGCTCTACCTTCTGCATCTATGCAGTCGTAAATGAGAGTTTTTTAACGCAGGCAGTGACACGTTTAGCCTGGTAAAATGATTAAGTGTTATTGCGGATTGATATAAATTTACTTAGCTTATTTTTTGTTGTGCCATGGTTTGAATTTTATCAACCATGGCTTTTATCCCATTACCACGCGATGCACTTAAGTGGCTAATAAGACCTAATTTATCAAATTCTTCGTACGCATTTATATTCACTACTTGCTCAGGTATGAGTCCATTATATAACGCTAGAATAATCGCTAATAAGCCTTTTACAATGCGTGTATCTGAGTCGCCAATAACAACTAACGTATTTTCTTTTAAATCAAACTCAACGAACATCCACACCTTGCTTTCACAGCCGGGTACTAATGCATCCTCTGTTTTCAATACATCAGGTAATGCGGGTAAAGTTTTACCTAATAGCATTATTTCACGGTACTTTTGCTGCCAGGCAGAGGCTTTTTCTATAGATTCGGTGACTTTTTTAAACGTATTTGTCATGAGTTATCCTAATTAATTCTATAAAAGTGACGTTTAATCTAATAAAGCGATACATTCTTTAAGCGAATTGATGAATATATCAACATCTTCATAGGTATTATAAAAACAAAAACTGGCTCTAAGCGTTCCATTAAGTCCTAAATGAGCCATAAGTGGCTGAGTGCAATGGTGTCCAGCTCTCACTGCAACCCCATAACCGTCAAGTAATGTTGCCAAATCGTAAGGATGTTCATCTTTAAAATTAAAAGATAGCGTACCAATATTGTCAGATAGGTTGCTGTAAATTGTAATACCTTCAATGGTTACCAGTTGTTCAGCCGCATACTTAAATAATTCTTGTTCATACCTGTGTAACTCAGAGCTTTGTATAGCGTTTAAATAATCCAAAGCGGCAGAAAAACCCAATACGCCAGAAATATTAGGAGTACCAGTCTCAAATTTTGCAGGTGCCGGGCGATAAGTACTATGGGTAAGGTATACTTTATCTATCATCTCCCCACCAGTTTGATATACATCTAATGAGTTTAGCGCTTCATACTGCCCATAAAGTACACCTAAACCTGTAGGGCCAAGCATTTTATGGCTTGAGCAAACGTAAAAATCACAATTTAATTTACGCAAATCAGGCTTTAGATGCATTGCACCTTGGGCACCGTCTATTAAAACAAGTGAATCAACGTTCTTTGCAGCCGTAATAAGAGGCTCTAAATTGGTGATATTACCAAGCGTGTTAGATGCTTGTGTGATCGTTAGTAAGCTAGGTTTAGACTGTTTAATAAAATCACAGCATTGCTCAATATTTAATGTACCATCATGATTAACTGGAAGGGCTATTAATTTAGCCCCTGTTTGCTCACTAAGAACTTGCCACGGCACAATATTGGCGTGGTGTTCAAGGGCAGAGATGATAATAGTATCGTTTTTACTAAGACGGTTTCGCAGACCATTACTAACCAAATTTATTGCTTCAGTGGCTCCCTTAGTCCAAACGATTTCTTTACTTAATACATTGAAATACTTAGCTGTTTTATCACGAGCTTGTTCGTATAAAGTTGTTGCGTGTTCGCTTAATGTATGGCGTCCACGATGTACGTTTGCATTTTGACTGGTATAAAACTCGTTTATTACGTCTATGACTGATTGGGGCTTGTGCGTGGTTGCTGCAGAGTCTAAATAAACAAGCTGATTATCATTTATTGACTGCTTTAAAGTAGGGAAATCATTTCTAATCTTATTAATATTAAATTCTAAAGCAGGCATAGCTCTTCAACATGGTCATTTTAAGGCAGGAATTGTAATGGGTTTATTATAATACTCAAGTATTGATAATAAAAAAGGCCGCAAAAGCGGCCTTTTATGCTAATGCACGCTAATTAGCGCTTATCAGTAGATACGAAGTCACGTTGAGTGTAACCCGTGTACATTTGACGAGGGCGGCTGATCTTGTGACCAGGCTGAGATAACATCTCATCCCAGTGAGTGATCCAACCAACAGTACGTGCCATTGCAAAGATTACAGTGAACATGCTTGTTGGAATGCCAATCGCTTTTAAGATAATACCTGAGTAGAAATCTACGTTAGGGTATAGTTTTTTCTCAACAAAGTATGGGTCTTCAAGTGCTATTTGCTCAAGCTTCATTGCAATATCAAGAAGTGGATCTTGAATGTTAAGCTCAGCTAAAACTTCATGACACGTTTGGCGCATTACTGTAGCACGTGGATCAAAGTTTTTGTAAACACGGTGACCAAAGCCCATAAGGCGGAACGGGTCAGCTTTGTCTTTAGCTTTTGCTACGTACTCATCAATACGATCAACAGAGCCAATTTCTTCTAACATGTTTAAACATGCTTCATTAGCGCCGCCGTGTGCAGGGCCCCAAAGTGAAGCAATACCAGCAGCAATACATGCGTATGGGTTAGCACCTGATGAACCTGCAAGACGTACTGTAGACGTTGATGCATTTTGTTCATGATCTGCATGAAGCATAAAGATTTTATCCATAGCTTTTGCAGTTACTGGGTTAACTTTATATTCTTCTGCAGGTACAGAGAACATCATATGCAAGAAGTTTTCTGCGTAGCTTAAATCATTACGTGGGTATACAAACGGTTGGCCGATATTTGTTTTATACGCCATAGCTGCAATAGTAGGTAACTTAGCTACTAACTTAATTGCGCTTGTTTTACGTTGTTCAGCGTCAGTAATATCAAGGTCTTCATGATAAAAAGAAGATAGTGCGCCAACTACACCACATAGCATTGCCATTGGGTGAGCATCAAAGCGGAAACCTTGGAAGAAGTTAGCAATTTTCTCATCTAGCATTGTGCTGCGAGTAATTTGCTTAGCAAAAGCGTCGTATTGCTCTTGCGTTGGTAACTCACCATTTAATAGTAAGTAACAAAGCTCAATGTAGTTTGAATCTTCAGCTAATTGCTCAATTGGGTAACCACGGTGTAGTAGTACACCTTTACCACCATCGATGTAGGTGATTGCAGATTCACAAGAGCCAGTCGACATGAAACCTGGGTCATAAGTAAAGTGACCATGTGAACCGAGTGTACGTACGTCGATTACATCTTGGCCAGCAGTGCCTTGATAAATTGGAAGTTCGATTGGATCTAGCCCATCAATCTGGACTGTGGCTTTTTTATCTGCCATCTATGTATCTCCTATTAAGATATCTATTCTGATTTTTAGATTTTAAAGTTCTGAAATCTGTTTTAAGCACATCTTCGCATTTTAACGTGAAAGAGGGGGTTAAAGTCAATTTTTATAAACATTATGCATATATGTATAATAAATATTCGGTATTAATTAAATATAATACTATTGGCTAATTCGCAAACATCTATAAATAAACAAGAATTGTAAAAAGCCCTGTGGGTATATATACTAACGGTGGTTTTAAACCGTATTGACTTTGGGTAAACAAATTTTTACAGCTAATTTTTTACAGCTTTGTGAACTTTAACTGTTTTGATGCGTTTATTTTGATAGTTCCACCAGTAATATTTGGTGGGTTTTTAGAAAAACAAGTAGATGAGCTCCACTGTGAGCAAAGATGGGCAAGTAACTGTGAAAAAGCAAAGACCTGTAAATCTAGATCTAACAACTATATCTATGCCGGCAACGGCTAAAGCTTCAATTTTTCACCGCGTCACCGGTGTTGCATTATTTTTTGCTTTAACGTTTGTCATTTGGGCTTGGTCTGAGTCTCTTTCTTCAGCTGAAGGTTTTGAATTCGTCAAGGGTCTGTTTAGCGGATTCATTGCCAAATTCATAGCTTGGGGCACCCTTTCTGTATTGGGTTATCACTTAATTGGTGGTATCCGTCACATCATTATGGATATGGGTCATTGGGAAGAACTTGAATCAGGTAACCTTAGCGCTAAAATTGCAATGGCACTTGGCGTTGTATTTGCCGTATTGGCAGGGGTGTGGATATGGTCTTAAATCAAGCAACTCTTAAACGTGATGGTGTACAAGATTTCGTATCTTTACGTACCACGGCACTAATAATAACTGCGTACGCGATTTTTATTATTGGCTATTTTTTAGCGACGCCAGAAGTCACATTCGAAGCCTGGACAGGCCTATTCTCTAACCTAGCAATGAAAGGGTTTACGTTAATTACCCTTATTTGCATTATGGTTCATACCCACATTGGCCTTTGGCAAGTTCTTACAGACTATGTTAAGTGCGCAAAGCTTCGTGCTGCATTAGGGTTTGTTTTAAACCTTATGTCACTTGCTTACGTAGCTATTGGTCTAATCGTTTTATGGGGTGTTTAAGTGAAATATTCTGTTCGTGAATTTGACGCCGTAGTAATTGGTGCCGGTGGTGCAGGTATGCGCGCTGCTTTAGCAATTACAGAATCTGGCAAAACGTGTGCATTAATCTCTAAAGTATTTCCAACGCGTTCACATACTGTATCTGCCCAAGGCGGTATTACAGTTGCGCTTGGTAATTCACACGAAGACAACTGGGAATGGCATATGTACGATACCGTTAAGGGCTCCGATTTTATCGGTGACCAAGACGCTATTGAATATATGTGTCAAACTGGCCCAGAAGCTATTACAGAATTAGAGAACATGGGCTTACCATTTTCTCGTTTTGAAAATGGCCGTGTTTACCAACGTCCTTTCGGTGGTCAATCGAAAAACTTTGGTGGCGAGCAAGCCGCTCGTACTGCAGCAGCAGCTGACCGTACTGGTCACGCATTATTACACCTTCTTTATCAACAAAACGTTAAAAATAAAACAAATGTATTCTCTGAATGGTATGCACTTGATTTAGTTAAAAACGATAACGGTGATGTAGTAGGTTGTACTGCAATCGAGATTGAAACAGGTGAGATCACTTTTTTCAAATCAAAAGCAGTAGTATTAGCAACAGGTGGTGCAGGTCGTATATTCGCATCAACGACTAATGCTCACATTAACACCGGTGATGGTGTTGGTATGGCAACACGTGCTGGTATTTCTATGCAAGACATGGAAATGTGGCAGTTCCACCCAACGGGTATTGCGGGGGCTGGTACGCTAGTAACTGAAGGTTGTCGTGGCGAAGGTGGTTATCTTTTAAATAAAGATGGCGAACGCTTCATGGAACGTTATGCTCCTAACGCAAAAGACTTAGCGTCTCGCGATGTTGTAGCACGTTCAATGATGACAGAAATCCGTGAAGGTCGTGGTTGTGATGGTCCTTGGGGTCCACACCTTAAGCTTAAACTTGACCACTTAGGTGAAGAAACGCTTAATCTGCGTCTACCTGGTGTATGTGATCTTGCTAAAACATTTGCTCACGTTGACCCAGCTAAAGAACCAATTCCAGTTATACCAACATGTCACTACATGATGGGTGGTGTACCTACTAACGTAAATGGCCAAGCGCTACAAATCGATGCTAACGGCAACGAAAAAGTAGTTGAAGGTTTATTTGCTGTTGGTGAGATTGCATGTGTATCGGTACACGGTGCAAACCGCTTAGGTGGTAACTCACTACTTGATTTAGTGGTATTTGGTCGTGCTGCAGGTAACTTCCTAGGTAAATACTTAAATGATGTTGAAATAACTAAAGCAGCATCTGAGTCTGACTTAGAAGCATCTCTTGCTCGTTTCAACCGTTGGGAAAGTTCAACGGCTGGCCAAGGTGAAGATCCGGTTCAAATCAAAAAAGACTTACAGCAATGTATGCAGCTTAACTTCTCGGTATTCCGTGAAGGTGATTCAATGGCTACAGGTCTTACTGAGCTTAAAGAAATTCGTGAACGTCTTAAGCATGCTCGTCTTGATGACAAATCATCAGACTTCAACACGCAACGTATCGAATGTCTTGAACTAGACAACTTAATGGAAACAGCTTACTCAACTGCAGTAGCTGCAAACTTCCGTACAGAAAGCCGTGGTGCACATTCGCGCTTTGACTTCCCAGATCGTGATGACGAAAACTGGTTATGTCACTCAGTATTTAATCCGGTAACGGATGAAATGAGTAAACGTGATGTAAACTATGCGCCTAAAACGCGTGAAGCTTTCCCACCTAAAGCACGTGTTTACTAGGAGATAGACGATGGCACAAGTACAGTTTTCAGTTTATCGTTATAATCCAGATGTTGATAACGCACCTCGTATGCAAGAATACACCTTGCAAACAGAGGAAGGTCAGGACATGATGGTTTTGGATGCACTTTTACTTTTAAAAGAGCAAGATCCAACATTATCTTTCCGTCGCTCATGCCGTGAAGGTGTGTGTGGATCTGACGGTGTTAACATGAATGGTAAAAATGGTCTTGCATGTATCACTCCTTTATCTACACTGCAAAAAGGCGGTAAAGGTAAAATAGTAGTACGTCCACTTCCTGGCTTACCAGTGGTTCGTGACCTTGTTATTGACATGAGTCAGTTCTACACTCAATACGAAAAAGTTAAACCATACCTAATTAATGACGAGCCTGCTGCAGGCGAACGTCTTCAATCAATTGAAGAACGTGATAAATTAGATGGGCTTTATGAGTGTATATTATGTGCATGTTGTTCAACATCGTGTCCTTCGTTCTGGTGGAATCCAGACAAGTTCATCGGTCCAGCAGGCCTTCTTCACGCATACCGTTTCTTGGCTGATAGCCGCGATACGGCAACTGAAGAACGTTTAGCTGACTTAGACGATGCGTTCAGTGTGTTCCGTTGCCACAGTATCATGAACTGTGTTAGCGTTTGTCCTAAGGGTCTTAATCCGACCAAAGCAATTGGACAAATCAAATCTATGTTATTAAACCGAGCGGTTTGATTACTTAGTAAACGTAAGATGGCTAATAATTTTTATTAGCCATCTTGTTATGATAACTATTAATTTCTGCGCTAAAGAAAAGGGCTTATAAATGCACGAAGGTGTGATGAAGGCATGGCTAGAATCTTCACATTTAAACGGCGGTAACGTTGCTTATGTAGAAGAGCTTTATGAAGCGTATTTAGACGATGCGACTTCTGTGCCAGAAGAATGGCGAGAAGTGTTCGAACAATTACCTAAAGTAGATGGTGTGGATGTTGAAGTAAAACATTCAGAAGTTCGCTCACAATTTGCACAGCTTGCTAAAAACAAGCATAGAGAAGTGGTGGTAGCAGAGGGAAGTAGCTCTGACCTTAAACAGGTTAAAGTACTTCAACTTATTAATGCTTTCCGTTTTCGTGGTCACCAAAATGCAAACCTAGATCCATTAGGTATTTGGCAGCGAGAGCGTGTACGAGATTTAGAGCTAGAATACCACGACTTATCTTCAAGTGATTTTGACCGCGAGTTTAACGTAGGTTCGTTTGCCGTAGGCCGCGATACTATGCCTTTAGGTGAACTATACCAAGCGCTTAAAACTACATATTGTGGTTCTATTGGTGCTGAGTATATGCACATCACATCGACAGAAGAAAAGCGTTGGTTACAACAGCGTTTAGAATCTGTTCAGTCTAGGCCTAAATTCGAAAAAGATGAAAAGCTACGTATCCTTAAAGGACTAACAGCAGCTGACGGTCTTGAAAAATATTTAGGGGCTAAGTTCCCGGGTGCTAAGCGCTTTTCACTGGAAGGTGGTGATGCGTTAGTTCCTATGCTCAAAGAGCTTATTCACCGAGCAGGTGAAAGCGGCCAGCAAGAAGCTGTTATAGGTATGGCTCACCGTGGTCGTCTAAATGTACTTGTTAATGTACTTGGTAAAAATCCATCAGAGTTATTTGATGAATTTGCCGGTAAACACAAAGATACATTAAGCTCTGGTGATGTTAAATACCACATGGGTTACTCGTCAGATTTTGCGACCAAAGGTGGCAACGTTCATATGGCGCTTGCATTTAACCCATCTCACCTTGAGATTGTTAACCCAGTTGTTATGGGCTCGGTACGTGCACGTCTTGACCGCTTAGGCGATAGTTCAGGTATTAAAGCACTACCAATCACAATTCATGGTGATTCTGCGGTAACGGGTCAAGGTGTTGTACAAGAAACATTTAACCTGTCTCAAACAAACGCATTTAGCTGTGGTGGTAGTATACGTATAGTTGTAAATAACCAAGTTGGTTTTACAACATCAAAACAAGATGACGTACGCTCTACAGACTACTGTACTGACATTGCAAAAATGGTTCAGTCTCCTATTTTTCACGTGAACTCTGATGACCCTGAAGCAGTTGCATTTGTTACACAAATTGCACTTGATTTCAGAAATCAGTTTAAACGTGACGTAGTAATCGATCTAGTTTGTTACCGTCGCCATGGTCATAACGAAGCTGATGAGCCAAATGCTACACAGCCTCTTATGTATCAAAAAATCAAAAAACACCCAGTGCCTCGTTTAATCTATGCTGATCAGCTTATGTCTGAAGGCTCATTCACAGAAAGTGAAATTAAAGCACTTGCTGATGATTACCGTAATGGTTTAGATGATGGTAACTGTGTAGTTGAAGAAATTCAGCCAGAGACATCACATTCTTCTGATTGGGCTAAATATGTAGGCCATGAATGGAATGTTGATTATGACGCGAGCGTACCAGTAGAAGAGCTTAAAGCACTGGGTGAGAAAATAGCTTCTTACCCAGAGCAATATAAAGCTCAATCTCGCGTTAAAAAGATTTACGATGATCGTAAATTAATGGCAAACGGTGAGAAACCACTTGATTGGGGTATGGCAGAAACACTTGCTTATGCAACAATTGCAACTGAAGGCACTGATATTCGTTTAACAGGGCAGGATTCAGGTCGTGGTACGTTCTTCCACCGTCATGCTGTTGTACACAGTCAATCTGATGGCGCAACTTACACACCTCTTCAACATTTGAGTGAAGATCAAGGTACTTTCCAAGTATTTGACTCAGTACTTTCTGAAGAAGCAGTGGTTGCTTTTGAATACGGTTATGCCACAGCAGAGCCTACTTCATTAGTACTTTGGGAAGCACAATTTGGTGATTTCGCAAACGGTGCACAGGTTGTATTTGACCAATTCTTAAGTTCTGGTGAGCAAAAGTGGGGCCGTTTATGTGGTCTTACAATTTTGTTACCACATGGCTACGAAGGCCAAGGCCCAGAGCATAGCTCTGCGCGTCTTGAACGCTTTTTACAACTATGTGCGGATCATAATATGCAAGTATGTGTTCCTTCTACACCAGCACAAGTTTACGCGATGTTACGTCGTCAATCAGTTAGACCGCTTCGCCGTCCACTGATTGTTATGACACCTAAGTCATTGCTTCGTCATCCTCTTGCGACTTCATCGCTTGAAGAGCTTTCGCAGGGTGTTTTTCATAATATGATCGACGAAATCGATGATATTAACTCTGAAAAAGTAGAACGCGTTGTATTTTGTAGTGGTAAAGTTTATTACGAGCTCTTACAAGAACGCCGTAAGCTTGAGCAAGACAATGTTGCTATTGTTCGTGTTGAACAGTTATACCCGTTCCCACATGACGAAATGCAAACGATTATGGAGCGTTACCAACACGTAACTGATTTTGTTTGGTGTCAAGAAGAGCCGCAAAACCAAGGTGCTTGGTATTGTTCGCAACATCACTTTATTGATGCAATCCCACAAGGTGCTAAATTAAAATATGCAGGGCGTAAAGCCTCAGCATCACCAGCGTGTGGTTACATGTCAGTACATACTAAAGAACAACAAGCGCTCGTTGCAGACGCGCTTACTATAGAAAATAAAGGATAAGCAATGAGCACAGAAATTAAAGTTCCTGTTCTTCCTGAGTCGGTTGCAGATGCTACCGTTGCTACATGGCATGTAAGTGTTGGCGACAAAGTAAGCCGTGACCAAAACTTAGTAGACATTGAAACAGATAAAGTGGTTTTAGAAGTAGTTGCACCAAATGACGGTGTGATCACTGAAATTTCACAAGAAGAAGGTGCAACGGTACTTGGCGATCAAGTTATCGGTTTACTTGGTGATGCTGATGCAGCACCAACAAGTGATGACTCTGACAAAGAATCTGCACCAGCTAAATCAGAAGACGCGCCAGCGGCGCAATCAGCACCAGCATCAGAAGGTAAAGAAGTGGATATTAAAGTACCTGTACTTCCAGAATCAGTTGCAGACGCAACAGTTGCTACATGGCATGTACAACCAGGTGACGCAGTTACACGCGACCAAAACTTAGTAGATATTGAAACTGATAAAGTTGTTCTTGAAGTAGTAGCTCAAGAAGACGGCATTATGGGCGAGATCATCAACGCTGAAGGCGATACTGTTCTTGGTGAGCAAGTAATCGGTTCTGTTAAAGCGGGCGGCGCACCGGCTGCTCCTGCTGCTAAAGAAGAAGCGGCTCCTGCTGCTGACTCTGGTGACAGCTCTGATGTATTAACTCCATCAGTTCGTCGTTTAATTGCTGAAAAAGGCCTAGATGCTTCTAAAATCAAAGGTACTGGCAAAAATGGTCGTGTAACGAAAGAAGATGTTGATACTTTCTTAAAAGCACCTGCACCATCAGCTAAGAAAGCTGAAGCTGCGGCTCCAGCTGCACCAATGGGCGATCGTACTCAAAAACGTGTACCTATGACACGTTTACGTAAAACGATTGCTAATCGTCTTCTTGAAGCTAAAAACTCTACTGCAATGTTAACTACGTTTAACGAAGTTAATATGAAGCCAATTATGGATCTTCGTAAGCAGTACCAAGAAGTATTCGAAAAGCGTCACGGTATTCGCTTAGGCTTCATGTCTTTCTACGTGAAAGCAGTAACTGAAGCACTTAAACGTTTCCCTGATGTAAATGCATCAATTGATGGCGACGATATCGTCTACCATAACTACTTTGACATCAGCATTGCTGTTTCTACGCCTCGTGGTTTAGTAACACCAGTACTTAAAGATTGCGATAAGCTATCAGTTGCTGAAATTGAAAAAGGTATTCGTGAACTAGCACTTAAAGGTCGTGACGGTAAGCTAACGCTTGACGATATGACGGGTGGTAACTTCACTATTACAAACGGTGGTGTATTCGGTTCGTTACTGTCTACGCCTATCATTAACTTGCCACAGTCTTCAATTTTGGGAATGCACAAAATCCAAGACCGTCCAATGGCAGTAAATGGTAAAGTTGAAATTCTTCCTATGATGTATTTGGCACTTTCTTACGATCATCGCCAAATAGATGGTAAAGAATCTGTTGGTTTCTTAGTAACTATTAAAGAGTTACTTGAAGATCCAACTCGCTTATTACTGGATGTTTAATCAAGTAGTATGAAATGTAAGCTGTGAACCACAATTCACAGCTTTTTTTTTGCGCCTTTGGTCTTACTGGGGTTTTCATGTTAAGCCTTGGGATCTATACTAGGTGCGCAATTTGGGATAGTTGTTTATTGAATAAATATTCAGCTCTTTTAGTATAAAAAATTGGATAAAGCATCATGAATTTGCATGAGTATCAGGCAAAACAACTTTTTGCCGAATATGGTTTACCAGTTTCTCAAGGTTTCGCTTGCGATACACCTGAAGAAGCTGCTGCAGCTGCTGAGAAAATCGGCGGTGATATGTGGGTTGTTAAAACTCAGGTTCACGCAGGTGGACGTGGTAAAGCTGGCGGTGTAAAGCTAGTTAAAACTATCGACGAAGTAAAAGCGTTTGCAGCTAACTGGTTAGGTAAAAACCTAGTTACTTACCAAACAGACGAAAATGGTCAGCCAGTAGCTAAAATTTTAGTTGAAAGCTGTACAGATATCGCAAACGAACTGTACCTAGGTGCAGTAGTTGACCGTGCTTCTCGCAAAGTTGTTTTCATGGCGTCTACTGAAGGCGGTGTTGAAATTGAGACTGTTGCTGAAGAAACACCAGAACTTATCCACAAAGCTGAGATCGATCCATTAGTTGGTCCTCAAGCTTACCAAGCACGTGAACTTGGTTTCAAATTGGGTCTTAACCCAACACAAATGAAACAGTTCGTTAAGATCTTCATGGGTCTTGGTAAAATGTTTAACGATTTCGATTTCGCACTTCTTGAAATCAACCCGTTAGTAATCACAGACGAAGGTAACCTTCACTGTCTTGACGGCAAAATCGGTATCGATGGTAATGCACTTTACCGTCAACCAAAAATCCGTGAGTTCCACGATCCATCTCAAGAAGATGCACGTGAAGCACATGCAGCAAGCTTTGAGCTTAACTACGTAGCATTAGATGGTAACGTAGGCTGTATGGTTAACGGTGCAGGCCTAGCGATGGGTACTATGGACATCGTAAACCTACACGGCGGCAAGCCAGCTAACTTCCTAGATGTTGGTGGCGGCGCGACTAAAGAACGTGTTTCTGAAGCTTTCAAAATCATCCTTTCTGACGACAATGTTAAAGCTGTTTTAGTTAACATCTTTGGCGGTATCGTACGTTGTGACATGATTGCTGAAGGTATCATTGGCGCAGTTAAAGAAGTTGGCGTAAATGTACCTGTAGTTGTACGTTTAGAAGGTACTAATGCTGAATTAGGTCGTGAAGTTCTTAAGAGCTCTGACTTAGACATCATCGCTGCTGAATCATTAACAGACGCTGCTGAAAAAGTTGTTGCTGCTGCGGAGGGCAAATAATGTCTGTATTAATCAATAAAGATACAAAAGTTATCTGTCAGGGTTTCACTGGTGGCCAAGGTACTTTCCACTCAGAGCAAGCGCTTGAGTACGGTACACAAATGGTTGGTGGTGTTAGCCCAGGTAAAGGCGGTCAAACGCACCTTGGTCTTCCTGTATTCAACACAGTACGTGATGCAGTACAAGAAACTGGCGCAACTGCTTCAGTTATTTACGTACCAGCACCTTTCTGTAAAGATGCAATCTTAGAAGCTATCGATGCTGGCATCGAGCTAATTGTTTGTATCACTGAAGGTATCCCTACACTTGATATGGTTGACGTTAAAGTTAAACTAGATCAAACAGGTACTCGTATGATCGGTCCTAACTGTCCAGGTGTTATCACTCCTGGTGAGACTAAGATTGGTATCATGCCTGGTCACATCCACAAGCCTGGTAAAGTAGGTATTGTTTCTCGCTCTGGTACTTTAACGTACGAAGCTGTTAAGCAAACTACAGATGCTGGTTTTGGTCAGTCTACGTGTGTTGGTATTGGTGGTGATCCAATCCCAGGTACTAACTTTATCGACGTTCTAGAAATGTTCGAAAAAGATCCACAAACTGAAGCAATCGTAATGATTGGTGAAATTGGTGGTACTGCAGAAGAAGAAGCTGCAGAATACATCAAAGCTAACGTAACTAAACCTGTTGTATCTTACATTGCTGGTGTTACTGCACCAGAAGGTAAGCGCATGGGGCACGCTGGCGCAATCATCGCAGGCGGTAAAGGTACTGCTGATGAAAAATTTGCTGCACTAGAAGCTGCTGGCGTACAAACTGTACGTTCACTTGCTGATATTGGTAAAGCACTTAAAGAAAAAACAGGCTGGTAATTCAGTTAGTTTAATCTTTAAAAAGGCTCGCATTTGCGAGCCTTTTTGTTATTGACTAATAATTAGTAAGGGTAACTAATATGCTGAAAAAACCGCACAGATAAATCTTGTCGCTCTTTATTTATAGATAGCTCAGAGGACATTGTATGTATTGTTTTTTCTACTTGATTCATAAAACGCCCATAGCCTATCTCATGTTTATCTTTATCTGTTGCAACAATAACAAAATGTAGTGTTTCGACTAACTTATCGCTTTGGTAAAAGCTTTTTAAATCCAATTGATTGTCTTGTGTATTAAAGCTTAGTTTTTGTATTTCACAATTGCTCTCATTTTTATCTATTTTGCTATTACGAACTATGGGCAGTGCACCATTGGCCACCATAGCGCCGTGACTCAATTTATTTGTAATACACGCTTTCTTAAATGAATCTTCAAAATAATCATAAAATTTAGCATAGTCATTATTATTTATTAACGCTTGAAACTGGGTTTTAATAGCGCGTGAAACGGGAATAGAAAATGTTACGTAGGTCATTTCAGCGTGAGTATCTGGAATATTACAATGCCTAGACTGGTAGCGAGGGTAAAGACTTCTTAATTTGTATCCGTAACTTTCTTTATTACCTTTTTCTTTAGCAAATAAGTCGTATGTTAAATGTTGGTGATCGCGTAATTTAAATTGAGGTTGGTTTAAAAATAAATGTCCTTGCAAATGATTTAGAACTTTAAGCACCTTATTATGAAAATGAGCTGAGTTTGCTCTTAAATCATCGCCGGTTGCTAAAAATAATAATCGTATTTTTTTACTTTTCACGCCTTTAGCGTAATAGACCTTATGCGCTTCGTGATAGCGTGGGTTATAAAAAAACAGCATTTGCTTTTGTGTTTCTAATTGATAAGACTCATCATGAAAGCGTGCAACAGGAAGTTTATCGTTAGCTAATAAATGCACATTGTGTAATTCATATTCATCACAACAAGCAAAAAGCTGGCGTGCTATGCGCTCATAACAGCAATCAATATTGCTAAAGCTTTTATAGAAATCTTCATTGGGTGTTAGCTCTGCTAATAAATAATGATTTGCACGAGCATTTGTAGGGATATAAACACGGTGTTGTGTAGAGTTTGCCATCTTAGAGTCCTTTTTATTCGGGGTTGCGCGTACTATAAAATCATTTGATGACTTAAATATTGCGCTAAAACAAATTTTATCTATAAACAAGACTTAATAAGAATTAAAGTTGAGCAATTTCTAGAATAAACCCGCATCTAGTGCTGTATGTTAGTGTTTGTTTTTGTAATAATGCATTAGTTTTGTTATCACGAATATTCAGAGGATTGCACTCCTATGGCGGAAATTGAGAATCGCCCAAGTAACTTTATTAGAACCCGAATTGATGAAGATTTAGCAAGTGGAAAGCATGCGACTACGCATACTCGTTTTCCACCTGAACCAAATGGCTTTTTACACATTGGCCATGCAAAATCAATTTGTTTAAATTTTGGTATCGCAAAAGATTACGACGGTTTATGTAATCTACGTTTTGACGATACAAACCCAGAAAAAGAAGATATTAACTATGTTAACTCTATAAAAGAAGATGTTAAATGGTTAGGTTTTAACTGGAGTGGCGACATAAAGTATTCATCGAATTACTTTGATACTTTATATGGTTATGCTGTAGAACTTATTGAAAAAGGTTTAGCGTACGTTTGTTTTTTAACAGCAGATCAAGCACGTGAATACCGTGGTACGTTAAAAGAGCCTGGTAAAAATAGCCCGTACCGAGATACTTCAATTGAAGAAAACCTAGCACTATTTGAAAAAATGCGCGCTGGTGAATTCAAAGAAGGTGAATGTGTTCTGCGAGCTAAAATTGATATGGCCAGCTCATTTATGGTGCTGCGCGATCCAATTATTTACCGTGTACGCTTTGCGCATCATCACCAAACGGGCGATAAGTGGTGCATTTACCCTATGTACGATTTTACACATTGTATATCTGATGCGCTTGAAGGTATTACACATTCACTTTGTACACTAGAATTTCAAGATAACCGTCGTTTATACGATTGGGTGCTTGATAATATTAGCCTTGAATGTCATCCGCAGCAAATTGAGTTTTCTCGTTTAAATCTAGAATATACAATTATGTCTAAGCGTAAGCTAAATGACTTAGTTGTTAATAAGTTTGTTGAAGGCTGGGACGATCCTCGCATGCCTACCATAGCGGGTTTACGTCGCCGTGGTTATACGCCTGGTTCTATTCGTGAGTTTTGTTTACGTATTGGTGTAACAAAACAAGAAAACATGGTTGAAATGGGTATGCTTGAAGCTTGTATTCGTGAAGACCTAAACGAAAATGCACCGCGTGCAATGGCAGTATTAGATCCCGTTAAAGTGGTTATCGAAAACTACGATGAAAATACAATTGAAACTTTATCAGTGGCTAATCACCCTAATAAAGAAGAAATGGGTCGACGTGATGTACCATTCACGCGCGAAATTTACATCGAACGAGAAGACTTTAAAGAGCAAGCAAATAACAAGTTTAAACGCTTAGTGCTTGATAAAGAGGTACGTTTACGTGGCGCTTATGTTATTAAAGCAGAGCGTGTAGAAAAAGATGAAAACGGTGAAATAACCACTATTTACTGTACCTACGATAACGAAACACTAGGCAAAAACCCTAGTGATGGTCGTAAAGTGAAAGGTGTTATTCATTGGGTTTCTGCACCAGAGTCTATTACCGCTGAAGTACGCTTGTATGACCGTTTATTTAATGTACCAAACCCAGCTGCCGCTGATGAGTTTGAAACTACATTAAACCCTGAATCATTAGTTGTTTTACACAATGCTAAACTTGAGCCTTCACTTGCTAATTCACAAGCAGAGCAGGGCTTTCAATTTGAGCGAACAGGGTATTTTTCTCGCGATTCAAAATCAGATAATGTTGTATTTAATCAAACTGTTGGTCTTCGTGACTCATGGTCTAAAACTCAGTAATAACTAGTGTTTTTATGCCCAATAACATATTGGGCATAATACTAATTTGCAATAAATTAAAAAATTTGAGGGGTCAAACCTGACGCTAACTGTGTTTAAAGTTCTGTTATAAAACAAGTGAATAACGAATTTTTTGCTTTGTTATTGATATGGCTTCCTACTCTCAGAATAGTTAACTTAGTTAATCGTTTATTGAGCCACGATATTTAGACACAAAAAAACCTGCAATTAGCAGGTTTTTTTACTTTAAAAAGCGGTATTAACTGTTGGCATCGCTAAATGCTTTACATGCTGCTTTATCGTTACACTCGCCGTATAAATATAAAGAATGATTAGTAAGTGTAATACCATTTTCTTCAGCAATCTCAAGCTGACGACGTTCAATCATGTCATCTTCAAACTCAACAACCTTGCCACACTTTAAACATACTAAGTGGTCGTGGTGAGTACTGCCTGAAAGTTCAAATACTGATTTACCACCTTCAAAGTGATGACGGCTTACAATGCCAGCGTCATCAAATTGGTTAAGTACACGGTAAACTGTCGCTAGGCCAATTTCTTCACCAAGGTCTAATAGAATTTTGTAAACATCTTCAGCGCTGATGTGTTGGTTATCTGGAGATTGTAAAATCTCTAAAATTTTAATACGCGGTAAAGTTACTTTTAAACCGGCTTTTTTAAGTTCCAAGTTGTGATCAGTCATTAAATCTGTCTCAATTTTATTTGGTTATACTAGACATCTTGCAAAGATGTACACGACACATTAGCAACAGTAAGAATAACGTGCCTAGGAGTTAAGTGCAAAGAACAATTGATCATAATTGTAATTTAGACTTAAAACGCTAACTGTTTGATAATTATTTAAACAGCTAGCGTAAAGAGGGGAGAAACTAGTCAGCTAATTCGCTTAAACACATTTCTTCAAAGACTTGCGCAGACCAGGCTTTAACACGTTCTTCAGTTAGTTCAGGTTGGCGATCTTCATCAATGCCCAAACCTACAAAGTGATTGTCATCCGCCATTCCTTTAGATGCTTCAAAGTCATAGCCTTTAGTTGGCCAATGACCTACAACAATTGCGCCACGTTCAGTAACGATATCGTTGATCATGCCCATTGCATCTAAAAAGTACTCTGCGTAATCTTCTTGATCACCACAACCAAAAATAGCAACTAGCTTGCCTTCAAAATCAACTTCTTCAAGCTCTGGGAAAAAATCATCCCAATCACATTGTGCTTCGCCGTAGTACCAAGTAGGAATACCGAATAAGATCAAATCGAATTCAGCAATCTCTTCTTTAGAGCTTTTTGCAATATCGTGAACAGCAACAAGTTTTTTACCCAATTCTTTTTGGATCATTTTTGCTACGTGTTCTGTGTTACCTGTATCACTTCCGAAAAAAATGCCTACACTTGCCATGGATTTACAACCTTTTATGTATCAATAGCCAATCTTTCTTGTAAAATCGTTTCGATCAACGCACTGCGGCTAATATTTTGTGCATCTGCCATATCACTAAGTGCCTGATATAACTGTGATGAAACTTTAAATTCAACACGCTTTAAACCACGTGCTTTATCTCTTTTTATTTGATTACGTTTATTAACCTTTAACTGCATATCCCTAGAAAGGGGATTAGTTTTAGGTCTGCCTGGGCGTTTTTCGTATTCAAATAAATCGAGTGTTGTTCTATCTGTTTCTGACTTAGCCATGCTTAACCTACACCTGCGCCTTGCCAAAATACTTGAATAAGGCCCTTAGCAATAAAGCCAGAACACCCTAAAAAGAGCACACCCCAAACAATATATTGTCCAAACTTTGGAACATTACCACTTTTTAGTACGTCTTTAATTGCCATGCCGATGAATATGAATATACCGGCTAAGCCAAAATACAACCCTAGGGTATCAAATTCGTTAATTAACTGACTGACCATCAACGTATAACCTTTAAATTAAACGGCGCGTACTATAGCATATAAATCTACAATTATTTAGTATGCTGCATCAAAAACACGCGATAAAAATCACTTTAAACCGTAGTTAAAAAATCGCTTATTGCTTTATTAACAGCAAGTGGCTTTTGTGCATGAAGCCAATGACCTGCACCATGAATGATTTTTGCTTTGGTATTTTTAAATAGTGCCATTATTGCACTACGATGCTCAGGTAAAATATAGTCAGAATCATTACCTTTAATAAAAAGAGTATCACACAAACAAGAATTATTTTCATTAACATTGGCGGTAATTGTCGAATATTTTTCGTCAAGCACCTTTAAGTTAAATCGCCAAGTAAACTGGCCACTTTCATTTTTAGCTAAGCTTTTAAGTAAAAATTGGCGAACGCCTTGTTCATCAATATAAGGTGCCATTATTGAATCTGCTTGCTTTCTATCACTTATGTTCTCATTAGCCACGGCGTTGAGCGCCTTTAAAATTTGTGTGTGACGAGCCGGGTAGCTTACGGGCGCAATATCTAGTACTACAAGCTTATTAACACGTTCAGGTTGTGTTAGTGCTAATTGCATTGCAACTTTACCGCCCATTGAGTGGCCGATTACATGTGCTTTGTTAATATTTAGACTATCCATTAGCTCTAAAATATCTTGCGACATAGCAGGGTAGTTCATTTCGTTACTATGGGGTGAAAGGCCATGGTTGCGTAAATCCACATTTATTACATTAAAATGTTCACTGAGCGGTTTTGCGATCACATTTAAGTTTTCAAGTGATCCAAAAAGGCCATGAATTAAAATAACATCTGGGCCTTGCCCTTGTTGTTTGTAATTTAGCTGCATACCAGTCTCCTAAAATTTTGCATAGTTTGACGAGCATTGCTTTAAAAAGCAAAAAAATGCAGCCACTATTTATTACATTGGGCTATTGGGTATTAAATCAACGACATTGAGTAAAGTTTATTCTGTAATTGCTGTTTACAGGTTATGTTTATGGGAGTGCTTGTTGTAACTCGCATTTCTAATTGGTTTGGGTATAATCACACTGGAGAAAAAAATGTGACCCGTAATGACAGGAAGAACATGAAACAAATCGACATAGACGACGAGTTATATCAATATATTGCCAGCAATACGCAAAGTATTGGTGAGAGTGCATCCACTATTTTACGTCGTTTATTAAACCTCAGCGGCGAAAAAATTCAAACCGCTAACGTAGAACTTAATCAAAATAATCAAACTGCGATAACAACCAATACTTTACCAAGTGCTGAGCAAGTTGCTGAGCCAACAAAGGTAAAAGCGCCTGATGCTGTCACACCCGTGAAGCAAAAAAGCGCTAATGTTTTTAATATATTAAATAAAGAAGAGTTAGCAATGCAAAAAGGCGTTGTTGGTCGGTTTTTGTTTATTTTAAGTGCGTTTTATAGAACCCATAAAACGGATTTTAGTGCTGTTTTAGAGATAAAAGGCCGCGATAGAGTTTACTTTGCAACAAGCAAAGAGGACTTAGTTAATAGTGGTAGTAGCATGAACCCTAAAAATATTACTGATAGTGAATATTGGGTAATGACTAACTCTAATACAACGCGCAAAAAGATGATGCTTCACGAAGTTGCGCTTTGCCTAGGATACAGTGCAGAGCAAGCTGAAAAAATTCGCGATTACTTGTAAGGAAATATAATGGCTATTCACTCAGGCGCAGGCAAAGCTGCTCCACAATCAATATTGGTTAATGTTCCTAAGTTAGTTTCTGCTTATTATTTAAATGAGCCCGACCTTGAGCAAAACCCAGAGCATTGTGTTGCTTTTGGTACATCAGGACACCGTGGTTGTTCTTACGATGTAAAATTTAACGAGTCTCATATTTTAGCAATTACACAAGCTATATGTGACTACCGAAAGCAAAATGACATTTTTGGTCCACTATTTTTGGGCAAAGATACTCATGCCTTGAGTGAAGCTGCGTTTAACTCAGCAATCGAAGTACTTGTTGCAAATGAAGTGCAAGTAATCACCCAAGAAAATGGCGACTTTACACCTACTCCAGTTATTAGCCATGCCATTGTTTGTCATAATAAAATTAACCCTAATGAACTGGCAGACGGTATTGTTGTAACGCCTTCGCATAACCCTCCAGAAGATGGTGGTTTTAAATATAACCCACCTAATGGCGGTCCAGCAGATACGGATGTGACGAAGTGGATTGAAGATAGAGCCAATCAACTTTTGTTAGAAGATTTAGTAGAAGTTGAATTGTTCCCGTTTGCTAAAGCATCTCGCTCTGGTTTTATTAAATATGAAGACTTAATGACGCCATACATTAACGATTTAGAAAATATCGTTAATTTAAAAGCGATTAGTGAGGCCGGTATCAAAGTAGGTATAGACCCACTAGGTGGTTCAGGTATTAACTTTTGGCCAATAATAGCGCAAAAATATAATTTAGATTTAACCGTAGTAAACGACAGTGTTGATCCACGTTTTGCATTTATGCCTCTTGATAAAGATGGCAAAATACGTATGGATTGCTCGTCTCCTTACTCTATGGCTAATTTAATTAAGCTTAAAGATGACTTTGATATTTCAATAGGTAACGATCCTGACTATGACCGTCATGGCATTGTTACTCCTGATGGTTTAATGAACCCAAATCACTTTTTAGCTGTGGCGATTGATTACTTATTAAAACACCGAGATTGGGATTCAAGCGTAGAAATTGGTAAAACACTGGTTTCAAGCTCAATGATAGATAAAGTTGCAGCAAGAAATGAGCGCAAAGTAAAAGAAGTACCTGTAGGCTTTAAATGGTTTGTTGAGGGCTTAAATAAAGGAAAACTTGCTTTTGGCGGCGAAGAAAGTGCCGGTGCTGCATTTTTACGTTTTGATGGCACCGTGTGGTGTACAGATAAAGACGGCTTTATTATGGGGCTACTTGCAGCAGAAATTATAGCTGTTACAGGTAAAACACCTTCAGTACTTTACAAAGAGCTTGAGCAAGAGTTTGGCTCACCACTTTACAAACGCCTAGATGCACCAGCAAGCAGCGCTCAAAAATCACGTTTAAAAGCACTAAGTGCTGATGATGTAAAAGCGGATACCTTAGCTGGAGATCCTATTTTACAAAAGCTAACTCATGCTCCAGGTAACAACGCTGCAATAGGTGGATTAAAAGTAGTGACTGAAAATGGTTGGTTTGCTGCACGTCCATCAGGTACTGAAGATATTTATAAAATCTATCTTGAGTCTTTCAAAGGTGAAGACCATTTAGCTCTTCTAGAAAAAGAAGCTAAAAAGTTAGTTGACTCTGTGATCAGCTAACACTGCTTAAACTATTTAAAAACGGCTGATTTATTCAGCCGTTTTCGTTTGTACCTCTCACATTATTAAAAGGGCTTATCATGTTAGCCAAACCAACTTATTTAAATGAATTAAAAAATACAGGCGATTTTTTAACGCTCAGTCGTAATAATGAATGGCATTTAGAGGCAAGTGAATTTGCTTTAGAAAATGGCACACGTGTAATTGTTCATGATACGGGCGTTATTGAGTTTCAACCACGTGTTACAACAACAAAAGATGTTGTGCTTTCAAGCGCAGTGCACGGTAACGAGACTGCGCCAATAGAAATTTGTGACTCGCTCATAAAGCAAATTATAAGTGGCGAACTTAAGCTAGCTCAACGAGTGCTATTTATTTACGGTAACCCTAAATCTATAAATATTGGTTTACGTTTTGTTGAAGAAAACCTTAATAGGTTATTTAACGGTCATCATACTGTAGAAGGGATAGCTATGAATGATGAACGTGTTCGTGCTGCAAAGCTTGAACAATACGTGAGTGATTTTTTTGAGCGCGGTGAGCACGGCAGTGCACGTAGTCATTATGATTTACATACTGCAATTCGAGGCTCAAAAAATGAGAAGTTTGCCGTCTACCCATACTTACATGGTAAACCATGGAAAAAATCACAATTACAGTTTTTATTAAGCTGTGGTGTAAATACCGTATTGATGATGAAATCTGAAGCTACAACGTTTAGTTATTATTCGTCGTATGTTCACGGTGCTGACTCGTTTACTGTTGAACTGGGTCAAGTTAAACCTTTTGGTCAAAACGACATGACTCGATTTGAAAAAACCAAGAAAACATTGGCTGCATTAATTAGTCAAGATGAAGTTGAATATCCACAATTTAATGCAAGTGACTTTGAGCTTTTTGCCGTACATCGTACAATTAACAGAACAGAAGATGAGTTTAGTTTTCCATTTTCAGATGATGCTGAGAACTTTACTGGGTTTGCAAAGGGGGAGCTGCTTGCTACAGACGGTGATACGTCTTACTATGCCGACGTTGAGGGTGAAGCTATCATTTTCCCAAATGCACACGTTGCTTTAGGGCAGCGAGCATTACTTACAGTTATTCCTATGCAAATTGATAGTAATTTCGTCTAATAGAACTCGTCAGATCACACCTGCATTTAAGTTAACTATATGATTGGTATAAATTTAATTGGCCGTATAGTTAACTTGCCAGTTTTTTAATCAGTATTTATTTTTCTTTCGTCACAGATTTGTTGAATAACACTTTACGTTAACGTAAAGTGTTGGCAGCTTTAATTAAAGACAGTGCAGATGCTGCAAAGTTTATTCGCAGCTATCACCCATAATAATAATCCACAGGGGCATTGTTTTTCCGACAACAAAAGAAGGTAGGTTATGAGTAATCCCAATAACGTATCGCTGAATATTAACCATGACCTAGAGTTTATCGATGGTAATGCGCTTAATATTCCAACCCTTAGTATTTTAACTGAGGACGGCGACATTCATCCTAGTGCAACTGCACCTGATATTTCAAAACATACCGCACTTAAATTATACGAAACGATGCGTTTTATTCGCCTGCTTGATGAGCGTATGCAAGGCGCACAGCGCCAAGGCCGTGTTAGCTTTTATATGCAATGCTTAGGTGAAGAGGCCGCTGTAACCGCATCTGCTGCAGCATTAGATCAAGACGATATGATAATGGCGCAATACCGTGAGCAAGCCGCACTTCATTATCGTGGCTTTACACTTGATCAGTTTATGAACCAAATGTTTTCAAACGAATTGGATTTAGGCAAAGGCCGCCAAATGCCGATTCATTATGGTTCTAAAGAATTGAATTACATGACTATCTCATCGCCATTAGGTACTCAAATTCCTCAAGCTACAGGTTATGCCTATGGACAAAAAGTAAAGCATATAGATGCAAAAACAGGTGAGCTTGCAAGTACTATCGATAACGTGACGATTTGTTATTTTGGTGAGGGTGCGGCATCGGAAGGTGATTTTCATGCTGGTTTAAATATGGCTGCTGTACACAAAGCACCCGTTATATTTTTTGCCCGTAATAATGGCTATGCAATATCTACTCCGGCAGATGAGCAATTTAAAGGTGATGGTATTGCCTCTCGTGGTGTTGGCTACGGCATTAAAACGATTAGGGTTGATGGGGCTGATGCATTGGCTGTTTACGCTGCAACAAAAAAAGCGCGCGAAATTGCAACTACCCAAGGTGAACCTGTTTTAATTGAATCTATAGCGTATCGATTAGGTGCGCACTCTACATCTGACGATCCTAGTGGGTATCGCTCAAAAGATGAAGAGGCAAATAATCAAACGTGTCCAATTGATAAATTTAGAAAATGGCTTGTTAAGCAAAACTGGTTAAACGAAGAGCAAGACGTAAAAGCAAAAGAGTCTATTCGCGAAGAAATTTTAGCAGCCCTTAAGCGTGCAGAAATAGTACAAAAACCTGCATTAGAAGAACTAATTTCTGATGTATACGATACGCCTATTCCTTCTCTTGTTCGTCAATATAACGAATTAAAAGAGCATATTAAAAAGCACCCAGATGCGTATCCGATCACAGCAGGGAGAATCAAGTAATGGCTAAAATGAACATGCTACACGCAATAAACTCTGCGCTCGACATTACAATGAATGAACATCCTCAAGCCTGTATTTTTGGTGAAGATGTTGGTTACTTTGGTGGCGTATTTAGAGCAACATCGGGCTTACAAGAAAAATACGGTAAGCACCGTGTTTTTAATACACCTTTAACTGAGCAAGGTATTTTAGGTTTTGCTAATGGTTTAGCGGCATTTGGTGCACCTGCTTTAGCTGAAATACAATTTGCTGATTATATTTTTCCGGCATTTGACCAAATAGTTAATGAATCAGCAAAATTTAGATACCGTAGTGGTAACGAGTTCAACGTAGGGAATTTAACCATACGTACACCTTATGGTGGTGGTATTGCCGGTGGTTTATATCATTCGCAATCACCTGAGGCATATTTTGCACATACGCCGGGCTTAAAAATAGTGGTACCACGCAACCCTTATCAAGCAAAAGGTTTGTTACGTGCGTGTATTAAAGACGATAACCCTGTTTTATTCTTTGAACCAAAGCGTTTGTACCGTGCATCAATTGGTGAAGTACCTGAAGAAGATTACACTATTGAGCTCGGAAAAGCCGAAGTAGTACAAGAAGGGTCTGATATAACCGTACTTGCTTGGGGCGCGCAAATGGAGATTGTAGAAGACGCTGCTAAACAAGCCAGTGAGCAAGGTATAAGCTGTGAAGTAATAGATCTTAGAAGTATATTACCGTGGGATGTAGACACCATTGCTAAGTCGGTAACCAAAACGGGTCGGTTAGTTGTTAGCCATGAAGCGCCTATTACAAATGGCTTTGGCGCTGAAATAGCGGCAACTATTCAACATGAGTGCTTCCTACATTTAGAATCTCCTATTATGCGAGTGTGTGGTTTAGATACACCATACCCGCTAGCGCTTGAAAAAGAATATGTACCGGATGCGTTAAAAGTACTGGCTGCAATTAAACAATCAATGGATTTTTAGGGGTTACCATGGCTAAAGATTTTATATTACCCGATATTGGTGAAGGCATTGTTGAATGCGAAGTTGTTGAATGGTTAATCAAAGAGGGCGATAGCGTATCTGAAGATCAGCCTATTTGTGATGTAATGACAGATAAAGCATTAGTGCAAATTCCGGCTGTACATGATGGTGTAATTACTAAGCTTTATTATCAAAAAGGTGAAATAGCTAAAGTACATGCCCCATTATTTGCTATGGATGTAGACGGTGACAGTGCAAATAATGAAGCTGTTCAAGAAGACGTTACAACTGAACTACAAGCAAACACTAGCTCAACTGATTTGCTAGAAGACTTTATACTACCCGATATCGGAGAGGGTATTGTTGAGTGTGAAATTGTTGATTGGTTAGTTGCAGAAGGCGACGAAATAGAAGAAGACCAAGCTGTTTGCGACGTAATGACGGATAAAGCATTAGTACAAATTCCGGCTAAATATACGGGTACTGTGCAAAAGCTTTATTATCAAAAAGGTGAAATTGCTAAAGTACACAGCCCGTTGTTTCAAATGACAATTACAGGCAGTGCAGCTAAGCCAAATGTTGATATAAACCAAGCGGTCGTAAAGGCGCAAACTAATGCTGTTGTTGAAAAAACAGCACCAGTTAAAACGCAGCAAGCTGCTAAAGTTATCAACCAAAAAGCAGTGGCATCGCCTGCGGTTCGCCGCAAAGCACGCGAGCTTGATGTTGATTTAACCTGCGTACCAGGTAGTGGCAAAAATGGCCGTATTTATAAGCAAGACATAGAAGAGTTTGTAAAAGGTGAAGTGCCAAATACTATTGATACTTCACCTCTTAATAGCAATGCCTCTCAAAGTACAGTACAAAACCAAACGCAAAATCAAAGTGGTGGCGTACGAGTAGAGTCTATTAAAGGCATTAAAGCGGCTATGGCTAAGCAAATGATGGCTTCTGTGTCTACTATTCCGCACTTTACCTTTAGTGATGAAATTGACTTAACACAGTTAATTGCGCTCAGAAGTGCTCTAAAAGAGCAGTATAAAGCGCAAGGTGTAAAGCTCACCATGATGCCGTTTTTTGTAAAAGCACTGTCACTAGCTATGAAAGAATACCCAGTGCTTAACTCAAAAGTAAATGATGAATGTTCAGAGCTTACCTACTTTGATGATCATAATATTGGTATTGCAGTTGACTCTAAAATTGGTTTGTTAGTGCCTAACATTAAATCGTGTCAGAGTAAGAGCATTGTAGAAGTAGCAAACGATTTAACTCGTTTAACTCATTCAGCACGCGAAGGGCGTGTTGCACCTGATGACTTAAAAGGTGGCACAATTAGCATTTCGAATATTGGTGCAATTGGTGGCACTATTGCGACGCCTATTATTAATAAACCAGAAGTAGCAATTGTTGCATTAGGTAAATTGCAACATTTACCGCGCTTTGATGAAAGCGGGCAAGTTGTGAGTAAAGCAATTATGCAAGTTAGTTGGTCTGGCGATCATCGCGTTATTGATGGCGGAACAATTGCACGCTTTAATAACTTGTGGAAATCGTATTTAGAAAACCCATCGGCAATGATGATGGCAATGAGTTAAAAATATAATTGTTTAAAGCTAATAAAAAACCAGCAATTTGCTGGTTTTTTGTTTTAAATGAGTCTGTTTTTATTTAAGATACAAGTGTTGCTAAAAAGTAATAAAATTAACCCCGTTAGGGAATATAAAAAATAACACTAAGGAAATATTATGGAACATTATATGAATGCGCTGCGTAGCTACGCAGATTTTTCAGGGCGTAATCGTCGTAAAGCATTTTGGATGTTTTACCTAATCAACTTTTTAATTGCTTTAGTACTGGGTGTGGTTGATGAGCTGATGGGGGTAGCTGTGGTTGGAACAATTTATAGTTTAGCACTATTAATACCACAATTAAGTGCGGGTGCTCGCCGTCTTCACGACACAGGCCGCTCTGGCTGGTGGCAGCTACTTTGGTTAGTGCCAATAATTGGTTGGATTGTTTTAATTGTGTTCCTTGCACAAGACTCACATGAAGGCGAGAATGATTATGGCCCAAATCCAAAAGAGCTAGCTGCAGAGCCAGCTACTGTATAAAAAATAACTTAATATAAAAAGCTCAGCAATTGCTGAGCTTTTTTGTGTTTGGCAATTTTAGCTTAAAAAGTAAAGGCCATAGCCAACAGCTAATGCAGGGATAGACGTATACAAAGTCGCAATTATAGCCGCTTTAGGTGCCATGGCAATTGCAGGGAATAATGCATCACCATCGTTAGATATAGCATTAGCAGTTAATGCGCTAAATGGAATGATCCCCTGAATATATAACGTTGTAACAATTATTTGCGGGCCACAACCCGGTAAAAAACCAATCACTACAGCGATAAGCGGCGCTAAATAAGCGTAATGTGCAAACCAGGTTTTTAAATCAAGCCCTGCAATATTTACTAAAATTTCAAACAACATAAACGATGCCACAACCCATGCAGTAACGAAGTGTGTGTCTTGGAGTACTTTAATAATTTTAGAAGGTGGATTACATTCATCGTCTTCAGAGGTTACTTCTTTATAGCTTTCGCCTTTAGAAGAATACGCCCATATAGTTACAGTAAATAACGCCATTGCAGCACCAAAAATACTAATACTTGTGCCTGTGTATTTTCCAAATTGATCAAAGTCGACATTAAACGCAATTAAAAAAGCAATAATGAGGCTTGGAATAATAGCGAACATCCAAACGGGTTTGCTTATTTTAATTATTCGAGTAGGTAATACTTTTACTTGGTGTTTTTGTTCTTGCTTGGTTGGGCGTAAAAAGTCTTTTGCATGAAGGGCATTTACTATAACACCACAAAGCGTACCGACAACTAAACCAATCGCCATTATAATCAAACCTTCAGTAGGGCGAGTGGCAAGGAGTAAAAATGCAGCATCTCCCATTGTGGCAGTAAGCACGGCGACTATAGCCCCAAAACTTGCTTGGCCTTTTGTAAATTGGGTAACTACTATTATTGCACCACCACATCCAGGAAGGGCACCTAATACGGCCGCAAAAAATATTTCTAATACCGGCGATTTAGCACTTAAATAACTAAGCTCTAACTGAGGTAAGTGCTCTATAGCGTAGTAATAAATTAATAATGTAGCAGCTACAAATACGCTAACTTGAAAAAAAGCATCGCTTAGTGCTGTTATTGTAATTTCACGAAGTGATGGCACAGCTAAGCATACCAACAAAAACAGTGGTAATAATAAACGTTTATTTTGGCTAACAAAGCGTTTAGAAGCGGGCGTAATAAATCCTATTTGAGAGAGTAAAATCATACAGTGTTACCAATTAAATAAACGTGGTAACACTGTATATTTTAATTAAATGATAATCAATATCATTTGTATCTATTTAAATCGATTACTCACTTTGAGTTTTTCGATGTTAAACCCGATGTTATTTACGTTGAAACTCTGAGTTTGCATTCCAAGTAGGCCATTGCTCTTGCTCAGATATATTAAAACCTACTTTATAAAATAATTGTAAGTCTTGAACAGCGCCTGATAAATCCCACTCATCGCGGTACCTATCACAAGGCTGATGGTAACAACCACGAAGCACTAAACTCATACGTTTACGATAATTTGCTGTTTCTTCATCGGCCGCTACTGTACCACCGCCTGCATACATTGCAGGAATACCCATATTTGCAAATGCAAAGTGATCAGAGCGGTAATAGCCACCCGATGATGGTTTTGGATCACCAGATATTGTTCTACCTTGCTCTTTGGCTGCGGTAGTTAAAAATTCGTCCATTTGCGATTTACCAATACCCACTACATTCATATCTTTAACTTTACCTAGTAGGTTTAAGCTATCCATATTTATGTTAGCAACGGTTTTATTAGCAGCAATAACCGGGTTTGCTGCGTAATACTTAGAACCAAGTAAGCCTTGTTCTTCTGCAGTAACGGCTAAAAAGGTCATTGAGCGGCTAGGGTGCTTTGGTAATTTAGTAAAGGCTTCGGCTACTTCAATAAGACCAGCTGTACCCGTTGCGTTGTCGTGTGCACCATTATAAATTTGATCGCCTTTACGGGTCTTATCTGTACCTAAGTGATCCCAATGTGCAGAGTAAATAACATGTTCTTCAGGTTTTTCACTACCAGGTAGGGTTGCAATAAAGTTGTACGACACCGATTTTTTAATTGTATTTTTAACACTTACTGATGCGGTTAAATCGCCCATATCAACGTTATAAGCACCTTTTGCTGCATTTGTTTTTACAGTCTCAAAATCAAGGCCAGCCTTAGTAAATAGCTCTTTTGCTACATCACTAGTTACCCAACCTTCAACGGCAACGCGGTCCATGTTGTTATTTTCTTTTTGAAACCCAAATTGCTCACCACTCCAAGAGTTTTCTACAACCGACCACGGGTAAGATGCAGGTGCTGTTTCATGAATAATAATGGCTCCAGCTGCACCTTGACGGCTTGCTTCTTCGTACTTGTAAGTCCAGCGTCCGTAGTAGGTCATTGCATCGCCTGTAAATAACGCAGGGTCTTTTGTAGCAAAACCCGGATCGTTAACAAGCATAACCACTGTTTTGCCTTTAACGTCTAACCCTTCGTAATCATTCCAGTTGTACTCTGGTGCATTTACACCGTAGCCAACAAATACAAGTTCTGAATTCTCAATGCCTTCTTGTGCACTGATACGGCTACTGCCCATAACCATGTCTTTTTTGTATTGGTAATCTTTTCCACCAATACTTAATACCATGTTTGCATCAGCCTCAAGCGACACAAGTGGAACTTCTTGCAAGTAGCTGTCGCCATTGCCAGGCTCTAAACCTAGGGCTTTAAATTGCGCTGTTAAATAATCAAGCGTTAGTTTTTCGCCAGGCGATGAAGGAGCGCGTCCGCCAAATTCATCAGATGCGAGTACTTTTACATGTTTAGCCAGTTCATCAGCTTTAATGCTGTTATAGCCTGTAGTTACATCGGTAGAGGTAATACTTGTTGTTGTACAGCCTGCTAAAACAGCACCTGCAAGTAATGTGAGAGAAAAATAACGTTTCATGTCAGCTCTTTTCTTGTTTTAAGATTTAATAAGTATATTAAGTTCTATTAAGTAGAACCAGTTTTTGCGGTAAACTTCCCGTAAATTAAAGGTATAAATTGTTAAAGGTACAAATGAAACGCTTTACTCCTCCAGAGCAATGGCAAGTGAGTAGTTTACAAACAGGCGCATTTTCGCACTTACGTGAGCTATTTAAAGTAGACGAACTAGCTAATTGGCCTGCACCTCAGTGGTTTTCTCCTTTTTTAAAAGCGATTAATGCTAATAATATTGCTATTAGCTTTGAAGACGACTCAAAAGTAGATTTTGGCGATAGGTATTATGAGCAGGTTATTTTTGAAACGGGTGTAGTGCCAACTCGTGCAGAAAATTGGCATGACTTATTTGGTGGTTTTATTTGGTGTTTATTCCCAAAAACTAAGGCACTGATCAACCAACGTCACGTGCAAGATATAGCGCAATATGGGCTACAAAAGCGTACCAAACACAGAAATGCACTTACTTTATTTGATGAATGCGGCGTTGTATTAGCCATTAGCGACACAAAGTGGATTGAGCTACTTCGCGAGCACCAATGGAAAACTGCTTTTGTTGATAATAAAAGCGAGTGGGGTAAAACAATAAAGCCGTTCATGTTTGGTCATGCAAATTACGAAATGCTTACTAAGCCTTATATAGGGTTAACGGGTAAAGCGTTGTTTGTATGTATGCCCGATGAAATATTTTGTAAAGATTTAGTTACTCAATATCAGTACCTAGACCAAGCCCTTTATGAGATGATTAATACTAACAACTGTTTAGCTGATAACAAACAGCTTTCACCTTTGCCTTTATTAGGTGTGCCAGGTTGGCATGATGAAAATCAAGACGCGTCATTTTACGACAATACAGACTATTTTAGAGCGAAACGAAGGATACGAACATGATAGAAATCGCTGGGCTTAAAAAGAAATTTAAGTTAACCAAAGATCATAAAAAAAACAAAGTCGACGATATCGACCCACGTGAAGACAAAGACTATTTTCACTCTGTTCGTAATGTAAGCTTTAGTTGTGCTAAAGGTGAAGTGCTTGGTTTATTAGGTCCAAATGGTGCGGGTAAAACAACAACACTACGCATGTTATCAACCGCACTGAAACCAGATGAAGGCTCTATTACTATAGCGGGAAACGACATAGTAAAAAAACCATTGCTAGGGCGCAAATCAATCGGCTTTTTATCAGGATCTACAGGGTTGTACGGCCGCTTAACCGTAAAAGAAAACATAGAGTACTTTGCAAAACTCCATGGGATGAGTAAAAAAGACATAGCATCGCGTTGTGAAGAGCTGTTTACCATGCTCGATATGCACAAATTTATTGATAAACGCGCAGAAAACCTCTCAACAGGTATGAAGCAAAAAGCAAATATAGCTCGTGCGGTAGTTCATCATCCTGATGTGGTAGTGCTTGATGAACCAACAACTGGCCTTGATATAATGACTACACAAACGGTTATAAATTTTATTAAAGGCTTAAAAGAGCAGGGCACACCTGTTATTTTCTCAACTCACCATTTAGATGAAGTTGCACTTTTATGTGACCGAGTAGCGGTTATAAATGAAGGCGTAAGTTGTTTTGATGGCACAGTAGATGAATTTAAAAAAGCAGGTAATAGTGAAGAGCTTAATCAAGCATTTATAAATATATTAACGGAGAAACAAGATGTTTGAAGTATTTAAAAAGGAATTAAAAGAACTCCTTCGTGACAAAAAAACCTTATTGTTTGTTGTAGCGTTGCCCGTTGTTATATTTCCACTACTATTTGCAGTAATGGCATTTATAAGCTCACAAGCTGCGCTTGATGCTGATCAAAAAGTAAATACATACGTAATTATTAATGGTGAGTATGCACAAGAATTTACAGATAAAGTGTTTTACCACAAAAGTTTTGAGTTATATAAAGGCAGCAAAACGTTTAATACTATTGAAGAGCTTAAAGCGGGTGTTATTGCTGGTGATATCGATATGGGGATCTATTTACCCAGTGATGCCAAACAAACGTTAAATGACGAAAAGCAAAGTAAATGGCAAGTGGTATTTAACGATTCAAAATCTATTAACTTTTTGTTTGAACGTGTAAAAGAGCTGGCTAAGGAATACAGCGACAATTTACAAAAAGAACAATTAATTAGCTTTGGTATTGATATGTCAGCCCACGCAGCGCTGTTAAATCCAGTTGATGTAATAAAAGTTGATACCGCAGATAAGCGTGAAAACTTAGGCGAGAAAATGGGTGGCTTTTTACCTTACTTACTTATCCCTCTTGTATTAATGGGGGCGACTTATCCAGCTATAGATTTAGGCGCTGGTGAAAAAGAGCGTGGCACACTAGAAACTCTTCTGCTTACCCCTATTACTCGTACTGAGTTAGTACTTGGTAAATTTATAACGCTGTTAACGACTTCTATAGCGTCCACAACAATAACAGTACTCAGTATGGGCTGTTGGGTTGCGTTAGCATTAGCGTTTGCAGATTTAGATGTGATTAAAACGGCTTTTAGTTCTTTAGCAGTAACCGATTTACTAATGATATTTGTATTGCTGCTACCTTTGGCTGCAATTTTTTCATCATTAGCATTAGCTATATCTATCTATGCACGTACGTTTAAAGAAGCTCAAAATTATATGGCTCCGCTAAGTATGGGGGTATTCTTTCCTATTATAATTTCAATATTACCTAATATGGAGCTAACCGCTAAAACTGCGTTTATTCCTGTTACTAATGTTGCTTTAGCAATTAAAGATATAATTAAAGGCACCGTTGATTACACTTTTGTAGGCTTAATATTTTTGGCTACGGCGTTGATAGCCGGTGCGCTGCTAGCATTTTGTGTAAAATGGTTTAATAGAGAAGACGTTCTTTTTAGATAGAAAGCCAATATTATAAAATGTAAATGAGGTAGCCAGGCTACCTCATTTTTTAATTAGTCACTAAAATTAACGCATGTATTCAAGCGCTAACCAATCCAAATATTCACTTAAAATTCATACTCTTTGTGCTCTAAAAATTAAACTCATCCTTTAGTACTTTAATAGGTAAAAACATTAAAATTAATAACAATAACAAATTAGTTTTGGGGTCCTTTTTAACTTTTAATACACTATACTGTAGCGAGTAGAATCTGGTGGCGAAGGTAAATGTTAAAAAGGAATGTTTTTTTGAATGTTGCAAAAAGTAATAAATTAATTGTGGTTGCAGCAGGGTTGTTTTTGCTGATTGCGTTACCTGCTTTGTATATATTTGAAAAAAACGTTAGAAGTGATATTTACCATACAGCGCAAACTGAACTTAAGCGCGAGCTTGAACTTAAAAGCCTCTCTTTAAAAAAGCATCTACAAGATAGCGTTAATGCAATTAGGTTTTTAGATGCAACACCTCCTATTCAAGGCATTTCGCGTGCTTCTGAAAATAAATATATCGATCCATTATTGGGCACGCCTATTGATGTTTGGCAAACTCGTTTAGCCAGTATTTTTAGCGGCTTTATGCGGACTGATGAAAGCATACTGCAGGCTCGTTATATTATGCTCGCGGATGGCGGGCAAGAAATAGTAAGGGTGGACCGTAATCAATTAGGTGAAATTATAAGGTTACAGGGCTCGCAGTTACAAAAAAAAGGCGAGCGTGAATATATAATTAAAACAAGCATGTTGGATGACAAAAGCGTTTACATTTCACCAATTAATTACAACCGCGAAAATGGGCAAATTCAAAAGCCTTATGTAAGTACTTTTCGAGTTGCTAAACCAGTATTTGACGAACAAAAACAAGTGTTTGCTATTTTAGTAACAAACTATTTTGCCGAAAACTTAATAAAAAGTTTAACGGTTGAATCCCCACAAGGGACACAAATTTACTTGATGAATAACGAGGGTGAATTTTTGTATCATCCAAATCCCGATTTAAGATTTGGTTTTGAGTTTAATAAAGCAAAAACATGGGATGAAGAATTTACAGCCTCAGGTACCATGGATGCAGATGGCACACTGCCTTTTAACGAGTACCCTGCATTTTACACTTTAAAAAAACGCATCACATTTAGCGGCAATATAGCTATGCTTCCGCTAGAACTGGCTGTGAGTGTTAATACTGAGCACCTACTAGCTAAAGTGAGTAAAAGACGAGATAACTTTATAACTATGCTGGTGGTATTTTTTAGCATATTTTTAGTAATCACCATTTTATACCAGCGCTTTATTAACCGAAAATTACTTATTCACTCTTTAAAAGAGCAAAATAATAAAGTGATTGAAAATTCGCTCGATGCCATTTTTACAATCGAGCAAACCGGTGTAATTGTTAATTTTAATAATACAGCGCGCGATGTTTTTGGTACTAATTTAAAAGGGGAGAACGTTAGTTTTACGTCACTCTTTGAGTTAAGCGATACAGATAAAAATTGCATACAAGATACAATTACCGACGGCGTTAAAATGCCTTTTGAAGCAACCTACACCGATGGGTTTGGTAGTAAACAATTTTACTCTATTACCCTTAGTAGTATTTTTGATGTATTTAATAATCGTTACCAAGTGGCGGCCATTTTAAGAAATATAAGTTCGTTAAAAAATATTCAATCTGAGCTTGAAGGTTTAAATAATACCCTAGAGTTAAAGGTATCACAGCGCACAGTAGAGCTTGAGCGAGCAATTGATCAGGCGCTTGCTGCAAGCCAAGCTAAAAGCGATTTTGTTGCTAATATATCGCACGAAATACGCACTCCGATGAACGGCGTACTAGGCATGTTAGAAATGCTTAAAGAAGATAGTCTTACCGACCAGCAACATCATTACTTAAAACTAGCTAATAGTAGTGCTAATTCTTTAATGAATTTAATAAATGATATTTTAGATTTTTCTAAAATAGAAGCCGGTAAGCTGGATATAGATAATCACACATTTGATGTGGTTACGGTTTGTAGTGACATGATCACATCGCTTGCGCTGCAAGGGCAACGTAAAGGTCTTGAAGTATTTTTAGATACTAAAAATGTGGTTGATAGAATGGTTATTGGTGATAGCCATCGCCTAAAGCAAATTTTGATAAACTTAGTAAATAACGCGTTTAAATTTACGCATAAAGGGGAGGTAAGTTTAACCTTATCGTCTAAGTATATTACTGATTCAAAGCTGCTAATGAGTTTTACAATTAAAGATACTGGTATAGGTATTGCGCCAGAAAATCTCAATAAGTTATTTGAAGTATTTACCCAAGAAGACTCTAGTACCACGAGGCATTTTGGTGGAACCGGCTTAGGTTTATCTATTTGTAAAAAATTAGCACAGTTAATGGGCGGCAATATTACTGTCACGAGTGAGAAAGGTGCGGGGAGTACATTTACAGCTACAGTAGAACTTCATGTAGCCGCCCAGAAAAAATTAAACACGGGCATTGAGCTTTCAACAAGTATTAATGTAGCTGCGTTAATTGCGCGCGATAACGTGTTTAATAACGTTACTGACCTATTATTACAAACCTGTAAGGTTGATGAAGATAAAATAATAAGGCTCGATTACTTTAGCGAGCATGAAGCCTTTGACGCTGATTTATTAATTATTGATGATGAACACCCACAAGTAGATGCATTAATAAACTTTTGTAAGCAACATGATAAACGCTATGTACTCATTTTGCGTGATATGGTCATGAATAAGCAATCTAAAAAGGTATTCCCAGAGCATAGCCATATTCTTAATAAGCCGCTTACTCAAGATCAATTTACCTATAAATTGGCAAGCTTATTTGGTGCCAGTAAAGAGTTTGTTTTAACCCCACCTAAAACTCTCGAGGAAGAATTATCTGAGCCTGATTTATCGGCTTATCATGTACTGCTTGTTGATGACAACATGATAAACATTGAAGTGGCCAAAGCCATTTTAAAGCGTACTAAAATTAATATTACATGTGCATCTGACGGCCTTGAAGCCATTGACGCGCTTAAATTTAATGAAGGCCAACACATAGACTTAGTATTAATGGACTGTCAAATGCCTAACTTAAATGGCTACGATGCAACAAGTGAAATACGTAACGCTAAAGCCGGCATTAATTACATTCATGTGCCAATAATAGCGATGACAGCAAGTGCTATGGAAGGTGATAGAGAGCGCTGTATTGCAGCAGGTATGAACGACTATATTACCAAGCCTATAAAACCAAAAACACTAAAAGAGAGGTTAATAACCTGGTTGAATTAGTATTTTCGATAGGCAATTTATTTTTAATAAGTCATCGGTTAAGCCGCTGACTTATTCGGTTTAACTGCTGTAGGTGTAACTATGCTCGTTACATCTGCACTCTCTAATACTTTTTGCGTGTCTGACCAATGCAGCAACTCTATTTTACCGTTTTGCTGCTCTACTAGGGCTGTACAGCTTTCTATCCAATCGCCATCGTTGCAATACACTATGTCATCTTCAACCTTAATTTTAGGGTGATGGATATGACCACAAATAATACCATCCACCTTTTGCTTTTTAGCTTCGTGAATAGCCGCATCTTCAAAGGCTGCAATTGCCTCGCGGGCTTTATGTACACGCGCTTTTATATAGGCTGCGAGTGAATAGTAATTACCACCAAATACTTTACGAATTCGATTAGTCCAGCGATTTAAAAATAATAAAAAGTCATAGCCTGCATCTCCAGCAATACTAATGAGTTTGTTATAGCGGGTAGCAATATCAAAATCATCACCATGAACCAGTAAAAAACGCTTATTTGCTTTAGTGGTATGAATATATTGCTGATGGACTTCTACACCAAAAATTGTTTGGTCCACATAGTGTCTAAACGTTTCGTCGTGGTTACCAGGGATGTAAATTACACGCGTTCCATCCAGTGCTTTTTGTTGTATACAGTTAAGTACTTGGTAGTGGGAAGGATGCCAATAAAACTGGCGTTTCATCGACCATAAATCAACAATATCACCGACTAAATAAAGCGTATCGCATTCAATTGAGTTTAAAAAATCTAGCAGGTATTCTGCTTTACAATCTTTAAAACCTAGGTGTACGTCGGAGATCCATACCGCAGGATAGTGCTGCTTGTTTGCGTTTAATTGCTCTGTCATGTCCTTTCCCCATAGTGGAATAATTATCCACTTTAGATAAGGCGCGTGACATTTATAAGACACTTTGGCTAAGCCTGCATGACATTATACCAATCCGCAATAATACTTAATCATTTTGCGGGGCTAAAGGTATCGCTAACTGCGTTAAAAAATTCTCATTCACGACTGCATGGATGCAGAAGGTAGAGCAATGCAGGAGCAATTGCCGAGAACATCTAAATAGCGAATTTTTTCCTGGCTATCTACACGTTTTTCCATTCTCAAAATAGATCACTTAATTAAGCGAATTGGTATTACACGCAAAAAATTAAAATAAAAAAGCCGCTAATTAAAGCGGCTATCTGTTTATAGGCTCGTTAAACTATTAATTAACCTTTTACGGTAACCTTAATAACTTCAACTGCTGTGTCTATATCAACCATAAGTTTTTCGCCGGTATGACGGTTTTTAAGCTCGACTTTATTTTCGTCAAGGTTACGCTCGCCAATAACCAGTGTATAAGGCACACCAATTAATTCCATGTCATTAAACATAACACCAGGGCGCTCTTTACGATCGTCAAATAACACGTCTAAACCTGCATCTTTTAAACCTTGGTAAAGATTATTAGCAATATCAGGGATACGATGTGACTTATGCATATTCATTGGTACGATTGCTAAATCAAATGGTGCAATAGGTTGCGGCCATTTAATACCGTAATCATCATTGTTTTGCTCAATAGCAGCAGCAACAATTCGAGATACACCAATACCGTAACAACCCATAGTCATTACTTGGTTTTTACCACCTTCGTTTAATACGCCGGCTTTCATCGCTTCTGAGTATTTAGTCCCTAGCTGGAAAATATGGCCTACTTCAATACCACGTTTGATTTGAAGGTTACCTTGACCACATGGGCTTGCATCACCTTCAACAATATTACGGATATCTGCAACTTCGTAGTTAGTTACATCACGATCCCAGTTAATACCGCTAAAGTGTTCGTCATCTTTATTAGCGCCGGCTACAAAATCAGCCATTACATTTGCTGTTCTATCAACAATAATAGGCATTGATAAACCAACAGGGCCAAGTGAACCTGGTTTTGCGCCAATAGCTTCAACGATGTCTGCTTCTGTTGCCATTTCAAGAGGCGAGTCAACAAGTGGGTGCTTTTCAGCTTTTAGTTCATTTAAATCATGATCGCCACGAAGTACAAGTGCCACTAAACCACGTACTTCGTTTTCATCAGGCGTACCATAAACAATTAACGTTTTAACGCCACGATGAGGTTTTACACCGTAATGTTTTTTAAGCTCATTAATAGTTTTAGCATCTGGAGTAGGGAATGCTTTTAGCTCTTTGCTTGCTTCTGGGCGAGGATCAGTGGGAGCAAGTGCTTCTGCTTTTTCAATGTTAGCGGCATAATCGCTGCCATCACTAAATGCAATTGCATCTTCGCCTGACTCAGCAAGTACGTGAAACTCGTGAGAAACACTGCCACCAATTGAACCTGTATCCGCGATAACAGGACGGTAGTCAAGGCCTAAACGCTCAAAAATATTACAATATGCTTTGTGCATTGCTTGATAAGTTGCATCTAAACACTCTTCACTTAAGTGAAAAGAGTATGCATCTTTCATTGTAAATTCACGGGCACGCATAACACCAAAACGAGGGCGTCGCTCGTCGCGTACTTTAGTTTGTACTTGGTATAATGTAATAGGTAACTGCTTGTAGCTGCTTATTTCTTTGCGAACAAAATCAGTTATTACTTCTTCGTGCGTTGGACCAAGTGCAAATGTACGGTTGTGACGGTCTGTAAAACGCATAAGCTCAGGACCAAATTCATTCCAACGACCTGACTCTTCCCATAAATCTGCAGGTTGAATAACAGGCATTAGCATTTCTATCGCGCCTGCATTGTCCATTTCTTCACGTACAATGTTTTCTACTTTACGAAGTACACGTAAACCAGAGGGTAACCAAGTGTATAAACCCGAAGCGACGCGACGGATCATACCGGCTCTAAGCATTAACTGATGCGATACAATTTCAGCATCTGATGGCGTTTCTTTAAGTGTTGCGAGTATATATTGACTGGTACGCATTATTTTTCCGAAATAGAGTAATATGTTCTTTTAATAGAGCTTAAGTTTACCAGCGGATGCTTTTACACTAAAGCGCTAAGTGAGTTATTTAGCTTTTTTCTATACTTGTTACTACGTTATGTTCGCCATTGACTTGCCAGCGAATATTATAATTATACAAAGTCATTCCATAGCTCTGCTCGCCATCTTTTTGTTTTTTATAGGCAGGGCGCGGATCTTGTTTTAAAACATTACTAATAAAGTTGTGCAAATCTGGGTATTGCGTTTGCTGCTCAATAAAAGAGGTAACTTCAGGCGTAAACTCCACACTCATTTGTGTTTCTGGGCGTGTATCTGCAAAGCCTGCACTGGCGTCATGCATCGCATCTGAATAGGGTAGGTAGGGTTTTATATCTATTATTGGCGTGCCATCGAGTAAATCAATGCCTGCAAGTAATAAACTAAGCTGTCCATTTTTATATTCAATCCCTTCTAGCTTTACAGCGCTCATACCTATAGCGTTAGGTCTAAATGTAGCGCGGGTAGCAAACACGCCTTTTCGCTCATTACCGCCTAATCGAGGAGGGCGTACCATTGCTGAGTAGCCCTTATCTGCGGTTTCATGAAACCTAAATAGAAGCCAAATATGAGTGAATTCATCAATACCACGTACAAACTCTTCACGATTAAAATCAGCAGTAAACACAAGTTTCGCTTTAGCCTCTGGTACTAATCGAGGTTGCCTAGGAATGGCAAATTTTTGTTTGTATGGAGATTGAATATGGCCTATCGCCGAAATGCTGTAATCGCTCATAGTTCTCAGGTAAAAATAAAATAGGGCGTTATTCTACCTTTATTTAGTAGTTATGGCATTAATGACAACAAGTTAATTATTTATAGACCTACTGGTTTAAACGAATCAAATAGACTGATTGGTTTATAATATTATTAGAAGGGTTACAAAACAAAAAAAGGTAAGCCTAAGCTTACCTCTTATATACACGTTAAATATTATTAAAACATGTACTGAACTGAAACAGATGCAACATCCATATCTGGGTCAATATCATCATCAAGTTTGTAACGCTCGTACTCTAAACGAAATTGAACATTTGTTGTAAGTGCGTATTCAATACCTGCACCATAAAATACATCACCGCCATCTTGAGAAGTTGAAATGCTGCCTACAGGTAGTTCTTGTTCGTAGTCTGCATCCCATTCAAACCAACCACCTTTAGCGTATACAGAGAAGCTTTCGCTAATCGGTAAACCTAGGCGTGCAGCTAGTGATACACCATCAATTTCAGCTTTACTGTCAATATCGCTTACTTCATCAAAGTTTTGATAAGCAAGTTCTAAGCTTAAATATTCGTTAAATTGTGTACCGATGTAACCTTTAAGCATTTGCGCATCATCATCGAAGTCAGTGTCGTTGTCGCTATCTTCAAACTCAAAAGAATATTGTCCGTAACCAATACCGGTGTAAATACGAGGAGAATCGAAATCGGCAATATCAGCGTGTGCTGCAGAGTTAAAACCCATTGTTGCTAAAGCAAGTGCAGAAAGAGAAAGTGTTTTAATCATTGAATAGCTCCTTTAAAATAATATAAATGTTTGATTAAACTCATCAAACGACAATTACTTAGTTGCAGCGAGCGTGCCAAGTTTAAAAGAGCATAAAAAAACGCCATACCAAGTACTTAAGTACTAATAAATATGACGTTTAGGGTGTTTTGTAATCACATTGAACTTTTAGATGTTTTTGTTTTCTAATCTTAGTTGTATGTTTTACAAAACATTATGAGTTTTTTACATACCTATTGGGTACATACTTAATAAAGCTTATTTATACTTTATGAAGTAGGTTTTCAGTTTCTATCGCAATCTCTTTCATTTTTATAGCGTAGTTTTCTAATTTAATATCTTCTTCAGTAACGGCTTTAAATGATGGCACTTCTATTGGGTAACCGGTTTCGTCCATAGCAATAAAGCTAATAACACAGTGGTTTGTTTCAACCATATTTTGTGTTTTAGGATCGCCACAGCGAACTTGTATAAATATTTGCATGCTACTTCTGCCTGTATGGGCAATTTTAGCTTCTACTTCTACAATTTGGCCTACTAAAATAGGTCGTCTAAATTTAACACCAGCAACCGATACGGTTACACAATAATGGCCACTCCAACCAGCAGCACAGGCATATCCAGCTTGGTCAATCCACTTCATTACAGCTCCTCCGTGGACTTTACCACCAAAGTTTACATCGGTAGGCTCGGCTAAAAAACGAAAAACAACTTTTGACGACGGCATATTAAATACTCACTTTATTAAACTTATCTATGAGCATACCGTAAAAAAGGGGCCGAAGCCCCTGCAATTTAGGATAGGTTTATAATTTATATGTAAAAGATACGTTTTTAATGCACCTTTGTGCATAAAATAGTTACATATTAGGGTAGTTAGGGCCACCAGCGCCTTCTGGTGTAACCCAAGTAATATTTTGGCTCGGATCTTTAATATCGCAGGTTTTACAGTGCACACAGTTTTGCGCATTGATCACAAACTGGTTTGCACCTTCAATTTCTTGCACTTCGTATACACCAGCTGGGCAGTAGCGCTGTGCGGGTTCATCAAATTTAACTAAGTTCACAGAAATAGGGATGGCTGCATCTTTTAATTTTAAATGACATGGCTGGGATTCTTCGTGGTTTGTGTTTGATAAAAATACACTGGAGCTTTTATCAAAGCTCAGCTTTGCATCTGGTTTAGGGTAGTTAATTTTTGCAGCCGCTTTAGCGTCAACAAGAGTAGCATGATCGGGTGTATTATCTTTAAAAGTAAACGGCAAACCGCCGTTAAAAATGTTTTGATCAAGCGTATTATAAGCACCGCCTACAAATTTTCCGAGTTTGTGCATTGCTGGGCCGAAGTTGCGTGATTGATATAGCTCTTTATATGCCCACGAATTTTCAAATGCCGTTTTAAACTCGGTTAAATCAGTATTAGCCATATTATTTTGTAGTGCATCAAAAATGACTTGTGCAGCTACCATTCCCGATTTCATAGCGGTATGGTTGCCCTTAATTTTAGCAAAATTGAGCGTGCCTGCATTACATCCTACTAATAAGCCACCCGCAAAGTTCATTTTAGGTAGCGAATGTAAGCCACCTTTTGCAATTGCTCGTGCGCCATAAGCAATACGATCACCGCCTTCAAGTACGTTTTTAAATACAGGGTGATGTTTCATTCGTTGAAACTCATCAAACGGACTTAAATGCGGGTTTGAATAATTTAGGTCAACTATTAGGCCAACCACAACTTGGTTATTTTCACTGTGATACATAAATGCACCACCGTTGGTGTCGCCAGCAAATGGCCAACCCGTACCATGAACAACTTTACCAAGCTCATGTTTGCTTTCATCAATTTGCCAAATTTCTTTAAAGCCCAAACCGTAATGCTGAGGAGATGCATCGGCATCCAGTGCAAACTGGTTTATAAGCTGTTTACCTAAATGGCCTCGACAGCCTTCAGCAAAAATAGTGTATTTAGCACGCAGTTCCATACCTGGCATGTAACCGTCTTTCTCGTTACCGTCTTTATCGACTCCCATATCGCCAGTAATAATGCCTTTAACGGCTTCATCTTCAATAATTAACGAATGCGCGCTAAAGCCTGGGAATATTTCAACGCCTAAACCTTCAGCCTGCTCTGCAAGCCATCGACATACATTACCCATAGAAACAATGTAGTTACCATCATTATGAAATGTTTTAGGTGTAGCGAAGTGGGGGATTGATGTCGCTTTTTGCTCGTTATTAAACCAGTAGATTTCATCGTTAGTTACTTTAGTTGAAACAGGCGCACCCAATTCTTGCCAATTTGGCAGTAGCTCATCAAGCGCCTTTGTTTCAAATACGGCTCCTGAGAGTACATGTGCACCCACTTCAGAGCCTTTTTCTACTACGCAAATCATGCACTCTTGTTGTTTTTCTTGTGCTAATTGCGCGAGTTTAATTGCACTAGCTAGACCAGCTGGGCCTGCTCCTACAATTACTACATCAAATTCCATGGTTTCACGTTCGACCATAATAACCTCTCAATCAATGACGGGCTTAGCTAAATTAGATAAGCAATGCAGCCTTTTTAATACTTGCACATTAAACGTTACAGGCTGTGAATAGTTTAAGGTTATTTTAGGTTGACGTTTACGTCAACAGGAAGTAGTCTGATTTCATAAAATAAATAGGTTGACGTGCGCGTTACCTTGTAGGTTTAAATAATTATGGAGTTCCTATGAAAGTTCTCGTACCAATAAAAAGAGTTATCGACTACAACGTAAAAGCTCGCGTTAAAAGCGATAATAGCGATGTTGATTTAGCTAACGTAAAAATGGCAATCAACCCATTTTGCGAAATTGCAATTGAAGAAGCTATACGCTTAAAAGAAGCGGGCACAGCAACAGAAGTAATTGCCGTAACCATTGGCGCTAAAGCCTCACAAGAGCAGTTACGTACTGCTCTTGCGTTAGGTGCCGACAAAGCAATTCACATCGAAACCGATGAAAAATTAGAGTCACTTCATATTGCTAAGCTCCTTGCAAAAATTGTTGAACAAGAAGCACCTGAGCTGGTTATTTTAGGTAAACAGTCTATCGATTCCGATAATAACCAAACGGGGCAAATGCTTGCTGCCTTAACAAATCGTGGGCAAGGTACGTTTGCATCAAAAGTTGTTATTGAAAATAACAAAGTAAACGTAACGCGTGAAGTTGATGGCGGCCTGCAAACGGTAGCACTTAGCTTACCAGCTATTGTTACTACTGACTTACGCTTAAATGAGCCTCGCTATGCATCACTGCCAAATATAATGAAAGCAAAGCGTAAGCCGCTTGAAGTAATTGCAGCTGACTCGTTAGGCGTTGATTTAGCGCCGCGCATACAACTTGTAAGCGTAGAAGAGCCAGCTAAACGCAGCGGTGGCATTATTGTAGAAGATGTAGCACAGCTTGTAGAAAAACTTAAGACAGAGGCAAAGGTGATTTAAATGAAAACACTTGTAATTGCAGAGCACGATAACGGTGCCTTAAAACCAGAAACCTCAAAAACAATTAATGCCGCTGTTAAATTAGGCTTAGACGTAGATGTACTTGTTGCAGGTTTAAATATAAGCACTATGAGCGAAAAGCTAGCGAGTATTGCGGGTGTTAATGCGGTACTTACAGCAGACAACGCTGTTTATGAGCATCAACTAGCTGAAAGCATGACAGACTTGGTATTGAGCCTTGCTGATAACTACAGTCATATTGTGGCAAGCGCCACTACCACGGGAAAAAACTTTATGCCACGCGTTGCAGCGCTTTTAGATGTGGCTCAAATTTCAGAAATAATTGATGTAATAGATGCCGATACGTTTAAACGCCCAATTTATGCAGGTAACGCTATTGCGACAGTTAAATCACTTGATGCTAAAAAGGTTATTACCGTACGCGCAAGTAGCTTTGATTTACAAGGCGAGCAAGCCGCGGTAAGTATTAATACTTTAGATACGGTATCGGACTCACAGTTAAGTATGTTTGTAAGCGTTGAGCAAACTGAATCAGAGCGCCCAGAGCTTACTGCTGCAGAGGTGGTTATATCTGGCGGTCGTGGTATGCAAAATGGCGAAAATTTTGCGTTATTAAATGGCATTGCCGATAAACTAGGTGCCGCTATTGGTGCATCGCGCGCAGCCGTCGATGCAGGCTTTGTACCTAACGATATGCAAGTAGGGCAAACAGGTAAAATTGTGGCGCCTAACTTATATATTGCAGTAGGTATTAGCGGTGCTATTCAGCACTTAGCAGGTATGAAAGACTCAAAAGTGATTGTCGCAATTAATAAAGATCCTGATGCGCCAATATTCCAAGTAGCAGATTACGGCCTAGTAGCTGACTTATTTGAAGTGCTACCTCAGCTTGAAGGTGCTTTATAGCGCTTAATTAAGCAAAATATATTCTGGTTGAAAGCCGTGGTGCTCTTTGAGTGCTGCGGCTTTTTTATACGGTAAAATATAGACACAAAAAAACCAGCCAATTGGCTGGTTTTTAATGTTTCTAAACAACTTATTAAATAAGGGTTTAGTAAGTTGCGCTGCCTTTAGTACGAGGGAAGGCAATAACATCACGTACGTTACCCATACCTGTTACGTATGCAACTAAGCGTTCAAAGCCTAAACCAAAGCCAGAATGTGGCACACTACCGTATTTACGTAAATCGCGGTACCAGCTGTAATCTTCTTTGTTTAAGCCCATTTCGTCCAAACGAGCATCAAGTACGTCAAGGCGTTCTTCACGTTGCGAACCACCAATGATCTCACCAATGCCAGGTGCTACAACATCCATTGCTGCAACTGTTTTGCCGTCTTCGTTTTGGCGCATGTAAAACGCTTTAATATCACGCGGGTAGTTTTTAATAACTACAGGCGCTTTAAAGTGCTCTTCTGCTAAGTAACGCTCGTGCTCAGACTGTAAATCAACACCCCATTCAACAGCGTACTCAAACTTTTTGCCACATGTTTTAAGGATTTCAACAGCGTCAGTGTAATCAACTTGTGCAAAGTCTTTATCTACAAACTCTTCAAGGCGAGTGATTGCAGTTTTTTCTACACGTTGTGCAAAAAATTCCATGTCGTCACGGCGCTCTTCAAGTACGGCTTTAAATACATACTTAAGCATGTTTTCTGCAAGTTTTGCGATATCTTCTAAATCAGCAAATGCTACTTCAGGTTCAACCATCCAAAACTCAGCTAAGTGACGAGAAGTATTTGAATTCTCAGCACGGAAAGTTGGGCCAAATGTATAAATTTTTGACATTGCTGATGCGTAGGTTTCGCCGTTTAACTGGCCAGATACAGTCAGGAATGCTTCTTTACCAAAGAAATCTTCGCTGTAATCAACATCGCCTTTATCTGTACGCGGTAAGTTTTGCATATCAAGTGTAGATACACGGAACATTTCACCAGCGCCTTCACAGTCACTTGCTGTGATAATAGGTGTGCTGATCCAGTAAAAACCTTGTTCGTGATAAAAACGGTGAATAGCTTGTGCTAAACAGTTACGTACACGTGTTACCGCGCCAATCATATTTGTACGAGGGCGAAGGTGAGCGTGCTCACGTAAGTACTCAATGCTGTGGCGTTTTGCCGACATTGGGTAAGAATCTGGGTTTTCTACCCAACCTAAAACTGTTACAGAATTAGCTTGAATTTCAAATGATTGACCTTGGCCAGCAGATTGAACTAAAACACCAGTAACCGATACAGAACAACCGGCTGTTAAGCTAGTAACTTCATCATAATTATTCAGTGAATTAGGAACTACCGCTTGAATAGGATCAAAACACGAACCGTCATGAACGGCTAAAAATGATATTCCTGCTTTTGAATCGCGGCGAGTACGGATCCAGCCTTTAATTGTAACTTGGCTGTCTACCGCAACGTTGCCTTTTAATAGCTCTGAAATCGCTAAATGGCTCATCTTCACTCCAATGATATAAGTTGCCTAACTTTATTTAACTGTGCGCAGCACATTGGCATTAATTGCATAAACGTTGCTGCACTTGAACCCTGTATCTTACCTAGTTAACTCAAATAAAAAAACTATTGTGGGCAACTCTTTAAAAGTTTTTATCAATGCGCTTTATTTTTAGCCATTTTTAAAGCAAAAATGATCAAGTTTGTAATTTGATGCTCTGAAATTTAACGATTTTGTGGCATTATAAGTTTTTAAACTCTTTAACGTTGCCTTTTACTTAGAAACGGATGCCATGAAACAAGTTTTTATTTTACGAGGACTACCAGGAAGCGGTAAGTCTTATTACGCGCAAAACCTTGCTGACGAACTAGGTGGTGTTGACGAAAGCCAATATCTAATTTGTTCAACCGACGACTACTTTATAAATGAGCAAGGCGAATACCACTTCGATAAATTTAGGCTCTCGCAATACCATAATTTAAACTTGGCTCGTTTTATTAATGCACTCGCACAAAATATTCCATTAGTCATAGTTGATAATACTAATATTAAAAAGTGGGAATTTATCGCGTATTCACAAGCTGCTGTTGCTCTAGGGTATCAAGTAAAAGAAGTGATCGTAGGTGAAGTAAAAGACAAATCTATGCAGCATTTATACGCTAAGCGTAACTCACATAATGTGCCGCTTAAAACCATAAGTAAAATGGCGTACATGTTTGAGTGGTGATTTGCGTTAACGTTTTAATTTAAAAAGCCCATACATATGGGCTTTTTTAGTTTTTAAGTGCTACTAGCTAGCTTTTGTATAAACTGCAAGTGGGTGTGATGTACTTAGTGATACATGTACTTCATCGCCTGGGTTTACTACAACCTCATGGCTAACACGGCTTGTTACAACAGTAGAGCATGCAAGTTTTACAGCGCACAAGCGGCTGCCACCTTCAAAGCGTACCCATACAACTTCACCATTATTACCAACACTACTTTGGACAAGTAATACGTCATCAGGGCGAAGCAGTACATCAACATCGCCGCTTTCACAGTCAACGCCTTGAGCTGGTGCGTTACCTATAGCAGTAGTAGCTTGTCCGTTTTCAAATTTACCGGCAATAAAGCTAGCTTCACCTAAAAAACGAGCAACAAAACGGTTGTTAGGAATACTAAAGCAGCGCTCTGGTGTATCTATTTGCTGAATTTTACCCGCTTTTAAAACACCAACACGATCACCAACAGAAAGCGCTTCTTCTTGATCGTGCGTTACCCAAATTGCAGGAACACCGGCATCTTTAAGTGCGTTTCTAATATCCCAGCGCAGCATATCTTTTAGTGCAGCATCTAGGTTAGATAATGGCTCATCAAGTAAAACAAAGTCTGGCTCGTGTGCAAGAGTTCGGGCTAGGGCAACACGCTGCTTTTGACCGCCTGAAAGCGTAGCAGGTTTTTTATTTCTAAATTCGTCAAGACCCAATAGTTTTATCCAGCGCTCTGCAGGCGCTGTATTTTTTAATCTAAAGCAAATGTTTTGCTCAACCGTTAAATGCGGGAATAATGCAAAGTCTTGAAACACCATACCAACACTGCGTTTTTCAGGTGGTACCGTTAATTTAGGCGTAGCACGCCATTTACCGACGTTTATTTCGCCTTCGCTGATAGGTAAAAGCCCAGCAAGTGCTTGTAAAATTGTGCTCTTACCACAGCCTGTAGGGCCGACAAGCATAAGGATTTCACTTTGTTCAAGCGATAGATTTAAATCGCTGACTACACGGTTACTGCCATAATCTATAGACAACTGACTTACAGATAGCATTGTTATTAAATCCTTAATGTTCTAACTGATTGCGTTTTTCGCCAGTGAGCATAATAGCTAACGCGCACGCAGAAATCACTACTAACAATAGACCAGGTATTGCAGCGCGGCCAAAATAACCAGCTTCGTAAACACGCCATAAGTAGGTTGAAAGTGTTTCAAAGCCTGTAGGCCCAAGTAAAAGAGTGGCTTCAAGTTCACGCATAGACTCTAAAAACACAAGTGCTGCACCTGCTATTATTCCGCGCATAGTCAGCGGTAATGTAATACGCGTAAAGGCTTCACGTGGGCTTGCGCCTAGTACTCTGGCAGATTTAATTAAACTAGGATCTAAGTGTTCTGTGCTAGTACGAACAGAGCCTACCGCAAGCGGTAAAAAACGCAGCATATATGCAATAATTAAAAGCCCTAACGTTTGATATAAAAACGGTAGTTGTAAGCCGCCATAAACCAAAGCAGTACCCATTACTATACCCGGAATACCAAAACCAAAATAAGTCACGCGCTCCATTACTTTACCGGCTTTGCCACTAAGGGCAGCATGAGCAACTGGCACGGCTACAATTACGGCAACCACAGCGGCAATTGCTGATGCATAAGCTGAGTTCCAAGCAATATTAAAATCGAACGAGCTAAAACCATCACGCCCTAACCACAGTGTAAAAATGGCTAGAGGCAAACCAATGGCTAACAATAACACCGGCGCAAAGGCAACAAACATAGCGCTTAACTGCCACTTGTTAGGAAATAAAATTAGCGGACGACCTTGTTTTTCACTGGCTGTTTTTATTTGTGATTCTATTAATAATAAAAAGCCAACAATAACCATTAGCTGCAGCGAAAGCATTGCTGCTCGGCCTAACGCAAAGGCGTTGTATTCTACGTATATAACGCGGGTAAAGGTATCTAGGCGCATCATCGCCGGAGTACCAAAATCAGAGAGGGTATAAAGCGCAACTAATAAAGAACCTGCCGCAATACCATTAACTACACGCGGTAATATTACTTTAAACACGCTTTGTGTCATTGACATACCTAAAGTACGCGCTGCGTTGACCATGCTTGCATCTAAGCTTAAAAGCGATGAGCGGGTGGTCATCATTACAAAAGGGAAGGTATACAAAGTCATTACAATGGCAGCGCCAGTTAAGCCATACATAGAAGGGGTTTCTATGCCGGTCACTGTATTAATTTCGCCGCCAGGGCCAAAGGCCGCATACAAGGTAAATGCACCTATATAGCTGGGTACAGCAAGTGGCGCTGCAAAAAATACCAGCCATAATTTTTTAAAGGGCAAGTGCACATATGCACTAATAAAAGCTAAAGGCACACCAATTAAAATAGAACCTAAAACAGTTAAGCCCATTAACGATAGGGTGTTTCCTAAAATTTTTAAATTATGGCTATCAAAAACGGTACTAGCATCGCTTGCAAGTACCATTAATATAAAAACAGGGGTAAGCGTAATGAGCGCTGCAAGCAGCGCCATTGGGTAAGAAGCGGGTAGTCGCATTATAAAACGCCGTTATTTCTCATCAAATCGATGGTAGGTCGTAAATCTGCCAATTGGGTTAAATCTATCTTCGGCGGTGAAATATTAGCGAGCGATGGTAATCCATCGGGTTGACTAATGTTATTTATAAGCGGAATTTCGTACGCTTCAGTTGCTAAATAACCTTGTACTTCTTTACTAAGTAAATAACGCATAAAGTCAGTAGCAAGTGGATCGTCATTCAAGGCAAGTACGCCCGATGCATTAACTAAACATCCTGCATCGTTTTGAGTAAAGGCTAAATCGAGTTTTGCATCCGGTTTGCCTGATTTAAGGCGAAGAGTGTAATAGTGATTAGCAAAGCCAATATCTACTTCACCGCGTTCAACACCCATAACTACACCCAGTTCACCGGCGTAGGTTTTAGAGCGCTTTTGAACTTTTTTAAGCCATTTAGCGGTTTTGTCATCGCCTTCTAAAATTCTCATTGCGGTTACAAACGATTGAAAAGACGCATAAGCCGGCGCCCAGCCAATGCTTAAATCGCTATCGGCAATTTCCATAATACTTGTAGGAATTTGATCTTTCGTTAAGCGAGAGGTGTTGTAAGGCAATGTTCTAATGCGCCCAGTTACAGGAGCCCATTCTTTGTATCTAAATTGCGGCTGTAACTGCTCAGATAAATCAGTAGGAATTTTTTGAGCAAGCCCAGCGTCGGTTACTAAACCAATAGCGCCAGAATCTACAGCCCAAAATATATCAGCGCGTTTAACGCCGGCTTTAGCTTCGGCAACAATGGTATTAGCGAGTGCAGCAGTTGGACCTCGGCGTATGCCTAACTTAAAGTCTGGATTTCTTTTTTGAATAGCTTGTAATACGTTTTCGTATAAACCGCCTTCACCACGGCCTAAATATAAGGTGAGCTCACCTTTAAGCTTTGGTAAATCATCAACAGAAACAGGGTTTGCTATATTGGCAGCTAGTGCGCGAGAAAGAGGAAGTGGCAATGAGCCAACAACCCCTAACGCAGCTAGGCCTTGTATAAAGGTCCTACGCTTCACTTAAAATACATCCTTACGCGACTTCTCTGCTTTTTCTATAAGCGTTTTAGCGCGGTCTAATTTGGTTTGCATATCACTTACCACATTGCGTACGTCATCTACGCTTTTACCATTTTTAATTGCTTGTGGCAGTGTTACGTTAAAGTCTTTTTCCAGCACTTCAACTAAGTTGGCATCTTGTTCAATAAGCGTACCTTCTACGCCTTCAAATAGGTGTAGGTAAGTATCGTGAACAATGTCGGTGGCTTCGTCTTGTAGACGTTCAGCAAATTTAGCGACTACTCGGTCTAGCTTGTGCTTAATTTCATCAATTGTTGCACTTTGTGTCATTTCTTCTGTAGCCGTTGCTTTAACGCTTTCTAACAAGCCTTTTTGCTGGAATTTTGCGGCAAGCTTAACAGCACCAAGGCCTTGCCACAAGGCTATGTTCATTGCTTCTTGCTCTTTGCGTACTTCTGCAGCTGGTTTACCATTTTCGATGGCCATTTTTACGCCATATATACCTTGCCAAATAGATGCGTAAACAGGTACGTAGTTTGTTTCAATTGCGCTGTGGAACTTAACAGACTCCCAGTATTCAATTAAATCATCAGTTTTAACCGCTTTAGCGCCTTTTTTATCGTAGTCGCTTACCATGGTATCCACTTTACCTACCATCCATTCAACTTCTTCAGCGTAACTTTTTAGGTTAGCTTGAAGGTGATTTACATGCTCACCAATAGGGCCATTAGCAAGTGCTGGCTGTGCCATAAAAGCTGAAGCAAGTAAAAGGCTTGCACCTAAGGTTTTAGCTGGTTTAAATAATAAATTCATTGCAGAAGAGTCCATAAAGGTAATTGTAAATGATAGACATTATCATATCCGTATTGATCAGCGAGATCAATAACCATAAACTGGCTAAATAGATAAAAACACTAAATACAGCGCTAAGTTACGAGTAAACACAGTTTAAAGTTTAACAAGCGCAGTAATTAAGCGTAATGTTTACCTTTAATTGCATTATAAATAGCATCGCACAGTGTTTTTATACTGTTTGCATCACTTATATACGCAGGCATAAGGTAAATAAGTTTACCGAATGGGCGTATCCATACACCTTGCTCTACAAAATAGGCCTGAATTTTAGCAACATCAACATTGCCAGCAGCCTCGTTTAGTTCAACAACACCTATTGCACCTAAGGTACGCACATTAGCAACTGCATTAAGTTCGCTGCATTTATGAAGTTGTTGTAATTGGGTGTTTATATCGCTAATACGTTGTTGCCAGTTTTGATTTAGTAGTAAATCTATACTCGCGCACGCCACTGCACAGGCGAGTGGGTTACCCATAAATGTAGGTCCGTGCATCAAAACGCCGGCTTCGCCTTCACTAATACCCGTTGCTATTTTTTCGCTGGTAAGTGTTGCCGAAAGCGTCATTGAGCCGCCGGTAAGGGCTTTACCAATACATAAAATGTCGGGCTCAATGTCAGCGTGCTCAACAGCAAATAATTTACCCGTGCGGCCAAATCCTGTGGCAATTTCGTCGCAAATCAGCAGTATATTATAACAGCTACAAAGTTTACGTACGCAGGCTAAGTAATCGGGGTGATAAAAGTTCATACCACCCGCGTTTTGCACTATGGGCTCAATAATAAAAGCGGCTACTTGGCTGTGGTGTGCTTTAAAGTATTGCTCAAGCGTTTGAGCTTCTGCTTGGTTAAATTTGCTACCAAATTGACTCACTGGCGCAGGTACAAATATATGCTCGGGTAAAAAGCCGCTGTATAAACTGTGCATGGAGTTAACGGGGTCGCATACGCTCATGGCAGCAAACGTGTCGCCATGGTAACCCTTATAAGGCGTCATTAGTTTTTGTTTAGTGGTAATGCCTTGGCTAAGCCAATATTGCAGGGCCATTTTTATGGCCACTTCTACACTTACCGAGCCGCTATCGGCTAAAAACACTTTAGTTAAACTTTCAGGGGTAATAGCAACAAGCTTTTTACATAGCTCAACCGCGCTGTTATGGGTAATGCCACCAAACATTATGTGGCTCATGCTATTGATTTGCTCAACCATGGCGGCGTTTAAAGTAGGGTGATTATAGCCATGTATAGCGCTCCACCATGAGGCCATGCCATCTATAAGTTGCTCGCCGGTTTCTAGGTGAATTAAATTATGATTGGCATGGGTAACAGGGTAAACCGGGATTGGCTGAGTCATAGACGTATATGGGTGCCAAATGTGTTCACGATCAAAAGCAAGGTCAATCGTTTGTTTTTTATTCATATGTAAACTTTAACTTGGTGGGCTTCGTTGACAATGGTACTTCAAGACGTAGACTAAGCCAACATCACCACTGAGAAAAATAAGAGACTACTATGGAATTTGCACCTGTTCGCCACGATTGGACTCACGCACAAGTTAAAGCATTATTTGAAATGCCATTTAATGATTTACTTTTTAAAGCGGCGTCGGTTCACCGTGCTAATTTTAATCCTAACGAAGTACAAATATCTACTTTGCTATCAATTAAAACAGGCGCTTGCCCAGAAGACTGTAAATATTGCCCTCAATCAGGGCATTATAAAACCGACCTAGAACGTGAACGCCTAATAGAAGTAGAAAAAGTAGTAGAGCAAGCACGCCTTGCTAAACAAAAAGGCGCTACACGTTTTTGTATGGGAGCAGCTTGGTCAGATCCAAAAGACAGAGACATGCCGTACATTTCGCAAATGGTTAAAGAAGTAAAAGAGCTTGGCCTAGAAACTTGCATGACCCTTGGTAAACTTAGCAACGAAAAAGCTCATGAATTAAGCAGTGCTGGGCTTGATTACTACAACCATAACCTTGATACCTCACCAGAATACTACGAGCAAATAATATCAACCCGTACTTTTCAAGACAGATTAAACACTATTGATCACGTACGTGATGCAGGCATGAAAGTGTGCTCAGGCGGTATAGTCGGTATGGGCGAGCAAGCAAGCGACCGTTTTGGTTTGTTAATGCAATTAGCTAACTTGCCACAACAACCCGAAAGCGTACCCATTAATATGCTGGTTAAAGTAAAAGGCACACCCCTTGAAAACGTTGACGATTTAGATCACTTTGAATTTATACGAACCATAGCCACAGCCCGCATTATGATGCCACACAGTTATGTACGTTTATCGGCAGGGCGCAACGCCATGAACGAGCAAATGCAATCAATGTGCTTCTTTGCAGGCGCTAACTCCATTTTTTATGGTGATAAGCTTCTAACAACCGAAAACCCAGAAGCCGATGCCGACATGAACCTCATTAAAAAATTAGGCATGAACCCAGAAACTCGCGAAGATTACTCAGACGAAGCAGTAGCAGCGTCGCTTTCATCGCAAGTGGCTGATAAAGCAACGTCAGAATTATTTTACGAAGCTTAAGTTTAAACGTATGCCATTTGAATTTATAAGTACGCATCTGCAAGCGCGAAAGCAAGATGCGTTATTACGTAATCGCCATACTGTGCAAAGCGCTACAGCCCGCACCATTACAATAAATGACGTAACCTACCTCAACTTTGCGAGTAATGATTACTTAGGCTTTGGCGATTGCGCATTAAACCTTGAGCAAAGCCAAATACTGGGTAGTCACAGCTCGCCGTTAGTTACAGGGTATCAAGCGCAGCAGCAACAGCTTGAGCACTACCTTTGTGAGCAATTTGGCTATGGTGCAGGTATGTTGTTTAGCTCGGGGTTTAGTGCAAACAGCAGTGTAATTAAAGCGCTGTTTCAAGATAAAACCGCTGCGCAAAATAGTGCTATTTTTCAAGATAAGCTAAATCATGCCAGCTTAATTGACGGTGCAATGCACTCTAACGCCGCATTAGTGCGCTTTAATCATAACGATTTAAACCATTTACGTTCTCGGCTCGAAAAGTCAAAAGCGAAAAACAAGCTTATTATAAGCGAAGGGGTGTTTTCGATGGATGGCGATACCGCGCCATTAAAAGAGTTACTCGCCTTGGCTAAAGCACATAATGCATGGCTTATGATAGACGACGCACACGGCTTTGGCGCTTTGGGTAAAACGGGCTTAGGTAGCTGCGAAGCATTATTAGATGAGGGGTTAGCGCTTCCCGAAGTACTGGTTATTACTTTTGGAAAAGCCGTAGCAAGTAGCGGTGCGTGTGTATTAGCAAGTAAAGAGCTCATAAATTACATGCTGCAATTTAACCGCGATTACACGTATTCAACTGCTATGTCGCCGCTTATGGCAAGCCTTACGCTTTCTCGTTTAAAAACAATTAAAACAGCAACCAACAAACGCGAGCAACTTAATAGCAATATTGCTTTATTTAAACAGCTTGCTAAAACGCATAGCCTTGCGGTAATGGAGTCAAACACGGCAATTCAACCCATTGTACTTGGCTGCGCTGAGCAAACTCTAAAAGCCGCTGAGAAATTAAAAAAGCACGGTGTTTGGCTAACGGCTATTCGCCCACCAACGGTTGCACATAATACCGCTCGCTTACGAATTACGTTAACGGCGGCACATACACAAGCCGATATAACAACGCTTATTGAACATTTAAAAGGTTCAATAGCATGATTGCACGCGCATTAACTAATACACCAAAGCAAGCTGAGCGTATAACTGAGGTAGTTGAGCATAAAGTACCTCAAAACATAAAACCAATTGCAAATATGGCGAGCGGTATAATTAAACATCCTGCCAATAAGTCACTAAAAAAAGCAGCGCAAACTAAGTTTTCAAAAGCGGCAGAGCAATACAACAGCCATGCTAATGTACAAAAACAGGCTGCAAGTGACTTATTTAAATTAATAAATGTAAAATCACAAAATAAAAACAAGCTGTGTGTAGATTTAGGGGCTGGCCCGCTTGTAAATACACACACGCTGCAAAATGAGTTTGGGCAGGTATTGGCCATAGATTTAAGCTTAAACATGCTAAAAAGTAGCACGTTAAAATCACCTTGTATTTGCGCCGATATGGATAACCTACCGCTACAAGCAAACAGTGTAGATGCCATATTCAGTAACTTTGCTGTTCAGTGGTCTGCTAATTTTGAATTGTTAGTGCAATCACTTTATCGTGTTTTAAAACCAGGCGGGCAGGCGTATATAAGTACTGTGGTTGCGGGGTCGCTCAATGAAATTAAAACAGCCTTTACTGCGCTTGATAACAGCAGCCATATAAACTCATTTAATACACATATCCATATAAACCAATCAGTCCAAAAGGCAGGGTTTGCAATCAATAGCTTTCAAAAAAAGGTTTATACCGATTGTTACTCAACGCCTTTAAAAGCCATAAAATCAATTAAAGCCATTGGCGCTACTACACAAAACCATACTAATACACGCCAAGGGTTATTAACTAAATCGGCTCTGCAAAAGGTGTGTAATGCGTATCCGCTTATAAACAATCAAGCGTGTGTGTCGTACCATGTGGTATTGTTATCACTACAAAAACCAATCACAAAATTTAAATAGCGCACGATTAAAATACCAAGGCTAAGCAATGAGAGAATTTTTTATAACCGGTACCGACACCGACGCCGGAAAAACCCACGTTACCAGTTTACTATTAAAGCTACTTGCCCAACATAAAAAACCAGCTATTGGCTTTAAGCCGCTTGCTGCAGGCTGCGAAATGGCATTTGATCAGCTAGTAAACGCCGATGCGCTTATGCTTATGGAAAGCGCAACGGTAAGCGCCAAGTACGATGTAATAAACCCATTTGCTTTTGCACCGCCAATTGCACCGCATATAGCAGCAAAACAAGTAGGTGTAACCATCACGCTTGATAAATTAAGCGCAGCGTACTCTACACTTAAACAGCAAGGTGCTGATTATCACCTAACCGAAGGCGCTGGTGGCTGGGCATTACCTATTAATAACACCGATTATTTATACGATTGGGTTAAAGCAGAGCAACTTCCCGTAATTTTAGTAGTAGGCATGAAATTAGGCTGCTTAAACCATGCCTTACTTACAGCCGCCCATATGCAAAGTTTAGGCATTAACTGTGTAGGGTGGGTTGCAAACCAAGTAGACCCAAACATGGACGAATACCAAGCTAACCTTGATTCGCTTAAATCACGTTTGCCATTTCCTATTCTTGCAATAAGCCCTTACAGCGAGCAAACACCAAAACTACAAATATACAAAAGCTTACTCAATACTCTCGATTTAAATTCTTAAAAGTTAAAAAACTGCTTTGTTAAATACAAAGCAGCTTTTGTATAAAATACATAAGCTTAATATTTCGTTTCAGCCTTGAAATAATCACCCTTAGTACGCATATTACATTTATAACCAAGTTGCTATTGTTACTAAGGAAATAACAACCACCATGACCCACCCATTTATTGAAAATTACGCTCAAAATACGCACGTAAAGGCCGAGCCAGACGTACTAAAAAGTGCTTTGCCTAAAACCCGTGTGGGTATTTTAGGCGGGGGCACAGCAGGGGCAACAATAGCAATTCGCTTAGCAGCATTAGGTATTCACACTACTGTTTTTGAGAAAAAAAAGTCATTAATAGATGGCCCACCTATGTGCCACTTGCACGCAGGGGGTAATTTATACCGAGAGATACCCGACGAAGACTGCATAGACCTTCTTAAACAATGCATTGATATTTTAAGGCTGTACCCTTACACCATAGACGTACGTCCAACCGTGTTTGCTGTACCAAAGCGCGATGACGACTCACCAGATGATTTACTACCAAGGTTAAATAAAATAACCAATGCGTATAAAGAGTTAGTTGAGCAAGACCCTAACAACCAAGTGCTTGGCGAGCCTGCTAATTACTACCAGCTTTATAGCTATGAGCAAATGATCGCCCTTTCACATAAAGAGCAAATAGCAGAGCCTAAAACACTTGATGAGTGGATGATCCCCGTTGCCAAGCATCTAAATTTAAACAAAATAAAATACCCGCTTATTGTTGCTCAAGAATATGGTTGGAACATATTTAGATTGTCGGCCAGCGCACAGCTTGCACTTGCGCAGTATGAACACGCTAACGTACTTACCAGTACAGAGGTTAAACAGGTTAGCCAAGTTAATAGCAGTAATGACAAAACCCAATCACCAACCTGGCAAATTGAATACCAAAACGCACAAAGCAACGCCACACAAACAACAGAGGTTGATTACCTTATTAATGCCTGCGGGTTTCAAACCGGTATTGTTGATGACATGGTAGGCATTGATACCAAACGTATGGTCGAATTTAAAGCCTCGTATATTACTCATTGGCAGGGAGCGGGTGGGCAAATACCCGAAATTATTATTTATGGTAATCGCGGTACGCCCGAAGGTATGGCGCAATTAACGCCTTACCCAGATGGGTATTTTCAAATACATGGTATGACCAACGCAATTACCCTATTTAACGATGGCCTTGTTGAAACAAGCGGCAATAGCGCGCAACCTCAATTACCTAGCAAATATTTAGAGTACATAAGCGAAGGTTGGGATGAAACGGCACTTAAAGCACGCAGCCAAAAAGCAATAGATTTTGTTGCTGAGTTTGTACCGGCATTTAATAATGCAAATACACAAAACAATGCGTTATTTGGTGGGCAACAAATCCCAGGAGAAGACGACACATTACGCGTTGCCGATGTTAGCTTATATTCGCATATTAGCTATGCGCGCGCCGAAAACGTAAAAGCGTCATCTACGCTTATTGCTGCCGACGAAATAGTGGCTGAATTTACAAAGTTAGGCTTTGTAAGTGGCGAGCCCAATATTAATAACCACCGTAATAATCATCAATGGGCGTATCTTGAGCAAAACTGCAATGAAGACATAAGCAAAATTGCACAAGTGCTTGCAAAAGAGCGTGGGTTCCCTGTGGCTATGGCAAATATTAATAATGGCATAAACAAAACCACCTAAAGTTAAACCTCCTAACCATCTGTTTAAAAAGTGATTTAAAGCTTGCTGTTATTCTTAACTAACAGCAAGCCTATAAAATTTTATGCCTCTAAACACCCCAAAAAATATTTATTTATAAACGCATAAATAACCCTTGCGTTATGACATAGTTTGTCACAGAATAGCGCTAACGCTATGACATAGTGTGTCATAGCGCAGTGATTACTTTTAGCTGATTTAATTCTAAATTCGTAAATGGCTTAGTGATCAAACCTATTTTTGTGAGGACAATATGAAACGTATATTTTTGTTTTTATTAACTAACCTAGCGGTTATGTTGGTATTAGGTGTAGTGCTTTCAATAATAATGAGTGTGCTGGGCTTAAGCCATCGTAGCCTTGGCGGAATATTACTTATAGCCTCTGTATTTGGCTTTGGTGGCTCGTTTATTTCGTTATTTATGTCTAAGTGGATTGCTAAAAAATCAACGGGCGCACAGGTAATTACTCAACCACGCAACGAAACCGAGCACTGGCTTGTACAAACTGTATCAGCACAGGCTCAAAAAGCAGGTATAAAAATGCCTGAAGTAGCAATTTACGACAGCCCAGAAATGAACGCCTTTGCAACCGGCCCAAGTAAAAACAACTCGCTGGTGGCGGTTAGCACAGGTTTATTACATAACATGAGCCAAGACCAAGCGGAAGCGGTACTTGCCCACGAAGTATCGCACGTAGCTAACGGCGACATGGTAACGCTTACGCTAATACAAGGCGTGGTAAATACCTTTGTAATATTTGCTGCAAAAGTACTAGCAGGCATAGTAGATAACTTTTTAAATGGCGATGAAGAAGAGGGCGGCGGTAGCTGGTCTTACTTCTTATTCGACATGCTATTCCAAGTATTATTTGGTGTACTTGCAAGCATAGTGGTTGCTAGTTACAGCCGTAAGCGTGAATTTGCAGCCGACAGCGGCGCAGCTAAATTGGTAGGTGCAGATAAAATGCGATCAGCCCTTGAGCGATTAAAGCAAAACCACCCGTCGCAATTACAAGGCTCAATGATGGCCTTTGGTATTGCAAGTGGTAAAGGTATGGCTGAGCTGTTTTCATCTCACCCGCCGCTTGATGCGCGTATAGACGCACTACGTAAATAAGCTAACCCTTATTTAAAAACACAAAAGCCAGCTAATTAGCTGGCTTTTTAGTATGTGGTAACCGGTTTGTTCAAAGTTCTGGTTATTTACCAAAAATAATATCGGTAATTCCTTCTGGTGAGAGTATTTCAATCCAGTAGCCGTCTGGGTCTTTTATAAATGCTAAGCCCTTCATTGAGCCATCGTCTGGCTTTTTAACAAACTCCACATCGTACTTTGCAAAGCGCTCACTCGCTGCGTAAACATCCGGTACGCTAATACCAATGTGGCCAAAGCCTTTAGGCTCTTGGTTACCGCTGTGGTAACCCTCAAAGCTATCGTCGTCTTCTGTGCCCCAGTTATGGGTAAGCTCAATTAACGCAGGGCGACCAAATACCCATTTAGCTTTTGTTTTATCATCACCCTCTGGCTGCTCTGGCTCGTAGCCTAAAAAGTACAACGTAAACTTCATTTCAGGAAAGTCATACTTACCTAATAGCTTCATACCTAATACATTTTGATAAAATTCGAGCGACGGTTTGGGATCTTTAATACGCAACATAGTTTGCTGCATAACATAGCCTTTAGTGGCTTGTTCAATTTGCTCTGAAGATTCGTTATAGCTAGACATGGTAATCCTTTGTATAAATTAAGAAGCGAAAACATATATATAATGCTTAAACCATCATAATCAACTCTAAGCTAAATAAAAACTCCCTCGCATACATCACTATTTATAACGGATTACGTCCATAAAGCAGAAGTTAGTAAATATACCGCATTATTTTCTAAGCCATTTTCCTAGATGGGTTAGGAAAATGGATGATTTTTAATTACATAAATACTCATAAACTAAACCTAAACAAGGACGTAGGGTACTAAGTATGATTTGTATGGATGAAAATATAACTGAATTTGGCAACATGAGTGTATTACTTAATACCCAAAGTGACACAAGCTACTGTATACAGTGGTTTAGCAAAATGACTGGCGCTACAGTAATACTTACCCGCAAAGCCTCTCGGCAGTATCAAGTTACAAGAAAGTGGGCTACAGGGCGCGAACTCGACGATGTATCAAGTGAATTTACTCATGCTAATCAGGCAATTATTCACTTTTTAAATAATGTTGATATAGCAAAAATTAACGAACAAAGAATCGCTGCAGCAAAATATCACTGTATAAACTTATTTGTAAAAGCTGAAGGGTTAAGGCCTATAACCAACCTTAATTTACCAAAACCTAGGCTGCAAGAAGCGATTGGCAAAAAGGTGATGGTAAAATCAACATTAGGCAATAACAACATCGCAACCGGATTATTACTTCAGCTGGTGGGTAACCAAGTTGAAATACAAGTAAACCCCGACGACTCATACGATGATCAACCAAGGCAAAAATTTTATACTAAGCAAGTGTCAATTTGCTAAATTAGTCAGCTGCTTTTATTGGCAGTTTTACTTTAATAGTAAAGCCGCCATTATTAATAACTTCAAAACTACCCCCTAACGCACTAGAGCGCTCTTGCATAAAAGCTAAGCCATAGTGTCCGGTGTTATCGGTTAACTTTACACCATCGCCGTTATCACTAATTTCTAACTCAATAAAATGCTCGCTCGATTTAATAGTTATAGTGAGTGAGTTAGCATTACTATGTTTAATACAATTGGTTACTGCCTCTTGGCAAATTCTATAAACAGCAATTTCATGCTCTTTAGAAAGCGCTTGTTGTAGTGTAAAACTTACTTCGTAACTTATATTAGCCTGATTAAGTAAGCTTTTTAAGCGTCCCTGAATCATTGCTTTTTTAAGCCCTAACTCGTCAAGCTCTCGTGGGCGAAGATAATGCATTAACTGATAAACAGAGTCGTACATGGCATTTGCATTATTTTTTAAGGTTGTAACAAAGGTTTGTGTTTTTTCATTACTAATATGAGACAAAATAGCTAAATCTGTTTTTAAAGCTGTTAAGTTTTGGCCAAGTTCATCGTGTAACTCTTGTGAAAGGTGTTTTCGTTCGTTTTCTTGTACGGTAACCATTTTAGCTGCAAGGCGTGAGTTTTGATCAAGTTGCTTAGTGAGTGCGCGGTTAATTTTTTTTAACTCTACATTTTTACGTTTAAGCTCAGTAATAGCCGCGCCTAACACCATACTGGTAATGGCATTGGCTAAAATAAATAGCTGGCTTATATAAGTATTACTAGGTTCGTGAGTAATACTTGCTTCAACTATTATTAAAGCGTTAATAAGTGTTGCGCTAGTAATTGCGCCTAAAATACCAAACCGATACGAAAACCAAATAATAGGTAATAAAGATGCAAGGCGAAGTAACGGGTAGGTATCGGGTCGAAGTAAGTATGCAAATATAAGTACAAATATAACTATAGCTAATGTTAAAGCTAAATTAGTCACTTTAAGTAATGCAGGGCGCCTTAACGGAAGCTTTAAAGAGTAAACCAGCATAATAAACGGCGCAATAAGCAACGAGCCAGTTATATCGCCCAGGCACATATTTAACTGATACTGCAATAGCTCTTTAGCAACCTGAATGTTTGTAAATTCGAATGCACTTGAAAACAAAAACCACTTTATTGAAGTGCTTGCTACACATAACAAAATTAACGAAAGTATACCTAAGCTATTATTAATGCTTGGCGGCCAACGACTGTGTTTAAACACATACACAAGCGCATAAAAACAAAGCTCCTGCCAAAAGCCATGCAGTAAATTAAACTCCCAAACACCAGAACCTAAATACCCAAAGTGCGCTGCCAAAGCACGAGACGATAACCACAAAGTAACCCAATAGCGTGTTGGCGAAAGCAAATAAAAAGCTATTTTTATCCCTGCGGGAATAAATATAGCACTACTCTCAGGAACGGTTTCTAAATTAGCCCCAACCCAAAAAGCAGCAATACAGGCAACAAAATATATTCCACCTAGTAAAAGGTGCTTTGTAATTTCTTTGATACCTGCGATAGCAGAAAAGGTAAAAGCGGGGGGTGTACTAGGTAAGTTCATCTAGCTTTATTACTCCCGCATCAATGGCTATTTTTAACAGCTCAAACGAAGTGGTTACATTAAGCTTGCTGTAAATATTTGCCTTATGCACGTGCGCTGTTTTAGGCATAATTTCTAATTGTTGCGCTATTTGCTTAGCATTTAACCCTTTTGCTAATAGTGGCAAAGCTTCCAGTTCTCGGTTAGTTAAAATAGTTAAAGCTGAGCTTTGTGTGTTTAATGCAAAATTTACGTCTTCACTTATATAGCGTTTACCCAATGCAACCGATTTAACTGAATCAATTAGCTCTTCCGACGCAGAGCGTTTAGACACATAACCAAGAGCGCCTAGCCGTAGAGCATTACTCACATAAGGTTCGTAATCGTGCATGGAGGCAACAATTGTTTTTATTTCAGGGAAATTTTCGTTAAGGTAGGTTAAAAAAGTAAGGCCAGTTTGAGATTCATTAAGCGATATATCTACAATAAATACATCGGGTTGCTCAAGTGCAACGGCAAGTATTGCTTGGTCAACATTGCAGGCTTCTATTATTACTTCCCAGTCGGCTTGTAGTTCTAATAGTTTTTTAAAACTGTCGCGTACTAATTGATGATCTTCAATTATTCCAATGTGCATGTATTTCTCCCTTTAAATTTATTATACATTGAAATACATAACCATCAGCCAAAATATTTATTAAATTTAACTACCTAGTAAATATGTACACTGCAAAAATAAAAGGGCAATAACGCTCAGTATTTATATATTTAAACGGAGACACTATGAAAGCACTAAACAGTATTTTTGGACTCGCAATACTCTTTGTTATTTCAAATGCCAATGCTGCTGATGGAGTAATATCTGTAAAAAGCCCGTTAAGCGCTAAAGCCACAATGGATAAGTTTGAACAGCTAGCCAAAAGCAAAGACCTTACTATATTTGCACGCATCGACCATGCTGCAGGCGCTAAAAAAGTAAATAAAGAGCTTGACCCAACAGAAGTACTTATTTTTGGAAACCCAAAAGGCGGAACACCTTTAATGCAGTGCGCTCAAACAATAGGTATCGATTTACCGCTAAAAGCACTTGTATGGAAAGACGCACAATCGCAGGTGTGGTTAAGTTACAACGATCCTGTTTATATAGCTACGCGCCATAATGCAGCAAATTGCCCAGCTGCTAAAAAAATAAGCAAAGTATTACACACACTCGTAACAACTACTGTTACGCAATAAATTAAAAAGTGTAAGTAAATAATGAATATAAAGGAGTGACTATGTTTTTTGATGATATGCAGGGCTTAATACGTGTACTTATTATTGGCGTGCTGGGTTATATCGCGCTGGTGTTTTGGCTGCGTATATCGGGTAAGCGTACGCTTTCTAAATGGAACGTGTTTGATTTTATTGTCACTATAGCGCTGGGCTCTATTTTGGCCTCGGTGATTATTTCAAAAAGCGTTGCTCTGATAGAGGGCATACTCGCGTTTGTAGTATTAATAGGGCTGCAATATTTTATTACGTGGCTAAGTGTGCGCTCATCTAAATTTGCTTCGCTTATAAAAGCAGAGCCTACGCTATTGCTGAGTAATGGTGAATACTGCACGGCGGCACTTAAATCGCAGCGGGTAACTAAATCAGAAATTCGCGCTGCCATTCGTGGTGCGGGTATATTAGCCATAGAAGATGTAGCCGCCGTAGTGCTTGAAACCGACGGCAGTTTTAGCGTACTTAAGCAAAATAACAGCGGCTTAAAAACCGCGCTTAGCGATGTAAGTGTCTATTAAAATAATCCGCTACAATATGCCCAAGGCAGGCTTTATACCTGCCTTAATTTGTATTAATGCCTAAGTTATTTAGCGTGCTGCTCTAACAAACTAAAGGTAGGTAAACGCCATTTAAAGCGTATTGACGCCATACGTATTAAGTAGCCTGCAACAAGGCTTACAATAATGCTAATGTTGTCATCAATATTGTAATGGTGTAGTGCCAAGAATAAGCAGGCAACCAGTAACGATACACTCGCGTATAACTCGTTATGTAATACAAGCGGCGCTTGGCGACATATTAAATCGCGCAGTAAGCCACCAAATACACCGGTTACAACCGCAGCCACTACGCAAATACCATAATGCAGGCCCATATTTAGCCCCACTTGGCAGCCAATAATACTAAACGCCGCAAGCCCTAGCGCATCTAAGCGCATAAATATGCCCTTAAATTTAACTACCCATTTAGCAAGCCAGGTTGTGACAATGCCTGCTATGCAAGTAATTAATAAATACTCTGGGTGTTGTACCCAGGTAAGTGGGTAATTGCCTAGTAAAATATCTCGCACGCTGCCACCACCAATTGCCGTTGCACTGGCTACTAGCACTACGCCAAACCAATCCATTTTCATTCGCCCAGCGCTAAGTGCGCCGGTCATGGCTTCTGCGGTAATACCAATAATATAAACAACGGTTAGTAGCATGAGATAATCACTTGAAAATTGCACGTAAAAATAAGGTGTGGATTGTATAGATAAATTAAGTAAATAACGAATGAAAAATCACACTAAAAACGCTTAATTCAGATAGAAATAACTAATAACAAAACCGAGTGTAAACAAGCTGTTAAGCTAACAGGTTGGCAAAAGTTAGCAGTCGTAGAATAAAGGACAAATGGCCGTAATTTATAAAATAAAACAGGCTATTTTTTCCTGATTTTTAAAGCTCAAAGCTCGATATTTTTCCTATATGGTTAAGTGCTTTGCCATCTAATTAGAATATTTAAATTAACCTAATATGAATATTTGGTTGCGTGGTAGCAATTTAGGAACGTATACTAACGACTCTTAACTTAAATGGAATTTGCGTAATCGCAGCTTAATCAGCACAGGTAAATACATGAACAAAGGATTGTTAAAAGCGTGGAATGACGAAAAGGGCTTTGGTTTTATTAAATCAGACACCCAATCGCACGACACCTTTATACACATTTCAGCGCTCAAACACATGAGCCGCAAGCCCAAAGTGGGCGACATCATCTATTTTGAAGTCGCTACACAACCCGATGGTAAAAGCAAAGCCGTTAATTGCCGAATTGAAGGCGTAGCTGCACTTAAAGTAACACCTAAAAAATCAAACCATCATCGTGTTGCTAAATCTAATTTTACCGATAACTTTTTAGGCAAAGTCGCCTCAATTAGCATTATCGCCGTACTTGGTTTTGTTGCAGTAAATAAATACAACCATTATCAAAGTAACGAGCAATTTAATAGCCAAACTCCTGTTATTACCAACGCCGATTTAGCCACCTTTGATGAGCAATACCCAAAAATAGTTATTCCAAAAAGCGTTATTCCAAAAAGCACGCAAAATTTTACCTGCGATGGCAGGCAGCACTGTAGCCAAATGACTTCACGAGCCGAGGCGGTATTTTTTATAAATAACTGCCCTAATACAAAAATGGATGGCGATAGAGATGGCGACCCGTGTGAGAACGATACAAGGTTTTAGTGGCTAGGGCTTATATAAGTTTTGTAGTTAAAGATTAAATAAAGATAGGATTTAGTGTTTTCTGTATATAAATACAGTGACACGAGGTTTGGGCCATAACATTATTAAAAGTCGTTATAGGGTAAAGTAACAAGGGCTACTGAGTAGCAATAGTAGTAACCTATTTTTAATAGGTTTTTTGGTGTAATTATCGAACAACGTAATATACACCGTTTTGGATTTTACAATCCCCAGGCATAGTTCAACTTTGCGTTTCTACCGCAAGCGTCATTGGTAGAAAAGTAGCAACAAGAAATAATATTGAATATAAGCCTCATTGTTTTTGATCCGTTTATTAAGGTTTTGATACATGAAAATTACTTCCTTCACTTTAAAGAATTACCGGCGGCTAGCCAATGTAACCTTAGTGCTTGATGATAAAACAGCGGTTCTTGTAGGTGCTAATAATAGTGGAAAAACGTCTTGCATTGGTGCTTTACATACATTTCTAAAAAGCCCGGACAATCTCAAGGTTAGAGATATATCTAAGAAGAATTGGAAGCACATCCAAAATCTTGGTAAAGAAATCGAAGAAAAGTTTCCCTCCATCGAGAAAATGAAGGGGCTATCCGATGCTCTTATCAGTTTATTGCCTAGTTTAGATATAGAGATAACAGCGGAAGCGAGTGAGGCATATAAGGTTCGTGACATCCTACCAGACCTAGAGTGGAAAGGTGGTGCTCTATCCGTTCGCATAAATTATGAAGTGATTGACGTCACCAAACTATTTAGTGAGTTTATTAACACGAGAGAGGTAGTAGCCAAGCATCAAGGTAAGGTAAGCCTATGGCCTAAAGATCTCTGTGATTTCTTAGAGAAAGGACGGAACTTCAGTAAGTTCATAAAGCAAAAGCACTATGTTTTGAGCAAAGAGACTGATCCTAGCTCGAACGAAATTTTACAGCCGCTAAAATTTGAAGCTTTGAAAAAGTTAATTCGAGTAGACGTTATATCCGAGCAGCGGGGGCTAGGTGCTGAAGATAACGCAGATCAAAATGGACCATATTCTGAAAAGCAACGGCTCAACAAGTTACTTCGAGGCTACTATGAGGGTATTTTGAACCCAGAAGATTACCCAGAGGCTGACGACCTCAAAGTCTTGGGACAGCAGCAAAATTTAGAAAATGACTTCACCAAAAGATTGAACGATCAGTTTAAGGCTCCTTTCGAAGAGTTGGAAAGTATGGGTTATCCTGGTATCGGTGGCAATCCAGCTGTTGAAATTTTTGCGCAAATTAGCGGAACGGATGCGTTGCAAAAATCGTCATCGGTACGATACCGTTTTGATAAAAAAGATGAAGAATTTCTTCCCGAAAGCTACCTGGGGCTTGGCTACCAGAATCTCATCTATCTGACCTTTAGGCTTCTAGAGTTTCGCGACAAATGGATGCGTGTTGGTAAATCGGCTTCTTCACGGGACAATGTCGAAGAGCAGATTGAGCCAATACACCTAGTTTTACTTGAAGAACCGGAAGTTAATCTTCACGCGCAAGTTCAGCGTGTTCTTGTATCGAAAGCATACGATACTTTGCGGAATCATACCGATTTGCGCGACAAACATACCAAAAAAGATAAGTCTGAATACCAGACACAGCTCGTGATTAGCACCCACTCTAGTCATATTATTAATGATATTGACTTCAAAAATTTACGTTACTTCCGGCGGAATGATGCAAATACGTCCATCGCAATGGACCATACAACAATTGCAAACATGTCAGAGCTTTTTGCGCATGCGAAAGATGAGCTTTTGTTTGTAAGTAAACATTTGACACTCACTCATTGTGACATCTTCTTTGCCGACGGCGTTATATTCGTCGAGGGGCAAGCAGAGCGCCTTCTGGTACCAGAGTTTATTGTCAAGAGCTTCCCAGATTTATCTAATCGGTACATCTCGATGCTCGAGGTTAACGGTGCTCACACGCACAAATATAAAGCGTTAGTCGAGAAGCTCGGGGTCACGACACTAGTGCTGACAGATCTTGACTCTGTTGATAACAGCGGGAAGTCATGTTTTCCGGAAAGGAACTCTGATCAAAAGAGCAATAATGATACTTTGAAGTTCTGGCATCCACAGAAAGAAACCTTGAATGAATTAGTAGATTTGCCCAAAAATGAACATATTAAAACAAGCGAAGGTGCGCCGCTTTACGTTGCTTTTCAAAAGCCTACCCAGATCTCTGAGGAAGAGGTTTTGTCCCGAACATTTGAAGATGCTTTGATTTTGGCTAATTTTGGCCAAGAGTATTTTCAGAAGAAACCTAAACTCAAAAATGCAAAATCGGCCCATGAAGATGGCAGCAAGTCGCTGTCAGAGTCACTTTATGAATATGTGCAAGGTTTAAAAAAAGGCGACTTTGCCTTCGATTGCTTATTCCATCTCGCAGATAATGAGTCGAATAGCTTCAATGCCCCTGAATACATAAGCGATGGCCTTAAATGGCTGGCTGTTCAGCTTTCACCAAAAGAATAGGACGAGAAGTTATGTCAGATGGATTCTACTTGGCGGACACCAAACCCATAGATCATGACAGTAATGTTGATGAAGCTATTAAGGCGTGCCTACGAATAGGGTCAGGGAAAAGCTTTATTACCTTCGCTGGCGCGGGTTCTGGAAAAACCTACTCTCTAAAAAATGCTCTGGATTTCCTGAAAAATCAACACTCTGAGGACTTTTCTCGGCGAGGAAAGAAAATTGCCGTTTTAACCTTTACCAACAACGCGGCAGATGAAATCAAGGACCGAATCGAGCAAAACCCGATCTTCGCGGTTTCCACGATTCATAGCTTTTGCTGGGATGCAATTGGCGGCTTCAATGAGGACATTCGCAAGTGGTACTTGGGAAAAATTCCCACCGATTTAGAAGAACTCAAGGAAAAAGAAGATAAAGGCCGTGCGGGCAAGGCATCAGATGCCCGAAAAAGGGATATCATCCGGCTGAATAAGAAAATGGAATGGTTAGCGCAATCTCGTTCATTTAATTATGATCCAAACGGAATAAACTCCTCCCCAAATGCCCTTTCGCACACAGATGTTTTGAAGATTTTCTCTAATTTATTGACCAGCAAACCGATGATGATGGAAATCATAGTAAATAAATTCCCTTTTATATTCATCGACGAAAGTCAAGATACTAATAAAGACGTAGTTAGTGCATTCTTTGAGCTGCAAAAAGCTAAATCGTATAAAGTTGTTATCGGCCTGTTTGGGGATACGATGCAGCGTATCTTTGGCGGGGGAGAACCTGAACTGGGTAAAACTAAGCCCAGTGGCTGGACTACTTTAGACAAGAAAATGAATCATCGATCAGCAAGGCGCATCGTTGGTTTGGGGAACCAAGTACGTAGTGAGGATGATAAACGTAAACAGTTCGCCCGAGATGGAGCGGCGGAAGGTTATGTTCGATATTTTTTATTGTCGCACGGTGTTTCGGACAAAGACCAAGTCGAAGAGAAAATTCGCGAGACTATGGCGGAAGTGACGGGTGACAAGGACTGGACAGATACTCAATCCAAAGAAACGGCTATCTTACTTTTGGAACATAAAATGGCCGGACGTCGACTTGGATTTGGTGAGCTATGGGACACGCTTTCAAGATCAGAAAAGATAAAGGATCGAATTGCTGAAGGTGAAAATACCGAGCTTAACTTCTTCTCTAGTATTGTTTTTCCTTTGGCTGAGGCGAGCCGGAAGAAAAGGCGAGCCGAATTGATGTATATTTTGAGAGAAAACAAGTCTCCGCTGTTGGAAGCCAATGTGATTGATACAAATAAGAACGATCCGCTAGCTCTTGCACGAGTCGCGGAACATGCATTTAGAGATGTTGTTTCCAATGATATGGTTAGCTTTCGTGAAGTTCTAGAAATACTAGCTGAGCACAAGCTACTTAGAATCCCAGAAAAATTGCAGTCATTTGTGGCGGATTTAGAAAAAACAGAGACTGAGTCAGATACAGGCCAAATGGGAGCTGGCACGGAGATTGAACTAGAACCTAAGGAGCGGGATGACAGTGAAATAGATGCTTGGGCTGAAGCTTTGGAGACTAGTTTTTTCCAGATTGAAAAATATAAAGACTACATCGATGGGAACTCAATTTTCCGAACACACCAAGGTGTGAAGGGTAACGAATTCGAGCGTGTAATGGTTGTAATGGATGATGATGAAGCTGGGGGATTCTTATTTTCCTACGAGCAGTACTTTGGTGTGAAGGAGCTTTCTAAAAAAAGCCAAAAAAAAAGGAAGGCAGGTGAAGAAACTGGTTTGGATCGAACCCGACGATTATTTTATGTCACATCTACTCGTGCGAAGAATAGCCTTGCTCATGTGATTTATACTTCCGATGTTACTAAGGTAAGGGAAAGTCTTATGGATAAAAAGTTAGCGCGAGAAGGTGAAATTATTAAGTTATAAAATCACAGTTGAAACTGTAAATTTATTTCCATTACTCTAAACATAAAACATCGGCGAATTAGCACTCTAATAAACGCCGATGTTTATAATTTATCTAAATAACCACATTACTTATAAGCTATTAAACCCTAGTCCGCTTTACGGTTAAGGCTTATTAAACAGATTGCTAAAAGTAATGTTGCAATCATACCTGAGGCACCAGCAACACCTGATGGCAAGAATCCATCACGGCCAAAGGTGATTAAAATACCATTGGCAAGCATTGCAACTGCGCCTGCTAAGGCTGTAAGGCCGCCAATGGCTTTGCCACCTTTAGCTAAGTAAGATAGGCCAAAAACAACAGCTGCTAATCCTAATAGTAATTTAGCTGCGTAGTAAATCATGAATGACAACGAAACCACGCCACCAATTAAAGGTTGTGCACCTTCTACTGTGCCTGCAACTTTACCAAATGTAGAAAACAACGTAAGGCCAATACTTACCTGAACTATGTTAAGTGCTGCGCTAAACGCGATAGCTGACCAACCAAGTTGGGCGTTTTTTGCCTGCACCATAGACGCACCCGCAAAGGCAACGAGCAAAGTAAATACTAATGCTTCTAGCCCCCAAGCTACCTGTCTTGAAAAACTAATTTCAGCACTGTAAAGGGCTGAATAAATACCCTGTGATATAGCTAATACCAACAATAACAATGCTGTAATTAAGGTGGTGCGTTTATGTGTAAATTCCATTAGGGACCTCTTATAATTTTATATTTAACGCTTTAAAAAGATGCAGTTGCCTTTAATACATCAACCAGCTGAAACTTTTATATAAATAGCGCTTTCACTTGCAGCTATAAGACAGGTAAAGCGATTTAAAAATTTCACTAAAACCAATAAAAATAATAATTAATTACAATTAGACTCAGATTTTGGTTTTTTATGAAATTTAAATTAGCAAAATTGCTTTAATTCAAGCAATTTACGCTCGCTAAATCAACAGTTTATAATTTGAAATAGCTTAATTACATACCTTGTTATGATAAAAGCTTAAAATGAGACCAATCACTTAACGCCGTAAGTGTTTGCTCTGTAGGCGGGGCTACATAGATTAAACCTGAAATGGCAATAACCGATGCCAATGTAATTAATTTATTATCGAAGTCAGCTATTTTTAAAGCAGTGCCGAAAGAGCGTTTAATGGTGACATTATTTAAATCTACACTGTAAAGTTCATCGAGCAATAAATGGATTAATCCGCCGAGTAAAATAAACCCTCCCGTTAACCAGGCAAAGGTAGCTGCTTGTGTAGTTGTTTGCTCGTTAAGTTGCCACGTTACTTGCGTTGTTAACAGCGCGCATAACAGTAAAAATAGTAAAGAGTGGCAACTGCCTCTGTGTACTGTGATCCATTCAAAAATGGGCCTAATAATGTATTTCATAAATCCGTACACCAATAACGGCACTACTATTAACTCAATAAAACTAATTGTAATAATAAGCTCGGTGGTTATGTAATGCAGCACCAGTAATACAGCGCTCAGTGCAAATAAGTTAAAAATAGTGTCGAGTGATGTTGAGTTATCTGAATCTATGTCGGGTAATAAGCCGCCAATAGAGCCTAAAAACCATAGCCAGAGTGCGCCGTTTAAATCAGTATGGCCTGCAGATAATAAAGTGGCTGAGCTTAAGCCGGTGATGATGACTGCAGTATTAAGATGAGTATTGAAATTTGCCATTGTATCTCTTGATAAAAAAATAGGTTGGCATTCTATCAATCAAAAACTTAATTGTTCAATTTACTTTAAAGGTTTGGATGTAAATTTGGTTTAGCGGCGTATTTTTATAATAAAGACTATTTGAAAGCCGTGAAAACGCTATAGCATTCGCTATCTAATTTTTTATATCGTCGTAAAAGGCGACTTTTCCTCGGCCTGTTTCTTTTACGTGATAAAGGGTTTTATCACCGTTGTGTATTAATTCATGAAGTTCAGTGCCATCAGTTGGGGCTATTGCAATACCTATGCTTGCACCCACTGCGCATGTTTTAGTGTTTGAAATACTAACTTGTTGTTGTAGCTCATTTAGTAAGGTGGTTGCTTGCTCAAGGGTTGCTGCTTTGTTGTAGGTGTTTACCTGCCTAGCAATAATAAATTCGTCACCGCCTAGACGAATACACATGTCGTTTTTTTCGTGAAATAGTGTTTTAAATCTGTGCGCTGTTTCTATGAGCACTTTGTCACCAGCTTCGTGGCCGTAGGTGTCGTTAATAGGTTTAAACTTGTCTAAATCGATCATCATAAGTACCAAGTGCTTATTATTTTTTATACATTCCCGTAGCGCTTTTTGAAGGCGTTTTTCACCGGCGCGGCGGTTTAATAGGCCGGTTAGCGGATCGTGGTCGGCTTCAAAGCGGGTTTTAAGTTCGCGTTCTGCGCGCTCGGTTACATCGTGTAAAATTACTTCTACTAGTTGCTCTTGTTGTGGGCCTCGGTTGGTATCTCTTTGGTCTGTTAATCTAACAAATAAGCAGTGAAACCAGAGCGTTTTATAACCAACTTTACACTCTACATCTAACGTAGTTTGTGGTGGGTTATGAGCAAAGCGAATTTCTTCCAGTAGGCTCTGTAATTCATCAACGTTGTTTAATAATTCAGGGAAGTGCAAGGTTGATAACTCTTTTTCACCGGGTACGGTAAAGTAATGTTTAAAAGCGGGGTTAAAGGTGGTGATACTATTTTTACTATCGAGTAAACAAATACCAGCGCTTGCTTGCTCAAAAATAAGTCTAAATTTGGCTTCTAGCTCTTGGGTTTTTTTACGAAGCGTTTGTTCATTACTAATAGTTAAATGCAATTCGTGCATTAGGGCATTTATACCGTGCGTTAAACGGCTTATTTCGTCTCGCTTGCCTTGCTTAAAGGTTAGCATATTAAGGGTTTCTGGTTCTGATGGGTTAATTTTAGCAAAGCTGTCGGTAAGGTTTTGAATAGGTTGAGTAAGCCAACGCTGCACTACAAGCGATACAAAAAATGCGATAACGATAGATTGTATTAGCATTAAAATAAATTCTTTTTTAAGTGCAGCCTGTGCCTGTTGCTGTATAAAATTATCGTCGGGGTATATTGATAAAACACCTATAAAAGTGTCATCTAAAAAAGGATGAACTAGCTTAACTAACACTGCTTCTTTTTGTTTGTTAATAGTGCCATTGGCAATAAACAACTCCATTTCGCCTTTTGCGTTTGCTTCTCCTTCTAGGCTTGCGCCTTGTACTAAATCGTTACTGAGTAGGCCGTTAATTATTTCTTGGCTTAACTCTTTATCGTTTAAATAAGCAGCTATGGCGGCTGTTTTTTCCATTGTTTGCGCTAACTGTTGTACGAGTAAGTAATTGGTGTTTTTCTTTTCTTTAAAGCCTGAATAATACGACAGCATTGACGATACTAAAGATACAACAATAGCAACTAACGCAATTGCTATAGCAACGCGTATGTAGAGTTTTTGGCTAATAATTTTAATCAAATGTGTATACCACTTTTACTGCATCTGTAACTTGCGATAGCGGAATGTAGCCAATAGCAAATTGTGATGCTGCAATTTTATTTATTGCATCTTCAACGGATGCCGAAGGTGTAGGGGGCTTTGCACGGCCAGAAAATAACAACCTGGCCCAATACGCATTTATTTTTTGCTCGTCTTTATTGACCAGTTTTAAGTAAAAATCGTTTTTTAATGCTGATTGAGCGGGCAAATCGAGTGGCTTTGACGTTTCACCATCAGGAAAAGTTAAATACCTACCCATGTAAATATCAATTATTTCCCGTTTTGATAATGCGTTAATTGCGTTGCTTTTATTTACCACTACAACAAACTCTGTAGATTTAGCATAAAAGCTCACAAAAAGCAGGCATAAGGGGAGCATTACATTAAGACCTAGATTACGAGCGCTTATCATAACTAAAACACCATACTAGCATTTAAACTGAGTATATGTACTTTGTTGCTTTTATTTGCATCAGCAGGATTGCTAAGGCTCCATAGCCCCGCACCTTGAGGCTTTATATCAAAGCGGTCTAACTGCGCTTTAAATACTAAGCGATCCGAAAAATGCCATTTTACGCCTACGTTAACAGAGTGCTGGTGAACATTCGTAATTTGAACTGAAGATTGAGTGGCAACCGCGAGTTGTTGTATAGGTACTGAAAACTGCTCAGGAGTACCTGGTGGAAAAATAGGGCTGTTTACTTCAACTACATCATGGCGATTTTTAGCTGCCGTAAAGCCTGTGTAAAATATTGCATTATCTACTCTGTAGCCCGCACTAATATAAGTGCTAAATACAGATGGAGCTATTATCCAATCGGATTCTGAAATACCTAACTCAGATTGAATAAGCCAATTATTATTATCGTAAGTAACGCCAAAGGCTGCGTATTCTATGCTGTTGCCTTTGGTGTTAAATTTGTTAGATATACTTTGTGCTTGCGGCCATATACTTTGTGGTACTAAATCGAGTGCGGTTATAAATTCGTCCAACGCGGTTAGTTTATAATCGCCAAAGTTTGACCTTGATAACGAAAAACGCATTGTCCATGCATCTAAAGAGTATGTTGCACTAAGGGTTGTTAAGTTATCAAAATCAATAAAAAAGTCGTCATTATAGGCTTGTATCTTTGCTGTGGAGCTACCATAAGCGAGTTTTAAGCGTAAGAAGCCATCGTTAATGGCTTTACTGTATTCAACGTCTATTCCATCAAAATTACCTGCAATGTTTGCAAATGAGTAATACGAATGAGGCGGGCGCACCCATAAGTAAGCGTATCCGACGTAAGGGTACTCAGACAGTAAGTAAAGGTCGCTGTTTAACCTACCTGCGCGGATGGCCCAGTTACGTGATGGGCGATAACGTACAAAGGCGAGCTCTAAAAAATTATCAAAGCTTTTAAAGGCATGATCTTGTATTACTAGTTGAACTACAGAGTCCCAATTTTTGGCCAGTGATATATTAGCCTGACCACCTAAAATTGAATCACGCGTTGCTGAAAAACCAGATTCGTTCACATTTGAATAACTAGATGCAAAACCAATATCTGAATCGTCAGTGTAACTAAGGGTTAAGGATGCAAAACCACTAAATTGCACGTCAATGTCGTTTGCATAGGTTTTATTTGCAGCAAAGGTTGCCAATATTGCTATGGCAATAGTACCTCGGAACAACATGTTAGCCCGTATTTTTATAATGTAGATAATAAAAAGATAGCACAATTTATTAAATTACCAACTTCGTTAACATGTACTTTTTTAAATGCATAAGAATGATGCATTTAAGAAAATGACATTATTTAGGACTAGCATAAATTTTATTTTTTAACTCTAAATAACTTTATAAAACGTAATTTATACCGGTAGTTAAGTCCATAAAGATTAGTTAGCTGCATATATAAAAATGCGTAATAAGGCTATTTGCAAGATCTATTGTAACTCTCATATTTACTTTGTCTCATTTGTCAATGATTATAACGTTATATTGTTGCATTTAATTGTTGTTATAGTATAACATTCGCCGAATTCTAATTTATGAAAGAGCTTGAATGTGACAACACACGTACCGGTTACCAACACATCTAATAATGATTCTAAAATTGCAAAACAATCAAACGCTCAAAAAAATGACAATAATAGTGCGACTCAGAAAGCCATTATTGAAGTGGACTCGCTTAGTTTTAGCATTAAAAATAACGCTATTTTAAAAAACTTAAACTTTACTGTGGGCTCAGGCGAAGTTTATGCACTACTTGGCGGTAACGGTGCGGGTAAATCAACCACGTTAAAAACGTTACTGGGTTTTAATAAACCAACGCAAGGCTCGGTAAAAGTAGCGGGTAAAGAGGTGAGCAAAGCACTTGACTTTGTTCGTACTAAAACGGCGTACTTACCTGAGTCTGCAACGTTATACCCGCATTTAACAGCACGCGAAAACGTAGAATATTTTTTATCACTTGCTGATATTAATAAAACAGACGAGCAGATTAGTGCCGCGTTTAACCGTGTAGCGCTGCAACAAGCTGCATGGGAGCGTCCTATGCAAACGTATTCTAAAGGCATGAGGCAAAAAACCGCGATTGCACTGGCTATTTTACGTGAAGCCCCGATATTTTTACTTGATGAACCTACCTCGGGCCTTGACCCTGTTGCCATAGATGAGTTTAACCAGTTAGTGCGCGAGCTTGCATTAGCGGGTGCTTCTATTTTAATGGTTACGCATGATGTATACGGCGCCTGCCAAGTAGCTAACCGTATTGGGTTACTAAGAGCTGGTGAGCTGGTGGGCGAATTTGACGCGCCAGAAAACGGTCGTATTGATACTGAACAAGTGCACGCAGCCTTTGCGCAAAGAGGCGCGTAATGAGTATAAATAATTTCTCAAAAATGGTTATAGTTGCCAAAGATGAATGGCGCTATTGGCTTCGCTCAAAACTAGCAATGACCGTTTTAGCCATTGGCTTACTGCTTACGCTTTCATCGGTTGTGGTGACCGCAATTACTATGCTTGAACTAAGCCATGATCGCCATGAACTTCAATCAAATGCCGAGCAAAGTTTTGTTGAGCAGCCCGATCGTCACCCACATAGAATGGTGCACTATGGGCACTATGCCTTTAGAACGCCTTCACCACTGAGCACCCTCGACCCAGGTATTGACGCATACACAGGTAACTCAATATTTTTAGAAGGACATAGGCAAAATAGTGCAATGTTTGCCGATCAACGCCAAGGTACAGCGCTTACTAAATTAGGTAGCTTAACGCCTGCTTTTATAGTGCAAACATTAGCGCCGTTACTGCTTATATTAATTGGCTACAGCTCTATTAGTCGTGAGCGTGAATCGCAAACGCTGTCGTACTTATTAGCGCAAGGCACGTCGGGTATTACGCTTATTGCCGGAAAAGGTTTAGCACTGCTTTCGGTAGTGGGCTTGGTTATTGCGCCACTGGCTGTATCGGCTTTGTTTACGGTATCTGCGGGTGAAAGCTTATTAGCAGTTGCCAGTTTTGTTGTAGGTTACGCTTTATATTTAACTGTGTGGGTATTACTGATTTTACTCGCATCGAGCGTGTTTAGTAAAAACAGTGGTAGTTTTACGGCGCTTGCGTTTGTATGGATTTTACTGTGTATTGTTATGCCGCGCGTAGCAAGTACTACGGCCTCAACGGCTGTGCCATCTGCCGGTAAAATAGAAACCGATTTTGCTGTTAAAGCCGAGCTTAGAAAACTAGGCGATGGCCATAACACGAACGACCCTGCATTTAAGCAATTTAAACAATCACTCCTTGAAAAGTACAACGTAAATAGCATTGATGAGCTGCCGGTAAACTTTAGAGGTTTAGTAGCCAGTGAATCAGAGGCTAAACAAGCCAAAGTACTAAATCAATTTGCTGAGCAACGTATGCAAAGTGAACTTAAGCAAACGCAGGTATCGCGTTATTTTGGTTGGGTATCCCCTATGGTGGCTATTCGCACGCTTTCTATGATTGTGGTGGGTACAAGTATTGAAACGCATCATCGCTTTTTACGCGAAACTGAGCAACTTCGCTTTGATTTTGTGCAAGGGCTTAACAAAATTCATATTGAAGAGCTTGATTACAAAGATGATATGAACCGCAATGCTGATGCAGCAGCCACTAAAAAAGCACGTGTAAGCGCCCAAAACTGGCAAATACTAAAAGACTTTAATTTTAATGTAGACAGTGCAGATGTTCGAGCACAAAGAAGTGTACCTGCGTTTTTACAGTTATTACTGTGGATTGTAGTACTTGTGGGCGGTATTAAATTTGTAGGAAAACGTTTGTTATGAGCTATTTAATTACACAACTTATGCGTGAATGGGGCTTTTTATTGCGCCAAAAATACGTAGTTGTATTACTACTGTGTAGCCTTGTTTTATCGGGTTTTGCTATTTACAGCGGGTTAAGCGAAGTAAGCGCACAGCAGCAAACAATAGAGCGCTTAAAAGCAGCAGATCAAAGCGACCGCGCCAAAGTACAGAAAAAGCAAAGCGATGCAGGCATGTTGGCTTATTACAGCTTTCATTTAACGTACTCGCAGCCATCTAACCTGGCATTTGCTGCTTTAGGCGAGCGCGATATATTCCCGTGGAAACACCGCATTAATTTATTAGCGCTTGAGGGGCAAATTTACGAAAGCGATGCACAAAATGCTGAGCTGGCTCAAGCCGGTAAAATAGATTTTGTGTTTGTAATTAGTGCGCTAGCGCCACTGGTTATTATTTTGTTGTTTCATGATTTATTTGCAAGCGAGCGTACCAGCGGTAGGCACGATTTATTAGTCACTACAGCTAAGTCTTACTTTGCTTTGTGGGGCGCTCGTATAACCGTAAGGTTTGTAGCAATAATAGTGTGTTTAATGCTGCCATTTTTTGTAGGCGGATTTATAGCTGGGGCAAGCGCGTATGAAGTGGCGTATGTATCGCTGCTCTGTATTGCCTACCTTGCATTTTGGACTGCACTAAGCGTGTGGTGGGGTAAAAATGCAACCAGTGCGCCACGTGTTGCCTCTAGCTTAATTGGTTTGTGGGTGTTGTTTGCTTTTATTATTCCTATTTTAGGCGACCTTGCTATAAACAAGTCAGTGCATTCGCCTAAAGGTGGCGACATTATGCTTACTCAACGCGAGGCCGTAAATGATGCGTGGGATTTACCAAAATCTGCCACTATGCAGCCTTTCATTAAAGAGTACCCAGCGCTTGCACCATATATTGATATGAAAAGCGAATTTGAATGGAAGTGGTATTACGCATTTCAACAAATGGGCGATTTAAAAGCGGCAGAGCTTTCAAAGGCCTATCGCGACGCAGCCGCTAAAAAATACGAGTTAGCCGGTTTTGTATCTTGGGTTTCGCCACCGCTGTTATTGCAGCGCAGCTTAACCCGTGCAGCCAATACCGATTCAATTGCCGCGTATGCTTATGAGCAGCAAATTAGAGATTATCATCAACAATTACGCGAGTTTTATTACCCGTGGTTATTTTACAAAGGCGACCCAACTAAAGCTGCCCTTGAAAACATGCCACTCTTTGAAAACACCACGCAAAGCAGCAACTAAGAATACAGCGCTAAACGTACCTGTTTAGCGCTATTAAAATTACTACATAACTATAAAATACTTACATTACTCACAAGGTTCACAATGAAAACCAATACAAAAGGGTTTAAGCTCACCTATTTAAGTACTTGCTTAGTAAGCTTATTTAGCAGCCACGTTATGGCCGCTGAGCAAAACCAGCTAAGTAAAAGCGTAAAGGATGACGCAATTGAAAAAGTAACCGTTGTTGCATCTCGCCAGGCTTATCAAGGTAACTTTAGCCCTTTAGAAACACCTCAGTCAGAGCTTAAAATTGATTTAGAAGCCCTTGAAAACGCAGGCGCAGTAAGTCTTGATCAAGCGCTTGATTTATCAGCCTCGGTTGCACGCCAAAACAACTTTGGTGGGCTGTGGAATAGCTTTTCGTTGCGTGGCTTTGTAGGCGATGAAAACCTGCCAAGTAATTACTTAGTAAATGGCTTTAATGCAGGACGTGGCTTTGGTGGCTCACGTGATTTGTCGGGTATTGAGTCGGTAGAGGTTTTAAAAGGTCCGCGAGCGGCTTTATTTGGCCGTGGTGAACCAGGTGGCACAGTAAACTTAGTTACTAAACGCCCAACGTTTGATACCGCAGGTGAAATTAAGCTCTCTGTAGGTAGTTTTGATACTTACCGCGCCGATGTTGATTACACCACAGCGCTTAACGACGACGTAGCAATTAGACTGGTTGGTTTTTATGAAGACGCCGAAAGCTTTAGAGATACGATAGAAACCACTAAACAAGGCTTTAGCCCGTCAATCGTGTGGAATATTAATAATAACAGCCAACTAATATACGAGCTTGAATATAGCGACCAAGAAGTACCGTTTGATAGAGGTGTATTAGCCATAGATGGCGAACTTGGCCTTATACCTGAAAGCCGCTTTTTAGGTGAGCCGGGCGATGGCCCAATTGAAGCCGATGTACTAGGGCACCAGTTAGAGTATATTCATGACTTTGATGATAACTGGAGCATTTTATTTGGTGCAAACTACCGTGATACCTCTATGGAAGGCTTTGCAACCGAAACCGGTTTTGGTGGCGTAATTGATGGCGAAGTAAATCGCTTTAGACGCTACCGCGACTTTGATGCGAAATACCAAGTATTTAGAACTGAGTTAAGTGGTAATCTTGAGCTTGGCGGGTTTGAGCACCGTTTAATTATGGGTGTTGATGCCGATAAATTTGAAAACGACCAAGTCATTTTACGTGTACGTGGCGATCAATACATTAATGTATTTAACCCTGTTTACGGCGCGTATGAATTACCAACGCCAACATCAAATACTGACCGCGTAGAGATTCAAGAGTCGGTAGGGGTATTCATTCAAGATCAAATAAGCCTAACCGATAAGTTAGATATACGTATTGGTGCACGTTTTGATGATTACGAGCAGCGCTTAAATAACCGCTTAGCTAACACTAACACTAACACTAACACTAAACAAACTGAGTCACGCGTGAGCCCGCAGTTTGGTGTAGTTTATGAAGCAAGCGATTATGTATCTGTTTATGGTGCTTACGGTGAGAACTTCCGTCCGCTTTCGGGTGCCGATGCCAATGGCGATGGTTTTGAGCCAAACCAATCTACATCTGCAGAGGTTGGTGTTAAATTTACATTAAACGATGGTGCCTTATTTGGTACTGTTGCCGTGTTTAAAGTAGAGCAAGACAATATGCTTGTTGTAGACGATGCAACAGCGTTTACTTTTGCAGCCATTGGTGAAGCACAAAGTAAAGGGATAGAAATAGACCTAACGGGTGAGCTTACCGATACGCTTGAAGTTTGGGCGTCGTATGCGTACGTTGATGCAACAATCGAAAACTCATTTTTTGATGCCAACTTTGGTTACACAGTAGAAGCGGGCGCGTCACTATTAAACGTGCCAGAGCAACAGCTTAGCTTACAATTAGTACAATCAACAGTTCTATACGGTAAAGCCATTAAGTTTGGTGGTGGTTTATTACATGTGGGCAAGCGTAACGGCTTTTTTGGTACCGACTTTGAGTTACCAAGCTACACAACAGCCCGTGCTTTTGTAAATTACGATGTAACAGACGCGATTGGAATTACGGCTGAGGTAAATAACCTGTTTGATGAAACGTATTACACAAACTCGTTTGCCGATGCGTGGGTACAACCTGGTACACCAAGAAACGTTAAGTTTTCTGCATCATATAAGTTTTAATCGTTTTTAAGGTTATATAGCTTTTAAAAGTTATTTAAAGCACTAAGGCCACTTCCAATTAAGTGGCCTTTTTTGTGATTAATTCGTTTTGTTTACGTAGTTAGGCTGTACAAAATTAAATCAACTGTTTATGGTAAAACAACCATTTTAATGAGCCAAGTTATAAGTTTTTGTACATATAAATTGAAAGGACTCTCAATGTTCAGCCCTAAAATTATTTTTGCGTTAATACTTTTGCCATTTATAAACTATGCAAATGCGTCTGAAATTATTTTAAAAGATGCTTATAACTTTGCCAAATTGTTTAAAAAGCAAAGCCATTTAACCCCTCATTTACTACAAACTCAGTATTTAGATATTGGCAGTAAAGGGATTGAAATATTTACGCCTCGGCGCATTAAAAGTGCAGAGAATATGCTTCGTATGATTAACAATAATAAGCACGTTTACAATCAAGCGTTAGACATTTGCCTTCCTCAAATTGAGTCACTTAAAAGTGAAGCATTACAAACCCTAAATGAAACTCAAAGCGTGCTATCGCAAACTCAATCGGCGCCAGTGTATATTGTTTTTGGGGCAAATAATTCTGGTGGAACTGCCTCAGAAAATGGTTTAGTACTTGGGCTTGAAGTTTTATGCTCATTAGCGCAAAGCAAAGAAGAATTTAAAAATGTATTTATGAACTTTATCGCGCATGAAATTACTCATGTTTATCAAAATAGGGCGTATGTAACTCATAAAAACAAACCAAAGCCAACCTTACTATTTGTATCGCTGCATGAGGGGATAGCAGATTTTGTCTCAGGATTGGTGTTAAATAATATTTCTAATGCTGAAATACTAAGGCATACATACGGTTTAAAGCATGAAAAACAGCTTTGGAAGCGTTTTAAATCACAAATGAATGGTACTAAACTTGGAGACTGGTTTTACCAAACTGATACTACAAATCAACCAAACGATATGGGGTATTGGATAGGTAAAAGAATAGCTAAAGCCTATTACGAACGTGCAGAAAATAAAAAAGAGGCGCTTATTACACTCATTAACTTAAAAGACGCTAATGCTATTTATAAGGTCAGCAAATACAACCCTTAAACTTATTCTAGGTAGCTATCAAAAATTTGCTTGTACTTGCCGGTTTCTTTGAGTTTTTGCAGTTGTAAATTAAAGTCATCGCGCACTTTTTTGGACTTAAATAAATACCCATTAGGACTTTTACCAAATAAAGCGAACCGATCAATTTTTTGTGTTGTATCAATATCTTTTATATTTGCGCGAAAGTAGTTAAAGCTTTGTTTATCCATTTGTATTACATCAACCTTATTTAAGTACAAAAACTTAACTTGAAGCGATTGGTCGTGGATTTCGTTATAACGCGGGTTAGCTTTAACCATATTTGCATACTCATCCCCTAGGTGAATGGCTGCACTTGGCCAAGACAATAAACTATAATTTTTTAAATCGGCTATTTTACTAAGGTTAAAGTTATTTTTACTTAAAGCGACAGCTACATTTTCGTAAACATAAGACTCGCTTGATAAATAGCCTTTTAGGAGGTTTCCGTTGGCAGTATTTAAATTGATATCTGCTACTACATCAATTTTATCTTTTTTGTAGTCTTTAGCACGCCTTGTATACGGGTAATAAAGTGCCTCAATTTTGTAGCCCAGTGGTGTTAAAGCCGCTGTAATAATATCTACTGTTAAGCCACTATTTGACTGAGGAAATACAAAAGGGGGGAGTTTTTCACCAAAGCCTACAACGAGCTTTTGTTGTGTGGTGGTGGCACTAACAAAAGGCGACATTAGTATTGTGGCTATTATAATGGTGTTTAACGTCATTTTTTCTGCAATAAATTAATTATTAATATTAAAAAGATAGTAACTAACTCGTTATGCAACAAGTAAAAAGCCCATTAAACTAACTATTAGTTAGCTTTAATGGGCTGATAGTTATCTGTTTTTTTAAACAATTTTAAAATGGCGCGTAACCATCAGGTGTTGTAACCGGTGTACTCCAACGCTCTTTAGCCTCTATCCCAGGGCGTTGTGCGCCTTGCGCTGGTAAACGGCCGCGATCACCAAACAGCCATAATACAAAGTTTGTTCTATCGCCACTGGTAATAGGTTTTGCTGCGTGAGGTACATTGCCTCGGTGTATCATTGCGGTGCCTGGTTTAAAGCCAAGTTGTACAACGTTACCATTTACTTGGTCGTAAAAATCAAGCTCAGAACCTGTAAATTCCTCACCCGGTAAATTTAAATTAATATTTAACGTTACCGCTGATGCATCGGTATGTGGGCGAATCGATGCATCTGTATTTGGATCGTAGTAAATAGAAAATCCAAATGTTTGCGTATCGTAGCCAATTATTTCAGGAAACAATAAGCGCGAAATAGGGCGCATATAAGTGTTTAGCATTTCGTTATAAAATGCTTGAAAACTTGGCGCTGCTAAATAGCCCTCAGATCGTTTGTCGAGCATGGCACCACGGCGGTTTAATACAATACCGTACGGTGGACGCATAGGAATGTTAGAGTTCCATACTTGTTCAAGGTAGCCACGTAAAACTGCTAGGCGCTCAGGGTCAAAAAATTGGAACTGAAACACATCAGGAGCCACTTCTTCTAGTAGTGATTTTACTAAATGCTCTTTTGATGGATCTTGCCATGCAGCATTAACGGCTTCACGTAAGTTTTTATCTAGTAACGAATCGTCAAGTGTAAAGATGGTTGTATCTACTTCGGTTTCTTCCCACTCTTTCCAGGCTTGTGTAAGTAGTTGGTCGTTGTTGTACCAGAAATGCTGTACAGAGTGCTCACGGTTTAACATGGCCTCTCTTGAAGGTAACGCTAGAGCACGAGCAAGTTGTAATTGGGTGGCAGACATAATGTGTAACTCCCGTTATTGAATTGGTTTGTATCAATCTAGGAGTGCAATTTATTATATTTATAAACTTAGATAAATAAGCTGTTTTAGGAAACAGTATCAAAATAATGTTTATAATTAGGGGCGAATTGTATAATTTAGTGTTTAATTTATGGTTAGCGGTTACTTGTACGTTAAAAGTTTTAAATGGATTTTCTATGTTGCCAAAATGTCTGAATTGCCAAGAGAGTATATCTCTAGCTTGGTTTGTTGTTGCCCGTATGTCTACAAAGTATAGGTGTACTGAATGCGGGGCACTGCATGAGTTTACCCAAAGGCATAAACTAATTGGTATTATTGCTGTAATTCCACTGTTATTTTTAGTGAATTTGTTAGAGCCCTTTGTGACTATATCAATCCTGAGGTTTGTAATAGTGTTAGCTATTGCTGTAACAGTGATGGTTTTTATACCTAAACAACACATACTCTCAGATCATGATAATTTTAAAGAAGAGATTAAAAATAACGATTAAATTTGATGAGTTAACACCTAACCCATCAAATTTATAATTATTAACTTGTTAGTGAGTTGCTCTATCGCCCCAAATATCTTCTAGGCGACTATCGCGGCCGCAGCGCCAACGGTATGTGTTGTAACGAATAGGGTTATTTTTATAATAATCTTGATGAAAGCTCTCTTTACCTTTAATAGGGTAAAAGGTGCTGGTACTTAATATAGGCGTTACCACTGTTTGATTAGGGAACTCGTCTACAACGGCTTGCTTGGTTTGCTCTGCTATTTTTCGTTCTTGCTCGTTAGCTACAAAAATTGCGCTTAAATAACTTGGCCCTTTATCACAAAATTGGCCTTTGGCATCAAAGGGATCAATATTTACCCAATAGTGATCAAGTATACCTTTGTAGCTCACCACATCCGGATCGTAAGTAATTTGCACAGCCTCGTAATGACCTTGATGATTGCCATTGTAGGTCGGGTTTTTAAGCTTACCGCCTGTAAAACCAGATATTACATCTTTTACGCCTTCGAGTTTTTCAAAGTCGCTTTCCATACACCAAAAACAACCACCGGCTAACACTGCTTTTTCGGTTTTTGCAGCATGAGAAAAAGTGCTAAACAAAATTGCGGCAGATGTTAATGCAAGCGTAAGTGAGTTTTTCATATAATAATCTACCTCTAGTGTGGGTTTAAATACATATTCTTAATAGTTAGACCCTTTAACTGTAAAACCTATTTCATTATTTTTAGTAGGCTAACGTGAATAGCGGAAAAAGTAATATACGTAATGGTTTTTAATTAAGGCCATACGTACATTAGCTAACCTCTGTAGCACAATGTTGTATTATTAGAGTGTGTTTATTAAAGTGAAAGCATTGAGATAAAAGTAGCAGGTGTTAAATGAACCAGTTAACCGAAAAATCGATAAGTTGCCCGTATTGCGGCGAAAGCATTGAAGTATTACTTGATGCAGCTGACATTGATGAGCAATACATAGAAGACTGCCAAGTATGCTGTAAGCCTATTTCGTTTGTTGTATTTGAAGACGACGATGAGCTCAAAGTAAATGTATACAGTGAAGACGATACATTTTAAATTGGCGTAAATTATAAAAAAGGCTGCATAACTGCAGCCTTTTTTATTGGGGCGTTAGCTATTTTGTTCTCGAGCTAGCTGGTTAGGGAGTAGCTCTTCTACTATTTCGCGAGCGGGAAGCGTGTAACGTGTGCCATCAAACATGACTGAGGTAAACTCATTTATATTAGTAATGCCGGTTAGGGTCCAGCCCTCGCCGCGCTTAGGACAATACACAGTTGTGGTAGGTTGTATTACTTTAAAATCATCACTCATTTGAGCCTCTGTACTGTTATTACTTTAAATATAATGCTTGTTAATAGGGTATGGTAAGTTAATAATGCTTGCCCATAAAGCGCTATTTTAATTCACTAAATAAAATGTTTAAAACAATTGAGCTCGAACGCGTTACTTTGCGTTTAATTACCCACAAACATGCCCCGCAATTATTTACTATTTTGAATCACCCGCAAGTGAGCGAGTTTAACGATTACAATACGCCGCTGAGTAAAAGCCAAATTAAACAACTAATTCAAGATGATATTACCGCCTATTACGAAGGCGAAGTGATTAGAGTCGCAATTGAACATAATATTACCGGCGAGTTAATGGGGACCTGTGGGCTTTACAATTTATCGGCGTGTAAAAGTAGTGCGTTTATTGGTTTTGAGCTTCACCCAAACTTTTGGGATAAAGGCGTTATGTTTGAGGTAATAACTGGCTTCATAAAAACACTTAAACAGCATATTGGCCTTAAACATTTAAGCGCTGAGGTAAGCGCGCATAATGCGCGTTCTCATAATTTACTTTTAAAATTGGGGTTTAGTTTGCGCGAGCATTCTATATGGCATAAGCAGTTATAGTGAATACTCGTTAAAAAACTTATCATTACAGGAACAAATAAAATATAAAATTTAACCTCTTTGACTTATAGTGAAGTGTAAGCAAATGAATTTGTTACCCGAGTTTTTAAAACGTGTTCGCTTAACAAGGATTTTATATGCTAGAAAAGCTATCTCAAGATGCCCTCGTTATTTGGGCTACCATAGACCCAATAGGCACCATGGCACTATTTGCGGCGCTTACTTCTCATTTAAATGATCAACAACGTCGTAAAACTGCATTTAAAACGGTGCTCTATGCCGGGGCTGTTTTACTGGGTTCTATATTAATAGGGCAGCTAATACTTAATGCGATGGGTATTAGGTTGGTTTCGTTTCAGTTAGGGGGCGGAATTATATTGTTTTTGTTTGGCCTGCAAATGATTTTTGGCAGCGACTCTAATAAAGTAAAGCAAGATCCAGGGCACGATATAGCTGTTTTTCCACTGGCTATACCTGCAACGGCTACGCCAGGCGCTATTTTGGCTGTAATACTCCTTACAGATAACCATATACACCCCATTACCACTCAAATCGGCACTGCGCTTGTTACGCTTGGTGTATTAGGAGTCACATTAATACTGTTACTACTTTCGGGTAAAATTATTAAACTAATTGGTACGGGCGGCGCATCTATTTTAACTCGCGTAATGGGCATGATTTTAGCGGCTTTTTCGGTAGAACTAATTATGACGGCGCTTGAAATAGAACAATGGGTAAAAATAGATTAAATGCTAAAGAGGATTCGCTAATGGCAATAAAAATATCAAAGTACCATTTAGTAAATGTGTGTTTGGCCATTGTGATGGTAGCTTTGGCTGTAACGGCTATTAGATATTATAACCATTATGTATCGGCGTTTACTGACATAACCATTGAGTCTAAAGTGCTTAACGAATCGCGTAAGGTATTTATTAGGTTGCCTGCCAATTACGATAAGAGTAAAGCTTACCCATTAATTATTAAAACAGACGGTAATTTTAATTTAGATAATTGGGATCGTACTTTAACCGCGCAAAGAAAAGCCGGTGAATGGGATGGTGCTATATTAGTATCTATCCCTAATAAGTTTTGGAAAACTACACGTAACCGTGACTTAGTGCCGCCTTATGCTCGCCAAGAGGTAAATACTGAGCCTCGCCCCGAGTTTCCAACGCTTTTAGAACCTAATGGAGAGGCTCATAAGTTTTTAAAGTTTATAGAAGCCGAATTACTCCCTTATTTGCAAACCCATTATAAATTGAATGATCAACGTATATTAAGTGGATTTTCGGCAGGGGGAAGCTTTGTACTTTATACACTGCATACTAAACCTGAGCTATTTAATGGGTATTTCGCATTTAGCCCTGCAGCTTGGTACGACGATATGAGTGTTGTTAAACGCTTTAGTGACTTTTTAAAAACAAATAACCCAAAAATTAAAGCGCCTACATTTTTATATTTAACGGTTGGCGGGGCAGAGCATCCGCTAATGTTGGAGGCTTTCCAAAATTTAGAAGCAACGCTTAACGCAAATCCTAACGCTAATTTAATGTGGCATAGCACAGTTAACCCAAACGCAGAACATAATGACAACCCTAAGCAAAGTTTGGCAAAAGCTCTAGTTGATTATAAAGAGTTTGTACAAAGCTTAACTAAACATGTTGGCTCGGGTATCGCTATGCATGAAGAAGGTTTATCAATTAATAGATGATGATAGATGGGTTGTTTTGAACCGTGAATATTAGGGATTGATATGGATTATTTAGTTAAAAAACAGCTCATCGTTTTGTTATTTTTAATGGCTACAATTATGAGTAGCTTTAATTCTACGGCAACGGCCATTTGGGAAACTGAAGGGTACGGATATGTGTTCGATTTAACAAATCATGTGAAACCACTTGTCTACGATATAAGTGATAATTATTGTATTTTGAATCATTTTTTAACTGATGAAGCGCAAAGAGATGGTGTAGCCATTAATGAAAGAACCAATAAATTAGATTTTGATAAGTTATTCCCTCTATCTGTCAGAAGACTAGATGTATTACCAAAAATCTGCAGTTTTAAAGAGCTAAATAGCTTTCAAAGCAATAGTTACGTATTCGATAGCCGTCAGGTATTAAGTGTTGTATTAGACAGCTTTTCTGATCATTACGCATTCACTGAGGAAAAAGAGTTAGACTGGAAGGCATTGAAGTCACAGTGGCTCCAACGTGCTGATAACAATACAACTCCAAATGAGCTACAACGAATCATTGACGAATTTCTTGAATATATGCGAGATGGTCACGCGATATTAATTGATGGATCATTAAATAGGTTAAGCCATTACTCACCGAGAAAGTCTGCTTCAGAAAAAAGGCTGAAAGAATTCCTAGCTGAAAACCCAGCATTCTCGGATATTTCACAAGTTTACAGACATATTTATAAGAAATGGATAAAAAATGTAGAATCCTACTTTTCTACCAACAAACCAGCACACTATCTAGAAGATAATTATCTCATTGCAAAACTAAAAGGTGGTGCTTCTTACTTTAGAATCGAAAGTTTTGATCTACATGAAACACACAAAGTAATGCAAAAAGTAACGCCACACTTTAATCGCTCTAAGGGAGTGATAATAGATCTTAGGGATAGTTCTGGCGGCAGTGATTTAGTGGCTCTACAAATAATGTCATACCTTATTGAGAAACCACTTCGAATTGGCACTAAAAGCTTCAAAGTTCCAACTGGCATGAGTGAAAAGAAAGATATACTTGTTTCCCCCACGTACGTTAAACCTTTTATTGGTAATATTGTTGTGATTACCAGTCACCTCACTCCAAGCGCTGCTGAGCTGTTTTTAATAGCATTAAAAGCTAGGAATAATGTGACATTCATCGGTGAAAGTAGTTATGGAGCCTTCAGTGATGCGTTGATAAAAGCACTACCAAATGGTTGGGGGATTACGTTATCTAATGAGTTTTATTCCGACAGTGAAGGGCAAAGCTATGAATTTGTAGGAGCTCCTGTGGAACATGCTTTTGAATTTCCTAACATCGAGGATGTTGAGGATAGTAAAGACTCAGCGTTAGAATATGCCATAAAACTTTTAGGTGAATAACTCAATAGAAATTAACTGAAGTAATGGCGTATTTGCTTTAGGTAGAGCCATTACTGTGTTTATGTACAGCAATGGCTGTGTTGGCTATAATATTAGCCAATTAAACAAGGTTAGTACTAATTAAGCTATTTAAACTTAACCGCTGGTGGAATGCTAAAGAACACATCATACTAGATTTGGTTTAGTACCTATCTATGCAATAGGGTTAAATTTTAAAGTAAATAAACAGAGAGATGCGGAGTTACCGTTCATCTCTTATAAATTTAGCTTTAACTAGCCTTAACTAAGGTTCTGCTCAGCTGCTTGCTTTTTATTTTTAACAAATAAGGTAACAGCAACAACAGCACTTAAAATGGAGCAAATAATAAATACGTTATGAATTCCCCCAGGTATATATTCCATAAACGAGGTAAAAAACTGCCCAGAGAATACCGCCATAGTAAAGTACGATAAGTTACGACCACGTACGTTTTCTTCGCTGAGTTCTACCGTCATATGGTTTAAAAGCGGGATACTAAAGCCAAAACCTATACCTATTAATATTGCACCTAAAATTAAAACTAGGGTACTTGGTTGGGTAAAACATACATACGATAATCCAAAACCTAAAAACGCCAGTGCCAGTACGTTTGTTTCACCAATTAGCTTAGTTGCTTTTGGCATTACGCCCGCTGTAAATACAGCTACTAACGATATAAATGCGAGTAATTCACCTATTTGAGATTCGTTATAGTCAAGTGCACTCATAGTAATAGGTAATAAAACGGTGGAGGTAAAAAATATAGTCATCGCGAGGGTAGAAACTATATAAACCCCTTTTAATGAAAAGGCGCCAATAACGGCTTTTGTATTATCAGTTATGTGTTCTTCAACTTGGTTGCTTGCTTTATGTTTGCTTGGAACAAAAAACAAAAGCATGGCTAAAAATACCCAGGCAATTAAATAAAGTGCGAGCGGTAAACCCCAAAACTGTGAAGCTAAATAACCACCTAAAAATAAAAATATTACTCCGCCAAGTTCTATTGCCATGCCTTGTTTAGCTATCATGCCTAAGCGAGCTTCACCTTTGTACCAAGTAGAAATTAATACAGTACAGCCAGCCATTACTATGGCCGTTACACCACCAAGAATAAATCGGTTAATAAATACAAGTGTTGGACCATATAAAAAATAGCCGCTAGCCCCTACAAAGCCATATAAAAATAATCCAATTATTAAAAGTTTATACGCGCCATATTTATCTATTAACCGTCCGGCAATTGGCGCAAATACAACAGCACCTAAAGAAGGTAATGTAATTAAAAGTACAGTGTTATTAGTTATACCTAAACCGTTTGAAATACTAACTAAGCCTGGCGCTAAAAGAGTGCCAACCATAATGGTTAAGCTGGCAATACATAATAACGTAAAGCTACCGGCCGCTTTGAGTGAATTCATCGTTTCTCCAATTAATGTAAAAATTAAGCTTTTTTAGCTAGGGCATTAAAAACTCCGCTAATAACTATAAAAGTAATACTTATGGCAATTACGCCATCCCATTTGTATAAATCAAATGCTTTTACACCTGCAGCAGACCCAACAGCACCACCAATGTAATAACCGAGCATATAAATGCCGTTTATTCGGCTTTGTGCGCTTGGATCTATACTAAATACCCGTACTTGGTTTGATACCTGAGCGCTAAATACCCCAAAGTCTATGAGTATAATGCCAACTATTAACGCCACTAAACTGCTACCAAATAGTCCTGTAATTAAAAAACCTATTGCAATTAAGCTAAGCGATATGGCAATAACGTTTTTAGAACCAAGCTTACTTACAAAGTTACCCGCTAATTTTGCGCCAATAACACCTGCAAGGGCTATAACACCAAATAATCCTGCTTGTTGAGCACTGTAATTAAATGGCTCATTGTTTACATAGATTGCAAGCGTTGCCCAAAGCACATTGAACGATGCAAACCAAAATGCGCCTGAAAACGTAAACATACGCAGTTGCTTGTATTGTTTAAATAAACTTAAACTACTTTTTATAAGCGCTAAGTAACTTAAATTAGCATGTGGTTTATTAACGGGTAAAAATACATAAAGTAGGGTGCCAAACAATGTGGCTAATAGCGCCGACATATAAAAAACACTTTGCCAGCCAAAGTGATCACCAACAAAACCACTCAACGTACGTGAAAGTAATATTCCAAGTGTTAACCCCATCATTAACGTACCAAGTGTGGCGCCTTTGTTTTGAGCGCTCACCATTGAAGCCGCAAAGGGAATGAGTTGCTGAGTAATATTGGCGCCTACGCCAATTAAAAATACGCTTATAAGTAATACGGTTAAGTTGGGCGCTAATGCCGCAATGAGCGATGCTGCAACTAACAAACCAGACAAAATAGTGATTAGTTTTCGCCTTGGCAGTGAATCACCAAGGGGCGATATAAATAAAAGCGCAAAGGCATAACCAAATTGGGTTAGTGCAGGAATACTCCCTAATTGAGCGTCGGTTAAATTAAACGCGACTTTCATTAAAGGCAGTATGGGTTGGTTGTAATATAGGTTTGCAGCGGTTGCTGCAATTGCAGCGGTCATTAGTAATAAAATAAATCGACTTAACTGCTGGTTTTGTTCAGGCTTGGTCATAGCTATCTTGCTTTATTAACTGTAGGGCTATGGTATGAGTTCTTTACCTATAACAAAAATGATATTATTTTATAGAATCTATACAAATATTGTATTTAAGGTGTGTTATGGATATTAAAACATTAAAAAGCTTTGTGAGCGTGGCTAAGTATCAGAGCTTTTCAGAAGCTGCAAAAGAGCTACATACCGTGCAACCTGCAATTAGTAGGCATATTGCACAGCTTGAAAGCGAGCTTGATGTTGTATTGTTTTTACGAAATTCACGCGATGTCGCTATTACTGAAGCGGGTGAACAGTTATTAAAAGATGCAAATGCAATTGTTGAGTTAACTCAACAGGCCAAAACAAAAGTTAAGCGCGCTCAAAATGGTCAAATTGGGTCGCTAACGATTGCCCATTTAAGCTCTGCGTGTTTATCGTTTATGGCGTCGCTCGTTCGTAGCTATAAAGAAAAGTACCCACAAGTTCACGTTACACTTATCGAAATGACAGCTACAGAGCAAATAGAGGCACTTAAAAATGAGCGTATTGATATTGCGTTTTCTCGAGCGTTACCAAGCTCAATTGCCGATGAGTTTTTAAGCCACTGTATTTATATTGACTCGTTAGTGGCTATTGTTAATCAAAACCATTTTCTTGCTACTAGTAAAAGCATTGATTTAGAGCGTCTTAAAGATGAGCAATTTATTATTTTTAATCGCGAAGAAGCGTTAGGGCTTTTTGATGAAACCATTTTGCAATGCAAACAAGCTCATTTTTCACCGAACATTATTAGCCAACCTCGACATATGCAAACGTTAGTCACCGAGGTGGCCGCTGGGCTTGGCGTTGCTATTGCGCCTTATTGCGTGCGTAAGTTATACAGTGATGGGTGCCACTTTATTAAGCTTAATAATGTAACTACGCAAATACCGGTAGAAATTCAATTTAAAAAAGCAGCGACTAATGCAGCTGTAAATGCATTTGTTGATATAGCGCTTAATGCAAGGCAACAAATACAAAAAAGCATGGCGTAAAAAAAGCCCAGTTAAAAAGTTAAAAGGGCTAAAAGGGTTGTGCTTAGGGAGGAGTGCTCGTTTTAAAACTTATATCTAAATCCAAATGCGATGCCGTCATCTTCTGACTGCTCCATTTGTGCTTGCTGATCTTTATCATCGCTTTCAAAGTCACTAAAATCTTTACGTGCTTCAACGTAAGCAATGGTGTCTTCATCAATTAAGTAATGGAGCCCGATAACGGCAAACTGTCGTTTAAATTCATCGTTCGGATCAGCGTTAAAGTTTGGTTGAATTACGTAATCATCACCTGCATCAAATACGTTGTAGGCAATGAAAGGGCGAAAATCATTTTCAAAGCGATACGATGCAAACGTTTCTATACCAATGGCGTCTTTTATTAAACGACCAATATTGTCTGTATCGTGGTTTTTGTTCTTATTAACATTTGCAGCAACATAAAGGCCTTGCTTATCAATGCTGCCCCACATAATACCAGCGCCATAAATTAAATCTTCAACGTTACGAGTAGAGCCATCACCAAAGGTTAAATCAAACTCGCCACGGTTAACGCCTGCTGTAAGGGTTAGCATATCGGTAGGAGTGTAGGTAACAGATGCACCAAATGTGTAATTAAATTCTACTTCTTGGGCAGCTGTATCGCCTGCATTCCAAAGCGTTTCACATTCTTCTTCTGTAATGTCACTCACGTCACAGGTATAAAATTCACTGTTTTTAAGTTGCGCCTGTACTGCAAAGCTAAAGTCGTTAAAACTATTACGGTATTGTACTAATTTATCGCCACGGCCTGTACCGTTTACTGCGCCGTCATCTTTGTTGTACGTGTAAACACCAGCGGCATTACCATCCCATACAAAGCTGTTATTCGTGCCGTATACAACGTCGTACCATGCGCCCCATTGCTTACCAATCGTAAGCTGGCCGTATTTTTCATGTGAAAGGCCGGCATAACCTAAACGGTTGTACAAAAACTCATCTTGAATTGATTCAAAGCGATTATTATAAATAATGTCGCTGCTACCCACTGGGTTTACGCCCCATTCCACAAGTGCAAGGGCAGAGAAGTCATTTTTGAGTTTGCGGGTAAACCCAAAGTTAATACGCGACGTGCCATTTACTACTTCGGTTTCGTTTTGTGTGTTGATTACACGTACATCAAGATATCCGCCCACTTTTACTGTGTTTTTATCATCTTTGTATAATTCAACCGCAGAAACTGTCGGTGCAAATACAATACTTGCGCTGATAAGTGTTGCTAATTTTTTGCTCATCTTGTGTGTGCCCTGTGTAAATAGTGCGTAGGTAAAAATTCAGGCTCGAAGACTAGCAAAGCAATAAACAGCTCAAAAGTGAAAAATACTCAATAAATTTGAGCGTAAAAATTAATGAATATTCACTTAAGGTTAACGTTGTTTTTTTATGTGTTGCTGAAGTTTGTTTTTACAGTTAAGTAATAAGTAAAAAGGATTAGAAAAAAGCGGGAGGGAAGTTTTTCAATTTGAATTATTTTCATGTTGTTTAAAAAACAACGACTAGTGCAAAAGCTCTAAAGTGCTTTGTATTCATAAATATAGCCTTTTTATATGATCGCATATACATAAATGAGTTAAATAAACACGCAAACACGTTAAAAGTAATTACTCTAAATTTTAGTGCGAATTGTAAAATTGTTTATCGATGAATTTTAATGTACTCAAATTGAATAATAATTAGTAATCTAAAGCGGGTTTAAATCGCGAGCCGTTAAGTGCGTGTGCCTTTAAACTTTCATAGAAAAATAGGCCATTTTGGTTTAAACTGCGCGCAATTTAAATACATCCTGTCTCCCTTGGAGGGTAGCGCTATTATTAGTACAGCTAACATCACCATGCAATTTGGTGCTAAACCGTTATTTGAAAATATCTCAGCAAAATTTGGCGAAGGTAACCGTTATGGTTTAATTGGCGCAAATGGTTGTGGTAAATCAACATTTATGAAAATACTCAGTGGTGAACTTGAGCCATCTTCGGGTAACGTAAGCACTGATCCAAATGAGCGTGTTGCTAAACTAAACCAAGACCAGTTTGCTTACGAAGAATACTCTGTAATCGATACTGTGATCATGGGTCACAAAGAGTTATGGGATATTAAACAAGAGCGCGATCGTATTTATTCATTACCAGAAATGAGTGAAGAGGATGGTATGAAGGTCGCTGATCTTGAAACTGAATTTGCTGAAATGGACGGTTACTCTGCTGAGTCTAAAGCGGGTGAGCTTTTATTAGGTGTTGGTATTGCTACTGAGCAGCATTATGGCCCAATGTCTGAAATTGCACCAGGCTTTAAACTACGTGTGTTACTGGCACAGGTGCTGTTTTCTGATCCAGATATCATGCTACTTGATGAGCCGACCAATAACTTGGATATTTATACTATCAAGTGGTTAGAAGATGTTCTTAATCAGCGCGATTGTACTATGATCATCATCTCGCATGACCGTCACTTTTTAAACTCAGTGTGTACGCATATGGCCGATATAGATTACGGTGAGCTGCGTATTTACCCAGGTAACTACGACGAATACATGTTTGCAGCAACGCAAGCACGTGAGCGCCTATTGAGTGAAAATGCCAAAAAGAAAAGCCAAATTGCAGAGCTTCAGCAGTTTGTATCGCGTTTCTCGGCTAACGCGTCTAAAGCTAAGCAAGCAACATCGCGTGCTAAGCGTATCGACAAAATTCAGTTAGATGAAGTAAAAGCCTCTTCGCGTCAAACACCGTTTATTCGTTTTGAACAAGAAAAGCAGTTATTCCGTAACGCGCTAGAAATGACAAACCTTAGCCAAGGTTTTGAAGACAACACGTTATTCTCAGGTCTTGAAGGTTTAGTGGAAGTAGGTGAGCGCATTGCCATAATTGGTGAAAACGGCGTAGGTAAAACAACCTTACTTAATACTCTTTCAGGACGCTTAGCACCTAAAGGTGGTGAGTATAAGTGGTCTGAAAACGCTAACATTGGATACTACGCACAAGATCATGCTGACGAATTTGCAACCGACATGAATTTGTTTGAGTGGATGGAGCAATGGCAGCAAGAAGGCGACGACGAGCAAGTTGTTCGTAGTTTCTTAGGACGTATGTTGTTTTCACAAAACGATATTAAAAAGTCAGTTAAAGTAATATCAGGTGGTGAGCAAGGCCGTATGTTGTTTGGTAAAATTATGATGCATAAACCAAACATATTATTAATGGATGAGCCAACTAACCATATGGATATGGAATCTATCGAGGCGCTTAACTTAGCCCTTGAAGCTTACGAAGGTACGTTATTGTTTGTATCTCACGATCGTCAATTTGTATCATCGGTAGCGACCCGCATATGGGAAGTTAAAGATGGTAAAATTATTGACTTTAGAGGCAATTACGCAGAATACCTAGCGAGTAAAGAAGCGTAAGCTCTTTTAACCCCTAAACTTTAAAAGCCATGTTTAAAACATGGCTTTTTTTGTTTTTGGCACTTTGTATTAGTCGCAATTAATGTGGCTTTGGGTATAATACCCGCCTAAAACCGGACATAAGTCCGCTATTTTAAAAATACATTACTGAGGAGTATTTATGACTGTTGGCATTATTATGGGTTCTAAATCAGATTGGCCAACCATGGAACACGCAGCACTTATGCTAGAAAAATTTGGCATTGAGTACGAAACCAAAGTGGTATCAGCCCACAGAACTCCTCAATTACTTGCAGATTATGCAAGCTCAGCAGCCGATAGGGGCATTAAAGTAATTATTGCCGGTGCTGGCGGTGCAGCGCATTTACCTGGTATGGCTGCTGCTTTTACATCGCTTCCTGTATTGGGCGTGCCAGTGAAGTCAAAAGCCTTAAATGGTGTTGATTCACTTTTATCTATTTGCCAAATGCCAAAAGGTGTAGCAGTAGGTACATTGGCTATTGGTGAGCCGGGTGCTGCAAATGCTGGTTTATTAGCGGCTCAAATTTTAGGGTGCCAAAACCCAGAGATCTTTGCAAAAATTGAAGCGTTTCGTAAAGAGCAAACCGACACTATTTTAGCTAATCCAAACCCTGCAGAGTAATAATGACTATTTTAATTTTAGGTGCAGGCCAGCTAGCACGTATGATGAGCTTAGCCGGTGCACCACTTAATTTAAATGTGGTTGCTTACGATGTTGGCAGCCAAAAAATTGTTCACCCGCTAACAGGCGAAGTGTATTCAACCACGCTTGAACAAGCTATTGAATCAGCTGATGCAATTACCGCTGAATTTGAGCACATTCCAGATGATGTATTAACGATTTGCTGTAACAGTAATAAGTTTTACCCAGGAAAAGCCGCTATTAAAACCGGTGGTGACCGTGCTCTTGAAAAAGCATTACTAGATAAAACTAACGTAACCTGTGCGCCGTACCAGCTAATTACTGAAAAAGCGCATTTAGAACTTGCCGTTAAAAACTTAGGTAAGCCACTTGTTATTAAAACATGCCAAGCAGGCTATGACGGTAAAGGGCAATGGCGATTAAAATCAGATGATCAAATAGACGAAATTTGGTCACAAATGGCTGATTTTATAGCATCGGGCACAGAAGAAGCGCCGCATACTATTATTGCTGAAAAAATGATCCCGTTTGATCGTGAAGTTTCTATTATTGGTGCGCGTGATAAACACGGTAATGTAGCTATTTATCCGCTAACTGAAAACGAGCACACCAATGGTGTGTTAACGCTCTCTATTGCAGGTAAAAACAATCATCAGGTTGAGCAGCAAGCTGTAGACGCATTTACTAAAATAGCGAATGAGCTAAATTATGTAGGTGTGTTGGCCATTGAGTTTTTTGATGTGCAAGGCACATTGTTAGTTAATGAAATGGCGCCGCGAGTTCATAACTCAGGGCATTGGACACAGCAAGGTTGTCACTGTTCGCAGTTTGAAAACCATATGCGTGCTGTTGCAGGGCTGCCTCTAGGTAATACAGAGCTTAAACACATTACGGCGATGATCAATGTGTTAGGTCAACCAAGTATTCCAAGTGATGTACTTAAAACGGTTGATGTAACGAGCCACTGGTATGGTAAAACAGCTAAGCCGGGTCGCAAAATGGGTCATATTAATGTATCGGCGGTTAATATAAGTGAGCTTGCAGACAAACTTGGCGAACTGACAGAGTACCTACCTGAGCAAGACTATCCAGGTATTTTAAAAGCAGCTGCCAATTTAGTGCTTAGCTAGCATAACTTGCCTAAATTAATTATATAAATACCGGCTTTAGCCGGTATTTTTTTGTCATAAAAATAGGCTTTAAATATGTAATACTGTTAAAGTCTATTTTTCAAATTTGTGAAGTAAAATAATGAAACTAAAAACAATTTATGGCGCGCTTGTTATCGCCGCTTCATTTAGCTTTAACGCATTAGCAAGTGAGAGCTTACGCATTGCTACCTTTAATGTAAGTATGGATGCAACTAATCACACGCCAAAAGGTGAGCAAATTAAAAGTGATGCTTTAGCTAACGCGCTTAAAGCCAACCACCAGCAAATTAAAAACATTGCTGAAATTATTCAGCGTGTACGACCAGACATTATTTTACTCAACGAATTTGATTACATACCTAAAGAGCAGGGCATTGAGTATTTTAAAAAACATTACTTAAACGTTAGCCAAAACAATCAGCAAGTTATTGATTTTCCTTATAGCTTTATTGCTCCTGTAAATACAGGCTTAGCCACTCATTTTGACTTAGATAACGATGGTAAAAGTACAGGCATAATGGCTGATGCACAAGGTTTTGGCTTTTTTGAAGGTCATTATGGCATGGCTGTGTTGTCTAAATATCCTATCGATTTTGATAAAGTAAGAACGCTGCAAAAATTTAAATACAAAGATATGCCAAATGCTCAAATGCCAACAGATCCTAAAACAGGTGAGAACTGGTATAACAAATACGAGTGGCAAGCACTTAGGCTAAGCTCTAAATCGTTTTGGGATTTACCCGTTAAAGTCAATAATAAAACGGTGCACGTACTGGCCTCACACCCAACACCACCTGTATTTGATGGTGACGAGGATAGAAATGGTAAGCGTAATCACGATGAAGTAAGGCTAATTGCCGATTACGTGAGCAACAAAGCTTACATTTACGATGATAAAGGTCAAAAAGGCGGGTTAAAAGCGGACTCTCGTTTTGTTATTTTAGGTGATTTAAACGCATCCCCTGAGGGCGATAAAGCCCGTACAAATACAACAGATCAAATACTTAAAAACGCACTTATCAACGCAAGCTTTGTGCCGCAAAGTGCAGGCGCAAAAGAGCAATACGACACAAATGAAGCGCAAAATTATACGGCGAACTGGCAAGCACGTGTTGATTACGTTTTACCGTCAAACTATGGCTTAAAAATTAAGAACGGTGGTGTATTTTGGCCAACAAAATCAAGCAACGAGTATCGTTTAATTAAAGATAGAAACGCATCAAGCGATCATCGTTTGGTTTGGCTAGACTTAATTGTAGAGTAAACTGAACTTTACCCTATTAAATAGCTATTTATCTTAAAAAATTGCAATAACTTATGTGCTTCTGCTTAAATATGGATTAATTATAATAACCGTATAGAAGCACTATGATTTTTAATCTTTCTTCATCTAAAACGTTAGTGGCATTGGCCGTCGCCTCAAGTGTTATGCTTACCGGCTGTAGTGCAACCGCTAATACTTCCTCCTCACAGCAAAGCGCTTTACCAGCAACTAAAGTTGCTGCGGTTGTAAACACACCTGCCAATGTAGGCTCGCAAAATATAACGCTAGAGCAAGCAATGGCCGATCCTGATTGGATGGGTAACAAGCCTGAAAACGCCTATTGGGCAGCTGATTCTTCTACTATTATCTATGCTCAAAAACAGCAAGGTAGTACGCTTCGCGATGTATATAGCCAACCAGTTACAAGTCAAACAGCACAGCAAGTAGCGCTTAATAAGTTGCACACGGTTGGGTCTTCAAAAGCTGTTTATTCAAAAAATAAAATGCTTGCTGCTTACACTTTTAAAGGCAATGTATTTGTTAAAAACCTAAAAACGGGTGAACTTAAACAAATTACCGCCACGTCAGCTAGCGAATCTAAACCACAGTTTTTAAATAATGGTGATTTAGTTTATCGCCAAGGCAATGTGTTTTTTAAGGTTGATTTAAAAACAGGGCTTACAACTGAGCTTGCTAATTTAAAATTAGCCGATGAGCCTAAAGGGCTTCAAGAACCAAGTAGTTACATAGCTAAAGAGCAGCACAAGCTTATTGAATTTGTCGCATTACAGCAAAAAAATAAGCAAGATAAGCAAACTCGCAACAAGCAAATTAACGAGCAAAATAGCTCTATTGCAAATACAAGTTACTACCTTGGCGATGGTAATACAGTTAAAGAAGTTCAGCTTTCGCCAAATGGCGATGCGTTAATAGTTGTTGTTCAAAAGCAGCAGTCGTGGCGTGGTGAAGGCGATATTATGCCTAACTACATTACAAATGACGCGACAATAGAGCCTAAAAAAGCACGCCGCCGTGTAGCCGATGCAAAAGAGCAAACATCAGAGCTTGTTTACATTAACTTAGCTGATAAAACACAAAAAACACTTAGCTTTGATACGTTACCGGGTTTTGACGAAGACGTTTTAGCAAAAGTTAAAAAAGAAAACTATGCACGTGATGGCAAAACGTATAAATCTGAAAAAACACCACGTGGTATTAATTTAATTATGGACTGGGGTTTTGAGCAAAGCCCAATAGTGTGGAACGATGATGGCTCGCAAGTCGCTATTATGCTTGAAGCATGGGACAACAAAGATCGCTGGATAGCAACGGTAGACTTTGAAAGTAATAAACTTGTATCGCAACACCGCTTGCATGATGACGCGTGGATTGCTTACGCATTTAATAACTTTGGCTGGTTACATAATTCAAATACGCTTTATTACCTTTCGGAAGAATCTGGCTACAGCCAGCTTTATAAAAAGCCATTAAATGGTAAAGCAACGGCGCTAACACAAGGTAAATTTGAAGTATCAAACTTAACGCTTACAAGTGACAACAGCGCAATTTACTATAAAGCAAATGTTGAACACCCAGGTCTTTATGAAATTTATCGTGTTGATCCACAAACGGGTAATAATGAGCAAGTTACCGATTTAAACGGCATGACTGATTACACGCTAAGCCCAGATGAAAGTAAGTTACTTCTAAATCACTCTACCATTATGAAACCAACAGAATTGTACGTTGCAGATGCTAAGGCAAATACTACTGCTAAGCAGTTAACACATACAGTTTCTGATGAGTTTTTAGCTAAAAAGCTAACCGCCCCTAAAATTGTTGCCGTGCCGTCTAGCCATACTGATCAACCTATTTATGCAAAAGTATATTACCCAAGTGATTACGTAGAAGGGGAGACAGGTAAAACTCGTAAAGCGGTCATTTTTAATCATGGTGCTGGTTATTTACAAAATTCTCATATGGGTTTTTCAGTGTATTTCCGTGAGTTTATGTTTCATTCATTACTGGCTGATGAAGGCTACATAGTAATGGACATGGATTACCGTGCATCAAAAGGATATGGACGCGATTGGCGTACTGCTATTTATCGTCAAATGGGCACACCTGAAACACAAGATTTAGCCGATGGTGTTAAATGGATGGCGCAAAATGCGAACGTTGATACCAAGGCGGTAGGTACATATGGCGGGTCATACGGCGGCTTTATGACCTTTATGGCATTGTTTACAGCACCTGAGTTGTTTCAATCGGGTGCGGCGCTTCGCCCAGTTACCGATTGGGCACATTACAACACCGGTTACACAGCGAATATTTTAAACCATCCGGATGTAGACCCTATTGCTTATGAGCGAAGCTCACCAATTTACTACGCAGAGGGATTAAACAAACGCTTGTTGATTAACGCCCCTATGGTTGATGATAACGTGTTTTTTCAAGACTCAGTGCGTTTAGTACAACGTTTAATTGAGCTTAAAAAACAAAACTTTGAAACGGCTATTTTCCCAGTGGAACCACATGGTTTTGTTCAGCCTTCAAGCTGGTTAGATGAATACCGCCGTATCCATAAGTTATTTAAAGAAACGCTTTAATCTTAAATTTTTAAATTAAAGTATAAAAATAAAAACGCCGCGTTAGCTAACGCGGCGTTTTTATTAATATTTGAAAGCTTAATCGCTATTTTTTAAGTATTTTATCGCCAAAGGTATTCCAAGCAATGTGCCGCCTACAGCACCAATTAAATGTGCATCTATTGCAACAGTTGAATTTATTAACTTGCCTATGTCGGCATTTGGGCCGCTAAATTGCTCAAACGCTATTTTTATCCATACACCTGTAAACAACAAATAACCCGACTTAAGTCCTAACGTGACATCTTTAACTGCTCCCCAAATAATTACACCATGAAGTAGGGCGCTGAGCCCTGTATAGATATGTATACTTGGGCAAAACCAATAAACACCGAGTCCACACCAAAGAGCCAGTAAACAGATATTAGAGGTATACCGTAAAGGCGTGGTGTATTCGCCGTGTAGTAGCCAAATTAGGAATATACCACTGCAATTTAAGCCTAAATGTGCCCAATTAGCATGCACAAATTGGCTGGTGAACACTCGCCATATCTCACCTTGTTCGACAAGGTTTCGGTTAAATTCAAGTAAATTATTTAAATCAAATGCAGCAAAAATGGTACTAAAAAGCATCAAGAATAATGGCGGTAATAAATAACGAGGTTGAAAAGGTAAATTAAGCATTTTATTGTATTTTTTTAGTCAAAATTTTTGCATATTGTGCCCGTTTAACTTTAAGATGCCAAATACAACTACGTAATTAAGTGTTTTTAGTATTTTTATGCATTTTAAACTTAACTCATTATTTGCCATTGGCTTGTGTGCAGTAACACTGCCAACTATTGCCAAACCAACTCAAGTCGAAACACGCGAACCAGAAGCCACCACTTCAATTGTGCAAAAGCAATTAGTAACTGGTGAAAAGTATATGGTTGCGGCAGCAAATCCATATGCGTCTAAAGCGGGTCAACAAATTTTAGCCAAAGGTGGTAGCGCAGTCGATGCCGCTATTGCTACTCAACTTGTACTTACACTTGTTGAACCACAGTCGTCGGGGATTGGTGGCGGTACATTTATGATGTACTACAACAAAGCAAACAATAAACTGACCAGCTTTGATGGCCGTGAAACTGCACCCGCAAATGCAGATGAAACACTGTTTTTAGATAAGCACGGAAAAGCGGTAAAATGGATTGAAGCCGTTGTAGGTGGTCGCTCTGTTGGTGTGCCGGGTATTTTGCATGCATTTGCTAATGCGCATAAGCAATATGGCACATTACCTTGGCAGGAGCTTTTTAAACCCGCCATAGAGCTTGCAGAACAAGGCTATGAAGTATCACCCCGTTTACATGGCTTATTAGCGCGTCAGCTAAACCCGGGTGTACTTAGCATGCCAGTTATAAACGAATACTTTTACCCAAATGGTAAATTGATTGAAGCAGGCACTATTAAAAAAAATCAGCCACTTGCTAATTTATACAAAGACATTGCCAAACAAGGGATTGACGCATTTTATAAAGGCGATAACGCCAAGCAAATGGTAAATGCTGTTCAGCACTCTAAAATTGCACCTGGTAAGCTTAGCGTACAAGACCTAGCTGAATATAAAAGTAAAGAACGCGATGCCGTGTGTATTCAATACCGCGCATATAACGTATGTTCGATGGCACCACCAAGTAGCGGTGGTGTAGCTGTGCTACAAATGCTTGGGCTTTTAGAGCACAAAGACATGAGCGCGCTTAAACCAAACGGCGAAAAAGCGATTCATTACTTTAGCCAGGCATCACGTATTGCTTTTGCCGATCGTGATATGTACATGGGCGACCCTGATTTTACTCAAGTGCCTACCAAAGAGCTTTTAAACAAAGATTACATAGCATCACGTGCCAAACTAATAACCGAGCAAGATACAAAAGCAGTAGCAGGTAATCCGGTTAGTTATTTAAGTTACGCAATGGATGACTCGTATGAGCTTCCGTCTACTTCGCATGTATCTATAGTTGATGCACAAGGTAATGCTGTTTCAATGACCAGTTCAATTGAAATGGCATTTGGCTCTACCGTTATGGTCAATGGTTTTATTTTAAATAACCAACTTACCGACTTTTCACTTTCTCCACGTAAGAATGGCAAGCTGGTAGCAAACCGTGTAGAAGCGGGTAAACGCCCGCGCAGCTCTATGTCGCCGGTAATGGTATTTAATAAAGACGGCAGCTTACGTTTGGTTGTAGGCTCACCTGGTGGTAGCCGTATTATTGATTACGTTGCTCAAGTGGTAGTAGGTGTTATTGATTGGGATTTAACCGCGCAAGAGGCTATAAACTTGCCGCGCACCACTAATCGTAACGATTACACCAGCCTTGAAAAAGGCACAGCACTTGAAGCCATTGCACCTGCACTTACAAAACGTGGTCATAATGTACGCGTACTTGATTTAAACTCAGGTTTGCATGCGGTTGAAGTTAAAAATAATACGTTATTTGGCGGTGCCGACCCACGCCGAGAAGGTGTTGCGTTATCTGATTTAACAGACAAAAACGCCACTATCAAATTTTAATTTATGTATAATACACATGCAGGCGGTGAGGCCTGCATGTGTTTCTCTCAATGGTCTGACAAGCTGAATTGTCATTGCAATTAAACCTTTAACAATGATAATGACAGATCATAACTTAAGACTCCGTTAAAGCCTGGAAATATGACAACTAATACTGATCCTAATTACTTATATATTCATCACTCTGGCCCTGGCCTAATTGAAACGCCGCTATTAAACAAAGGCAGTGCCTTTAGTAAAAAAGAACGCGAAAATTTCAATCTTGCTGGTTTACTTCCTCCACGCTTTGAAACTATTGAAGAGCAAGTAGAGCGTTGTTATCAGCAGTATTCTAGCTTTACCGAAAACTTAAATAAGCATATTTATTTACGTGCCATTCAAGATAACAACGAAACACTGTACTACCGATTAGTACGCGATCATCTTGAAGAAATGATGCCTATTATTTACACGCCAACCGTTGGCGATGCATGTGAAAAATTCTCAGATATTTATCGTAGTGCGCGTGGTTTGTTTATTTCGTACGAAGACCGCTTTCAAATTGACGACATTTTACGTAATGCGACGAAAGGTAAAGTAAAAGTAATAGTGGTAACTGATGGTGAGCGTATTTTAGGCTTAGGCGATCAGGGTATTGGTGGCATGGGTATTCCTATTGGTAAACTATCGCTTTATACAGCGTGTGGCGGTATTAGCCCAGCTTACACGTTACCTGTAATGCTAGATGTAGGTACCAATAACGAAAAACTACTTAACGACCCAATGTACATGGGCGCACGCCATAAGCGTATTGCTCAAGACGAGTACGATGAGTTTTTAGATTTATTTATTAAAGCGGTTAAACGCCGTTGGCCAAGTGTATTACTTCAGTTTGAAGATTTTGCACAACCAAATGCAATGCCGTTACTTAAGCGCTACCGTGATGAAATTTGTAGCTTTAACGATGATATTCAAGGTACTGCAGCAGTAACTGTTGGTTCTTTATTAGCAGCGTGTCGTGTTAAAGGGTCTACGCTTAGTCAGCAAAAAGTTGTTTTTGTTGGCGCGGGCTCTGCAGGTTGTGGTATTGCTGAGCAAATTATTAGCCAAATGGTATTTGAAGGCATTAGCGAAGCACAAGCACGTAGCCAAGTATTTATGGTTGACCGCTTTGGTCTTGTATCTGAGGGTATGGAAGGTCTACGCGATTTTCAACAAGCTCTAGCTCAGCCTACAGCAAGCTTAAGTGAATGGACTTACAGCGGTGAATACGCATCACTATTAGATGTTATGCACTGTGCAGCACCTGATATTTTAATTGGTGTATCTGGCCAACCTGGTTTATTTACTGAGCAAGTAATTCGTGCAATGCATGCTAGTTGTGAACAGCCGATTATTTTCCCACTAAGTAATCCATCTAAGCAGGTAGAAGCGCACCCAGCCGATGTAATTGAGTGGACAGACGGTAAAGCACTTGTAGCAACGGGTAGCCCATTTGATCCTGTTGAATACAATGGCGAAAAATTCCCAATTCCACAGTGTAACAATAGTTATATTTTCCCTGGCATTGGTTTAGGTGTAATAGCGGTAAAAGCGACGCGCATTACTGATGCAATGCTAAGTGTATCTAGTGAAATGTTAGCGGAGTCATCTCCTCGTGCAAATACAGGTAAAGGTAGCTTACTACCAGCACTTACAGAAATTGAAACGCTAAGCAAACGTATTGCATTTGCTGTTGCTAAAAAAGCGATAGAAGAGGGCGTAGCACTTGAGTTATCTGACGATGCGCTATGGGCTGCTATTGATAGAAATTACTGGTTACCTAAATACCGTAATTACAAACGCTGTAGTGTTTAATTACGGTACTCGTAATTTAAAGTAAATAAGGCTGTACGTTAAGTTACAGCCAATAACAAAAAACAGGCAATTGCCTGTTTTTTTGTGCTTGTTCATTTATTGTTAACCACGTAGGCTCTTTAATAGAGTTAATTAAATACAATGGATAACGCTATGAAATCACTCACACTATTTTTGGGCAGTGCATTAGCTTTAACAGCTTTTAGCTTTAATACGCTTGCGGCCTCAACACCAGACGCACCTCATATTTATGTCAAAGGTGAAGCTACCTTAACGACAATGCCTGACTATGTTCAACTAAGTGTTGGTATTACTGAAATTGATAAAGACCTACTTGCAGCTAAAAACAAAACAGATACTGCAATGGCTAAAGCAATTAAGCTAGTTAAAGAGGTTGGAGTAAAAGAAGGGGATATTAATGCTGGCCATATCTCAATAAATCGTGAAAGCCAATATAACCGCACATCGGGTACACAAGATTTTAAAGGCTTTAGAGTATCGCGCACACTTACTTTAAAACTAAGTGATATAAAAAAATACCCAGAGCTATTACAAAGCTTAGTAAACAACGGAATTAACGAAATTAATCAAACACAATTTTTAGCAAGTAATTACAACGAGCTTCATAAAAAAGCGCAAAAGCTTGCTATTAAAGATGCCCGCGCTGCAGCAAAAGAGTTTAGTGAAGATTATGGCGTGGAGCTTAAAGGGCTTTATACGGCTTCGCTTAGCCCAATGAATGTGCCATCTCAACCATATATGCGCGCCGAGCAAACAATGATGAAAGCAGATAGTACACCAGGTAACTTTGTGCCTGATGCCTACCATGCTGGTGAAATAAAAGTGACTGCTTCAAGCTATGCAGTTTACTTTATAGAATAACTATCTGAACAGTCACTAAAACTGTGATTAATATTGGTGGCGCTCAAAACGCGCCACTAATTCCTCACCTTGTTGCTCACTTATTCGGGCAATTGAATTAAGCATATTTTTAATTTCACGCCTGTCGTAATCATTCGTCACTTGCTCATTAATGTCATCTACTATGGCGTTTAAATAGTTAAACAAACTATTGCGCGCACCTTCATCGTTATGAGCCACAAACAAAATGTTTTTAAACGCTTCAAGCACGTTAGTCATTACATAAGCATCGCTTTTAGCGTAATTACGCAGTGGTGTAAAATTATCGTGTAATAGCTCATCAAAACTTGTTTCGTGTATAAATAACAGCGGATCATTGTCGGTGTGCTTAAACGAGTAATTTGTGTCGCTTATTTCGAGGCGCTTAATAAGTAAAATACTTAGCATATCAATAGATTTAACCGCAGTACCAGGATCGTTTATCCCTGGGCTCATTGCTTTAACCGCTATTTCAGAAATTTGCGTTAAGCCATAACGATAATGATCGCTAATATACTCTTCTATATAAAAAATAAAGCAGTCTAAAATTTTAGCTATTAGCTCTTCATCGGCTGATATGTCTTTATCGCATTTTAAAAACGGATACCCTTTAACTGTAAAGTAACCTTGATTTACAGAGATATAAATACGGATGTTTTCTTGCTCTAAAAGCGCACAAAGTTTGTCGGTGTGAACGCCTTTGTAATAACCCTCAGTGGTACTTTTAATTGAATGCCACTGCGTAAAATCTGGAAAGTCATTAATAGGACACTCTGCTTGCCTAGCTTGTATGCTTTTTATCTCTGTTTTAGTTTGTCTAAACAGGCCATTTAATACGTTATCAACCTGTATTGCTTTAGAAATAGAGTGGATAAAAAATACAAACAACCCCAGCGATATCAAACCAAATACCAGCGCAAATAAAACCCCTAAAGAGGGTATTGCTGTATCGCCACCTTCAAGCTTATTGATATTGATAAGCATAATAATTGAGTAAATTATGCTACCTAAATAAAAGCCAAGCACCATTTGGTGAGATTTACGGGTAATAAGTCCAGGCACAACACGTGGCGATAAACTTGCACTAGCGGAGTTTAAAACCACCATCACCATAGAAAAACTAAATACGGTAAGCGATATAATACTGCCCGCAAGAGTACTTAAAATGGTGCGCGCATTTTCAGCGCTATCAACTAAAACCACTGATATAAATGACTTCAATTGCTCTACAGGTTCTACGTACTCAAGCGACATAGTAATAATGGCAAACAGTAAAAAACCAATAGAAAATAACGAGGGATAAAAACCAATACTGTTTATCATTTCACGATAACTATCGGCTACTTTGCGTGGTACAAACATATAATCCTTATGCGGGCTTAAAAATTTATTTCTCTACATTAGCATATTTGCTAACTAAACTTCTGATAATGCTTATCAAATTATATGGTATTATCAGCGCTTAAAATTGCGAGCCTAACAGCTTGAGCAAAATTCAAATAATAAATAACAGGAATACACTGTGATCATTTCAACTTATGCTGCTTTACTTGCGTTTTACTACGTTTATTTGAGCTTTAATGTAATTAAAGTGCGTAGAAAAGAGCAAATATCACTTGGTGATAACGGTAATCTTAAATTACAACGTGCCGTGCGTGCCCATGCAAATTTTATGGAATATGTACCCTTTACTATCATTTTGCTTTTTTTAGCAGAATATCAAGGCCTTGCTAGCCATTACTGCAACATATTGGGAGCCGCGTTACTAATTGGGCGCGTGTTTCATAATTTAGGTATAGTAGAGGCAAGATTAAAGTATCGTCAAATAGGTGCTGTAGTCACATTTTTAGTAATGGTTATTAGCGCATTTTTACTGCTTGTTACACGTAATAGTTAAATGAATAAACTATTTATAATTGGCCTTCCGCGTACTGGCACGACAAGTGTGTGCCATGCGTTTTTAGAACTCAGTATTGCAACGGCGCATACTGCCTACACACAAGCTTGTTTTAAAAATGCTACGGCGATTGCCGACACCCCCATATTTAACGACTACCAGGTACTTGATAAGCACTACCCAGGTTCTAAATTTATTTACCTAGAGCGCGAGCTAAGTGCGTGGTTGCCTTCTATTAAACAGCTTTTAACGCGTATGCATACTAATTTAACGCGCGCCGATGGTGGTTTTAATATTCATATAAAGCGCTGTTATTTAAATACCTTTAATGAATTGTCGCTTGAAAATATTGATGATGATAGTTATTTAGAAAATTGCTACAACAGCCATTTTGAATCAGCACAACGCTACTTTAAAAACCGCCCACAAGATTTTTTATCCATTGATATAGCTAAACCTGCAAGCTACAAAGCAATGTGTGATTTTTTAGAATTAACAAGCGATAAAACAGATTTTGAAAAAATGAATATGGGCGGAAAAGTAACTGCTTGGAATGATATAAAGCACGTCTTAAAAGTAGAGTCGACGGCGAAAGGACGTATAGATAAACATTTGCCTTATCAGATTTAATTTTACCAACTGCACCAAGATTTTTAATACAAAATACGCTAAAATCCCCGCATTATTTTTTAAGTAGTACAGAAAATGTTTGAATTAAAATACCAAACCCCATTTGAATGGACCGAAGTTGTTTTAGCCGACTTTAATACTTTTTTGCAAGACCATGCTGCTGCTGAAAAAAAAGCATCGGGTATGGCTATGTCTATGCTTTCGCATTATCCAGACAAACGCAAACTTGTAAAAGCGATGACCGACTTAGCGCTTGAAGAGTTAATACATTTTAAACAAGTACTTAAGTTACTTATTGAACGCGATACTAACTTAGGCGACGATAAAAAAGATCCGTACATCAAACAAATTCGTGCTTTGTTTAGACACGGACGCGATGGCTTTTTAATGGACCGACTTTTAGTAGGCGGTGTTATTGAAGCCCGCGGGCATGAACGTTTTTCGCTTGTAGCTCAAGCACTACCTGAGGGTAAAGAAAAAGACTTTTATGTTGCTATTGCTAAGTCAGAAGAAAAACACAAAAACTTATTTGTTGAGCTTGCTTACGAATACTTTGATAAAGAAGAAGTTGATGTAAGGCTAGAAGAGTTATTAGTCGCTGAAGCTAAAATTTGTGCAAGTATACCGTTTACAGCAGCACTTCATTAACTAACACTGTAGTTAATTAAATGAGCGCAGTATTTTACTGCGCTTTTTGTTTTATTATAACCGCTATTTATTTACCTATTATTGTTGATTTGCAATTTGCGAATCAAAATCAAAACCCATCCTTAGTTTTTATCTAACCTGTTTAAAAATATAAATTATTTCCTTGGACTCATACTTGCTAATTAGTTAGTTAGGCAAATTGAGGGAAAGGCTTATGTTTAAATTTATTATTATATTGCTACTGATACCATTTACAGCGCATGGTAATGAAAGCCATTTAGCTTACATAGAAAATGCTAATGGTGAACGCGTAAAAAAAGTTTCTCATTTAGTTAAGTGGACTCATACACGATTTGTATTTAAACGTGATATTGCGCGCATTGCATTAGGGCATGAAACAACCCTTGATGTGAACGTAGTAGATGGCCGCGAGCTTTTAATTTTAGCCAAAAAACTTGGCCGTACATCTATGATGGTGTGGTATGACGATAAAAGCTCAGAAACGTTTTTACTTGGCGTAACTGAAGATTACAGCGTACTTGAAAACGCCCTTAACGACATTCACCCCGCAGTAAAATTAACCATAGCCCCAGATAGGCACGCCGTAGTACTTCGTGGAGAAGTACCCACAATTAATTATCGCCATGCGGCTTATGAAGCAGCTAAAAATTACTTATACGCTAGTAGCTCTCAAGCATCGCAACCTGTTATTACCTCAAACCCTAACCAAGGCATGTTTAATTCTTTAGCACAGCGACTGCAAGGAATGAGCAATTTAAATGGCGGTGCATCACAAAGCTCTAGCAAAGTCGCTATCATAAATTTAATTAAAGTTTCGCAAGCCCCAAAACCTAAAGAGGAGCGTATTAGCGACGTTATTAAATCAATGGGGGCTGATAAAGTTACTGTTAAGCGCATATCGGTAGGTGAACTTTCAAATGACGAAAGTGATGTTTTTTTACTTTCGGGCTCGGTTAAAAACCAAATAGAGCTAGTGCGATTACTTAATACAATTAATAAGCTGTTTGAACCTGAGCAAGCAATGCAAACTCAAGGCTCACCGCTTGATCCTAATAACTTAATGAATGGTGCAGGCCTAAATGAAAGCGCAAGCATTGAAGTATTAGCTAATGAGTCTGGCGGGCTTTTAAATGATGCAGCCTCAGGTGTTACGCTAAGTAACGTAAGCTCTAACATTGCTAGAGCAACGCTTCTTAGCGTAGCTGGAGGTAAAGTACTTTCAAGTATTGAAGTTGAGGATTTACCGCAAGTTCGTGTATCTGTGCAGTTATATGAAGTTAATCAACGTCGTTTAAAACAATGGCGACCTGATATAAGTGTTCTATCTAATGGATACGAAAAGCAAGAAGGCTTATTTGGCCGTGATGGCATGGCAAGCAGAGAGTCAGGTTCTGCAACAATAGAAAATGCCCTGCAATTAATTGGTGGTCAATTAACTAATAACTTACAGCTTTCTACCTCACAATTTGCCATTGATATGTTGTTCTCATTATTAGAGCAAGAAGGTATATCGCGTACGCTTTCACGTCCTACTATTACGGTTTTAGCTGGTGAGAGTGCTGTATTTAAAGTGGGCGGAGAAGTGCCTGTACCAACCAGTTACAGCCCATCGGGTATAGCAAGTGGGCAACAAGGTAGTAGCGGCTCTGTATTTAGTGGCACTGAATTTAAATCGTTTGGTGTTGAGTTAAATGTGCGCGCACTAGTAGATGACAAAGACCGCATTACTCTAGATCTAAACCCAGTTATATCATTACCAGATACAACACTTACCGCAGAAATTGCCGACAGCACAGGCAGCAGTTTAAACAGCAGTGCGTTTAATACCCGCAGTATGCAAACTTCAACTCGATTACAAGATGGCCAACCTTTAATTATAGGGGGCTTAATTAGTACTGATAGTAATTCAAGCCACGATTTTGTACCTGATGGTAACGGTAACAGCATGCTAGGAAAGCTAAGCGAAACAACCAGCAAAAGCGAAAACAACAGAGAGTTAATTATTGTTGTTACCCCTAACTTAGTAAGAGATCCGGTTAATACATTACGATTATGGCAACAAGCTGATATAGACACTCAGTTACTTAGCTACATTAAGGAGCAAGGACTATGAAATACATATATATAACTTTAGTTTTAGCACTCTCAGGTTGTGCTCACATTGATTATAAGCCTACAGTAAACCCTTATAATGCTTTAAGTGATTTAGTAAAAAAATATAATTTAAATGCACAAGCTTTAACGTGTAAAGGTGTAAATGCAAGTGACTGTTTAGCGTTTGTTCACGATATAAATCAGCTAATGCTAGCTCATCCAGACAATACAGCCATACTTTCAGTTGCAGCGTATACATTTTATAAAAGTGGCCGTAGCACTCAAGCACAGCAGGTTATAAACACATTGCTAAATAAAGCTAATCCACCGTTAAATGTTATTACACTGGGTGTAACACTTGCGATTGATCAGGGTAATTTAGCTAAAGCTAAAAGCATTGCACAATATGGTGTGGATGTATTTGGCACCGAGGCTTCACCGTATTTACAAATGGCATCGATTCATTATGCTCAGGGTAGTTATACCATTGCATCTAACTATTTACAGCTCTCGGCTAAGTTTGGCTTAGATAACACTACTTATTATTATCATAAAGGGTTAATAGAAGAGGCCAACGCTAACAATATTCATGCTTGTAATTATTACCAGCAAGCACTTAAAGCAAACCCTAATCACAAAAAGGCAAAAGCAAAATACACTAAACTCTCTATTTTAGGTAACTGTTTATCTTAAGGCCGAAAGGCCTTTTTTATACTCTATCTCCCTATCGTTATTGCCCCTTCGTTTTAAATTTCATTTAGGGCGTGTTAATCGTCCCTAGAAAGAACCCAAAGGGCAGCACATGTTTGGTATTTATGCTGCGTTATCGCCTATTCATGGGGAATAACCACACTAAATAGGCTCCGCCTTGCCTAAAAACCAAACATACTGCTGCAAATTCACCCACCAAAGATCAACACGCCCTAGCGCTTTAATACATTCAAATTCATTGTACAGAACATAAATACCACGCCTAAGTTAAGTAGCTTAATGACCAGCTAACTCTAATAAATAAAAGAGCTTTTAAAGTCACTTTTTGCTACTAACTATATGATTCGCATTTTGCAACGCAAAAGAGCTATTCAGATAGGGATATGATTAAATTCAATCTTAAGAGTTTGATTTATATGGGTTTAGCTTAGTGGCACGGTCCTCGCAATATTAATATTGAGCATGAGCTCTTCTAATTTAAAGGTGACCATGATGAGAACTATTAATAACTTAAACAGCAAAAAACAAAAAGGTTTTGTACTGACTTCAGAGCTGATCATTCTATCAACTTCTATGGTAGCTGCACTGGTAATTGGTTTGTCTACACTACGAGATTCGGTAACAAGCGAACTTGAAGATGTAGCTGAAGCAATCGGCTCGCTTGATCAAAGTTATGTATTTGACGGCATGATTAACGCCGAAGGTACTGCTGAAATCTCAGGTTCTGGTTTTGTTGATTCGGTTGATGTATATGCCGGTGATGAAAGCTCATTTACTTTTGTTGCATCAGACTTTAGTGAAAATGCAGCACTTATTAGTGCGACGCCAAGTGGTGATGCTGCAACACGTACAGCAGCAGGTGGTTCGCAAGGTAACTAAGTGAATAGTAATAAGTGGCTCACTGCCACAACCGTGTGGCAGTGATGATTTTTTAAGAGGTAACATTATGAAAAGTAAAAGTAACAAAGGCGCCACTACAGCCGCTCTCACATTACTCATTACCTCTGGCATGCTTGCATCTGCACTAGGTATTAGGCAAGTAAACGATGAAAACAATGTTACAGCTTGGGTTGTAAATAAAAATATGTCTGCAGGGCAAACTATCACTGTTCACGATGTTGCTCAAAAAGATATAGATCCAAGTAACTATGCCAACATGGCTTTGAGTATTCAAAACCCTCGTGCGCTAATTGGTAAAAAGTTAGCAACAAACAAAATGATTGAACAACCACTTTTTGATACTGATTTTGTAAGAGCTAAAAGCCAAAACTTATCTGAGGCTATTCCTGCTGGACGTGTGTTGTACACATTAAAATTAACAACGTTGGATATTCCTCTGTCACGAGTTCATAAAGGCGATCGTTTAGATATTGTTGCTAAAACTAATCGCTTAGTAAGAACAGTTGCCCGCGATGTACAACTTATTGGTGTTTCAAAAGGGCCAAAAACACAAGCGGCTAATAGTGGTGTAATGGATAATTTAGCAAAAGAGACAACAAATTCTGCAGGTGTATCGTTGGTATTGGCTGTATTGCCGAAAGATGTTTATTCGCTAGCAGGAATAGACAATGCCGACAAAGTATCAATTATTGTTCACAGTGCTTACGACATTGAGCAAGGTCGTTTGCAAAACTTTTCTCGCTTACAAACCAGTCGAACTATTGAAGTGGTAAAAGGCGTAAAAAACGAAGCTGTATATGTAGCTAAGTGAGTCCTTATGTTTAATTTATCAAGCAAACATGAAGAAGTTCAAACCAATTTAAGTACCTTTGAAGAACTTAAAAAGCTATTACACGATGCTGTAATTGAAGAATACGAACAAGAGCCTACAGCATTACTCTCTGACAATATTCTAGAAAAAATCTCAGCGTTGTGCGTTGAGCTCCCGCAGTTTTCAAACTCATCTTTTAATCAGCACCAACAAGCTCAAGTAGTACAAGCCGTTTATGATGAAATTCAAGGGTTAGGGCCAATAGCGCAGTTTATGCTTGATGACCAAGTGAGTGATATTTTAATAAACGATACGCAAGACATTTGGATTGATAAGCAAGGTAAGCTTCTATGTACAGCTAGTAAGTTTGATGACGAGCGCCATTTACGTCGATTTGTTGATAGGTTACTTGATGGGTGTGGGCGCCAGGTTAACGCACTTATGCCAATAGTTGATGGCAAACTAAAAGATGGCAGCCGTGTTCATATTATTGTGCCACCGGCATGTACTAGTGCCGCTATTGTATCAATAAGAAAGTTTAATCATAAAAAAATCAATGATGAATTTTTAGTCGCTAATCAGTTTTTAGATAAAAATGTTTTAACGTTTTTACAAACTGCAGTTAAATCAGGGGTTAATATATTAGTATGCGGCAATGCTGGCGCGGGTAAAACCTCTTTATTAAATGTGCTTGCCAACTCTATAAATAAAAACGAACGTGTTGTTACTATTGAAGAAAGTGCTGAACTTAACTTACATCATAACCATGTTGTACAACTAGAAGCTCACGATACAAATAGCGATGGAAAAGGGGCTGTAAGTTTAAGAGATTTAGTAAAAGCAGCGCTTAGAATGCGCGCCGACAGAATATTAGTAGGCGAAGTTCGCTCTGGTGAAGTTATAGATATGCTTCAAGCTATGAACTGCGGCCATCAGGGCTCTATGACAACCATACATGCTAATAGTGCAAGTGATGCAGTAACCAGATTATCAACGCTCGTTCAGCTTCATAATGCACAGTTAAGTGACGCCCATACAAACGCATTAATAGCATCAAGTATTCAGCTTATTGTTCATGTTTCTCGCTCTACAGATGGAGTACGTACTTTAAAAAGTATCGGTGAGATAAAGCGTGTAAATGGAGCTGCTCATTTTTGTCCTTTGTATAGTAAGCCCGGTTTTGAACCCATTGAAAATAATTTTGTGCAAGATTCTAGTGTTATTTCATTTATGCAAAGCCAAGGTGAAAACGCACAAACACTTCAAGCATTACTTAAAAGTAAAGCGGAGGCAGATTATGACTAAGTTAGATTACTTACTCGCCGTTGCAGCCATTATTACATTTACCTTAGCAAGTAGTGTACTTATTACCTTATATGTTAAAAACAAAAGCAATGAAGCTGTACAAAAGCTCGATATTTTAGAAGAAAAAGATGTTTTAACCTTGTCACTAAGAGTGCTTGGTTTAAATATAAGTAATTTTGTATTTATTAGTATGGCAAGTTCACTCTCAAGTAGTGCGTGGTTTTTAGTAAAGCTTTATTACCCTGAGGCCTTAACCAGTGCATTTATTATTGCAATAGTTGTATTTGTAACCTGCTTTATTGTTGTTATTGATTTAGCTCATTATAGGTTAGCCAAGTTTGAACATCATTTTTTAGAGTATATCGAAACTGTACAGTCATGCTTAAGTACAGGTTTATCACTTCAACAATCAATGAAGTTTGCAGACAAACACGCAGATCCATACCTACAATTACAGAGTTCACTATTACTGCAAAGAATGAGTATGGGTAGTGATGCCGAAACATCGTTTGCACCATTAATTCAAAGATACAATTGTGAAACAGTAAGATTATTTGCTCATAGCATTATCACGCATACACAAAGTCAGTGCGACTTAACCGATATGCTTAAAAGTGTTTGCAATATGATGGCGCTAAGAACACTTGATCGCCAACAATTAAAAGCCAAGCTCTCAGGTACTAAATATGCGGCTGTGTTTAGTGGTGTATTACCTTATGCGTTAGTGCCTCTATTCAATTATACCGATCCTACCTGGTTTGAACCTTTATTAAACGACCCCAACGGTATTGCATATTTAACAGTTGCATTGCTTTGCCAGCTATTTGGTTTTTTATGGCTACGTCTTAGCTTAAGGATAACATTATGATTGATATACTTTTACTTGTAGGTTTACTGGTAAGTATGGGGTCATTTATCCATATACACAGACAATCTTTAAAGGTTGAGTTAGATAAAAGCGATACTAGAAATACTAATTGGTATCCGCTCATTGTTATTTCTAAACGCCAGCTAAGGCAAGCCGGTATACAAATTAATAAAATATTATTGAGCTTATATTGTTTCAAAGTAGCGGCCACTTTTAGCGCATTTACTTTAATAGAGTTAAGCGAGTATCAGTTAAGTTCAACCATTACTTTAATGTTGTGTTTCATCTGTTTTTTTGCACCCGAAGGCTGGTTTTTGATACGTAAAAATCAGCGAAAAACGCTAATCAACAATAGTTTAGAGTTTTTTTTAAGAGTACTTTTGGTATATATGCGCGCTGGCTTTTCTCTAGAGCGTTCGTTTGCATTGGCTGTTGATCATGGCTTAAGCAAAAAGCATCCTTTATACAAAGAGCTTAAGCTCTTTTTGTTTGAACTAAGTGCAGGCAAAGACCGTGAATTTGCATTTAACTCACTCTTTGAGCGTACGGGGGTTATGGGCATAAAAAAATTAGCCAATCTAATGCTAATAGGCTCGAAGCTAGGCACGCCATTAATTGATGCAGTTCAAGCTCAACTTGATGGACTTGCGTTAAAAAAGAATATTTTGCTTGCCAAAAAGGTAAACAAAAAAGCCATGCACACCACGTTTCCAATATTACTAATCTGTTTTCCGATGTTTTTGGTTTTGGTGTTTTTCCCTGCCGCACTGCAGGTAATGAATGTACTTAAAATGCTTGTTGAAGTGCTATAGGAGCCTGATATGAAAAAACATTACCAACAAGGCTACATTTTAACGATTGAACTAATACTGATAATTACTATTTTAATTATTGGCTCAATTGGTGGTGTTGTTTTAGTAAGAGACGCCTTAATTAAGCGTCATCAAACTAAGGTAGATAATCAAATTACAGTTATTGACGCTAACAATAAACCGCTAGGTATTGCGGTTAGCTTTGACGAGCACCAAGCACCTCTTATTTTTTATACGGATCGCCAAGTAAATGCAACTTACCGTGCATTAATAGGTATTCGCGATGATAGATTTACCTCACGTGAGGCCGTTTATTACGATGCTCCTAATTGCCAAGGCAACCCATGTTTAAAAGGCTTGAGCGATGAAGCAAGTGATAGCCAAGGTATAAGCAATATAAATAACACAGGCAATGTAAGCTATATAAATGCGCTTCAGCAGGGGCCAAATTATGCAATAGGGCAGTTTGGTAATTCTGTTATTGGCCAACTATTAAGAAGCACAGCACAGGCGTGCCCTGCAAATAGCGGACAAATTTTATCGCGTTACGTGTCACAAAAAGTCGTGACTGGCTCACCGTGTGAAAGCTTTGAAATTGATAAACAACCTGCCGATAGTAGCTGTTTGGTAGGCGTAACTGCTTTGGGGAACCCGCTACTTGGGGTTAGCGATCAGAGTTTGTCGCAATCATGCGATAGCTGTCAAAGCGGATACGAATCTCAAGGTGATATTTTAGATTTATATTTGCCGCAAGTAGAGCCGCTTTTAAATACGGCGTTAAATGCACTCTCTTTAGTAGGGCTAAGTGCCAATGTAGATGTAGAGCTGGGGACTATTTGCTGCCCAGAGGGAACTCGCTTAGAAGATGATGAAAACATAGTAGAAACATTAGTGTTTACTATTTTAAAAACCACTTTTGAATTAGCCGGAATAGATTTAATTAATAATTTACTTATTACAGAAACATTAAGTCTTATAGGTATTGAGCCTGGCGTAACTTATTGTCAAACCTCGTTAAACCTTGTTAGTGCTGAGCAAGTTATTAATGTGACTAATGGTGAGCCCGCACTTAGCAGTTTAGCACCTCCATTTAGAGTTAAATTACCGGCCCACAGCGGACAAAATAGCACTACATGGATACATACTCCACCAACAGGAGAACGCAAATGAACGCATCTAATATATTTACTTTACCCAATGAAATAAGCAGTGGAAGAAAAGAAATAAGCCATGATGTAAAAGAAACTTTATCGTTATTAAAGCAATTTTATGATGTGCCTATTGTTAAGTATATAGACTTTAAAGAAGTGTACTCTGAACATATAATTACAAATGACGATGCCAATATAAGAGAAGAGCTTTTAAAATATCAACAGCGTTGTAAAGAAGAAAAGTTATATATATTTGAAGATACATTTTTTGAAAGTGTATCTAGCAACACTGAACATCGTATTCGTTTTTATGCTCAGTATCCTATATACAGTAATAACAATACTGTTATTGGCTTATTAGTTATGGCCGATTTAGCGCCTAAAACACTAATAGGCTCGCAAAAAGATCAGTTCATATCATTTGCTCAGCTACTACAAACACAATTAAATAGAGACAATGACCCAGCTAATTCAATTAATAAAAAATCAAGCGAAAAATCTAATAAAGAGACTAAATATATTCATGTATTTAGTTTAGCTCCTGTCGCCTTTTTAATTGCTTTAGTACTGTGTGCTTTTACTGCTTTATTACTTTATACAATCGAGAAAAAAGAGCTGAAAAGTAACTATAATTTAAAAACTCAGGAGCTTAGAAAAACCCTGTTTAATGCATTAGAACGCTTTGATAATCAAGGGTTATATATTTCACAAAAAGACTTAGTGGTAGCTGGGTTTATTCAAAGCCAAAAAGAGTATACAAAAGAGCAGCTTAATAATTTAGTACAAAATCAAGCATCCGAAAATTTGAACTATAAAGGGTATGTAGTATTTGATTATCAATATAACCAATTAGCGCTTTGGTCTAAAAATAACTTTGATTTAGCGGCTTATGGTTTTAAAGGCTGGTTAACTAAATTTGATTTAAGAGCAAACAAAAAGTCAGTAGAAGTGTTTACAGTTGCTGATACTGCTTTTTTAATATCTGAAATTAAACTAAAAAATAACTCCATTTATACTCTTACTGCATTTGATTTAAGTAAGTTTTTAAAAGCTATAATAGGAAAACTCAACACCCAAAACTACAATATATTTATAGTTACGCCACAATTTACACTTAGTAAGCAAGGGGAAGTAAATTCTCGTGTTATTACAAATAGTATTAGCGCTGTTAGTAGCCGTTTCCCTCCAACTTGGCGTTTACATGTACAGCCAATTAATAAAATATTAACGCCTACAATCACTAAATATAGTCTATTTAGATTAGGACTAATTGCTTTAGCTGTATTTGCATTTGTTTACTATTTTTTACGCTTACCTAGACGTTTACATAATGAAATTAAAGATAAAAACCAATTAATTTTAAATAGAGAAAAGCTATTTTCAAGTTCTTTAGATGCGCTTCCTCATGGCTTTGCTATTTTTAATAGTCATGAGTTCCCAGTTATTACAAATGATGTATTTAATAAGTTATTTTCCCAGGTTAATAAACAAAATAATCAACTTTCGTATAGTCAGTTAATAAGTATTGCGCAGCAACACAATATTATTAACCATTATAAAGAACATAATAAATTAGAAAATGATCACAACCAGCGGATTGATATTGGCTTTACCGATGGCCGATGGATAACTGTAGTGCAAAGGCATACGGATTTTGGTGGCTTTGTTTGTTACTTCAGGGATGAAACATCAGCTCATCAAAAAGAGCTTTTACTTGCCGACGTATTAGAAAAATCAAAACAGTCTAATCAATTAAAAGAAAAATTTGTAACTCGCTTGAGTCAGCAACTAAAAGCGCCTTTGAGTTCTTTAAAATCTATTATAGAAATTGCCCAAAAACCAATGAGTGCATCAGACTTCAAAGGTCATATTGGAAATATAAATACTGCTAGCGAACAACTAGAATGTGTTATTCAACAACTCGTTAATGTTAATAAGTCACAAACAGGAAAACTGAAATTAAAAGCTAATAAAATTAACTTAAATAAAATGCTAAGTAATAGCGCGTCTATTTTGAATAAAGATTCAAATATTAAAAACGTGATTGCCAACAGCAGTGAAAAAGCAGTTGCCGTAATAAGTGATGAAAAGCTAATTTCTCAGTTGGTTATTCAGCTATCAACAGAGCTATTAGAAAGTAGTTACAAGTCACAACTTACTATTGATAGTGATATTGTAAAAGAAGATCAAAGAAGTTATTTAAATCTAAACTTTTCAATTAGCAACTTAACAACGAGCAATAATTTTTTAGCGCAATTAAAGTTAATATCGCAGCAGTCAGCAATAAACTTTAATGATGATATAGATGCCACACTTGATATTAAATTTTTTATATCAATATTTAAAATGCTTGGAGGAAAGGCTATCAGTTTTAACGAAAGGGGGAAAACAACCAGTATTTGTTTATCGTTATTGGTTAACGTAACGAGTATTAATGAAGTAAGTGATATAACTCCAATAAAAAATAATGTTGAACCAATTATGTCTAACAAGTTTAAGTCTAAATCGTTGTTACTCGTTGATGATGAACCGCTTGTTGAGATGGTAATTAGAGCTATGCTCAAAAATGAAAACTTAAATGTTGATTATGCAAGTAGTGCAATAGAAGCAATGTTAATGGTTTCACAAAATGACTATGACATAATTTTAATGGATATAGTAATGCCAGAACTTTCTGGTACTGATGCAATGTTAAAAATAAAAAAACATAGCAACGATAAACATACCAAAATAATTGCACACACTTCTGACGAGCAAAGTAATAGTAGTGCCAAGTATGTTGAGTTAGGTTTTGATGACATGCTTGAAAAACCAGTTAAACAAGACATTTTAATAAATAAGATCAGAAAAATAATCCAGACGCAGAATTAGCTAAATAAGCAGTAATTATTTCATGCATCTACCACTTTATTTCACATTGTAAAAAAGTAATGCTGAATTATAAGTGATGTATAGCTTACTTATTTAATACACTAATACGATTTTAAATCGCTACAAAGCAGGGCGCAGCGGTGTTTTTGTTTTAGCGATTTCACTTAGCATAAAAATTTTTAGCCTTAAATCAAACGTGGGACGATAATTGCTCTTAACTACTCATACATAAATTTTAATTTAAAAGGAAAATTAGTATGAGTAAAACACAATACGTTAGCATTGAAGGCCACCAAATTGCTTATCAAGAAATGGGAGAAGGCACACCGCTATTATTAATACACGGAATTCCAACTAATAAATCACTTTGGCGTAATGTTATGCCCGAGCTTGCTAAGTCACATAACGTTATTGCACCCGATTTACTGAATTATGGTGAATCAAATATGCCTAAAGACACTGACGTATCTATTAATGCGCAGTGCAGAATACTTATTAAGTTTATGGATGCAATTGGTATTCCTAAAGCCAATATAGCAGCGCACGATATTGGTGGCGGCATTGCACAGTTAATGGCAGTAAATTACCCTGAAAAAGTGAACGGACTAATTTTAATTGACAGTGTGTGTTTTGACTCATGGCCAATACCAGAGTTTGAGCCGTTACTTGAGCCAGGAGTTGAAGAAAAAACAACGGTTGATGAATTTGTTGATACACTACAGGATTTTATGCCTAAAGGCGTATATGACAAAAGCATAATGACTGATGAACTAAAAAAAGTTTATTTAGCACAATGGAGTAACGAGCAAGGTAAAGCTGCATTGTTTGCAAATATGCGTCGTTTAAATAAAGAGTACACGCAAGCAATCGCAGGTGAACTTAAAAGCTTACCGCATGAGACCCTAATTTTATGGGGTGAAGAAGATAACTTTCAAAAACCTAAATACGCACCCATGTTAGAGCAAACCATTCCAAACTCATCGCTTATCTGGGTAGAAAAAGCAGGGCATTGGTGTTTAGACGAACAGCCTGAAAAAATATTACTTTTAATGAGTAACTTTTTAAAGGGTAAAACGTTTTAAATCTTAAAGTTGTATATTAGCAATCTAACGAGGCAGTTATGCCTTGTTAGATTGCTAGGCGTTCTATACTTAACTGAGTTAAAAACACGATATTTACAGTAAAAATCCTACCTAAAATGTATCTGACATCAAAATTTGTTCAATATTAAGCCAAAAATGTATGTTTTTGGTGATGTATTGTGGTTAGTAACCTTGGTGAAATCGATTAGCAGTCAATTTAACATAATGAAATTCTGTATAATTTAAACTTCGTATTCAGAAGCAGCTCGCTATTCAGACCTTTGGTTATTAGCGCTGCTCAAGCGATTAAAACTCAATTGATTGGTAGGGCGCTTGTACGATTTTTTTACTTGTGCTTAAATAATACCAATAACCTAGGCCAATATTATCGTTTTACTAATTTTTACTTTTATATTTAAAAACAATTAGTTACTTAAATATTATTGTAATAAGAAGCTGTTAATTTTTATCCTCTTTAAATTGAGGATATAACAATGAAGACAATAATAAAGGCATCAATATTACTTACAGGTTTATGTTTTGCTCATAGTGCAAACGCAGCTAATTGCTTACAAGGTTGCCCAACGGGCTTAAATAATGGCAATACAATTGAGCGAAGTATTTATACTTTAAAAAATAATAGATATACAAAGTTTGCTGATTGGGTTGCATACCATGTAACTACCAATACTATGAGTGGACCATCGAGAAGTAGAAGTTGGAAAGCTGATCCAGATTTATATTCCCACTATACGTTAGAACCCGCTGATTATACCGATGCATACGCAACAATAAATACAGATAGAGGTCATCAAGTCCCATTAGCATCTTTTAGTAATACGGCTGATTGGAAACTAACAAACTTGCTTTCTAATATTACACCGCAATCATCTGCATTAAACCAGGGCCCATGGGTTAGGCTTGAAACTGCAGTGAGAAATCATGTTAGTAATGGCAACGATTTATACGTAGTAACCGGGCCGTTATACGAATATTACTTTGCAGAATTACCGCAAGCTAATGAGGTACATACAATTCCAAGTGGTTATTTTAAAATTGTGATGGAGCAATCTGGTAGCACAATTAAAGCATCGGCGTTTATTATGGAACAATCAGCAAGCCGCAGCGATAATTTTTGTAATACTGAAGTAAGTATTGATGAAGTTGAATCACGTGCTGGTATTAACGTTATGCCAAATTTATCCTACAACAATGCGCAAGCAATTGAATCAACTGTGTTTGGTTTAAGAAGTGAGTTGGGCTGTAACTAGAAACTTAAATTATAAAAACATAAGCCTTGAATTGAACTGTATTTATTTAAGGCTTTTAAAACTAGTAGTTACAGGCTTTAACTAAAATAGAGCTTTTTAACCAGGGAAACCAAGAACGCAAAAACCATTAAGTGATAATGTTTAATTTTATTCTTATGCATTTTTTAACTTAGGTATTGGTTAACTAGAGAGATGAAATTATATTACCTGTAATTTAAAACTGGCAACTAATGATAATTAAAGAGCGATTACACATATAAGCTAAATCTGTTTAAAACAGATGAAAATAGGGGCTATATACTTAAATTAATGAAGCACTTTATCTTACTAATATAATAAATTACTGTATTTAACATAATATAAATTATAGGTAGTTAATGGTTATTTAAAAAGGAGTGTTAATAACACCCCTTCAATGTCCAATACTAGACGGTATCGGACATAAGCACAGCGGCTATCATAAATTCATATTTTCTTAATAGCTGAATAAAACTTAATAAAGCTTAAATATTTTCCTAATCACTTAAACTTAAATAACCCATTTTAATTTACTGCTATATGAGTTTTAAACATTAGCAAATTATTATTCAATGCTTAGCAATCGTTCTGCTGTGTATTCGTTAGTAATTAAACCGCTGATCATATTAGACCTAACAGCGCCAAGTATTGCTAAAACTTTATCTTCACCAGCAGCAATTGCGTAAATTTGTTTATTACCTTCAATTTTTAAAGGCGTACTGGCAACACGTTGGTTTACCGTGCAATCAATTAGTTGGCCACGCTTATCGTAAACCCAGCTAATCATTTCGCCAACGGCTCCTAAATTTTGTAGCTCTTTAAGTTCTTGCTCATCAATAAATCCATCAATATGCAGTGGCGATTTTTCACCTAAGCTACCTACACCCACAAATGTAACATCGGCTTTAGTAGCCAGTTTTAAGTTACTGGTAATATTATGCTGTGCATGGAGTTGTTGTTTTTCTTCAATACTTCTTGGTAATACTGGCAATGGCATTGGATAATGTTTAGCATTAATATGCTCGGCCATTCTTACCACAACATCGTATGGTGACGCCGACCCATCAAGTGCCATATTACCAAGCATGGCCACTACTTTATGTTGACTACAATCAAGCGTTGGTAATTCATCAACACATGCACGTAGTACACGCCCAGTACCCATAGCTAAAATTTTTGGTGTTTCTGATTTTAAATGGCGTTGAATTTCTGCTGCGCCAGCTTGTGCTAAACCAACGGTAGAATTTGGATCTGATCCGTCACTTGGTACAACTTCACATGAATCTAATCCAAATCGATTTTTTATTTTTTCAGCTAAATCCATACATTTAGCAATTGGGTGTTCAAGCCTGACTTTAATTAGCCCTTGGCTTACAGATAAAGCGACCATTCGTTGTGCAGATTGGCGAGATACATTTAGCTTTTTAGCTATTTCGTCCTGGGTTTTACCGGCAACGTAATATAACCACCCTGCTCTTGCTGCATCATCAAGCTTACGTATTTCTGTATTTGATAGCTTTGCCACTTAAACCTCTTAATATCAAAGGATCGTTCGATAACTTTTAGAAAAATTACTAAAAATACACCGCAATTAATCATTTTATAATATTCGTAAATATATCATTGATTTATAAAATGCCGAAGCGCCACATTAAGTTAATAACCAATACTTTATACGTAAACGAGAGAGTATAAAGTATTGGTGTATTTTTACGCTTTAAGGTGCGGCGTTTTTAATAGTTAAGCCGTTTTTATCAAACCGATGTACTTTATGCTCAGGTGCACTTAAGTAAATAGTATCACCATATTTTAAAGGGCAATCACCATCCGCTTTTACTGTTACTGTACTGCCATCTTCGATAGTTACATGTAAAAAGCTTTCAGAACCTAAATGCTCTATAACACCTACAGTACCTTGCCAAGTACCAGAGTCAGAGGAAATTTCAAAGTGCTCAGGGCGTACACCTAAACTGTGTGTTTGCGCATTGCTATCGTTAGTTACATCAATAAAGTTCATTTTTGGAGAGCCAATAAAGCCCGCTACAAATTTATTTACCGGGTGTTGGTATAGCTCAAGCGGAGTCCCTACTTGCTCTATAATTCCACCATTAAATACTGCGATTCTGTCAGCCATTGTCATGGCTTCAACTTGGTCGTGAGTAACATAAATCATTGTTGTAGCTAAGCTTTTATGTAACTCAGATATTTCTAAACGCATATTTACACGAAGCGATGCATCTAAATTTGACAGTGGCTCATCGAATAAAAACGCCGATGGCTGCCTAACAATTGCACGCCCTATCGCTACACGTTGGCGTTGACCACCAGATAACTGACCTGGTTTACGGTCTAAGTAGTCTGTTAAATTTAATATTTTAGCGGCGTTCGCTATTTTAGACTCTATTTCAGCTGGGCTCACTTTTGCACGTTTTAGTGGAAAAGCAATATTATTACGCACGCTCATATGCGGGTATAAAGCATATGATTGAAATACCATTGCCAAACCACGCTTTGCAGGTGGTGTATGTGTTGCATCTTGCCCGTCTATTTCAATATTGCCACTTGTTGTGTCTTCAAGCCCAGCAATCATGCGTAAAAGTGTTGATTTACCGCAGCCCGATGGCCCAACAAATACAATAAATTCACCGTCTTTAATCTCTAAATCGAGAGGTTTTATTACGTTTACTTCATCAAAGTTTTTAGTTACTTTTTTTAGTGTGATGCTGCCCATGTGTGTTCTCCTACTTTACTGCGCCAAAGCTTAAGCCGCGCACTAATTGTTTTTGACTAAACCAACCAAGAATTAATATTGGCACAATGGCCATGGCAGAAGCTGCCGATAATTTGGCGTAAAATAACCCTTCAGGGCTTGAGTAACTGGCAATAAATGCCGTTAACGGTGCGGCATTTGCAGCGGTTAATATAAGTGTCCAAAATGCTTCATTCCATGCCAAAATTACGTTTAATAGTAATGTTGAGGCAATACCTGGTAAGGCAATTGGCAGTAAAACATGAAATATTTCTTCACCAATTGTTGCGCCATCCATGCGTGATGCTTCTAAAATCTCCCCTGGGATCTCTCTAAAATAGGTGTATAACATCCACACCATTATTGGTAAGTTAATTAATGTCATTACAATGACTAAGCCGAGCTTTGTATCAAGTAGTGCAAAGTCTCTGAATAATAAGTAAATCGGAATTAACACCCCAACAGGTGGTAACATTTTTGTAGAAAGCATCCACATTAGAAGGTTTTTAGTTTTTTTAGTTTGCACAAATGCCATTGACCATGCTGCAGGTACGGCAATCATTAGCCCTAATAAACTTGAACCAAGTGAAATTACAACCGAGTTCCAAAAGTGATCAAAATAAGGCGAACGTGCTAATACATCTTGATAGTTTTCAAGCGTCCAATCGAATGCAAATAACGCAGGGGTTGCTGAAATAGCTTCAGCTTCTGTTTTAAAGCTTGTGATTAGCGTCCATAAAATTGGGAAAAATATCATCCCGCTAATTGTCCACGCGGCAAGGGTATAAATTATTTTTGATTTTTTAGTTGATTTAATAGCCATGAATTAACCCTCCAAGTTTTTGCCAATAAGGCGCATTAAAAATATGGCTACTATGTTGGCAATAATAACTGCCACTATGCCCCCTGCTGATCCGCCGCCAACATCAAACTGTAATAGCGATTGGGTATAAATTAAGTAAGTAATATTGGTAGAGGCGTAACCTGGGCCACCACTTGTTGTTACTAATATTTCGGCAAAAATAGACAGTAAAAATATTGTTTCAATTAATATTACAGCGGTAACTGCACGTGATAAGTGCGGTAAAACAATGTAAAAAAACTTACTAAAAGGCCCTGCACCGTCTAAGTCTGCGGCTTCTAGCTGTTCGCGATCTAACGACTGAATAGCAGTAAGTAAAATAAGCGCTGCAAATGGAAGCCACTGCCAAGACACAATAATAATTATTGAAAACAAAGGCATTTGTGCAAAAAAATCAATTGGATCTAAGCCAAGCCAAAGGGCAAAGTGAGCAAATAAACCATTAACAGGGTTCATTAACATATTCTTCCATACCAATGCCGATACAGTTGGCATTACAAAAAATGGGGCGAGAACCATAATTCGAACATAGTTTCGCCCCCATATCGCTTGGTCAAGGAGAACAGCTAAACCTATACCACCACAAATAGTGATAGCTAATACACCAGTTACTAAGTAAAGGGTGTTAAAAAATGACTCAAAAAATGCCGGATCAGTTAAAAAGAATTCGTAGTTTAAAAACCCTACAAATTCTCGCTCTCCAGGAATGAGTAAGTTGTAATCTACAAATGAGAAATACAATGTCATGCACAGCGGTACTATCATCCAACCGAGTAATAAAATTACGCTAGGAAATAGCATCATGCGTGCAAGCGTACGTGACTGTGTCGTTGCCATAGTGTGGTGACCTTTAAAAAGTCAGCATTAACCCTAGTAAATACCCAATGTGGGGCTTACCAAATAATATAGTTAATGCTGACGAAAAATATGGGGTAAGTTAGGAGCTTACCCACCTACTTAATTATTTTGGGTAGCGCGCTTTTCGCATTGTGCGCTCAACAAGGCGTTGAGATGCATTAAGCGCTTGCTCAACGGTCATTTGCCCCGTAAGTGCTGCTGAAAATTGCTGCCCAACGGCGGTACCAATTCCCTGGAATTCAGGAATGGCCACAAACTGAATACCTACATAAGGTACCGGTTTAACCGTAGGGTTTTTAGGGTCGGCTGAATTAATTGAATCAAGCGTAATTTGTGCAAATGGGGCTGCACTCATGTATTGCTCGTTTTCGTAAAGTGAAGCACGCGTACCTGGTGGTACTTTTGCCCAACCTTTGTTGTCGGCCACAAGTTGGCTGTATTCTTTAGAGGTTGCCCAGCTAATAAATTTCATAGCAGCATCTGATTTTTTACTGCTCGATGGAATAGCAAGGGTCCACGACCATAACCAGTTACCACGTTTACCTAAGCCGTTGTCGGGTGCGAGCGCAAAGCCAACTTTATCGGCAACTTCTGAGTCTTTTTTGTTCGTAACAAATGCGCCAGCTACGGTTGCATCAATCCAAATAGCACATTTTCCAGTTTGAAATAACGCTAAGTTTTCGTTAAAACCATTAGCTGATGATCCAGCAGGACCCGACTCTTTCATTACATCTACGTAGTATTGAAGTGTTTCTTTCCACTGTGGTGTATTAAATTGTGGTTTCCAGTTTTCATCAAACCAACGTGCGCCAAATGAATTAGCCATTGAGGTAATTAATGCAACATTTTCGCCCCAACCTGCTTTACCGCGTAGACACAGACCGTATACTCCGTCTTCTTTATTGGTCATGGCTTTTGCCGCTTTTTGAATAAAGCTCCAGGTCGGCGCTTTTGGCATTTCAAGGCCGGCTTTTTCCATCAGATCAGTACGGTACATAACCATAGAACTTTCACCGTAAAATGGTGCAGCGTATAATTTGTTATCTATGGTTAAGCCACTACGAATAGCAGGCAGTAAATCGTCTACATCGTAGTTTTCGCCTAAGTCGTTAAGCTCGGTTAGCCAGTTTTGCTTGCCCCAAATTGGCACTTCATAAGTACCAATTGTCATCACATCATATTGACCGCCTTTTGTCGCTACATCAGTAGTTACACGTTGGCGCAAAATATTCTCTTCAAGTGTTACCCACTTTAATGAGATGTCTGGGTATTTTTGTTCAAAGTTATTACTTAACTCTTTCATGGTGATCATGTCACCATTATTTACAGTTGCGATGGTAATGGTTTCTTTTGCTACAGCATTACTAATAGCCATAACACCGCACGCTAACATTAATAATTTAGATTTCATCAGGGTAACCCTCATAAATTTGTTAAATAAGACGCTTAAATAATTCCACTGTTAAACGCCTTAGAAAATAAAGCGATAGCCAATATTCACACTATGAAAAATGTGAATACTGCATTTTTAAGCAAACTAATACTTGCTACTTATTTAAAATTTAACTGAGATTTCTGAGGTGAATCCGTCAAAACCTTTACCAATTTGGCCACCTGAGTTAGCACCTTCTTCCTGGTTTACATATTCAACTTTTAGAAGTGTGCTATCGTTAAACCAGTAACCGGCGGCTACTTGTAAACGCTCAACCGTATTGTCGTCTTGAGAGATAAGATCTGAAGTGTTTTCTGCTTCTGCGTAACGTGCTGCTACGTATAGTTTTTCAGGAATGATGTATTGTTGTGCTTCTACAACATAGTATTGTACTGAGCTTTCGCCCTCAATTACGCTATTAGAATCGTAAGTTGTGCCGTTTGCATCAGCTACGCCATTTGAATTACCAAAGTAAGTAATACCCGCAACTGCATTACCTGCTGAATCAGCAAAAGTAAAATCGTCTGATGATTTACCAAGCATTAAAATAACACTTGTTTGTGAAGTTGGTTGGTACGCTAGGTTTAATTGAATTGTTGTTTGATCAAGACCTGGCATTACACCTACGTGTGTATCACGCTCACTTGATGGAGAAGCAGAGAAGTTATAGTTTTCACCATCACCAAAACGGTAGTTTGTTGTAGTAACGCCATCTAGGCTAGCTACACCATTTTCAAAGCGCAATTGGTCTCCTTGATTTGCTTGTAAATAGTTAAGGCCAGCTTTAAAACCACCTTCAAATTCTAAAGTACCTTGAAGGCGGTAATTGTATCCTCTGTCTTCTTGAAATGCTTCGCCAAAGCTTGATGTAGTAATGTGACCGGTTACATTGTAAGAGCGGATCAAGCCACTATCATAGCTTTTAGTGTAACTAAGTTGTGCACCGTTTTCTGCAGTTGCGTAATCGGTCATCCCATTACCAATAAGTGCATTGGCTTGGTTATCAGCGCCATCTTGGAAACCTTTAAACTGAAAAGGTGATCCGCCAATGTTACCTAAACGAAGTGTAAGGTTTTCATTTTCTCGTAAATTATCAGTTAAACCTAATAGGTCAAACTCGACACCCGCGTAATCGTTATGAAATGAAAAATCCCGATCACCACCACCAAAGTCATTTGGCTCTTCAGCGATGTCTATATCTGCAGTAATAAATTCGTTGATATGAAATTTAAGCATTAAGTTAGCGCGTATGCGGCCAAAACCAGACGATTGTTCTTCATCTTCAGGGCGAAAAGCACCGTCTTTTGCTTGAATCGACTGGAAGTTTTGCATTGCAAGAAAGTTAACTTCAAGTCGATCTAAGTAATCTGAAACTTCTGCTTGAGCAGGAGTAGATGCTGCCATAGCAGCTGCAATTAAACTAACTGCAAATTTAGTTTTTTTATTATTTAACATTTTAAACTCTCTTTATAGTGTGTTGTGTTTATTCAGCGTGTTGAACCTATCAAAGCCTTACAAACAATTGCTGTGTAGGCAATTAAAGCTTAATGAGCATAAGCTCAACTGATGAGCATAATCACAAATAGATAATGTTACGTCAACGAATATTTATTACAAAGAATTTACAATGTGCATGAATAATAATTTAAAACATTAATTTTCAAGTAGTTGAGGATATATTTAAAAGATTATTAATTTTATATCTATGTCTAAGGTCTTGTATAAACGTAGATAAAATTGTTTGAATAGCCCTTTTTTGTTACTTCTGTTGCAAAATAAAAAAGAGTTAACATGTTAGGCATCAAGGTGTGTTGATCTTTAGTGGGCGAACTTACAGCAAACTGATTGGTTTTTAGGCAAGGCAGAGCCTATGTAGCGTGGTTATTCCCCATGAATAGGCAATAACGCAACATAAATACCAAGCATGCGCTGCCATTTAGGTTTTTTATAGGAACAATTAACTCTTTGTTGATTGGTTTTTACTTATTCTTACATGGGTATAAGCCAGTAGAGTAACGCAGAGCAGTTACCAAGCCCACTAGGTTACAAAACTCGCATCGCGATTTAATCTTCCTTAGATTGAACAAATTTCAATCCACGAAGTTCAATACGCCCTAGTAAGTATTGGCGCACAAATAATCTAGTTATTTATTGATGTGTTCTTGAGCTTATGGGGGGCTTAGCTTAGTATTGAGTAACTTTAGATGTATTTAAATTAGAAGTAATAACATATGGAATTTGTTCGCCCGTTAGAGCCTATCCTCATTATTGATGATGTTAAGGAAATTCGTGATTATTTAAATCAAATATTAACCGAGTTAGGCTTTGAAGATATTTTAGAAAGTGCAGATTTTAGCTCTGCTAAACCTGTTATGGATAAAAAATCCCCAAGCGTTATATTTGTAGATGTTGACCTTCCTGACTCTGATGGCACCGATATTTTAGATTACATTAATACTACCTACCCACACACTCACGTTGTTATGTGTTCAGGTCATAATAATCTCGAAAATGTACAAAACACATGGGAACTTGGCGCTAAAGGCTTTATTGCAAAACCATTTAATGCAAAAAAAGTAGATACGGTAATGAAGCGTCTTGAATTAATAGAATAAAATAAGGTGAGCATGCAAAGTACTGTTACAGCGATAATCGACGATCTGTCGAGTGTTATTTATGGAAAAAAGCAACAAATAAAGCTGGCTCTTACCTGCTTATTTAGTCAAGGGCATTTACTAATTGAAGATTTGCCTGGTATGGGTAAAACAACGCTTTCGCATGCGCTGTCGGCTGTTTTAGGGTTAACCTATCAGCGGGTTCAGTTTACGAGTGATCTATTACCAGCCGATATTATTGGTACTAATGTTTTTAACTCAAGCGAACACAGTTTTACGTTTCATAAAGGCCCTATTTTTAGCCAGGTAGTTTTAGCCGATGAAATTAACCGCGCGGGCCCTAAAACACAAAGCGCTTTACTTGAGGCAATGGAAGAGCAACAAGTAACCGTTGATGGCAAAAAATATTCCCTACCCGATCCATTCTTTGTCATTGCCACACAAAACCCTCTTTATCAGTCAGGAACTTACCCTTTACCAGAGTCTCAACTCGACCGTTTTTTAATGCGTATTAGTTTAGGTTTTCCTCCTAAAGAAGCTGAAAAGCGTCTTATTTTAAATATGCAAAAGCGCGATTATAGCAAGCTACCGCAGCGGATTAACCAGCAAGAATTAGCACAAATTCAAGCACAAATAAGCGACATAACACTAAGTAGCCCAGTGATTGACTACATAATTGAACTGGTTAATTACACACGAAACAGTAATGCATTTGCAGCGTCTTTATCTCCTCGTGCCAGTATGGCACTAGCTAAAGCAGCAAAAGCCTGGGCTTATATTGACGGACGTGACTTTGTAATGCCTGAAGATGTACAAGCTATTTTTGTAAGTGTGTGTCAGCACCGCTTAGGTTTACATAATGAATCTGGGGATGAGCAAGTAAATAGTATATTAAATGCTGTTTTGGTTCCGGTATAAGCTTTATGCCAAAAAAAGTAGCTAAAGGCCCTTCTTTATTTAAGTCATTTAAAACTCGTGTATTCAATAAATTATTAAAAAATAAGCATTTAAAAAACACTATTACACTAGAACATAAAACAATTTACGTATTACCTTCATCACTTGGTTGGTATTTTATAGTTGTAGCTGTATTAAATTTTGTTATGGGTATTAATTATCAAAATAATTTAATTTTGATAATGGCTTACTTAATGTTTGTTGTAATTATAATTGCTGTACTTATGGGTTATAGCAACGCAAAAGGTTTAACGGTCAAATTTAAAGACACGTTTAATAGTTTCTCCCCTCAAAAACCTCAAATAAAGTTTGAACTACAAAGCCCTAATGTGTGCCAATCAGTAAGCTTAACCTACCAAGGTACAGTACAAACTAGTCAACACGCTGATCAGGTAAGTAGTAATACTCAGCTATTATCACTGCCTTTACCTTATTTTTTACGGGGTAAATACGACATACAACGAATTAAAATTTCAAGTAACTACCCTTTTGGTTTAGTAAGTGTATGGAGCTACATTCAATTACAAACGTACGTATTTGTATATCCATCACTTGAAAAGGTGTTAAGTGATGCTCACGTTAATGCGTTAGACGAGCAAAGTGATAATGGTGTAGCTAAAGAAGTTGGCAGTGACGAATTTGAATCTCTCTTGCCTCACTTACCAGAGATGGGGCTACATAGAGTATCGTGGAAACATTATGCTAAAACGCAGCAACTTTTAGTAAAAGAATTCGTTGATTATAAAAAAGCGAATGCCCTATTTGATTTTACTTTTATGAATGGCGACACAGAGCAGCGCTTGAGTCAGTTATGTTTTTTAGTTTGCGAAGCAAGTGAGCAAAACACGCCTTTTATGTTAAAACTCCCAGGTAAAATAGTTAATACCAATACCGGACTTGAGCATAAGCAACATTGCTTAGCATTATTAAGCACATTTAAAGGTGGTGTGTAGTGCACGAAATTAAAAACGAAAAAGTTATTAATTACTCCATGTGCTTTATTTATGCATGTTTAGTCATATTTTTTATTGCTCATCTACCTGTCGTTTTTATAAGTGTTTTGGCTGTTATTTGTGCGTGGAACTTTTACTTAACCTATAACAATAAACCTAAGCCTAACTCTATTTTGGCAAACATACTTGCAGGCGCGGCATTGGTATTAATGTTATTGAGTGTTGGAATGTCCGATACTGTTATTTTGTTTGTAGCCATGTTAATGCTTTCGAGCTTATTTAAATTACTGCAGGCTAAAACTAAAAAACATTACCACATAATTACAACACTTACGTTTTTCTCGCTTTCGTCCGTTTATTTATTTAACCAAAGTATTTTAACCACACTTGCGGTGAGTGGTTTATACATTTTGAATTTTGCAGTACTTGGTTTATTAGAATCAAAACATAATTTAAAAATAGCCTCTAAGCAAAGTGGTAAATTACTACTATTAGCACTGCCCTTAGCAATCTTCTTATTACTGTTTTTACCTAAAATGCCGGCATTTTGGCAATTACCAGGACCAAAATTAGCTAAAACGGGGCTTTCTGAGCAGGTTGACCCCTTTGATATTGCAAAACTTTCCAACTCTGATGAGCTCGTCTTTAGAGCAACGTTTAATAACTCAGCGCCTAATGCTCCGTATTATTGGCGTGCAATTGTACATGATGAATTTAATGGCAACGCATGGCTTACATCGGACTTTTTAAAATACAATAATTTAAAATCAAACTCTAAAAATGATATTGATGAGCAATTTATTGCAACCTACTCTGTTATAGCCGAGCCTGCTTCGCAAAAATGGCTTTATGGGCTCTTTTATTCACGTAGCGAATCGCAAAATGTTGAATCAAATACATTGGGTTTATTGCGTAAAAAAAACTATCAGGCAAAAAGTTTACAGTACGATGTAACTAGTACACGCTTCACAAGCACGCCTCTTAATGACTTTGAAAACAAACGTTACACTTACCTCGCTCATAAAAAAAATGTTAAAGCGGCTTCACTCGCTAAAAATTTAAAACAAAATACGCAAACGGATCGCCAGTTTTATAATCATCTATTACAGCATTTTGTAGATAACAAATTTACTTATACTTTGACGCCAACCCCTATGAGTGGCGATAACACAATTGATCAGTTTTTATTTGATAATAAACGAGGTTTTTGCGGCCATTATGCAAGTGCCGCTGCGTATATTTTTAGAAGTGCGGGTATTCCAGCACGTTTAGCAAGTGGGTATTTAGGCGGAGAATTAAATTTAGATAACAGCACACTATCCGTTCGCCAATACGATGCACACGCTTGGGTAGAAGTATATATACAAAGTGAAGGCTGGGTTATTTTTGATGCAACAGCAGTAGTAGCACCTGAACGTTTAAACGGATCGCTTTCACAAAATGAAGCGCTAAATACAGAGTTTAAAACTAATTTAGATTTTGGTTTAGTTAGCTTAAGTAACTTCCCTGGCATTAATTGGCTGCGCTTAGAACTTGAAAACCTTGACTATCAATGGTCTAGTTGGGTATTAGGTTTTGATAAACAAAAGCAAAATGATTTTTTAAAATCGTTATTTGGCAGCCGTAATATTTGGTTGGTACCGCTAATAGTTTTACTTACTATCGGAATATGTTTTATAGCTTATTTTGTTTATTTAAACTTACCTAAACGTGCTACTAAATTAGCGCCTATGGTTAAAGAGTTTTACCAAATACAAAAATGGGCTCAAAAACAAAATATAAAAACGCCAGAGCACTTAACACCAAGCCAACAGTTACAAGTGTATATGGAACAATCCCCACAATCTGCGCAATCACTAAGCGCATTTAGCCAATTATTTAACCAAGTACGTTATGGTAAAAAATCGTTTACTAATGAGCGTAAAACTCAGGCTAAAGATCTGATAAAATTAATTAAAACATCCAAATAGAGAAAACTATGAATGCTGTTGTTATAGGCGTTATTTTAATGCTGGGGCTATCATTGGCCCGTGTAAATGTCATTGTTGCAATGACAATTAGTGCCTTAGTTGCAGGCTTAACTGCAGGTTTAGGTATAAAAGAAAGTGTTGATGCATTTAATTCAGGGCTTTCAGCTGGTGCAGAAATTGCGTTGAGTTACGCAATGTTAGGTGCATTTGCAGTCGCTATTTCTAAATCTGGACTGACACGTATCCTTGCCGATAAATTATTAGATAAAGTAAATGCAAAAGGTAGCACTAACCAAACGTTTTTGAGCTACTTTATTTTATTAATTATTTTAGGGTGTGCTATTTCTTCGCAAAACTTAGTACCCGTACATATTGCGTTTATCCCTATACTAATACCTCCCTTACTTGTTGTCTTTAATCAATTAAAATTAGATAGACGCGCAATAGCATGTATTTTAACGTTTGGATTAGCCACCTCTTACATGGTACTACCTTATGGTTTTGGTGGTATTTACTTGTACTCAATACTTCATAAAAACTTGGTTGATAACGGACTTGATATAGTCAATACACAAGTACCAATGGCTATGATTATTCCTGCAATTGGTATGTTTATAGGCTTACTCATCGCGGTATTTATTACATATAGAAAACGCCGCGAATACAATGCAATGCCTTTAACTACGCAAACTAAAAATTCAGACATTGAAAACCCTAAAAAAGTAATGATAGTTGGCTTATTTGCAGTGCTTTCTTCACTAATTGCACAAAATTTAAGTGGCTCAATGATTTTAGGTGGCTTAGTCGGTGTAATGATATTTAGTGTATTTGGTGTTGTGAAATGGGAAGAAAATGGCGACGTATTTAGCAAAGGCGTTGCGATGATGGCCATGATAGGCTTTATTATGATTTCTGCACAAGGCTTTGCGTCTGTTATGCAAGCAACTGGCGACGTTGCAAGTTTAGTTCACAGCGGTGCCGCTCTTTTTGATGGCAATAAACCATTAGCTGCAGGTGTTATTTTGCTAGTAGGCTTATTAATAACAATGGGAATTGGTAGTTCATTTTCTACAGTGCCTATTATTGCCACTTTGTTTGTACCTTTATGTTTAGACCTTGGTTTTTCAGTTATGGCAACCGCAGCCCTTGTTGGTACAGCGGGTGCTTTAGGTGATGCTGGCTCTCCAGCATCAGATTCAACACTTGGCCCAACATCTGGTTTAAATGCAGATGGTCAACACGATCATATTAGAGATTCTGTTATTCCAACCTTCATCCACTTTAACATCCCACTAATTATATTTGGTTGGATAGCTGCTATGGTACTTTAAGTACGCTTTAAATGAGGTATGGAACTGCCATACCTCTTCTACTTCCATATTGATAGAAACTTTTTTTATTTAGCTTGATTGCTTAGTTTATTCTATAGACACAATCAGTATGATGTGTTCTCTTTATCTGAAAATATAAGCACCATTTAGGTGCTCATATTTTTCTTAATAACTTTAAATAAAAAGTTATTCTTTAAATCCATTAAGCATTTTATCGCAGACTACTGGTGTTGGTCTGTGATCATCATCAACTGCTACAAATGTAAAGCTACCGCTTATAGCAGAGTGCTTATTATCTTTATGCATTGTCTCTAATAAAATATCTACATCTACCTTTAAGCTCGTATTACCAACATGCACTACTTTTGCTATTAACTCTGCAAATGTACCCGCAGGTATTGCTTCTTTAAAATCAACACGGTCAGAAGAAATAGTCACTAAAGGCTTTCTACAAAAACGAGTAGCTGCAATAAAAGCCACCTCGTCCATCCAAGCTAAAGCATCACCACCAAAAAGTGTATTATGGTGATTAGTACGACCCGGAAACACCGTTTTAGTAACCGATGTAGTTGAATCTTCTATTCGTTGTGCAATTACAGCATCACGCTCAATGTTAGTCATAGTCTCTACTTTTTATTTGCAAGGGTATCTTGCATTAGTAATGCAGGATCTAGACGTTCACCTTTCCAGTTAAAACGCCAATCTAAATGTGGGCCAGTAACACGACCAGTTGCACCAATTTCAGCTACTTTATTACCTTGAATAATTTTATCACCTACTTTTACATCTAACTTACTTAAATGAATATATGTAGAGGTAACACCGTGGCCATGATCAATAATTAAAGTGCCACCTGAATAATATAAATCAGGCTCAGCATAGACTACAGTTCCACTTATTGGTGCATACACAGGTGAACCTGTTTTATTAGCTATATCTAACCCAAAGTGAGGTCTGCGCGGCTCGCCATTGAAATAACGCTGGCTCCCATAAACACCCGAAATACGTCCCTCAGCTGGCTTCAAAACGGGATCTAAAAAGTATTCTAAGTCTGAATTTACTTCACGCGCTTTACGCACTGCTAAAGCTTCGCGGCTAATTCGAGCACTTACTTCTTTTGGTGGCGACACATATTTTTTTGCCACACCTGTAATTTTGTCAATTTTGTAGTCGCGCTTTGTTATTGCTAAGTGTTGAGTATGCTCTATGCCAGAGCTGTCTACCCAAGTTAACGTATGAGCAGTGTCAGCATCTCTGCCAAAACCAAATACAAAATGGCCATTTTTTGAAAGCTTTAACTCAGTGCCATCTAAAGTTACAGATTTAACATTATCTAACTTACCGGTAACCAAGCCACCTTGCGTAAGGTGCCCTTTTAGTTCAAGCGCCATCGCGTTAAAACTTGCAGAGGTAATTAGTGCTGTTGCCAAAAGTGTTTTAAGCATAACTAATCGATCCTTTTCCGACTCCTTCATAAGCCGTTATTTTTACGTCTTTATCAGGGTATTGAGCTTTTACTTGGCCAGCTACGTGCTCAGCAATACATTCAACCGTTGTATCAACAGGTAAAATATCGCATCGCGACTCACTAATGGCCATTTCAAAATAGCCTTGTGCAGATGTATATGCAAAACACACATCATCAGATTTAGCTGATACGTGTTTTAAATCTTTAGCATCAATTTTATCTTCACTCGTGGCTAGGTAAATATCTTCCCACTTTTGAGACCATTCTTTTTGCAGGCGAGGCATAGAAATACCATCAAGGCTAATACCTATTTGTGAACGATGGCCATGAATAATGCGCTGACAATTACCGTCGTGCTTTTTAAGCCCGTGACTGTAATGATAATAAAAACTTTGGCTATGCTCAGGTTTGAGTTCAAGCTCAATTTTTTCTATGTTGTCTGGTAATTTAGGTAAAATAGTAGCAATTAAAAATTCTGTTACCGATTCAACATTTACTTGCTCTGCATCTATCATGCAATAAGCTTGATGAGGAGCACTCATTGCTAAATGCTTGTTATCACCAAACGTACAATCAAGTGTTTTGTGATTTTCGAATTCATTAACTGAACCTGTAAGGCCTGATGGAATGGCTAATCGGTGATCAATACAGTCATCAATAATGCCTTTGATTTGCTTTTTAACTAAGCCAAAGTCTAATACCATAGACTCGTCGTTTAGCTTACCGTGCAAAGTTAAATCAACAATCCAGCTCTCGCCAACGGCGCCGCGTTTGTTACATAAGTAAGAAAAATCAATCACTGTTAGTGAGTTAACAAAAAGGATCATAAACTTCCTTTAAACTGGTTATAAGTCAGGGGTAATTATAATGATTTCTGATTGTAATTGCGCGGTTTTATAGTGCAAAAACCAATCGCATTGATTGATTGGTGATAAAACACGCAATTATTTGATTTTTTAACTGCTCCGAGTTGTTTAGCGTACAAGTGTACGCTAAAGTACTTGGCAATTTCTAAGCGAAGATAAGTGTTATGGAACCTAAAAATAGCTATACAAAAGAAGAGTTGATCCTTTGTGGTCAAGGTGAAATGTTTGGTGAAGGCAACTGTCGTTTACCAAGTGACAACATGTTAATGATGGACCGCATTACTTCTATTACTGCTGACGGCGGAAGCCATGGTAAAGGGGAAATTATTGCTGAGCTTGATATTGACCCGAGCCTTTGGTTTTTCGATTGTCACTTTAAAGGTGACCCTGTAATGCCTGGTTGTTTAGGCCTAGATGCAATGTGGCAGCTAGTTGGCTTTTACTTAGGTTGGTCTGGTGGCCCTGGTCTTGGTCGTGCACTTGGTGTGGGCGAAGTTAAGTTTACAGGCCAAATATTACCAACCAATAAAAAAGTAACATACCGTCTTGAAATGAAACGTGTAATTAAACGTAAACTGTTTATGGGCGTAGCAGATGGTACTGTTGAAGTAGATGGCCGAGTGATCTACGAAGCAAAAGATTTAAAAGTGGGCTTATTTCAAGACACTAGTGCGTTTTAATTTATTAAATTGCTAAACAAAAAGGCCTCCATTTGGAGGCCTTTTTGCTTTAATTCGGTTGTAACTAATTAGGTTTTGTACATGTTGCGGTTTTCAATCGCTTCACGCCAACCTCCTAACCACTCTGACTTAGGATCGATTTGTTGATAAGGGCATAGCTCTTTAGAGCGACCAGCTAAACCTGCTTTAAAACCTTGAGAATGAGCTCTTTCTAAACGATCTCTTTTCTGTCTCTTCATCGGTAATATCCTCACCTTTTTATTTGTATATTTTTTGTAGCATTAGTGAAATCTACAATTAATGAATAGTTAATAAAAATGTAAAATTCAAATCGTAAAAGCAATTAAATTATTTGACTTTAACTAAGCTGCTGATGCAAAAATGAATTAACATTTAAAAAAGTAAGTGGTCATACAACATTTAATTTGACCGGTTTTATGCTAAATAAAATGCGACTTAATAATCGCTAAAATGTACTTAAGTACATAAATTACGACTCACCTATTTTCACTTAGTTCCAAACAAAATTGTAACTATGACATTTTTATTTCTAGCTAGTAAAATTCTATATTGAATTAATTTTATACAATTTAAATTTATACTTGATTATTTAAAGTCGATCGGTCTATATTGTAGTTAACAAAAAACAACCAGTTTATTTATTTATGCAAAGTAATGATAAAAGTCCAGTAAGGCGTGGGCGCCCTCCTAAAGTGCCACGCGAAAACGCGGACACAAAAGCGCTTTTAATAAGAACAGGGCTTGAAACACTTACTGAGTTTGGCTTTAGCGCTACTGGCTTAGATACAATTTTAAAAAAAGCAGCGGTACCTAAGGGCTCTTTTTATCACTACTTTAAAAGTAAAGAAGCATACGGTATAGCTTTAGTAGATGCCTACGACACTTACTTTATTGCTAAGCTAAATCATTATTTAAAAGATGAGGCCACGCCCCCTTTAGAGCGCATTGTTAATTTTACGCAAAGTGCCATTAAAGGAATGCAAAAATACGAATTTAAACGTGGTTGTTTAGTTGGTAATTTAAATCAAGAACTTAACCACCTAAGTGACGATTTTAAAATACGGTTAATGCAAAGCTATGTTACATGGCAAAAACACCTTGAGCTGTGTTTAAACCAAGCAAAACAACAAGGCACTATTGCTAATAACGTTAACAGCTCTTTGATGAGCGAGTACTTTTGGATTGGTTGGGAAGGCGCGGTTATGCGCGCTAAACTTACCAAAACAAGCACCCCGCTTACTTTGTATACAGAAATGTTTTTACGCGCATTACTAACTTAATGCGCTTTTTTTTCACACATTAAAAGACGATCGGTCTAAAAGGATATCCAATGAGCAACCCAATTAAAGCCGTTGTTATTAACAAAGACGAAAATAACTATAGCGCTACTTTAACAACTATCGAAAACAGTGATTTACCAAACGAAAATGTATCGATAGATGTGCTTTACAGTACGCTTAACTATAAAGATGGATTAGCTATTACTGGTAAAGGCCCTGTTGTACGAAGCTTCCCTATGGTGCCTGGCATTGACTTAGTAGGGAGTGTTACTGAGTCCACCAGCGATGAATTTAATAGTGGCGATAATGTTATTTTAAATGGCTTTGGTGTTGGCGAAAAGCATTGGGGTGGCCTTGCTCAAAAAGCGGCACTAAATAGTGATTGGTTAATTCCTCTTCCAGCTGCAATTTCACCAAAGGAAGCTATGCAAATAGGCACCGCAGGATACACTGCAATGCTCAGTGTTATCGCGCTTGAAAAACAAGGAATTACTCCAAGCTCAGGCGAAGTGCTCGTAACCGGTGCTAATGGTGGTGTGGGTAGCTTTGCTATTTATTTATTAAATCAACTTGGATTTAACGTAACGGCTGCAACAGGTAGATTAGATCAAAGCGATTATTTAAAAGAGTTAGGGGCTTCGCAAGTAATAGATAGAAACGAGCTTTCAAGCCCAGGCAAACCATTACAAAAAGAGCGCTTTGCTGCAGCAATAGACTCTGTAGGAAGCCATACACTCGCCAACATTTGTGCCTCATTAAAATATGGTGGCGTTGTTACAGCATGTGGACTTGCCCAAGGCATGGATTTACCCGCATCAGTTGCACCTTTTATTTTACGTGGCGTATCGTTAATAGGTATTGATAGCGTAATGCGCCCTAAAGCTGACCGAGTAGAAGCGTGGAATAAATTAGCCACATTAGTTAAGGCTGATTACCTTGATAAAATCTCTAGTGAAATCACGCTAGATCAAGTAATTGATAACGCTGAGTTACTTATGCAAGGTAAAATTCGTGGCCGTGTAGTAGTTAATTGTCAAAGTTAGGCTAATTATCCTGTTAAAGCCTCGGTATTAAATTTATAATACGCTTTGTATTTTTAATAACGAGGCAACACCTATGAGCAACCAAGAACTTTTCAGTAATAACCCACTGCAAGGCGTAAAATTAGAACAAGTGGTTGAAGAGCTGGTTGAACAATATGGGTGGGAACTTCTTCACGCTTATTTGCAACTTAATTGTTTTAAAAACAATCCAGACATTAAATCTGCGGTAAAATTTTTGCGTAAAACCCAATGGGCACAAGAAAAGGTAGACAATTTTTATCTTTACCGCCTTAAAAACTTACCTAAACCGGACGATGTTCAGTACGAGTTGCCACCACGCGATAGAGTGATCCCTGAGGATCATAAACCAGGTGAACCATGCGAATTAAGCTTTAGTGATGCAAAACGTATCATGGAAAAAAAAGAGACTAAACAACGTGCCCGCGCTCGTAAACAACGCTCTAATGCAAGCAACCCTTGGGGTAACTAAGCTTTAGTGAAAAATTTAAACTAAAAAGCCAATCTATATTGGCTTTTTTTGTGGGTAAATTTTGCTTTAGTAGTAAATTGTATAAAGCGGATAGCTTCTATATTAATACCCTCTTTTTCTCCAAAATTCATTTTCAGAGCCTTGTTGTTCAAGGGCTATATTAAACGTTTTATCTGCAATAACTTTATTATTTAATGTAAGCGTCATTCGCCAATCACCGAGTTTATTTTCAATAGGCTCCCACAATGTATCGCCTAAATAAAAATGCCAGTCATTGTCTTTAACGTATTCAACTCCATCAAACGGAGCCATTACCTCGCCCTCTTCATTGGGTATATCAGGATGATAAATACAAAAATGGAGCTTTTCGCCTTTGGCTTTTTTAATATTAACTATTAAGCCAAACTCCACATCAAGTTTGGCAGTAACATTAGTTGTAAATTGCTCAATTTGCGGTAACGCTTTGCTTTTGCTATCCCACGTTGAATAAATCCCATAACTTTGAATAGAAACCTCAGGTTTAGACTTTGCCATAACTTATATTAATTACCGTAGAGTGCTAATAAGCTGATTTTATAACAGTTAAGTCAATAGTAAAATCCGACACATTACTAATCTGTTTAATGTTGACTTATTTTTACACATTACTTGCACAATATTATTTAAAAGTGACTTATCTAAACTCATGACTTTTAAAAAATGAACAATACGACCCTTTACCTAAGCTCAAAGTCTAAATATCTGACAATGCTATTCGTTGTTATGCTTTGCTTACTCTCTATAGATACAAGCATTGCGAATGAGAATAAATATAACGCAGTACTTAACATCGAAGATAACACTATTTTTATTAGCGCTACCCTTCCTATATCAGTGTTTTACAACGTGGATAATAACCAAAATGGCATAATTTCTATTGATGAATTTAATACACATAAAAGAAGGATAAAACGAAAAATACACACGCACTTATATTTAAGTAATCAACTTTATAAATTTACTGTTAAAGACCTTAAAATCACCCCTAACGCAGTAAAAGTAAATAATGCAGGCATTAACACTCTAGCCCTAAGCGGTATATTTACTATGCCTATTATTACAAAAAACTTAAAATTAAACATGAGATTATTTAGTCAAAATAAGCCTGATAGCAGCTACTTAATCACTACAAAAAACAACCAAAAACCTGTACATCAATTTACAATTTCTCAAAGTTCACCTTATAACTGGATATTTAATGGTGAGTTGTAAATAATTAAAATATTGGGTTTAAAATTAATAATGCTCTGTATTGTTATAGATTCAGCTTTGCAAAAGCTTTGGATTTTTTGGGAAAAAATTCTCAACTTGTTTAGCGCATAGCTCAAACTCGCGGGTATTTTTATAAGGTAGTTTCATAAACCCTGCAACACCTACATCTGTAATATTAACTGCGTATTGCATTAATTTATTAAGTAAGCGCTTAAACTCTACCTCTTTAGTAGAGTCTAATAGTCGGTAGTAATGATGAATCTTCATTCTATCGGGCAACGCTTCAAAAATAATACACCCCGTATGGTGAATCTGATTAAGTTCAAATACACATTTAATAACTTTTTTAGGCAGTTGTAATTGCTCGTCTGGGTCTTTTCCATCTTCAAAGTATGAATGTGGGCGTGTTATTTCGTTCGCTTTCATGCTTACTATTTCGTAATCAAGCTCTGGTAAGCTATCAAATTTAAATGCTCCAGTACCGTCTCGCTCTAATTGAATAGTTTTACGCGCATCAAATAAACAACATTTAAAAAGCCCTTTTTGTGTAATACCTTGTGCAAGCATTACCGTATTGTTTATTGCATCTGTAAATGCGTTTGCGAGTGTTTCTTCGTGCATAATAAGTGATGACTCAACAAATAAAGACTCATCCTTCCAATGAAAACTTAACCCCCCTACGACAGGGTATTTAGCTAAACGACTAATAGACGCTAAAAAGGCCTTTTCGGTATCACCGGTATCAAACAAAAATTCTTTATAGTAACGGTCAAGCTGCGCATCGTTTACATCTAATAGCTGTTGTTTATGATCTGCTTGGCGTAAAAACTGTTTACGTGAACTATAAACTACCGTGTCAGGCTTATCGCCGCCGCCAAACCAATATGGTATAGCGGGTCGTGGTTGTTGTGTTTTTATTTCTGGTAAATACGCTTTGGCCATAGTGGTAATATTACGCATAAAGTAATCGCCCGCACCGTCACGCTCTTCTTTGTTTTTAGAAAGCATGCCATCAATCACTTTAGCCAGCTCTTTAGGTAGCCCTAAACTACTCGCAGGAATAGCTTGCGCGCCAAAACGACATGATTGTGCCGACGCTAGCGCATACAAGGTTGCTGCCACACCTTGCTCATCAAAACGTGGGGATGATTGCTCCCCCGACATTTGTGCTTCGCCAATGAAGTACACATCCCCCATACGCGCATTAGTCGTGCTTAAATCTCCCGACATTAAATCCATAAAGTTACTGGCAATAGGCTCACTGTTACTATCAACTTGCGCATACACAGAGCTTCCCCAATCAACAAGTGAAAGCGCATCGGTTTTTTCATCCCACACAAGGTTCGAAGGCTTAATATCACCATGTACAATAGGTTGTGGGCTAATGCCATTTTTATGACTACGTAAATCAACTAAAACATTACGAAGCCTTAGAGCAAGTGCCATTATTTGCGATGCACTAAAACGCCCTTTTTTTAAAGATACTTTTTCAAGATCTTCGCCTATAGCGCGTGCCATCATTAATATGCCTTGCTTTTTAATGCGCTCAAACGCGTAAAAGGTTGGCACAAGCGGATTGTTAATTTGTGAGAGCATATACGCTTCGTCTTCAAGGCGATCGCGCACACTTTGGGCAAGCGTAATACGCGAGAACTTAAAAACCCAAGGTAAGCCATTATCGTCATCACCCGCAAACACAAAGCCAAAGGCACCGGAGCCTATCATTTCTACATTTTTATAACCAAGCAGCGTTAATTGTTTTATACAAATGTTAAGCCACTGACGATGCTTTTTAGCATCACGGTGCGAAAGCAAATAAACAGATTGCTCTTCGTTAATGTAAAAATTGCGAATTTCTTTGGCTTTCAATACAGACTCTCTAATTGAGTGATTTGTGTAGAATTTTTTAACACGCTGATTATTAGTTTTATATAACGATATTACAATAGCTTGCAATGTAGTTTTTAAATTACAAAACAGAGAATGTGTTTAAATAATTACAATTAAACAACAAATGTTGCATCCAAAAAAATTACTTAGCCGTATTTAATTTAACAGCACTGAATAGTAAGCATATTAAATAGGGACTTTAAGCATGAAAACATTAGCAATTTTAACTATAGGCACTTTATATAGCGGCTATGTACACGCAAACATAGAAAAACTAACTGTATATGGCCACCGAGATGGGTTAATTGGTGAGTCAATCAGCGCATCTAGCGGCATTATTGGCCAAGGAGAAATAGAGCAGCGCCCTATGTTAAGAAGCGCCGAAATGTTAGAGCTAATACCGGGTATGGCGGTTACTCAACACAGTGGCTCAGGTAAGGCTAATCAGTATTTTATTAGAGGCTTTAATTTAGATCACGGTACCGACTTTTCCACCAGCATAGATGGCATGCCCATTAATATGCGAAGCCACGGACACGGCCAAGGCTATACCGACCTAAATTTTATAATTCCTGAGTCTATTTCAACAATTAACTATCAAAAAGGCTCATATAGCGCAAGCCAAGGCGATTTTTCAGCCGCAGGTAGCGCACAGTTTAAATTGGCTGATAGCCAAAAGCATCAACAAATAGAACTCAGTATTGGAGAGGACAACTATAAACGTGCTGTTGTACTTGGCTCTACTAACTTAACAAAAGGCAAAATTATTGCAGCAGCAGAATGGCAAGGCTATGACGGCCCGTGGGATGATATAAACGAAGACGTAAATAAAAAAAATGCCCTACTTCGCTATGTTGGTAAAGCTTTTAATGGTGATCTCTCAATAACTGCTATGGCATACGACAATACATGGAATTCAGCAGATCAGATTCCACAGCGTGCGGTCTCGCAAAATTTAATATCTCAGTTTGGTTCACTTGATACTACGCTTGGCGGTAGCTCTAGCCGTTATAGCTTATCGAGTAACTGGCAAGGAGATCATATAAAAGCCAGCGCTTATGTAATTAATTACGATTTAAACCTGTATTCTAATTTTAGTTATTTTTTAAATGATCCAATTAATGGTGATCAGTTTAATCAGCAAGATAGCCGCAATATCTATGGCACTAATATAAGCTATGAGTTTGAAACTAAAACATCAGATATAAACATGCAACACACCGCAGGGATTGAGCTTCGACACGACGACATAGATAACGTAGGGCTTTATAACACGCAAGCAAGAAAGCGACTTAGCACTGTAAGGCAAGATGAACTAAAGCAAACTAGCTACTCAAGCTTTTGGGAGTCTAAATTTTTACTTACCCCAAAATTAGAGGCCACTGCTGGTGTGAGGTACGACTACTTTGATACTAACGTTACTAGTAATACTGGTGCAAACTCAGGTAAAGCAAACGATGATTTAGTCAGCTTTAAAGGAAGTTTAAATTACCGCTTTACTGATTTACTAGCCGCATATGCTAATTGGGGGCAATCTTTTCATTCTAATGATGCGCGTGGCTCTACAATTAATATTGACCCTGTTACAGGTGAGCAAGCAGAGCAAGTAGATTTATTAGTAAAAAGTGAAGGCGCTGAAATTGGATTACGATTTGCTGATGAGCAAAAGTTTAATTTATCGGCTGCACTTTGGTGGTTAACACTCGACTCAGAGCTCTTGTTTGTAGGTGATGCCGGTAATACAGAGCCAAGTGATGCGTCTAAACGCTATGGCTTAGAAATGAGTGCTTATTACTGGATTAACGACAAATTTAGTATCGATTTAGAAGCCTCGTTTACACATTCTCGCTTAGATATAAATGGTGATAATAATTACATTGAAGGCGCTGTACCTGTTGTTGCAAATACAGGTTTAAATTGGCATATAACACAACAATGGCAGTCATCAATTAGAGTTCGTCATATTGGCAAGCGCACATTAACCGACGATGGAAGTAAACGCTCAGACCCCTTAACGGTTGTTAATAGCTCAATAAGCTATAAGCAAACCCATTGGAAAGTAGACTTTGAATTACTTAACTTATTTAACAGTACCGACCATGATATTGACTACTATTATGCATCGCGTTTACCCGGTGAGACTGCACAAGGCGTTGAAGGTAATCATTTTCACCCAATAGAGCCAAGAACAGCGCGACTAACATTAAGCTTGTTATTTTAGTATTCATTGAGATTAACAGGGGTACTGTATATAAAAACAGTACCGCTGTAAAACATACCCCTAGCCAATAAGTAGCTTAGTAATTAATCCGATGCTTCGACAAGCTGGCTGATGTTACTCAACAATGCGAAGTTGATTTATTGAATTAACATCAACATGTGTTTGATAATAATATTTATTGGTTTTTCTTCCTTTACTTAAAAAGTCGATAGTTACCCGCTTTGCTTCACCTGTCACTTCAATTGTTTTATCAATAAAAAATGTGTCGGCTGGTTGTCCGTATTTTTCTTTGAGTTTATTAGCTACTTTTGAATCAATTGCAATGGTAATAGAGCGTCGATCACGATAGTCAGCTTCGGTATTTAAAAAAACGTCACCGTACTGCGAGCCCGCAGTTTTAATATAAAACTTAAATGTACCGCTAACACCTTGTGGCGAGCTCTGCTCCGAAAGAGCTATTAAATTCATATTGGCAGTAGTCCTTCGCCAAGCGCCGGTAAGTGTTGTACAGAGCTGCAGGCACTAAGTGTTAATACACTTAAAAGAGTAAGGTATTTCAAGATATAACATCCATTTTTATAAGTAGATGTAAATTCCAGCATTTATAAATTTCAAGTTTCTATAAAAGAAACAAATTTAGCCCAGTTAAGGGCTAAATTAATTATATTTTAAAAGTTTTCGTTAAGGCGCATTTCGCTGAGAAGGATCTGTTTTAAAGCTTTTTATCATTTGATGAGGATCTACATTTTGACTATGCTCTTTTGCAGCTTTTGCCCACCAAACCATCTGTGAAAAAGTACGATGAAAATAATTAAACCACGAAGATTGTTCTTGCCCAGCTTGTACACTGCCGTCATCATTAAAAACTTCCTGTGCTTTTGGTACGTGGATCATTGCAGATACAGGTAAGCAGCCAAGCTCAGATAAAAATGTGCGCATACTTATTGCAGCTCTTAATCCGCCCCATTGCCCAGCAGAATAAGTAACAATGGCACTGGGTTTGTACGAAAAGAGTGAACTACCAAAGTGATTAAGTAAATCGCTTAGGGCTGGGCTCATACTATGGTTATACTCAGGGCTAACCATTACATAGCCATCAGCAGCTTTAATCTTATCGGCTAAGGTGTTGAGCATAGAAGGCGCCTTACCTTGTGCATAAGCAAAGTGAGGCTTAAAAACTTGCTCATTCGGATAATCAAGTGCATCTATTAGTTCAAACTCGTGCTCTGAATACTGCTCATTTAAACATTCAATACAGGCTTTAGCTACTCGCTCACCTAATCGAGCAGGCGTAGGAGGCGTGCTATCTCTTACAGTGCCTAAAAAAACTAAAAATTTCATCTCAACTCTCCATTTGTATTTTTATACAACAACACTACCCTAACATTTTTATTCGCTAATTTTATAAATTACAAAGTATTGATTGATATAAAACATAAAAATCACAACGCATAACTAAAACAAGAAGTATTTTATTATTATGGATACTTTTTCCATAGTGTTTACACATTTAGCCGTTAGTATGCCATTGTATATAAAGTACAAACTTATATTTAAAAGGATAAAGCATGAGTTTATTAAAATTTGGCAGCAAGGTTACAGCCCTCCTTACTTGCTCCCTAATACTAACAGGGTGTAATGAAGCAACAGACAAGCCAATTACCCCTACTAATATTGACTCAAATAGCCAATCGGCCACTCAACATTCGCTAAATTTATCAATGTTCAAAAAAGGTGCTTTTTTATCTGAGCCTAACATTGTTGATTGCGAAACAGCACAAGGCACTAAAACTAAGTGTTATGAGTTAATTACATCAGGCGCACCAGCAGGCAGAGAGCCTGGCCCATTTTGCCCGCGCACTACAACCGATGGTGCGGATGTGTCTGGTAGTTGGTTTAGCAAAGAAGGAACTGGCGATTTAGTAGATTTAACTGGCCAATTTATCCTAAAGCTAGATGAATATTACGGCGATGAAAAGTGGGTACTTTACGACACTAAAACAAATAAAATTAGATACACAGCAACTAAAGAATCTTGCTCAGGTGCAGCTCGTCCTGATGTTGAAGAGCAATATAAACAAAATTGTATTGAGTGTGAGCTTTCATACTTAGAAGATAATTTTTCATTAACGTATTTAATTCCTGTTACACCTATTCCTGCAAAAAGTTCAGGTCGCTTAAGAACGGTAGGTATAGCATTAGACGGTACCGAGCTATCTGGGCCTGCTCCAATTGATGCCATTTTAGGCAGTTATACAATTGCCGCATTTGATGATTGTGGTGGGCATATTAATTTACACCAAGGATATCACTATCATTCTACAACGGGCTGTACTAATTCTGATGAAACAGAAGATAGCCACGCTCCTCTTATAGGTTACGCAATCGATGGTTATGGTATTTATGCAATGCGCGATGCAAGCGGTAAAGAAGAGTCACTTGATGAATGCCGAGGTAATACAGACTCTACCCGTGGTTATCATTATCATGCAGCCAGCCCTAGCGAAAACATGTTTATTGGTTGTTTACATGGCCAGTCCGTAAGACCCGCTGGAGGTCCACCGGGAGATCATCAAGGTCCGCCGCCAGGTAATAATCCTGACAAACATTAAAGGAAGTAGTCATGTTTATAAAAAGTAGTTGTTTGTGCTTGTTTGGTATGAGTTTACTTGCAGCACCTACATTTTTAAATGCGCATTCAGGGCCGTTAAATGGTGTTGCAGTTAAAGCTTGCGCAAATAAAGTTAAATCTCAATCATGTAAATATGAAGGCAGCCATAATGATTTATATATAGGTAGCTGCCAATATATGGCTGATGATTTAATGTGTGTACGGAGTCAGCCAATTCAAAAAATTGATAAGGGAGTTTCCACCCCTATAAAAAGCCACACTCACGATAAAGAAAAGAGTGACTCAAAAACCCAACCTTAATAAAACAATGTAAATCTAGGGCTTAATTTTAAAGGAAGCTTATATAAGCAGCACAATCGTTTTATTGTGCTGCTAACTTTTAACGATATTGATAGCTAAGACCAATACCACTGAACAACACATTTTTTAATGTTTGATCACCTACAAAGCGCTCAGCGTTTTTATTCAATGCCATGGTATAGCTACTATATGCGTATACTTCAAGCTGCTTAATAACTTTATACGACACATTAGCTTTAAGCTTAAGGTTGTTAATTCCGTTGTGGCCGTCACTTACATAGCCTGCGTTAAACCCAACCCCCGTTTGAAAATCAATGCTAACAGCTTCACTTACCTCATAGCCTTTACTAATTGCAAGCTCTATAAATGTACCTTGAGAATCAAACGAATAATATGCGCTGCTAGTAAGCTGAAATTTATTATCGTAAAAGTACGATAAATCTAAGCTAACCTCATTGTCATGAGCATTAGAGGCATTTTCACGTGATCTTAAATGGTTGTAACCAATAAACATATCAACGGTATTAAATAACTGAGTTGCGTAAATAGCATTTAAGTTAAACTCGGTATAATCGCTATCAATACCCGTTGCAAGCCACGGAATAATAGCTATTGCATTATAATTAAATTCAGATGCGATTGAGGCAATACCTTTTCCCGCTAAATTGTCGCGGCCCTCACTGATATATCTGCTTTCCCAAAGTGGATGCACATGAAAATCAACACCGTCATCAATATACGCTGTACTAGCCTCATCGAGCATAATATTTCCGCCAACACCTAATTCAGGCTCAAGTGCAGGTACGTCTTGAGTCTGCGCTTTAACTAAAAAAGATGCACAAAGCATAGCTGTAAACAAAATACTCAATAGCGTTTTATTCATTTATATAACACCTAAAGCGAAAAATATGCGCGTAAAAAATAGTCGCACATAGTATTGCCCATTATAAAAATGAGCAATAAAAATAAGCTATTTGTGGTTAATAATTTGAGTATAAGAGTTAGGGGAAATTAGCGTTGATACATTTGCGTTCACCATAATTTAAGGGTACCAAATAAATAAAATAACCCATAAATGCAGCAAATTATCGAGCTTATAATCCAAAATTTAATAGAGTTGTGGTGAATTATTTGGCTTGTAGTTAAAAAAGGAATGATTAAACCTGCAATACCGCGCACTAAATAAATTGCGGTGATTAATACCAAAGCTGATTTTAAAAGTGGCAGTTTTAAAATGACGCCTGCACCAGAGAGCGCATATAAGCCCCAAAGAGTAATAATAACTGCAATAGCTAAAGTCACATAAGTAGGATACGTACTTCCTTGCTCTGCCAGTTGAGCCATTTGTTCACCAGCACCAAAAAAGCGATACCAGTCAGGCCCGCCAAAAATACACGCTACATGTAAAAGCGAAGCTATAAAGCTCAAAGCACTTGCTGCAATCAAAAATCTATTTTGTTTCATGTGTTTTGTATAAGTTAGTGGCTAATGTAAGCAATAAAACCAATTAACAGCACATAAAAGCTAAACCCGAGTAAGCAAATTAAGTAAACATCTTTGGCTTTATTCGCCTTAAACGATACATAATCGGTAATTTCGCTTTTAAACTTACCAAAGGTAACTATTTTCAAAATAGCGCAACCTGTTGAGTAAATTAAAAAACCTAAAACTGTCTCTATCACTAACCAAATAAACAAATTAAATGCCAAACTCATAACGTTCATCCATTAAACACTGTAAAAATAGCCTATCAAATATTTATTCATTTACAAATCTATTACCATAATTAAGATGTAACAATAAATTTGGTTAAACCTATTAACTGCCCTGATTCAGTTACTACCTTTACTTGCCACTTACCCGTTGCATCACTTGGGAAGTTTACTTTGTGTGTCCACGCTCTATAACCTTGCTCACGCCCGCCATTAATATTTAGGGTAATTCTATCGACCTCTTTTTTATTGTGTATCCACACATGAAATATTTTTTCGTTTAAACCCCGTGGTGCTTTAACCGCAGTCCAGCTGTATAAACCTTCACGGTGTAAGGTGTGTAAATCAAGCGTTTTAATACTACCTACAGGCTTTTTATGTTGTAAGTCGACTTCGTGCGCTAAGGTAATATCGGTTAATCTAAGGGCTGCCGGTGGCACAAAGCTGCGTAACTGCCAAACGCTGGCACTAAAAGCACATAAAATTAAAACTAAAATAGGAAAACGCCACCAGCGTGCATTAGGCATTAAATTGTTTAAACTCGGCAATGTAACAATAACAGCCGTAATTAGAGCAATTACCAAACTTTGGCTAGTCGTCAGGTTCAATAAAATGGGCAGTGTTACAAGCAATACAACAAATAACGCAAAGTTATGAAACACGCTAAATAGTGTCCGGTTTCTAGCTAATTTTTTGTAATAAAGCGGGTCGATAACCGACACTACGGCACACAAAACAATAAGGGATGTAAAAATTGCTTGTGGATGATCCCATTGCGTAACCGCTAAAAAAAAGGGTAACGCAAAAAATAAGCTCTCTTGTTGCACCATTTGCAGTGCAAAACGCATTAAATTTGGCGATACCGCTACACCAAACCTCTCTTCTACTTTTTCGCGAAGCCAATTATCTATAATTAGCCAAAGCCAGCTTATTAATAACACAATAGCAATAACCTGCGAAAACGACTCTTTCCTGTCAACCATGACATAGCTTGCTACACCAGAGCAAAACGCCATCACAGCTAATAACCCAGGGCGCTTTTGCATCGCAGCTATAAACTGGGTGATAAGGTTTTTTAATTTATTCATCTATTTACTTATGCGTACACAATGTACTTTATTATTAGGAAGTTAGTAAACGAGTGTAACTAAGTGTAGATGAACAACAGATAGATAACCTGACTTTTTACACATTACGTTATCAATAAAGTAGAGCCCTGAATATTACTCATACACAACATGAATTTAACGCAACAAAACCATCTAGACATCTAAACCGCTATAAATACTACTCTTAACCGCTTACGTATACGTCTGATTTCAACCTATCTTAAGTGCGAATTCTTAGCCATATTTTATAAATGAATCAAACTCATGTTTTATGTGAAATTAAACCGTTTTTATTTAAAGCATAATTTACGTATAAATTACTCATCAAACAGTGCTCAGCTAATACCTGCTTTTATAGCTAAGCAGCCGCATTTAAACCTTGGCTTTGCCTTTAAATAAAAATTGGACACCCAACACCATGAGTAAAAACTTAACCTTTAATATTAAAAGTCAGCGCCTTGATGAGCACTATACGCCATCAACAAATACTCGTATTACAACTAACTTTGCAAACTTAGCTCGTGGCGAGCACCGTCAATCTAATTTGCGCAAAGCACTTAACATGATCAACAACCGCTTTAATACACTTGCTAATTGGGATAACCCAACGGCGGATCGTTATTCAATCGAACTTGAAATTATTTCTGTAGATATTGGCTTAGATGAAAACAGCCAAAGCTTTCCATCAATAGAAATACTTAAAACCAACATAGTAGATAACAAAACAAACAAATGCATAGAAGGCATTGTTGGGAATAACTTTTCGTCTTACGTGCGTGACTACGACTTTAGCGTGCTACTACAGCAATATAATAAGGATAAGCCACAGTTTAGTATTCCTGAAAACTTTGGTGAGCTGCATGGTAAGTTGTTTCAGTCGTTCGTGAGCTCAACTACATACAAGCAAAACTTTAAAAAGCCACCGGTAATATGCCTAAGCGTGTCTGATAACAAAACTTACCACCGCACAGCAAACGAGCACCCTATTTTAGGTATTGAGTACCAACCAAACGAATCTTCACTCACAGAGCAATACTTTAAAAAAATGGGCTTACAGGTTCGTTACTTTATGCCTGCAAATAGCGCTGCGCCTTTTGCATTGTTTTTCTTTGGGGATTTACTTAATGATTACACCAACCTTGAGCTAATAAGCACAATTAGCACCATGGAAACGTTTCAAAAAATTTATCGCCCAGAAATTTACAACGCAAATGCTAATGCTGGTAAAGCTTACAAACCTAATTTAAAAAATGCTGACCATTCACTCACACAGATTATTTACGATAGAGATGAGCGCAGTAAATTAGCTGCAGAGCAAGGTAAGTTTGCCGAAGAGCACTTTATAAAACCATACCAATCGGCACTTGAGCAATTTACAACGGTAAACATCTAAATTTAATTAAATTATACGGTATCACTTATTATGAAAACTTTATTACCTACATCTACAGCAGGCAGTTTACCAAAGCCATTATGGCTTGCAGAGCCAGAAACCCTTTGGTCACCTTGGAAGTTGCAAGCAGATGAATTAACCCAGGGCAAACACGACGCCCTACGCTTATCATTATTCGACCAGCAGAAAGCAGGCATTGATATAGTAAGTGATGGTGAGCAAACACGTCAGCATTTTGTAACTACATTTATAGAGCACCTCAACGGTGTTGATTTTGAAAAACGTAAAACGGTAAAAATACGTGACCGTTACGATGCCAGTGTACCAAGCGTAGTGGGCCCTGTTAGCCGCCAAAAACCAGTGTTTGTACAAGACGCTAAGTTTTTACGTTCGCAAACTAACCAACCTATTAAATGGGCGTTACCTGGCCCAATGACCATGATAGACACACTGTATGACGACCATTACAAAAGCCGCGAAAAACTAGCCTGGGAATTTGCCATAATCCTTAATCAAGAAGCAAAAGAGCTAGAAGCCGCAGGCGTTGATATTATCCAATTTGATGAGCCCGCTTTTAATGTATTTTTTGATGAAGTAAACGATTGGGGCATTGCCTGTTTAGAGCGCGCAATTGAAGGGTTACAGTGCGAAACCGCCGTGCATATTTGTTACGGCTACGGCATTAAAGCCAACACCGATTGGAAAAAGACACTAGGCAGTGAATGGCGCCAGTACGAAGAAGCCTTTCCTAAATTACAGCAATCAAATATTGATATTATCTCACTAGAGTGCCACAACTCGCACGTGCCTATGGATTTACTAGAACTCATTCGCGGTAAAAAAGTAATGGTAGGCGCTATTGATGTTGCCAGCAATGAAATAGAAACACCTGAAGAGGTAGCCGCCACTTTACGCAAAGCCCTACAGTTTGTAGACGCTGATAAACTCTATCCATGCACAAACTGCGGCATGGCTCCGCTTTCTCATGAAGTTGCAAATGGTAAGCTCAATGCACTAAGTAAAGGTGCTGAAATAGTAAGAAAAGAGCTAGTAAAACAAAATAGTAATATTTAAATCAAAAATTGCTCCATTGTGTTTAAAGCAAGTAATAAACACAATGGATAAAATCAGTTGACCACTACAAATGGTTACTTTAAAAATTATGAATAGCTTAACTAATTAATCAAATTACAGGGTTATGAAAATGTTTTCTTAATCTTTTTCTTAATCTTTTTAATTAATTTAGGTTTTTGCTCGGGAATTAACTGGCTTGATAAATTAAATTCAGAGCAAAAACGATCTGCCCACTCTTCATTTAACTTATTACTTTGTTTACTTGTAACTTGCTCTTTAGGAATATCTTCGTTGTTAACGCTGATCCCCATAAAGTCAGCAATTTCAGAAATAGTATTATTTAAGTTGTCCTTAACATTATCAAAGTTCATTTCTATATATTTACAGTCACTAGCTGCTAAAGCATATCGCCAAGAAGAGTTGTTTTTTATTATATTTTTAAGACTTTCATCAATGCTTGAATAATCATATTCAGGGTTTTCTGTCATAGGTTGCTGCCCAGAAATCCACACCCCAGTTTGACTGGCAATTGATAAAGAGACAGCTTGGTTTAATACGTTTTCCCTCGTTAATAAAACATAATATGCATCTGGAAAATATTTAACTAAATTCTCAAACCCACCAAACTGTTCAATATGTTGATAGTGGAGTTTAATTCCAAAAACCCCATTTGGTGATGTTCTTCTTTGCTGAAGTTCATCAATGACTTCAAAAAAATCATCTATCTTTAATTTTTCTTTCCATTTATTTAGGTTTGCAGGGTTTGCATATTCCAGAGGAAAACCGAAGGAATTAGTATTATGTAACGCATGGCCAAGCATATGACTTCCACAACGCTCTGTAGAAGCGATAATCAAAACCTTAGACGGCTTAGAAACTCTTGGGTAATCATGCTTTTCTAAAAATTGTTCCTTATACAAGTGCATAAACATATCCTTTGTTATTTAGTAAAAATAGTAATAAAGCATTAAAAATTCTACACGTATAAATTATGCTTGTAAATATAGAAAATTTTACCAAACCAACCATGCAAGCTTAAACAATTGATATTTAAGAATATAAAAAGTTCAAAAAACACACAAACAATAGGATGTTAACTTTATTTCTGTCTAAGCACTTTAATTTAAAAGTTATACAACCTTCAACTAAGTTAAAGAATAATTGTGTACATATTTAAAATTCAATTAATTATAACTAGCTCTTTAAAAGCTCAAGCGTATGATTCTCAAAATCTATAACGCATTTGTGCTGACTAAAAAAAGGCGAGCCAAGTAAACCATGTACCCCCTCTTCTCCACCTGCAACTTGAACATGGTCAAGATTTAACGATACAAAGCTCGGGTTTTTATATACAATGCCAGCTAATTCAATTTCTGAAACCACAATATTTCCCATTACATGCTCAGATGTACCTAAACCCGCTGCATTTTCATCACTGAGTGTTTCTATAATGTTTAAATCATTAAGGCAGGCCTTATCTAAAACAGACGAGCCTGCGGCTGTATCTAAAATTAAGCGCAAAGGCTTGCCATTAATTTTAGCATTAACAATTTGGTGCCCTGTTTCTGACATTTCAAATTTAATGATTGCTTTTTTACATACTGGATTCATATACATTCCTTGTTTTCTATTTAGATTTAAAATAGCTAAAATCTTTTTAGCCCTCTTTTTATCATCACACACATGCTGCTAAATCGTTACAATTGAGTAAATCAGTCGGGTTGGCAGAATCGTTGGAATAAACAGCAATGTCAATTTTTACGTATATCAAATATTACCACGAGGTTTCAATAGAAACTTATTTACATCAAATTTCGGTAATAAAAATTCAAACCTACAAATCATATAAAAAATAGAAAAAACTAGTATAATTAAAGCGTTAGAAATATCGTACTGTTTGTAAAGAACGTACAACACACTATTTCCGTAACAAAACAAAACCAAGGAAGAACGACTAACTACAAGTATCGGTTCAAAAAATAAACCTTTTAAATTTTTAGCAAAAAATAAAGATAATTCAATTACTATTAAAGACATAAAAGCTGAAAAAACAAAATATTCAAAGGCGTTTGAGTTTCGAAATTTCATACTTGAGAAATCTTTAAATGAAGCGGGAAGAATTAAAATCGTAATTAATGATAATATCATTATTAAAAGTATATATTTATTGTTGAACAAACTATTTCCATGAAACGTTTTCGCTATATAGACACCTAAAAAAACAAAAATTAATGAATGTAAAATTGATGGGCCAGCTATTACATTGCCACCTCCATACAATAGTGTTGAAATATACACTCCATACGGTATAAAGTCTAAAGACGGTAAAGGAATAAAATAAATTAATATGTGAGGAATCATTATTATTGGGATTAGAAAAAGACGATATTGTGAATTTAGCAGCATGAGTAAGTAAGGTGATATAAAAAATAATATAGCATAAAAACGTAAAATATCAGTAAAAGGTGTAGAGCTCAAAAATAAGGTCAACCTGATAAAATATATAAAACTAAAATCGTTTACATAAGCCCAAATACTACAAGTAAAAAAATAAAGTAGATAACATTGTAAGGACCTTCCCCACAATTTAGTTTTTACATAATAAAAATCGTTCTTTACTATTTTCGGATAATATAACAAGTACAAAAAGAAACCAAATACAACAATAAAAGTAGGAGTTGAACTACGTACTAATAAATTAACTTCCATTGCTGGACTATAATTGAGAGCAGTAAAAGTGTGGGAAAGCATAGCTAACAAAATAGCGATTCCTCTAGCAATATCAAAACCTACTATTCTCTTTTTTTTTATAGTGGCCACTCTCATCTCCTTGAGAAAAATATCAATGTAAATTTGAATTTATTTTATGTGTAGATTCTAAAATGAACATTCAGAAAAATATGCTTCGAGCTCAATTCCACTCACTAAGTGCTTAACATTCTTGTCACAGACGTTAATTTCAACCCATCTACATTAATAGTATATTTGCAATATTGACTTCAAAATAAATTCATACTTTTATAAAAAAGTTATCTATAAATTTTTTATGAGATTAAACAGCAGCGGTGAAAGAATTAACTTTATTCCTTGTCTTAATTTAACTATACCTCTCTCAATATGAACGCTAGATAAACCAATTGTTACAATGCATAGTTTTATTAATTGTTTTTAATTTTAATAGAAAAGTCACTTTGATATCTTTGGTATATCTTCCGAATTAGAAAACTTTCATAGCAGTTCAAAATTAAGAAAATTATTGTTTAAACATTCAGGAAAAAATGAATAGCAATGGATGGTACGAAAAGCAAACCTATTTTGTCATTAAAAGCTCAAGTATGTCTCTCAAAATTTATAACTGCATTGCACTCACTAAAAAAAGGGGAGCCAAATAAACCATGCCCCCTTCTCTCCAGCGGCTACTTGCAGGTAGTCAAGATTTAACGATAAAAAGCTCGGCTTTTTATAAGGAACGCTAGCTAATTCAATTTCTGAAACCCCAATATTTCCCATTGCATGCTCAGATGAACCCAAACTCGCTGCATTTTCATCACTTAGTGTTTCTATAATGTTGAGTCATTAAGGGAGGCTTTATCTAAAACAGACGATCCTGCGGCTGTATCTAAAATTAAGCGTAAAGGCTTGCCATTAATTTTAGCATTAACAATTTAGTGTCCTGTTTCTGATATTTCAAATTTAAAGATTGCTTTTTTACATACTGGATTCATATACATTGCTTGTTTTCTTATTAGATTTAAAATAGATGCAAATTACTAGAGTGCTCACGCTGTACTTACATCAACTAATAAAAAATTAATCGCATAACACATTGTTTAATATTTATATTAAGCTATTTATCTAAAAAACAGAACTAAACCGTAACAAACAAAAAGTGCCGTAAATTTGCCAATCAGGTTCAGAATTTATTTTTTATTCTTGGGTCACTTTCATTTCATCTAATAAATAAGTCATTAGTAATCTTAAACCTGAATTACACGCATGAAAATAACTGCAAGATTGCAGTTTTAATATTTACTGAATGGTTTTTAATTTATGCGAGTAGTTTTTCGCAGTTGCTAATATTTGAACGTCGTTTGCGCTTTAAATTTTCACAGTAACTTATTTTGAAGTGGGTCTGCCTACTGCACCATGAAATACGCGTGTAAATTGTGTGGTGAGTTTTAACCAGTTTTCTGGGGATATATTAAGCCTTTCTAGCAAAAGTAGGGACATGTTATCAATATGCCCACGTTTATCCTCTCGCATTATTCGTCCTGTTAGCTCAACGAGTTCAAGGTACGATTTAAGCTCAAATGGGAGCCCTTTAGGCATAACTTGACGTGGTATACCTGCAAAACTGAGTAATACCAATTCGTTTAATTAAGTGATCTATTTTGAGGCTGGAAAAACGTGTTGAAAGCAAGGCAAGAAATTCGCTATTTAGTTGTTCTAAATGAGAGTTTTTTAACGCAGGTAGCGACACGTTTAGCCCCACAAAATGATTAAGTATTATTGCGGATTGGTATAACTGCTTAGATTGTTTACCAACTGTCGTGCATGTTATGCGATTTTATACACTGGTATGGTCTGACTCTTCTGGCGTGTTAACCATTTTAGCTCTGATGGGGTTTAAATCTACATAGGCCATACACGCTGCAATTGCAGCTTCATCTAGTAATGCTTACGATTACTTTTTATTTTAAGGAAATGCCCCTCCAACAAAATTGTATGAAACAACTTTGAACGCCTTAGGCGGCCCGAAAGGTGAGCGCCATGGATGGATGCGAATAAAATCGCCCAGTGCACTTATCTTCTTTATTTGCTCTGCGAGCAATGTCTTCATTTCTGATTTCGGATAATTCACGTATAAACCAGCTGATACTTGCTAAACGTTCTCGGTATTGTTTTATCGTTTGATTGAAAAAGATGAGCTCAACTTTATTTAGCTTTTCGCCTTGTATGTATTTTTGCGCTAATAATCTGCCTTTACAGAGTTTATACCAGCGAATAACAATCGCTTTATCATTAAGCCTATTAGCTTTTTTATCATCTACATACAGCACTAAATGGGTGTGATTTCTCATTACGGCATAAGCACACACGTCAATACAAAATACCTTAGCTAATTCAAGTAACTTATCTTCAACCCCCCTCTGCAATGCTCGTAAGATTGATCAGTAAAACTGATCTTCGTCATATAAAATGCAAGTCGCACACAACGTGAAATACAGTGATAATATTTTGTATCAACCAAACTTATGTGACGTTTCTTGCAATAGCCATAAGAAACTCTGCTTATTTTTCACACTAAAAAAAGCTAGCCTCTAATTGAGTAAAGTACAAAATTTAAGGTGGGTGCCTTGTTTGTTTTGTTTTTTTTCTCATCATACTGAGCTACTGTTCATACATTGTAAATTTTAGTTTTCACCTTGTAATTCTAGGTCTGTTATCGTTACGGATGTCTCACCGTAATTCTTAGCTCTTACTTTCATTAACTCCTTTAACCTGGTTATTTCTCTAGGTGAAAGTCTGAACTTTCCACCTGTGTTCGCGTCTTTAGTGACTTTTTCGGTCAATGCATAATTTCTTGAAATTCCTATTGATGCTGCTGAGTTAGTAGACATGGCCCCACCAAAGACTCTTTTACTTCCAAATAGATCAGTAATTGCCCAATTATTTATAATGGGTTCAATTTTATCCGACTTATTTATTATTTCTTGGGTTGTTTCATCAGCAAATTGCAACAGATGAAGTTTGAGGTCATTGCTAAAATTAGGAAAATAATCAGCATTCCTCGCATAATAACTAGAGACCTCTAAACTATTTAGAGAATCAATGTTTGTACCTCTATTCGAATTGACAAAATCTGTTGCATTATTTTTTAATAACTTATATACATTTTTACCTGAAAAAGCTTTTTTATTGATATTTGGGCTGCCGATATACCCTTGATATAATCCATAAATTATTAAAGGTTCTTTTCTATAGTTTTTATCTAAAATCCCATACTGTATGTCACTGAGACTCAACTGAAGACTACCAATATTTACTAGCTTTTTATCCAATAGTGAGTCAGGACCAGTTAATATTTTTTCTAAACTAACTATTGGATACCGCTTAACAATTTCGTTAATTAAAGTAATATTATAAAGATTAAGCCAATAGGCCAATTGCTCTTGTTTTGAATATAAATTAAGGTTGTTTTTCTCGGGTAATGATTCTAAATATTTTTTAACATCATTGACTAAACTTTTTTGTTTAGGAGATTTTATCAACTCATATGTGAATCTGTTACTTTCATTATGGGTAGCTCTGGGGAAAACATTTCTTAGCTTAGTACCTATTGGAGGTACCTCAAGGTCAGCATTTATTCTTCTAGATGGCCCCATATCAAGAACATTCGATTCTAATAATATGTTCACAGGTTCAAAGTTTATTGTTAACTTAGATTTAGGTGAATAACCGCTAAATTGAGGGTAGGCTTTATCTTCAGCGAGAAGATATTTTGGGGCACTTAAAAGCAAGAGCAAACAACTAAACTTGATCAATAAACTAACTATTTTAAATAAACTCATAAAAAATCCTTATTTTGAGTAAAATAGCCCAAATTGTTCTTGAGCAACATAACGAGTCTGTAGATTAACTCGTTTTTTATTTATTTTTACTGATAAACAAACCATAGCGGAGTTCCTATTTTCGTTCAATTGATTACTGTAATTTTACGCGTAATATAAAAAAGTGTTTGATATTGTTTTAATTGGCGTTCTGGAAGGGGTTGTGGCTGGTTGAGTAGCTTTAATTTAGGGTAAAAGGGCTTACCCTTCTTAATGCATCGTGTCTTGCAACTTTTCTATTTTATGAACAAGGCAATACAGTTGCTACACAATAAAGTAAAGGCATTCATTTTCGCTTGACTCTGTAGGTCAATTTATTAATTTTTTTATTCAATGTAATGTTCCGCTTTTTATTTAAAAGAAAGCCGGTTTGATGCAGCCGAGTCGTTTGCCATTCTTTAATAAACAGCTATTGTCGTCCGATTGAGCTGTCTATTTCTTCTTTCATTTTGTCTACATAGCTCAGCTTTTTGCGTGATTCATTATTTATAATAATGCACTATTCATACTGATTCTGTTGGTTTTTTTTCTAAAGATTAGGGTGGGTGTCATCCTAATTAGCTCTTCTTCGAGGTCTGGCGCGCCATCTTGAGGATGACACCATACCCTATATTCTAGAACTTCATCCCAAACATACCCACCTCCGGACTTGGCGAGCGCGCGATAGTTTCCAACTTGTTCGAGGACAAGTACTTCTGGATAAGTCTTCATAATCTTCCTTGGGCATAACTTTTAAATAAGGGGTGCAGGCATGTAGGGCATAATGGCGAAGTCGCCCCGCATATAGGCGTCCCAGCGAACGAAGTGAGTGACTTAATTTTTTTGTTAGCTCGCTTGCTGATTAATCCCACCATAGTAGCAACTTATTGTTTATAACATCACTTTCTGGATTAAAGGCCATGCCTTGGTTAGAAGCTTCTTGATTTGCGATATTGAATATTGCCTCCCTTTCGCTCTGAGTACTAGGTAAAGATATCTCCAAAGCGTCTGCGTAAGGTCCACCTTCTTGTTGGATTCGGTTGTTACTGTCATAGATTGCACTCTTGGGAATAGTCACTTTAACTGCCCCAATGCTATACAGGTTTTCTACAAAACTAATAGCGTCCTGAGTACTAGAAAATCTATTACCTGCAAGAGCGTGCTTGTTGTTATTTGAAATGAGCCATTCCCGAGCCTCGGGTGACTTTGAATAGATGAAATAAGCTATCGCTGCCAGAACGAAAACGAGTAAAAAAATTTTAAACACTTCACATTCCTTTGAGAGCTAAACTCTTAACATATGGGGATTTTATGAGCGTTGTTGGCCGAAGTCCAGCGAGTAAAATTCCCACCATGATGTTTTTGTTATGTGCAACATGCTAACAGTTGCTTTTGTAACTCAGTATTTTCACAACCGATAATGTCTAAACCGATGACAACTGACTTTTCAGAATAAACAAGCATAACTGTATATGCCTTATCACCTGTGGGAAAAGTATCTTCCAGTTTTTCATTTTCTGAGGTTGTAAAACATATTGTGAATGCTGAATCGTCAGGAGCGAAGGACTCACATGATTTAATTTTCAAACCTTTTAGCTGATCAGCAAGTTCTTTTTCACCTTCAGCTATCAACGAAGATTTTACCTCTTCAAACAGGTCTGGAAGATCATCCTTAAACATCAATTTCTCCGTTGCACATAGACATAATGACTCCCACACGGTGTTAGCCTCCGCTTTTCGTGGGTTAGCTTAATTCAAAGCCAGAGCCATAATTAGTTTGTCAATTAACTAAACAGCAGAGGCTAACATGAACAAACATAGCATACTTTTTATCGGACTTGATACACATAAAGAATTCAATGAAGTCGCCTATATTGAAGAACATAGAGGCTCTCAACCTGTTCACCTTGGTCGA